>DASYEV010000261.1:0-22630 GCA_036498835.1 Acidobacteriaceae bacterium | reverse complement strand
GCTCCACAGCCATCCCTCTACCTGCTGGAATACGTGCGTTTGAACTTGACATAAAATCCACGCACTAAAGGCTTGACAACGTAGACAGTCACTCCACTACGCTTCGCTCCGGTCGAGATGACAGGGTGTGCGGGCAGAAAGAAACAGCAGATCCCCTACGGGGATGACAACAAGAAAAGCAAAGAACAGATCCTGCGGATATTCGAACCGTTCGGCCCTACGGCACGAGCCACTTATAGATCGCCAGCATCACCACCGTACCGATCACCGCCAGGATCAACCCTGATGTCCTGCGCTTGTACACAAACCAGATCAGCACCAGACCAGTGAGCGACACCAGCACCAGAAGAACCGCGCTTGCGTCGATCAGCCATCCCCAGGTCTTGCCGGAGTCACGGCCTTTGTGCAGATCGTTGATCACCGCGACGAAGCCGCTCGAGACTTCCGTGACGTCATACCTCCCGGTGCTGCGATCGATGAAGGTGTCGGCGGTATAGCCGGGGGCGCGCGCTGAGATGGAGATCTGCGCATCGTCGACACGCACTTCGCTGACCGCGCCATGGATGTGCTGGCGTGCACGCAACATCTCCACCAGGCCAAGCTTGTCGACCTCACCCGCGGCATTGGGCTTCAGCAGAGCAGCATCCGCCACACCATGACGGACGACGGTTTTCTGCTGGTTCGCAAACCAGTCGGGATGGTTCAGCGTGAGCCCGGTGGCCGCAAAGAAAAATACCACCGCGAAGCTCACCATCGACAGGTAGACGTGCAGGAAGCGCGAAAGAGTCGCGGTGGTCTTCCGGATACGCACGGGCAGGGGCAGCGGGGCTTTGGTTTTGGTGACGGGCGCCGGCCCGCTACCGCTTTCTGTAGTCAAGAACGACCGTCCCCAGTTCCTTGCCTGCGGGCAGCGTCGCCTGCTCGGGCTTGCCGATGAAGTCCAGTTCGTGACGTTCGATCTGGTAGGTGCCGTGCTCGCGTGAGCCTTCCACCACCACGGTGTATTTGCCCGGCTTCACCAGCTTGCCTTCGTTGTCCTTGCCGTCCCACTTGAGGGTGTATTTTCCAGCGGGGCGGGTTGCTGAGCCGACGGTGCGCGAGATGTCCGTGCCTTCGCTGAGGTTGCGGATCTGGTCGTCGCGATACCACTGCTTCAGCTCCGGCAGCCAGCGCGGGTTCTGGGTCCAAAGCGCGAGCGTGCGAACAGGGAAGTGATCCGCGTCTTCGATCCACACGGCAACATAGGGGCGGCGATAGCGGGCATCCTCGATGCGCGGCAGATTGAGTTCGACGGCGAGCTCGAAGTTGGTGTTCCATGCACCCGCGACAGCTTTCTGCGGCGGGGTGAAGGCTGCGGGTTCCAGATGTGCAACGCCGACCTGGTAACCACTCCATCCGGCACTGCTCACTTGCCGACCGTCTGCCGTAACCAGCAGATAGTCGACGCCCGGCGTTTGCGCGGCCAGCCTTTGGCTCTCGGCGACAGGCATCACCGAGAACGCTGTGGCGAGCGCGCCTGCGGTTTCCGCATCGGCCGCGATGACCGTGGAAGAAAGCATGTGGTTTACCGGCTGTGCTGTCCGGGGATTGATCAGATGAGAGAATTCCGGCGTCTGCAATGCCGGGCTTTGCGTGATCTCAAACCCACGTTGGTAGCCTCCACTGGTGGCAACCGCGCGATTGCTGACGGCAACGTACTGCATCGGGCTGTCTGTATCCGCGGCGTTCTGCGGATCGGCAATGGCCACCATCTGCGTGAGCGCTCCGCGCACGACGACATCGCCACCAACATTCAGCATGATGCCGCCGGCTCCCGCAGCCAGTGCGGCATCGGCGGCCCTGGACGTGATCCAGCTCTTGGCGAAGCTGGCCAGCGCCAGTGGCGTATCGCTGAGCCGAGTCGCCGTGTGGCGTTCTGCGTCCAGCGACCAGTGGGGCTGCGCGATCGCTTCCACGGTTTCGGCAATCTCACGCCGGCTGGGAACGCGTCCCTCTGCGGTCGTACGCTTCCAAAGCCGCGTCGCTGCTTCTATCGAAGGATCAAGCGCGCCATCGGTGCGCTCACGCCATGTATCGAACGCCGCAAGCACGGTGAACAGGTCCTGCGAAACCGGGACCGGCTCGAAGCGTGTGCGCGACCACCTCGAAAACTCGCTGTCCGCTTTCCATGCGCTGAGGATGCTTTCTTCGTGATCGAAGGTGGCAAGAGCGGCCGCTTCAGCCTTCGCGGCCGAGCGTGCATCTGTTGCGCGCACGGTGATCTGCAGAGACGTGCCCAGAACGTTTTCATGGTGAAACGTCCATGCGCCCATCTGCTGGGCTTCGGGGTTAGCTACGGCCTGCCACGGTGCAGGCACGGTCGCCGCGGAAATTGCGGGGGCTGCCGCCAGCGGCAACAGGCTCATGGCCGCAAGAATCTTCTTTGTCTGTGTATCCATAGTTCTCCCACCGCCTTATGGCGAAGACCGGCAAAATTCCGGGTGCTTAGTTCTTTGGAGTTGCCGAAGGTGCACCGGCACCGCGAGGCGCGCCGCCACGAGGCTGGTTGCCCTGGGTCTTGAAGTACGCAATCAGTTCATCGCGGTCGAGGAAGCCGTCGCCGTTCGCATCGAAGGAGTTGAACTGCGCGGCCATGCGGTCCGGAGCCTCGGCGCGGGCGATCCTGCCATCCTTATTGGTGTCCCACTCGTCCAGCATGTGATCGGCGCGCTCTTCCGGCGTCTGCTGGCGTACGCGCATTTCGTCAGCAGTGATCTCGCCATTGGCGTTCTTGTCCAGCGTGAGCAGACTGTCGGTGGCAACCGCGATCTCGGCTGCCGAGATCGCGCCATCGTGATTGGAGTCAAGCGCGTTCAACAGCGGATCCAGGCGAAACGCACCTGCCGCGCGTCCTGGAGTGGGCGCAATGCCCACGGGCATAACCTGGTGGGTGCTGAGTCCGCGAATCTCGTCGGCGGTCAGTTTGCCGTCGTGGTTGGCGTCGGCGCGGCGGAACAGGCCCTGCATGCGGTCGGGAACGTCGCCGGGAACGAGATAACCTTTGGCCCCATTGTCGAAGCCCATCAACTGCGTTACCAACTCATCCGGCGCCGCGCCCGTATTTTCGGGGCGCGGGCTGAGCTCATCCGCCGTCAACTGACCGTCGCCGTTGCGGTCAAGCTTCAGCAGGCTGGCCGGGGCAGCCTTGATCTCCGCGGCGGAAAGCTTGCCGTCGTGATCGAGGTCCAGCGCGTCAAGCACCATGCGAGGTTGTTGTTGCGCTCCCTGCGCCCAGCCGGAAAGCGACCCGGACAGAGCCAGCAGGAAAACGGCGGGCAAAGAGAGTTGATTCTTGAACAAGCGGCCTCACGATCCAATCTAAGACTAATTCAGTCGTATATGAGAGATATAAAAGATCGGGCCGGGTTTTGCAAGGGAGAGGTCTGTCGGTACAGGACAGCAACTGACCTCCATCGAGCGGACACACGGTAGGTCCGCTCTTCAGAGCGGACATTCAAGTCCGCGCATACATTTGCCTTCAGGCGCTGAGAGCGTGCTCCCGCCCGAGCATGGGCGGGGGCAGAAGCATATCTCTCCGCTACGGCGCTGAAGCGCCTTCGGTCGAGATGACAGATTTTTGTCGGCATACAAAACCACTCAACAATTCTCTATTGACATCCCTTGACTTCTAGGGATACCTTCGCGACATACCCAGAAGTAGAGGGGTGAGGCGAATGGCGCGCAACGATTTTCAGGGAAGTCTCGATCTACTCGTCCTCAAGACGCTTGCCCAACGGAGCAGTTTGCACGGTTATGGCATTTCGCTTCACATCCAGCGCGCGTCGGAGGACTTGCTGCGCGTGGAAGAAGGCTCGCTATATCCGGCGCTGCACCGCATGGAGCTCAGCAAGTGGATCAGCTCGGAGTGGGCCCTGACCGAGACCAACCGCAAAGCGAAGTACTACAAGCTCACTGCCGTTGGCCGGAAGCAGCTTCATGAAGCCGAAGAGAGTTTCGATCAACTGGTCAGGGGCGTCCACGCGATGCTTCGGTACGCGTGAGAGGGAAACCATGACGATCTTTCGGCGCATTGCGAACCTGTTCTCCCGCTCACGCGTTGACCGCGAGATCGAGGCTGAGATCCAGTCCCACATCGAGTTGCGGACGGAAGACAACGTGACCGCCGGTATGTCTCCTGCGGAGGCTCGCCGGGAAGCGCTGCTGCGTTTCGGCAGTCCGACGGCCATGCGCGAGCGTACCGCTTCCGTGGACGTTGCGCTGAATCTCGAAGGTATCTGGTCCGATCTGCTCTACGCCGCCCGGCAGTTGCGCCGCTCACCTGGTTTCACCATCACGGCGGTGCTGACGCTGGCTTTGGCTATTGGAGCGAATGCCGTGGTGTTCAGCATCATGAACGCGTTTCTTCTGCGGCCCCTGAATGTGCCTCATGCGGAGAGCCTGTACGGCATATGGCGCACATCGACCAATGACATGGCGCAGTCGTATCCGGATTACCTGGACTTTCGCGACAGGAACCGCAGCTTCGAAAGCCTGGCGGCGTACTCCGTCACGGCGGCGGGTCTGGATACAGGGCAGGAGCCTTCGCGCGTCTGGATAGAAGAAGCCAGCGGCAACTACTTCGACGCACTTGAACTGCAGCCCTATCTCGGCCGCATGTTTCATAGCGCCGACGAACATGGCGCGGACAGCGCGCCCTTCATCGTGCTGACCTATGCGTATTGGCACAGTCATTTTCAGGACGACCGCGGCGTTATTGGCCGTGTGGTCCGGCTGAACAGTCACCCCTTCACCATTCTGGGTGTAGCGCAGCCCGGATTCGCCGGCACAATCGCCTTCTTTCATCCGGATCTGTTCATTCCGATCGTGAACCAC
Organism: Acidobacteriaceae bacterium; assembly: GCA_036498835.1. Classification (GTDB taxonomy): domain Bacteria; phylum Acidobacteriota; class Terriglobia; order Terriglobales; family Acidobacteriaceae; genus Granulicella. The sequence goes on along the minus strand of DASYEV010000261.1, from coordinate 17,758 downwards.
CCGATGTTCGGCTATGACGACCTTTATGCTCGTGGCGACCGCTCGATCTTTATGACGCTGGGTCACCTCAAGCCCGGAGTGACGCCCGCGCAGGCTGCAGCCGATCTGAACTCTATTGGAGCCTACCTGGAGACGACCTATCCCAAAGACGATCCAGGGATGAAATTCGTCCTCGCCCGTCCGGGGCTTTACGGTGACTACGTCAGCCGGCCGCTATGGGCCTTCATGTCGGGGCTCATGCTGCTGTCGGGGCTGATTCTTCTCGCAGCCTGCGCCAACCTTGGCGGTCTCTTTGCTGCTCGGGCGGCTGACCGTGCGCGTGAGGTGGCTCTGCGACTGGCCCTGGGGTCCAGCCGGAAACGCATCCTGCGCGGCCTGTTCACCGAGGCGTTTTTGCTGTCTCTGCTTGGCGGCACGGTTGGTTTAGCCGGCAGCGTTGCGCTTTTGCACGGACTCAGCGCATGGCAGCCGGTCGCTCGATGGCCCGTGCAGATGTCCGTCAATCCGGATGTGAACGTGTATCTGGTCGCCCTTCTCCTTGCACTGGTCAGCGGAGCTTTGTTTGGGGTGGTTCCGGTCGCGCAGGTGCTCCGCACCAATCCTTATGAGGTCGTGAAGGGAAGCACGGCTGTGGCAAAACGCGGGAGGTTCGGTTTGCGGCTGACCGTGCGCGATGTGTTGCTGGTGGTGCAGATTGCTCTCTGCGCCGTGCTCGTAACTTCGTCCATTGTTGCGGTGCGAGGACTGGGTCATTCGCTGCACAACAACTTCGGCTTCGCGGTCCAGAACACGCTGCTTGCCGAAGCGGACGTTGCCATGGCCGGCTACCGCGGCGACAAGGTGCCTCCCTTGCAGAAGCGCATGATCGAGACGGTCAAGGCGATTCCCGGCGTCGAATCCGTGGGGCTGGCCGATCAGGTTCCACTGGGCGACGCACAGCCTGACTCACCGGTTTTCCATGACAACACCGCCGATCTCAAGCCATCGAGCGCAGCCGGCGACGTGTTGATGTTCAAAGTCTCGCCTGAATATTTCCACGCGGCAGGTACCGCCCTTCTGTCAGGCAGAGTGTTCACCTGGCAGGACGAGAAGGACAAGGTTCTGGTTGCCGTAGTGAATAGGGAGTTCTCCCACCGCATTTTTGGTTCCGAGTCCGCAGCGATGGGTGGCTACTTCAAGATGCCAGATGGCAAGCGCATCCAGGTGGTGGGTATTGCCGAGGATGGCAAATATGGCAGCCTCACTGAAGATCCTAAGCCTGCAATGTTCCTTCCCATTCTGCAGTGGCCTTCGGCACCGGCGTATCTCGTGGTGCGTTCGAGCAGCGATCCCGTGCTTCTTGGGTCTGCTATCCGCAGCCGGTTGCACGAACTGGACGCCGGTCTGCCGATCTACATTCAGACCCGCTTCCAATCGTTGGATTCGACGCTACTTGGACCGCGCATGGCCACACTCGCGTTGGGTGTTCTCGGCGTGATCGGCGCGATGCTCTCGATTACAGGCATCTTCGGCATGGCCGCATATTCGGTGAGCAAACGGCTGCGCGAGCTGGGCATTCGTATCGCGCTGGGAGCGAAGCGCACGGAACTTCTGCAGGCAGCGTTGGGACGTGCGCTCAAGCTGCTGGCAATCGGGTCGATCGGCGGACTGGTGCTCGGTGTTCTGGCCAGCCGCGTATTGGCGTCGATTGTGTCGCAGGCCTCGGCCCGCGATCCGCTGGTATTAAGCGGCGTGATTTTAGTAATGGCGAGTCTCGGCCTGGTCGCGACCTGGATCCCCGCGCAACGGGCATTGGCCGTCGATCCCGTACGCCTGTTGCGTGAAGAATGACGGGTTGCATTCGTACGTGCCACGATATGCCGTGAAGCGGATTCATCGGCGGGGCGGAAAATTTATCCGATGAGACGAGATGCGGACCTATAATTCGGCGTCACCTGGTGAATTTGCCGAAGCCGAAGAGGTAGGGGTCCATCATGGCGCAAGAGCCTTCTCCGTCCAGCCGCAGATCGGAAATCCGGAAAACACTCAACACCCGGCTGATCTCGGAACCTCTGCGTTCGAAGATCGATGCCGATCTGGCTTCGCCGGAACAACCTGCGCCGCAATCGGTCGGCACGGAACGAGCGCTTGTGGCTGCGGCAGCGCCTGCGGCCCCCGTAGCTCCCACGCGCTATGACGTCATCATCGAGCTGAATCTCAACAATCCTGGAGGCCGCAACGGGGCCAAAGATGCTGTGATCGCGATGCTGCAAAGCATTCTCGCCGGCGACCCATTCGCGGACACAGCACTTTCGCGTAACCGGCCCGACTCCACCCACCCGTACCTCTTCGCAAGCCTGACCGCGGAACAGATTCTCGAACTCGTCATGCAGGATGGCGACCGTGCGTCCGAGGCCCACAAGACTCTTGTTGAAGCGAGCCAGCCTGCCGTTGTGCCTGTCCAGGCTGCTGTTGCACCGCCGGCTCGGCGAGGAAAGAGCGCGCCTTCGGCCGCTAAAGATGCACCGGCCGCTCCGGCATCACCGCCGTCGAACGCTCCCATCCCGCAGGCTCGAACTCTGCGCATGATCTTCCGTGTGTGGGAGTCGCAGAAGATCCATCCTTTGACCACAGAGTCCATTCGCACCGTCAAAGCCAACGCTGCGCATAACTCGTTCGCGGCCATGGGCGACAAGATTGTCTGGGCCGTGATGGATTCGGGCGTCGATGCAACGCACCCGCATTTCGCGCTGCATCAGAACCTCACGCTGGCCGCTCCTCTGACCGGCAAGTCCTGTTCGTTCTCCGGAACGCTGCCGTGGGATCAGGATGCATATGGCCATGGGACGCACGTTGCGGGCATCATTGCCGGCGAAGCCGACCCTGCTTCGACACCGCAAGCCGCCATCCAGGCAGAAGCCGCCAGCGGAGACAGTTCGTATCATCTGGAGCCAGTGCCTGGGATCAAGGGCATGGCGCCTCGCTCCAAGCTGCTTATCCTGCGTGTGCTGGATGACAACGGTGACGGCGATGAGACCGCGCTGATTCAGGCGATTGAGTACGTGCAACAGCTCAACGACTACGGACGCCATCTCGTGGTGCATGGTGTGAATATCTCCGCCGGCTTTCCCGCCCATCCGACCTGGTATGCGTGCGGACAGACGCCGCTGTGTCTGGAGATCAATCGCCTGGTGAAGTCGGGTGTCGCGGTGGTGGTGGCGGCAGGGAACTCGGGCCACGTCATTACCTTCCTTACTCCGGTCTCCACCACGGAAGCTGGGCAGATGCTCAGCATCAACGACCCGGGCAATGCGGATCTCGCGATCACGGTGGGCTCCACGCATCGCCAGTCGCCGCACACCTTCGGCATCTCGTATTTCTCTTCCAAAGGCCCCACCAGCGACGGCAGAAAGAAGCCTGAAGTGGTTGCGCCCGGGGAGAAAGTGATCTCCGCCGCGAGTTCACAGAAGGCAGCGTCGATGTCGCTGCCTGGCCTGGGAACCGCGCCTTTCGGCTACTTGGAAGACACCGGCACAAGCATGGCGGCGCCGCATGTCTCGGGTGTGCTGGCGGCCTTTCTCTCGGTGAAGCGTGAATACATTGGAGAGCCCGAGAAGACACGCGCACTGCTGATGCAGTCCGCCATGGATCTGGGGCGGGACATCAACTTCCAGGGTGCCGGCCTGGTCGACCTTATGAAACTTATTCAATCTGTTTGATCGAGGAGTCTTACGATGACTACGAACTACGGAACCTATCCCGCTTTCGACCTGATGTATGACACCACCGGAAGCCTTGTCGATCCGTCCTCACAGGCGGACCTGATTACATGGCTGACTTCCGATGAAGGCAAGGGAACAACCGACCTTGCTCTGATCTCGCATGGCTGGAACAACGACATCAATGACGCGCGCAAGCTTTACTCCGACTTCTTCGCGGCCATGGCCCAGGTGCAGAAGTCGCAGAACATCGCACAGGACAGGAAGTTCGCCGTCGGCGCCATCTTCTGGCCGTCGAAGAAATTTGCCGACAGCGATCTGATTCCGGGTGGCGCGGCCTCGCTCAGCCCATCACTCGATGCGCAGCTCAACGCGCAGCTCGATCAGCTCAAGATCATCCTGGCTGCCGATCCTTCGGCTGCGGCCAAGATCGAACATGCTCGCGAACAGATTGCCAAGCTGGACGTCAGCCAGAGCGCGCAGGATGATTTCGTCTTTGCGCTGGTGAGCTCTCTGCCCGCGCCTCGCGGCGAAAAGGATGAAGGCCTGGACGACGCGATGAGCACGTTGAAAGCGGGCGCTCCGGGGCATGTGGTGCTCGACCGGCTGTCTGTGCCCGACTTCCCGGCATTCCCACCGCCGGCGGATTCCGGCGGCCATGCACTTGGGATCGGCGCCATCATCGATGGCATCAAGGCTGCGGCCTGCCGTCTGGCCAATTACTTCACGTACTACACCATGAAGGACCGCGCTGGAACCATCGGCCGCACAGGCGTGCAGCAGACGATTCTTGCGCTGCAGAAGGCGTCGCCCGAGCTTCGCATTCATCTCATCGGACATTCCTTCGGGGCACGCGTGGTCACGGCGGCCGCCAACACCCTGGCCGACGCGAAAACTATTTCCACCTTGCTTCTGCTGGAGGCTGCGTATTCGCATTACGGTCTCGCGAAAGACTGGGATGAGAAAGGGCATGATGGCGCGTTCCGTTCCGTCATCGGGATGCCCAAGATCGGAGGCGCAACACTGATTACGCATAGTGTGCATGACACCGCAGTCGGTGTTGCCTATCCGCTGGCTTCGCGCATCCTGAACCAGGTCGCGGCGGCATTGGGCGATGCCAACGACAAATTCGGCGGCATGGGACGCAACGGTGCACAACGCACGCCGGAAGCATTCGACGATGTGCTGCTGGACATCGGCGGCAAGTACGCCGCGCTTCCTGAAGGAAAGACGATCAGGAACCTGAACGGTGACGGTCCTGCTCCGAAGCCAACCATCAACGATCACGGCGACGTCGCCAAGCCGGAAATCGCATGGGCGTGGCTGTCGAGCCTTTGAACGAAGGTGGTGCCTTTGGGCGAGACGGATGATCGAAGCGGTCAGCAAGACACGTACTTCATGCTCTTGCAAGCGGGGATGCAAAGGCTTAGAACGGCGGCATCTCGACAGCCGCGTACGATGTCGCGTCCGGCTCCAGCCAACCTGTTCCGCGCAGTCTGTCTCCGTTCATCCGGTAGATGATCCTTTCATCTTCCCGAGCATAATCGCGATACCGGAGATTTTCCGGTTCTTTGGGTCCGCCGTAGCTGTACCAGGTCCATCGTAGGGCTGTGGCATTGCCAATCCGAAAAGCGTCCGTTGTTATCTCCACATCAATTGGATTCCACACTGCAAGAGTCTCATCCTCATTGAAATGGAGCCTTAAGCAGTCGTCTGTCGCGTCGCACGCGATGAGTCGGTGACCGTTCTCATATGGCCGCCCGAACCAATCACCCCAGAATCGCAAGCTGCCACACCTGACGTTAGGAAGAATTGCGGAAATCTGGCGTGACAGTTCTTGCGGTGAAACCATCGTTTTCACAGAATACATATCCGTTGGCGTTGAGGCCTGGGCAGCCGCTATCGTTGCGGCGCAGCACCGATGCGGTTGATGTCGGCAGACTCATAGACTGCCGAAGGCATATCCGGCTGCACGGCGGTAAGCATCGCGCGGCCCAGCGTATCGGTGTCCGTGGCGAACCTGCCGAATGCCTTGTGGACGAGCGGATACAGCGGCCGCAGAATGGCGTACACGGTGTTGTACCAACCGACTTTGGAGCGCACCCCATGCAGCGGTTGAATGTAGCCCGGTCGAAACAGCGCCACACCCGCAAATCCGAGGCGAAGCAGGGCATTCTCGGTAGCGCCCTTCACCCGGGCCCACATGCTTCGGCCCTTTTCTGTGGAGTCCGTGCCTGCGCCTGAGACGTAGAGGAAATGCATTGCAGGATTGATGCCAACAAGGAAGGTAGCGACGGCGAGCGTGAGATCGTAGGTCGCATGGCGGTAGTCCGCTTCCGACATGCCTACGGAAGAAACACCGGCGCAAAAGAGACACGCATCCGGTTTGCCGATCTGCTCCGCGACTTCGGCAAGTGCAAACAGATCAGGGCAGACGATCTCTTTGACATTGCCTCCGGCAATGCCAAGTGGTTTACGCACCAGCGCGCTCACACGCGAGACACGGGTGTCCTCCACGCAGGCCCGCAGTGCTGCCTGGCCAACCATACCTGAAGCTCCTGTCAGCAGAATGTGCACGAGGTCGTCACTTCCTTCGAAATAGAGATTAGATCGTTAGATTTTAGATGTTCGAGAGGTGCCCGGAGCAAGAACCGAGCCCACAATCCGGCTTCAGCCGCCGAGGGCATGCTCCCGCTTCGGCATGGGCGGGAGCAGACGCAGATCTCTCCGCTACGCTGGCCGTTCCTCTCATAATTCGCCTTTTCGAGTTCAGTGAAGGCCGTTTTCTTTAGAGGAAAACGGCTCGGGCTCTTACACTTCATCGAGCACCTTGAGAGAAACCGCCACACGCTTCGGTCGAGATGACAGGGTTGTGGTGGTGCGAAGGAAAAGCGGCGACAACAGCCATTCCTCCGAGCCCCCGGAAGATAAACTCTTCGCATGGGTGTTTCGAGAGGGATGGGCCGCGCCTATTGGGCCTGCGCCAGCTTCACGTTTATCAGCGCGATTGTCAGCGTCGGGTTTGCTTTCCTGGCGTTGAAGATGTCTTCAGGTCACGAGTACGCGATGTACGCAGCATCACGGAGTATCGCGCTTCCTCTCGCCGTCGGCTATGCAATGGCCTTGCGCCTTCGCGGCGGTGTTGCGGCCCTGGCTGTAGCCATGAGCCTGGTGCAGTTGTTCGACGGTCTGGTTGGGTTGCGTTTGGGCGATCCCGGCAGGGCCTTTGGTCCCTTTCTGCTTGCGGCGGTTAACGTCGGCCTGCTGGTTTGGATGACGCGGGAGTCTGCTGCACGAAGAACGTAACGACAGCTCGTCACAATGCAAGAAGCGGAGCCCCTGATGCCTAAGCTGGTTCCTATGGTTCATGCGTCCGACGTGGAGAAAACGGCGAACTGGTACACCTCATCGCAGCGTAAAATCGGGTGCTTTGTCCCCAACCACGGGCATTTGCGCCGCTACGGATGCGACGGCCGTGAACAAACCTGCAAACACGGCGCAGATCAACAGAATCCGGTTTGCGGAAGCGCGGCTAAAATGCCGGCCGGCGACTAAGGCAGTAAGGAAACTCCGGACTGCATTCCGGCTCGTCGTGTTTGTCATGGAACCTCCGAAAGACTTGGCCCGGTATTTCCGTAAGATTCCCGAGCGGCAAAAAGGTTACAACCGACATTCCAAAGCAGACGATCCGATTCTTCGCACGTCAGAAGCAGGTAGGATGAATGCCTGGGGGAACACCTTGTTGACGCAGGAAGTCGCCGTCGAAGCAGCACCTGACAACGTGAAAAACCGTTCCTGGGCGATTGGTCTTACAAGCCTCTTTTTTATCCTGCTTCAAAGTGCCTGTACCGCCGTGATGACGCTCAGCGGCTTGCGCCTGCTCATCGGAGTGGGATCCCTCGCCGCGGCGGCAACGGGAATCAAATTTCTAGTTTTTCTGCATGCGGCATCGATCCGGATTCCCATGGAGTTCGTCGCCGTCGCAGGTTCGGTAATCAACCTGTATGTGATCTGGCGCGTTCGCTCCCTGCGCGCACGGCCCTCATCTCAGTGGCGCGTCGGACCAGTGGATCCGAAGAAGAAGCGCGCGGAGTCGTTTCAGATCACGCTTGCGGTTCTGACGCTGTGTCTGGTGATCGTGGAATGGGCGATTCACATCCATTGGCACGGCACAATCTAGGCCGTTGCTGACCTAAGAAAGTCGAAAAGATGGCATGGGTTTCACGCGCCTTCAGCGCTGCTCCGGTTCAGCTTCATCGACTTCCTGTCCCTCCGGTGGCCCTTTAATCTCTTCGTCCAGCCGCGCGTGAAGCCGTTCGCTGAAGCCGACCGGCAACTCGAAGACGCGGTCATCCGCCGTCAGCACGAGGATGTTGCGCGTGGAATCCAGAATCGCCGAGCATATCTCGCAATGTTCCAGGTGCTCCTGCACCATGGCCTTGATCTCAGGCGACAGCGAGTGATCCAGGTAACCGGAGATGTAGTCCCAAACATGCCTGCATTCTAGGACCATGGAAACCACCTCCTTTTCGGCGTCGCCTGTTTCAGCTTCGGCGCGAGTTCCTTCTGCATCATCATGCGCGCACGGTGGAGGCGAACCTTGACGTTGCTCGTTGTGATCGCGAGCGCGACGGCTGTCTCCTCGATCGAGAAATCTTCAACATCACGCAGAAGGAATACTTCACGATACAAGGGGGCGAGGTTCCCGATCGCCATCTGCAGCATTTCGCGAATTTCCCCGCGTTCCACTGCATCGGAGGGGATTTCCCGCCAGTCGCGCAGCATGGCCGGTGAAATGGTGCTGCCTTCCTCCGGCGATCTGTCCAGCGATTCCGTGCGCGCTGTAGCCTGGCGCCGCAAGCGTCCCCGGGCTTCGTTCAATGTGATGCTGATGAGCCATGTGCTGAACCTGGCTTGTCCACGGAAATCCGCGAGCTTCCGAAACGCTTTGATGAACGCTTCCTGGGCCACGTCCTCTGCATCCGCTTCGTTCTTCATCAGAGAGAGCGCCATCTTGTAAACATTGCGCTCATGAGGCCGGATCAGCTCGTGATATTGCTCGGTGTCGCCGGCAAGGATCGATTCGATCATCGCGGTCTCATCGCGGTCTGGAGGCGCCACTGTCATGCAAAATCAGGCCTGTTCCCCGATACGTTTCAGAATAAAGGCATCCAGCGAAAATATCCCCGCGCCAAACACCAGGACCATCAGCGACGCGAAGAGAAAGGTATAGGGATCCGCAACGTAGAACTTGCCGGGATCGGAAAAGATCGACACCAGCGCTTCATGATCCGCGGTCCAGTAGGCGACAAGCATGTTCCCGGCAAGCAGAAAGCCCACAATGCGGGAGCCTAACCCCAGAATCAGGAGCAAGCCTCCAAAGAACTCCAGTCCCGCGCAGAAATGTGCATTGAAGGCCGGGAAGGGAATGTGAAGGCTGGCGAAGAATTCCGTGATCTTGGCCATGTTGTGCAGCTTTCCCCAACCGGTCTGCGCGAACTGCCAGCCCCAGTAGAGGCGTACGGCCAGCAGAAATGGCGACCGCAGAAGGGAAAGCCGGCGTGAAGCGGCGGCATACATTTCTATCCAATGTTTCATCGTGTCCTCAGAACGTCTCGGAACTTCATGATGAGCGGCGGCTCGAATACTGGCGCACTATCTATCTGCTCACAGCGTTAGAGACGGTTGCAGGGAATTGGTTACAAGTGGCTGCATATTGTAGAGCAGGAAAAAGGCGCTCGACTGGAAACATGCGTTTTGTGACGAGCGGTCAAAGAAAAACACAGGCCGCGCAGGTAGCTTGTAACCTTTTGGCAGCAGGATGGTTCTTACGTCAGGAACTCATGGCGAGGGCGCCACGGTTCCCGACTCTGCGAGCTCTCCGGCTGCTCCGCATCGTAGCGGGGCTAATGAAACGATCATGTCCCGCGCATCGCGATGCGCGGCCAACGAAGAAAGGTGTTACCCATGAAGAGCAATACCGCACACAATCTCGCTCTTGCCGCCGCATTCGCCGGCCTTCTTGGCGGAACGTCCGCCCGTATGCAGGCGCAAACCACCGGACAGAACTCGACGCCAACCGCCCACGCCGGTGTGATGCTGGTTGCGCAGGATCAGACCCCCGCCAAGCACTCCTGCAAAGGCAAGAACGACTGTAAGGGTCAGGGCGGCGGCGATGCCAAGCACGCAGGCAAGAACAGCTGTAAGGGCAAGGGCGCCTGCGCCACCGATGGCTCCACGCCTCCGAAGGCTGTCTAACTTCGCTGGTGCTGGAAGTGTATTGCGCTGGAGGCTTGCGGTCGTTGCCGCACCTCCAGCATTCTCGTTGTAACGTGAAACGGATTGGAAGATGCCGGCAAACAGGTTTAATGCGTTTACTGATCTGGGCGTTGGAATTGGGCTGCGTATCCCGCATTACAGCCACATTCTCTCCAGGAAACCGGTTGTCGACTGGTTTGAGATCATCTCAGAAAACTATATGGTCGGCGGTGGCCGTGCGCTGCAGGTGCTGGATCAGATCCTCGACCAGTACAAGGTTGTGCAGCATGGTGTGTCCATGTACTTCGGCTCCGCGCAGCGGCTGGACCGGGAACATCTCAAGCGCCTGAAGGAACTCACCGTCCGCACCAAAACGCCTTGGCTTTCCGACCATCTCTGCTGGGGTAGTGTGGACGGCCGCTACACCCACGACTTGCTGCCTCTGCCCTATACGCTGGAAGCTGTTCGAACGACGGCCGCCCGGATCCGTGAAGTTCAGGACTTTCTGGAAATTCCCATCGCCGTCGAAAACGTCAGCAGCTATGCCGAGTTCCATGAGTCGGAGATGACGGAGTGGGAGTTTCTCAATGAGGTGGTCCACGCAGCGGATTGTGGCATTCTGCTGGACGTGAACAATATCTACGTATCCTCACGGAACCATGGTTTCAATCCCATGGACTATGTGAACGCTGTCGAGGCCGGGCGTGTAGCGCAGATTCACATCGCGGGTCACTCCCAGTTTGAGAAGTACACCCTCGACACCCACGATCACCCCGTGCTCGATCCTGTGTGGAAGCTGTATGCCCGCGCCATCGAACGTGTCGGCCGAACCGCGACGCTGCTTGAATGGGACGACAATATTCCTTCGTTCGATGAAGTCCATGCGGAAGCCCTCAAGGCGAATCGTTTTCTGCCGGCTTCGAAGCAGGAAGATGCGTCCCCGGGTCGCGGTGAGGAGGCGGCATGAGCCTGCTCAGCTTCCAGCGCAGGATGGCAGAGGACGTGAGCCGTCCCTTGACCGAAGACTTTGCCATGCAGGCGGTGGATGCCAATGGTTCGCTATTGCAGGAGAGGATTGCGGAGTACGTCAAGCCCAACGACCGCCTTTCTTCCTTCGAGCGCCTGGAAATCTACAACAAGCAATACTGGTTTCGTCTGATCGCGGCGGTTTCAGAAGACTATCCGGCGCTTGGCGCGGTTGTTGGCGAGAAGCGTTTCGACACGCTCATCCTGGCCTACCTGGCGGAGAATCCGTCCACCTCATTCACCCTGCGTGATCTTGGAGCCCGCCTGCCCGCATGGCTCGACCGTCATCCGGAGTTGACCGGACCGAAGCACGATCTCGCCGTCGATGTAGCCCGATTGGAGTGGGCGTACATCGAGGCATTCGACAGTGAAGCGCTGCGTCCTCTGAGTGCGGAAGAGTTTGCTCATCTCGTGCCGGAAAGTGCGCTCACGCTGCAGCCTCATCTCCAATTGCTTGCCCTGCGCTATCCCGTGGATGAAGTTGTTCTGGCTGTTCACAGGAACAGGCCGGATGCCGACATCGTGAGCAATGCCGTAACCGAACGTAAGGCTGCGAAACGCGCGCGCCTGCCAAGGCTCAAACGAGGGCCAACCTACCTCGCGGTACACCGATTCGAGAATTCGGTCTACTACCGGCGGCTGGATCATGAAGCGTTTTTGATGTTGTCTTCGATTCGCAGGGGCGACCCCATCGCAACTGTTGTGGAAGAGGCTTTTGCCGGCAGCAGTTTGGAGCCGAAAGAACGCGCGGAAAAACTTCGCGAATACTTTGCCCATGCCTCCGAACTGGGCTGGCTGGCTCGTGGCGCTAAGTGAATTCCGATTCCTGTATTCGACGCGAAGCTCACGCTCGACCTGAACCGCGTATCGTTGCAGTATGCCGTTGAGCATTCAGGAACAGTTCGGACAGATCGACATCTACGTTTTCGACCAAATCCTCCGGGGAAATATCGGAGCCGGTATGCGCATACTGGATGCGGGCTGCGGCTATGGCAGGAATCTTGTCCACCTGCTGCGCGAAGGGTGCGAAATCTTCGCGGTCGATGCCGACCCCTCCGGGGTGGATCACGTCCGCAAACTGGCGGCTTCGCTGGGACGCAACCTGCCTGACGAAAATTTCCAGGTAGCCAGGCTTGAAGAGTTGCCGTTTCCGGCCGCTTTTGCGGACGTTGTGATTTGCAATTCAGTGCTTCACTTCTCCCGCGACGAAGATCACTTTCGCGCGATGCTGGCTGAACTGTGGCGCGTTCTCCGCCCCGGGGGAATGTTGTTCTGCCGGCTGGGGTCAAGAATTGGGATGGATTTCGAGCGAGCCGGCGGCGGCAGGTATGTGATTGGAGACGGCTCGGTTTGGTTCCTGGCTGATGAGGAAATGCTGCTGGAATTTACCGAGGACCTGAACGCAACGCTCGTCGATCCCTTGAAGACAACCATCGTGCAGGACTATCGCTGCATGACTACCTGGGTGATGCGCAAACATCCCGAAGGCCGTGCTTGAGCAGGAATGGCTTGGGCCTTCAGTTCGTTTCCGCAAAGGGGTTCCATGCGATTTATCGATCGTGAAGAGGTCGCCGCGCGGTTGACCTATGAAAAGTGCATTCCTCTGATGCGGAAGGCGATGATTGCGTTTTCATTGGGAGAGTCGAAGCAGTTGCTGCGCTCCATCCTCCCACTTTCCGAGGGGCGTCTCTTTGGCATTATGCCGGGCGCGATGGGGGCACATGCGTACTTCGGCGCGAAGCTGATCAGCGTTTTCCACGAGAACTTCAACCGCGGTATCCAGTCGCACCAGGGGCTCATCGTGCTGTTCGAACCTGAAAGCGGCGCTCCGGTCTGCATCGTCCATGCAGGCGAGGTGACCGCCAGACGCACAGCCGCCGCCAGCGCAGTAGCCACGGACACACTGGCTCGCAAAGACGCGCGGCGTCTGGCCCTTCTCGGCTATGGCGAGCAGGCAGGAACCCACGCACGAGCGATCGCAACCGTCCGTGAACTGGATTCGATCATTGTCTGGGGACGTTCACCGGAACGTGCCCGGGCTTTCGGGGAGCGGTTGCAGAGTGAACTCCGTCTTCCGGTGACTGTGGCGGCTTCCGTGCGGGAGGCTGTTGCGAACGCCGACATCGTATGCACGCTGACCTCGGCGAGTGAACCAATTCTGAAAGGGGATTGGGTTCGGCCGGGCACTCATCTGAACGTGGTCGGGTCGAGCCATGCAGAGCCGGCCGAGATCGACAGTGATCTTGTTGTCCGATCGCGCTTCATCGCAGACAGCCGCGAAAGTGTCCTGCATCAGGGCGGGGAGTTCCTGCGAGCCAAAGCCGCCGGCCTGATCGGCGACGATCACATCGCGGCGGAGATAGGTGAGATACTCGCCGGGCAGATTCCGGGAAGACAATCGGAAGACGAGATCACGGTGTACAAGTCTCTTGGCCATGTTGTGCAGGACCTTGCCAGCGCATGGGCGCTCTATGCCGATTCGTAGATTCTGATAGGAACGAACTGACTGCCGCGACCGCATTGGAAAAGCATGGAGATGCGATATGGTTCTGGGTATCGTCACATTCAGGAGCTGAATCTCCATGTCGGTACCAACAGCTGAATCGCGATGGCGGAATGAGCCACGGGGACCAGATTCGAACCTTGTGTTCGTGAGTTCGTGCGAGGCGGATACTGTGTGGCGTGAGAGCCTAGTCCACGCTGTTTCTGACTCTGACGACGATCAGATTCGTTTGTGGTTTCCGAAAGATTCAAGCGACGAGGAGGCTCTAACGCTGGAGGACGAGCCTTCACGCATGGTGCGCCGCGCGCCCGTGGCGGTGGTTCTGCTGTCGCCGGCTTACCTTAAATCCTTGCGCGGTCAGCAGGATCTCCTTTTGCTTGAACATGTTTTGGGCGAGCGCCCGGAACTGCAGATCATTCCGGTGGTTCTCTCCGATTGCGATTGGGAAGACTACACCTTCCTCAGGCGTTTCAAGGCCTGGCGATTTCCGCGTCCGCTAGAGGACATGCTGGATCCAACGGTAGCCGAAGTGCTGACTGGGATCGTTGCAGCCGTGCGGTCCGCATTGGGACATGCAATGGGCGGCGTCCCAAGTGATGTGGAAGGCGAAGCAGATCGATCAACGGAGGAATCGCAAACGCTATCATCGGCGACGCCAGAGAGTGTGGCCGGGTTTTTCATCAAGCAGGAAAGTGAAGCAACAGGCGGCCTGGTTTTCCTGACCTCGGCGCTGGTAGACGCGGCCTGGAGAAATAGGTTGATCACCGCCAGCCGCAATGATGAACGTTGGCCACAGTTGAACTGGTGGTACCGTTCGCGAGGGCTTGAGCAGGCGCAGGGTGAACAGGAGAGCTATGCTGCGATCCGACGGGCAAAACTCGCTGTGATCCTGTTGTCTCCGGCGTATCTGGAGTCCGGAGCTGCATCCGCGGAATACCAGTGGCTGTTGGAAGAACGGCAGTTCCGGAAACTGCCTGTGATCGGTCTCCTCCTCAAGTCTTGCGCTTGGAAACAATACGCTTTGCTAAGTGAACTGCAGGTTTTTTCCGCAGATCGGCCCTTATCGGAGGCGCCGGACCGGCTTGTCGCGGAAGAACTGGCGAAAATCATTGATGCCATATCCGCAGTGGAAGGCGTTGCTCCCGCCAGTGAACCTGACGGCCTTGTCTTATCAAGCAGTGCGAAAGACGTCCTGCGCACTGCTCGCCGGCTGGCGGATCAAAGTCACAGGGCTAACATCACAACGAGTTGCCTGTTGTTCGCATTTGCAGAACGCGCAGGCAGCCGGAAGGATACTGCTCGATTCGTCAAGGACGTTTTAGACCGAGACGAAGGCTACGCACGGCGGTTTCATCGTTTTCTCGATAGTACCGAGCAGGATCCTCCCGGTGAGACCGTTTCTGGCTGGGAAGGAACGTTCAGCCCGAACGCAAAATCAATGTTGGAATACGCCAGTGTGATCTCGGAAAGCGTGTCCCACGGAAGCAGGTTGGTTCACGCTCGACACCTCTTCGGAGCCGTGCTGGCCGCCCCTCTCGTCACTGTGCCAACGGCACGAATCCTTCTGGCGCAGATCGCTCCTGCTCCGATCACATTGGTTGCAGAATTTCTCCAGTTCGTGGCGAGCTATGCGGGGGGAGATTCTCAGGATAGATGGCGTCTTCTTCTAAGCCCGGAGCAGGGAGCGACACTTCCCGCAATCCAGGGAGTCACAGAGCGGAACGACGAATCGAAACCTGTGGAAGTATTTGTCGCCGGCACGGCAGGCTACACCTCTGAATTCTGCGGGATGGGTGGTGCTGGTGAGGTCATGGATCATCTAGGTGTCGAAGGCTTGGCGCATCGCCTGGCCGAGTTGATCGCACTCAAGGAAACGCGATTGCCGCTGGCAATCGCGTTATTTGGCAACTGGGGCAGTGGCAAAAGCCACTTCATGAACCTGATGGACCGGCACATGGATGCCCTGCAAAGCAAGAACGAAGATCAATGGTGTAAGCAGATTGTGCCGGTGTACTTCAATGCGTGGCACTACAGCGATTCCAATCTATGGGCGAGCCTGGTCACTGAAGTTTTCGACGCGCTCTTTCGCAAATTAGCTCCGAAGTCCGATGAACTCGCGCTGTTGCAGGAACGGCTGCGCGAAGCCGGTGGCGTAACGACTTTGGCCGCTGCCGAAGTTTCGCAGGCTGTGCTCGGGGTTCAACAGGCCAATCAGACTCTGGAGCGCGCGAAGAAAGATAGTGAGCAAGCGCGGATTGCGCTGAGCCTTGCCGAAGGCTTGAAAGCATTGCTCCCGGAGTTGAACACGCAGGAAAACCGGGAGCGAGTGGAGGAACTTCTAGGCATTTCGGTCGACCACGCCATGGTTGCCGATCTAGAGAAGAAGCGGAAAGAACTGCAATCCCTGGGTGGACGCGCAAAGGAACTATGGCGCCGTATGACCAAACCGGAAGGTCGTTGGGTGCGGGCGGCATGGTTTGCTGGAGCGGCCATCATGATTGTTCTTCTGCGCCTGGGTGCGGGCCACGTGCCGTGGATCGAAATGGAGTTGCAAAAGATGGGCCCGGTGGCGCGCTGGTTGACTGGAACGATATTGGCGGCTGCCGCGTGGATGACGCCCTATCTCAAGCAGGCGAAGGAGAGTCTGGGACAACTGGAACGTTGGCAGACAAAAGCAGAAAAAGCTCAGGAGAAACAGCCGGCGAAAGAGCGAGTTCAGGCCGCGACGATTGGAGTTGAAGAAGCGGAAAGGCGAGCGCAGAAAGCAGCGGAAACCCTGAACGCCGCAGAAATTCGCGAGCAGCAACTCATCCAACAAGCTGAGCAGCTCAAGCCAGAACGCCGTTTGAGTAACTTCATCGAAGCGCGGGCACGATCCTCGGACTATCGCGGACAACTGGGGCTGGTTAGCCTGGCGCGGCGTGATTTCCAACAATTGACCGAGATCTTTACAGATGCAGAGGCACTGCAGCGCCGCCTTCAATCTTCTCCTGACGCAACGAAGAACGTTGAGGTGGCGCTCAACGCCTCAGTGGATCGCGTGGTTCTATATATCGACGACCTGGATCGCTGTGAACCGGAGAAGGTGGTCGACGTGCTGCAGGCAGTGCATCTGCTGCTGGCCTACCGGTTGTTTGCTGTCGTCGTGGGCGTCGACCAGCGCTGCCTGAGGCAGAGTCTAAAGATCCGGTTCAAAGGGCTGCTTGCACAGGATGCTGAGGACGCAACAGGGAAGCACGCGGGACTGTTGGATGCGGACGATATTCCAGCCACGCCCCTCGACTACCTGGAAAAGATCTTCCATATTCCATTTCACCTTCCACCCATGGGCAAGGACGGATTCGAAAATCTGGTTGAACAGTTGACGGAGCCGGAAGCAGACACGGCCCCACCACAGTTATTTCCAGAGCACGGTGCGCACGTGATCCGCATGCAAACTGCGTCTCCGAAAGGAACTGAGCAGGTGAAATTGACCGGCACCACGAACGAAGAGCGAAGCATATCCATGCCGAGTGAAGGTGTTGTGACGGAGCCAATCTGGCAGCCGGTCATCGGAGATGATGAGGCGGTGGAGGCTGTTGTTCCTACCTTCAGGAGTATGTCAGAGTCAAAGCCGATTGCGGCGCGCAGAGTAGGTAGTGTGCCCCTGCAGCGGTGGGAACGCGATGCGCTGAAGGTCTACCACACATTGATCAGGACTCCCCGTGGAGCGACACGTCTGCTGAATACCTATCGACTGGTGAGGTCTAACCTTCACTCAGAAGAATGGAACCAATTTCGTGGAGACATGGGTGGCGAGGGGCAGTCGCGCTTCGCGATGTTGTTGTTAGCTGTGGCTGCGGGGCAGCCGGCGATCGCGCGCACATGGTTTGCCGCCTTGAGACAGGGCGACACCGGAAGCTGGATGCTCCCAGACGCGGTTGAGGGAAATCACGCTCTCGAATGGGACGAGTTTAAACGTCTCTGCAACACGACTTCCTCGCAAATGAGCGTGCCGCTGACGCCGAAGCTTGTAAGGGTGTGGCTGGACCGCGTCGAACGCTTTTCCTTTTAGCGGGAATTCTGCACCGGTCTTGTGCTTTTCTTGCTGTTGTCCGCGTAGGAAATCTGGTGCGTGCGCTTGAAGGGCCAGGCTCTAGCCCGCATTTCTCACCATGATTGCTTGGGGAGGAGTAAATCTGTTATGGCAGGCTATTGGTGTTGGTTTTGGTAGCTGACCTCGTTGGAGGCTGCGATTTTTCATCCTCGCTTGCCTTGTTGGGTGGGCTTGGGG
>DASYEV010000260.1:0-29082 GCA_036498835.1 Acidobacteriaceae bacterium | reverse complement strand
GCTGCCCTGCCAAGGCAGGTCCAGCTTGTCCATGCGCAGGTCGAGCCAGCCGCTTTGCTCATGCTTCGGATCCAGGTTCACCACCGTCAGGATTGTGTTGGAACCATCGTCCGTCGACTTCGAATAGCAGAGCAGGTTGTCATTCGGTACCGTGTGGAAGATCAGGTTTTCATTACGCTGCAGAGCTGGATTGTCGCGGCGGATGCTGTTCAGCAGAGCGATGTCCGGGGCAATGGAGATGGGGTCGGAGATATCCCAATCGCGAATCTGGTATTTCTCGCTGTCGAGGTATTCTTCCGAGCCTTTCTTGCCTGCCGCAGGTTTGGCTGCCCGGCCTTCACAAAGCTCATAGGCCGGCCCATACATGCCCCAGTTCGCGGAAAGTGTAGTGGCCAGGATGGCGCGCTGCAGAAACACGGAGCGCCGCTCGTCGGGGTCGATCACCTGAAGTTGTTCGTGCAGGATGTCCGGTGTATTCGGCCAGACGTTGGGCCGGAAGAAGTCACGCACCGGCGGATTGCAAATTTCTTCGAAATACGCCTGCAGATCGGCCTTGGTGTTGCGCCACGTGAAATACGTATACCCCTGCGTGTATCCGCCTTTCGCCAGGGAATACATGACGTGTGGGCGTGTGAACGCCTCGGCAAGCAGCACTACGTCCGGCGTGTCCTTATGGATTTCCGCAATGCACCATTCCCAGAAAGGCAGCGCCTTGGTGTGGGGGTTATCGACGCGGAAAACCCGCACCCCACGGTCAATCCAGAACTTGAAGACACCGTAAAGGGCGTCCCACAATCCTTGCCAATCCTTCGATTCGAAGTTGAGCGGGTAAATGTCCTGATATTTCTTGGGAGGATTTTCCGCGTACTGGATGCTGCCGTCAGGTCGGATGATGAACCAGTCCGGATGTTCCGTCACCCAGGGATGGTCGGGCGAGCATTGAAAGGCGATATCCAGCGCCACTTCCATCCCGTTCTCCTTCGTCGCGCTGACCAGCGTGTCGAAATCTTCGAACGTTCCCAGTTGGGGGTGCAGCGCGGTATGGCCGCCTTCTTTGGCGCCAATCGCCCATGGGCTGCCCACGTCACCCGGTTCGGCGGTCACGGAGTTGTTTTTGCCCTTGCGGTAGGCCACGCCGATGGGATGAATCGGCGGCATGTAGACGATATCAAAGCCCATACCCGCGATCTCCGGAAGCCGCGCGGCAACGTCCAGCAGCGTGCCGTGTTCTCCCGCTGCAGGCGAGCAGGAGCGGGGGAACAGCTCGTACCAGCTCGAAAAGCGTGCCCGTTCGCGGTCGACCCAAAGGGGAAACTCGACCGGATACTTGGTGGAAAAACTCAGGTCAGGATAATTGCGCGCCAGTTCATCCAGCGCATTGACCATGGGCGTTACGTAATAGGGCAGGTCCTGGTTGGCAAGTGCCAGGAATTCTGTGGCTGCAGAATAAAGCGTAGCTGCATCATCTGTCCCCGTCGCGCGCAAAGCCGCTGCTTCCAGAAGCTGGGCGCCGATGCGCAGCGCCAGGGGAATGTCCTGCGGTGTGACAACCTGCTGCGTCGGCTCTTTCGGGTCTGGCTGAGCGCCCAGGCGTTTACCCAGATCGTGGACCCAGGTGTCGAAGTGGTCTACCCAGGCCTCCATGGTGAAGCGCCATTCGCCAATCTGGTTGGGAACGAACTCGGCTTCCCACAAGTCGTTCACCAGGGGAGTGAACCGAGCCGCCAACCAGTCTTTCTGTGAGGCGTGCCGGTAGAGCAGCCGAGCGGCGACGTGATCGTGTCCGTCGCTGAAAATCGCCGCGGTCACCTTCACACGGTCGCCGAGGACGCGTTTGGCCGGGTAGCGCCCGCCGTCGATGGTGGGGCTGACTTCTTCGATCACGACGCGCGCGCGCCCTTCGTTCGGTTTCATGCGGTGCGCCTCCCTGCGCCCTGCTTGTTCATGGCGAAAAGGGTTTTCCACTCATCCCCACGCCATTTTGCATCCAAACGAACGAACGCGAAGACGCGCTCGCTCGACTCCCGTCCTACCTTACCGCCTTCGGCGGTTTTATGGTGGGAGGGATGCTCGGTTCCGACGGTCCGGTTGTCGGCTGGCGACCGCTCCTTCCCAGCCGCAGGAGGCCTGCTTGCCTGAGTGGTTTCGCCATAAGAAAGAAACACCGCTCCACGCCACGCCTATCGAAGACTACGCCATGATCGGCGACCTGGAAACGGCGGCGCTGGTCAACAAGGAAGGCTCCATCGACTGGCTCTGCTGGCCGTCGTTTTCCTCGGGCGCATGTTTCGCGGCCCTGCTGGGAACGCCGGAACACGGCTACTGGCGCATTCGCCCCGAAGAAGAGATTGTGAACGTACGCCGGCGCTATGAGCCGGATACGATGATCGTCGAAACCACGTTTGAAACCAAGAGCGGCGAAGTGATGCTGACTGACTTCATGCCGCCGCGCGGAAACAATTCAGACATCGTCCGCATCGTGCAGGGAGTGCGCGGCAAGGTGCGTATGCACATGGATCTCGTGCTTCGTTTCGACTACGGCATGACGATTCCATGGGTGACGACCAGGCACGACGATCTGCACGCCGTTGCGGGTCCGCATCGGGTAGTGGTGCATACCGAGTGCGACAAGGGCGAAGCAGTCAAGATGCACGGAGAAGACTGTACGACTGTTGGGGAGTTCAAGACGCGTCCGGGTAGCCGGAACTGCTTTACGTTGACCTATGCCGACTCCTTCGGGAAAGTGCCGCAGCGCATCTCGGTCAATGATGCCCTGGAAGACACCCGCGGTTACTGGCGGGACTGGAACGGCAAGTGCGACTACAAGGGGGATTACAGTCAGGCAGTCACGCGCAGCCTGATGACGTTGAAAGCTCTCACCTATCGTCCTACGGGCGGCATGGTTGCGGCGGTGACCGCAGGCTTGCCCGAGAAAATCGGTGGGGAACGCAACTGGGACTATCGCTACTGCTGGCTGCGCGACACGTCGTTCACTCTGCTGATCCTGCTGCTCGCCGGCTACCAGGACGAAGCGGTCAATTGGCGGGCATGGCTGCTGCGTGCGGTTGCGGGCTCGCCCGACCAGGTGCAGAGTCTCTACGGACTTTCCGGCGAGCGGCGCCTGATGGAATGGGTTGCGGGATGGCTTCCAGGTTATGAACACTCGCAACCTGTGCGTTTTGGCAATGACGCAGTGAACCAGTTTCAACTGGATGTGTATGGCGAAGTAGTTGTTGCTCTGAGCCGCACACCCGATGTCGATGACGACATTCGCTTGCCCGCGACCGAACTGCAGGGAACTTTGATCAACCACCTTTGCCGCATCTGGGAACTACCCGATGAAGGCATTTGGGAAACTCGCGCCGGCCGAGAGCATTTTGTGCACAGCAAGGCGATGGCGTGGGTTGCATTGGACAGGGCAATCAAACATCATGAACGCTATGACGGCAAAGGCGACGTGAAGCGGTGGCGGAAGAACCGTGACATGCTGCATCGTGAGATTTGCGACAAGGGTTTCAGTAAGAAGCTCAATAGCTTCACCCAGAGCTATGGCTCGGACACGGTGGACGCCAGTTGTTTGCGCATGACATTCATGGGGTTTCTGCCGCTGGACGATCCACGTATTCTCGGCACGATTGAGGCTGTGGAAAAACACTTGATGTGGAAGGGGCTGGTCCGCCGCTACGACACCTCGAAATCTCCGGATGGTCTCCAAGGCGGCGAAGGCGTGTTTCTTCCCTGCACGTTCTGGCTGGTGACATGCTACTGGCTGACAGGCCGCAAGGAAGAAGCGCGCGCCTTGTTCGACCGGCTGCTGGCGTTGCGCAATGATGTCGGTCTGCTGAGCGAGGAATATGATCCCGACGCGAAGCGGATGCTAGGAAACTTTCCACAGGCATTGACGCATATCGCTCTGGTTCACGCCGCCTTTACGCTGTCGGACCAATGGAAACCGGAGCTTGGCGTTCAGCCGGACTGACATGCAACCTCAGCACCGCTATTGACCCTCTATTCTCATAACGTCCTTTTGGGCGCAGACCAGACCATTTAAGCGGTGAACCAATTGCCGCGGGCCTCCCGTCGCACCGCGGCGGCAACCTCTGCCCTTGACTGGGTTTGACCTTCTCGCGGGTTTTGACCTTCGCAAGCCCTCAAACACGCTGGTTTTACGGCGGAAGGAAACCAACAGGATGCCGAAAACGCCTAGCGCGACCTACAGGCTGCAACTGCATAAGGATTTCACGTTCGCACAGGCATCCGCCATCGCGGATTACCTGTGGCAATTGGGTGTAAGCCATGTGTACAGCTCGCCTTACCTTCAGGCGGCTCCGGGGAGCATGCACGGCTACGACGTTGTGGATCACCGTAAGGTCAATGAAGAGCTGGGCGGTGCGGAAGCGCACGCGCGCTTTTGCAAAACGCTGGGGGAAAACGGTTTAGGCCAGGTGCTGGATATCGTGCCCAATCACATGAGCCTGGGGGCACAGAATCGTTATTGGTGGGACGTCCTCGAAAACGGCACCAGCAGCCGCTATGCGAGTTTCTTCGATATCGACTGGAATTCGCCGGAAGAGCGCCTGCGTGAAAAGGTGCTGGTGCCCATCCTCGCCGACCAGTATGGCCGTGTTCTGAAAGACGGCGGCGTCAAAGTTGCTCGTCATGGTGGCGCCTTCGTCGTGGAAGCTTCGCAGCAGCCCTTGCCAGTTGCGCCGGAAAGTTTGCTGGCCATCCTGGGTCCGGCGGCGAGTCACGCACACAATGACATCCTGGGCTTTCTGGCCGACAGCTATGGGCGTCTCCCCAAGCCGGCATATATCGACCGCCGCACCGTACTGGCGCGCTATCGGGATATCACGGTGCTTCGAGACCTGCTGGAGTGGTTGTGCACGCAGGATGATGCGGTCTCCCGGGCGATCGACCGTGCCTTGCGCGACCTCAATGGCAATGCAGATGCCCTCGACGCTTTCCTCAACGCTCAGAATTACCGCCTCGCGTATTGGAAGGCGGCCGACCAACAGCTTGGCTACCGGCGATTTTTTGATGTGAACACGCTGATCGGTCTGCGCGTGGAGCGCGAATATGTCTTCGACGAAACTCACCAGCTCATTGTGAAGTGGCTGCGCAAGGGCGTCCTGGATGGTGTGCGCATCGATCATCCTGACGGTTTGCGTGATCCGCTGCAATATTGCCAGCGGCTTCGCAAATGCGCGCCCGATGCCTGGATCATCGCGGAGAAGATTCTTGAGCCCGGCGAACTGCTGCGTGAGGAATGGCCGATCGAAGGCACCAGCGGCTACGACTTTCTGAATGCCGCGAACGGCCTGCTGGTGAGCCAGGAAGGCGTAAAGCGTTTAGGTGAGCTCTACGCGGAGTTCACTGGCGACATTTCCGTATTCCCGGTTGTGGCACACGACAAGAAAATCGCGGTCGAACAGGAAGCGTTAGGCAGCGATGTGAACCGCCTTGCCAACATCCTGGTCGCGCTCTGTGAGGATCACCGCGAACAGCGCGACTACACGCGGGCAGAAATGCGCCGCGCCATCCGCGAGATTGCTGCGTGCTTTTCGGTATACCGCACCTACGTTGTGCCTCGCGGCAAACGTAACGAGATCACGGAAGAAGACCGCAAAATCATCAGGGAAGCGGTCGACTGCGCGAAGAACAACCGCACCGACATTGATCCTTCCTTCTTCGACTTCATCGCGAAGGTCCTGATGCTCGAGGTACGGAGCATCGAGGATGAGAAGGCCGGCAAGACGTCTGATGAAACTGAGTTCGTGCTGAGGTTTCAACAGTTCACCAGTCCTGTGATGGCCAAGGGAGTCGAGGACACCGCATTCTATTGCTACAACCGTCTGACCGGTCTAAACGAAGTGGGCTCCGACCCAGGCCGCGCTGGCCTCACCCTGAAAGAGTTCCACGACTACAACGCCGTCATGCAGCGCACTCATCCCGAAACGATGACGACGCTGAGCACGCACGACACCAAGCGCTCCGACGATGTGCGTGCCCGGCTCGCGGTGTTGAGCGAAATTCCGGATCGCTTTACGGAAGCCCTTTCGCGCTGGAGCGAAAGGAATGCCCGCTATCGTTCGGCCGCCGGCCTGCCGGATCGCGGCACCGAGTGGTTCCTGTACCAGACTCTGATCGGCGCGTGGCCCATCAGCAAGGAACGTGTCGTCGACTACATGCAGAAAGCCATGCGCGAAGCCAAGCTGCGCACGAGCTGGGTAAGCAACAACGCCGAGTATGAAGATGCGGTGAATTCGTACATCGAAAACATCCTCGCCGACACAGGGTTTATCCAGGACCTCGAGAAATTCATCGCGGACATCCTTCTCGCCGGGCGCATCAACTCACTCACGCAAACGTTATTGAAATCCGTATGCCCCGGCGTGCCGGACCTGTACCAGGGCAGCGAACTTTGGGATTTATCGCTGGTCGATCCCGACAACCGGCGTCCGGTGGACTATGACCTGCGGCGCAAACTGCTTGCAGAAGTACAGCAGCTTGATGCCGAAGGCATTCTGGCTCGCATGGACGAAGGGCTTCCAAAGTTGTGGCTTGTGCATGTGGCCCTGCGCCTGCGCAAGGACAAGAGGGAATGGTTCGGGCCGGATGCCGGATATAAACCTCTTGTGGCCCACGGGAGCAAGGCTGCTCACACGGTGGCGCTACAGCGCGGTGAACATGTCATCGCTATTGCTCCCCTGCATGCCATGACGCTGGGCGCCGATTGGGGAGATACATCGGTTCATTTGCCGAAGGGCACATGGACGAACCGCCTTACCGGAGAAGCCATCCATGGCGGTAATGTCTCCGTCGAAAAATTGCTGAAGCGGTTTCCGGTCGCATTGTTGACACGCGAGAGTTAAGACCGGAAGTCTGGAAGGGGAGAATCCGGGATGCACAGATTTGGTGTGTGGGCGCCAAAGGCCAGCAGGATGTCGCTCAAGCTGGGCGAGCGCGTCATAGCGATGAATCCACCCAATAAGCGCGGCTGGTGGATGCTTGAGGTGCCGGAGTCCGAGTGCGAGGACGACTATGCCTTCCTGATCGATGACGATCCCACACCTTATCCCGACCCGCGCAGCCTGAGCCAGCCAAACGGCGTGCACGGCATGTCACGGCTCTACGACCACAGCAAGTTCGAATGGCATGATCAACTCTGGCGGGGAGCGCCAAAAACCGGCGCGGTGATTTATGAAGTGCACATCGGGACCTTCAGCAGGGAGGGCACATTCGATGGCGCGGTCCACCATCTTGATTACCTTGCCGATCTTGGTGTAACGCACCTGGAACTGATGCCGATTGCGGAGTTCGCCGGAGCGCGCGGCTGGGGATACGACGGGGTTGCGCTCTTTGCCACGCACGAACCCTATGGCGGCCCCGACGGTCTCAAGCGGTTTGTCGACGCGTGTCATGCGCGAGGGCTGAGTGTCATCCTCGATGTCGTCTACAACCACTTTGGTCCGGTAGGGAACTACACCAACAAATTCGGTCCCTACCTCACGTCGAAGCACCGGACGCCATGGGGCGATGCGGTGAACCTCGATGAAGGCGGCAGCGACGAGGTGCGGCGTTTCTTTATGGACAACGCGCTGATGTGGCTGCGCGACTATCACTGCGACGGCCTGCGTTTCGACGCCGTGCATGAGTTCATTGACCGTTCAGCGGTTCACTTCATGGAGCAGATCACCAGCGAAGTGGAACGGCTGGGCGCGACGCTGGGCAAGGAATATTACCTGATCGCCGAAAGCGATCTGAACGATCCGCGCGTGGTCCGTTCCCGCGAAGCGCATGGATATGGCATGGATTCGCAATGGAGCGATGACTTCCACCACTCTCTCTTCACACTGCTCTATACCAAAGAGCCGGGCATGGGCTATTACGACGACTTTGGTTCCATGAGCGATCTGCACAAGGCGCTCAAGCACGCCTACGTCTATGACGGAAAATACTCCGGCTACCGCAAGTGCAAGCACGGCCGGCCTGTCGAAGCGCTCTCAGCGCACCATTTCGTGCACTTCGACCAGAATCATGACCAGGTTGGCAATCGCGCCTTTGGCGAGCGGCTGGAACACCTGTGCGGCATGGATGCCGCCAAGGTTGCGCTCGGCCTGGTGCTCACCGCGCCGTATGTCCCCATGCTGTTCATGGGCGAGGAGTGGGCGACATCGGCTCCATTTCTCTACTTCGCCGACCACGACGACGAAGACATGCGTATCGCTGTTGCGGAAGGCCGCAAACGCGACTTCGCGCACTTTGGTTTCGGCGACGACGTCCCCAACCCCGAAGACATGAAGACGTTTGAGGACTCAAAACTGTGCTGGGACGAAATAGGCGAAGGCAAGCACGCGGAGATGCTTGCCTGGACCAAAGCGCTGATCAAGCTTCGCCGCAACAGCGTGTGCCTGAACGACGGCAACATGCACCAACTCATGGTTTCCACGGACGACAAGCGGAAGACGCTGGTCATGCAGCGCGATGCCGCCAGGATTGTGATCAATCTCGGCGATCAGCCTTATCGGTTCGAGCTGCTTGACAGCGAGCGCCCGTGCCTGGTTTCACGCGAGGGTGTGGGTGTCGAGGGTGAGGAAATGGAATTGCCTCCCATGACGCTGGCAGTCCTGATGTCGAATACGGAAAACGTGGAAGACCGCGAGGTTCGGTAATTGCCGTATGCGATCCAATCGACGCTAAACAGCGTTCCTATGCCGGCGACGATGTATTGTGCAACCACTGGGAGAGGGAGCCGTGGCCTTTAGTGTTTGCGCGAGAGCTTCGTCGCGCCCGCAAACCTGACGTGTAAGGTTTGATCGTGGTGATGTTCTTTCCTGTCGAAAAGGGGAAGGAAGTAGCGCTGAAGGCGCGTTCTATACCAGCCTGGGGCGAAGCCCCAGGTATGCGCCAACCAAACGCACAAAGGGCTGAAGGCCCGCACTATAGTGGCGCCGCGATAGGGCGGGCTTTCAGCCCTTTGTCTCGTACTGGCCCGTTACCTAGGGCTTCGCCCCAGGCTGGTATAGCGTCGCGTCTTTGGCGCTTGAAATCATGGTTATTTTGCCTTGCTCAGAGTTGCAGCAGCTCTCTCGCACACACCTCAGGCGACCGAATCCGCTGTCTCCAATGTGGCCTTAACCACGCGCTCTTTGCATAGGCAGCAACGAGTCATGATGGACCACTACTGCACGTACTGCATTATTTGCACGATTCACGGGGGGCAAGTATTCGGCGGATGACCTCAAGCTTGTCCGGCCCGAGACCGCGCAGATCATCTTCCTGGATGCGGCCTTCTCGTAGCAGGCGGGCAAAGATGAACAGGAGCAAGGAATAGCGATATTCATAGTCGCTATCGATTTCCTTGCGACGTTGTGTCAGCCAACGTTCCAGCTCCCACAACTCGTGCGCCTCGACGACCTTCGCGGCTCTGTCTTTTGCTTCCTGAATGACCTCGGCCAACTCCCGTCCAAGGGCGAGTTCGAACGCTCTGCGGGCGACTTTCTTTTCGGATGGCTGCCATTGCATATCGTGCAAAGAAGTACCTCCGTATGCTGCCGGATGGGCTGTGCTCGGACCCTCCACGCGGAATTCTAGAGGAATTCCTGGCAGGGCGTCGCTGATCTGCAGTCCCGGAAATTCCTCTACTCTCCCTGCGATAATCAAGGGCACGGAGAACGTGCCCTTTGTCGATTCGCACCATCAGCAGCCGCGAGGTCTACCGCAATCCCTGGACCAGCGTGCGTGAAGACGTGATTGAACGCAGCAACGGCGCTCGCGGAACCTATGGTGTTGTCGACAAGACGCCCGGATGCATTGTCATTCCCTTGGAGCAAACAGCGGAAGGCGATTTCATCTGGCTGGTTCACCAGTATCGCTACACTGTGAGCGGCGCCTACTTCGAGTTCCCCCAAGGAAGCTGGGAAAAGGACGGCGTCGAGCCTGAAGAGCTGGCTCGCGGAGAACTCCGTGAAGAAACCGGGCTCCGCGCGGAACGAATGACGCGGCTACCCGACGTGTGGATCGCCTACGGCGTGATGCATCAGAGAATGTATGTCTTCCTCGCCGAAGGCTTGTCAGTGGGCGAACCCGAGCGCGACCCGGAAGAAGACGACATGACCGTGCACCGGGTAACGGTACCCGAGTTCGAAACGATGCTGCTCGACGGGCGCATCATGGATGTGGTCACTGCTTCGGCCTGGGGTTTGTACCGGGTGTGGCGCGGCCGGCAAAAAGGTTGATGAAGGAAATCATGGACAGCTTGCATTTGTGGAACAGCGGCTCGACGGCGCAGGCCGCGAAAGATTGGACAGAATGGCACCTTACGGAATCGCGCGCTCGCGTTGCCGAACTGCTCGCGGTGGAAGGCGTGCGCACGGTGGAGAACACGCTGCGGCCGTTCGACCGTGCCCAGTGGCATCTGCGTATGGCGGGTAGCCAGACCGGGGTGATGTTCATGGTGCACCCGGCACCGGAAGTTCGCGACGCGGTGCAGGCGCTTTCGCAGGTGGTGGGTGCGGAAGGCGTGGCCTTGAGCCTGAACCGCGAAGTCTACCGTGCGCTCGAAGCCGTCGATGCCGGCGCCGAGGATGAGGCCACGAAGTATTACCTGGAACGCGTGCTGCTCAGTTATCGTCTGGCCGGCGTGGATCGCGACGATGCAACGCGCGAAAAGATTCGCCAGCTTTCCGACAAGATGACGGAGCTGAGCATGGCCTTCAGCCGTACCGTCCAGGATGACGTGCGCGAGGTCGCAGTCGACGACCCCAACGACCTCCTCGGCCTGCCTGAGGACTACCTGACCCGTCACGGCATTCGCAGCCTTGTGGGAGAGGGAGGCGGCCTTCGTCTTGCGGCGGATGAGCCTGTGGTTCTGACAACCGATCCGCCCGATATGTCTCCGGTGATGAACTACGCGGCCAGCCGCGCCCTGCGGCGCAAAATGCATCTCGCTTACAACGGACGTGGCTATCCCTCAAACCGCCAGGTGTTGTTGGATCTGCTGTCCGCCCGCGAGGAGCTTGCCGGGCTGCTTGGCTTCCGCAGTTGGGCCGATCTCGCCACCGTTGACCAGATGATGGGTTCAGCGGAGAACATGCGCCACTTCCTCGATGAAGTCGAGCAGGCAGCGCGTGACCTGGCCCATCGTGAATTCGAAGAGCTCGAAACCTTTGTGCGCGAGCGCAATCCGGAAGCACTGCCCCTGACCTTGAGCGATGCGCGTTTCTGGGAAGAGCAATACCGCCGTACGCGTTACGACTTCGACTCGCAAAGCGTGCGTCCCTATTTCCCCTATGAGCAGGTGGAAGCCGGGATCCTGGCTACGGCGGGCAAGCTCTTCGGCGTGCGTTTCGAGGAGGCGAAGGATGCCAAAGTGTGGGATCCCGCAGTCAAGGCGTTCGATGTCATCGATGAAGCCGGGCCTGAGCACAAAGCCGCAGGCCGCATTTATCTGGACATGCATCCCCGCGAAGGCAAGAGCAAATGGTTCAGCGAGTGTTCGCTGGTCGGTGGTGTGCGCGGCGAACAGGCGCCGGAGGCCTCGTTGGTATGTAACTTCCCACAGCCGTCGGAAGGCGATCCGGGCTTGATGCTGTATTCGGACGTGGTTACCTATTTCCACGAGTTCGGCCACCTGATGCATGAAGTGCTGGGTGGAAATCAGCGCTGGGCCGGCCAGAGCGGCATTGCCACGGAAGGCGATTTCGTCGAAGTTCCCTCCCAGATGCTCGAAGAGTTCTTTGAGGATGCGGAACTGCTGCGCACCTTCGCCAGGCACTATCAAACCGGTGAGCCCATCCCCGTGGAAACCGTCGCACGCATGACCCGCGCCAGCGCCCATGGCCGCGGTCTCAGCACGCTGACGCAGGTAATGTACGCAACCTATTCGCTCGAAACCCATGACCAGCACGCAGGGCAACTCGATCTTGATGTGTTGTTGCGCGATGGCTACGACCGTTTCAGCCGGTACGAGTTCGTCGACGGCAACCGCATGTATGCAGCCTTCACCCATCTGGTGGGTTACACCTCGAACTACTACACCTACCTGTACGACAAGGTGATGGCGCTGGAGTTCTACGCCGAGTTTGCCAAGGACGATCAAGGCGAAGTGCTGGGTGGTCCAACGGCCATGCGCTACCGCCGCGAAGTGTTGGAGCCCGGCGGCTCGCGCCCTGCACGCGATCTCGTAAAGTCCTTCCTCGGCCGCAAGGTCAGCATGGATGCACTGCGCGATTGGATCGGGAAAAGTCTCGCAGCGTAGAGGCGAGGGGCTAGGGATTAGGGTCTAGGGTTTAGGGTTTAGGGTTTAGAAAGCGGCACAGGTGACGGCTTTGCTTGCCGTTGCTTCTGCTGTTGCCTTTCTTTCTGTCATCCCCGCAGGGGATCTGCTGTTCCTTCGCGCCCCCACAACTCTGTCATCTCGACCGGAGCGAAGCGTAGCGGAGAGACCTGCTGCACCGCCCCTGCCCGTGCGTCCGGTAGGAGCATTCCCTCCGCGGCTGAAGCCGGATTTGTGGTGTGCCTTAACGGCTGGGCTGAAGCCCAGCCCTTTCAAACTTTTCACCTGCGCCGCAGAGTTCTGTTCTGTCGTTGTTGTTGCCTCTCTAGAACCTAGAACCTAGAACCTGGAACCTGGAACCTGGAACCTGGAACCTTCCTCTCCACCCCAGCACACCCCATTCCCGCCATGTACGATGAAGGCCACCGATTTTCAGGAGTGTGTCCGTGCACGTTGCGTTTCGCCTGGCGCTGTTTTCTTCGTTAGCCGTTCTCCCGCTCACCGCATCCCGTGCACAAACCGCACCCACACGACCTGCCGACATCACTCACGCCTGGGTTGGCCTCAACGATGCGGCGGCGCTGGATAACTGGGTGCAGTGGCACATTGTGGAAGAACGCCGCCTGGTGGCGGAAGCCCTGGCTGTCAAAGGACCGCGCACGGAAGCCAACACGCTGCTGCCTATCGATCGAGCGTTCATGAACCTGACGCTGGCCGGCGGTCAGAGCGGTGTGATGTTTGAAATCCATCCGCAGAAAGCCATTCGCGACAAGGCACAGGAACTGGTCCAGGTCGTTGCCGCGGAACAGGCCACGCTTGCCTTGAATCCGGATATCTATCACGCGCTTTCCGCCATGGACGCCACGCACGCGGATGCCGCGACCAAGCACTATCTCGACCGCACCCTGTTGGAATACCGGCTCGCCGGTGTCGACAAGGATCAGGCCACACGCGACAAGGTGAAAAAGCTGCAGGACCGGATCACGGAGATCGCGCTGAAGTTTTCGCGCAACGTGCAGGATGATGTGCGCAAGGTTGAAGTGAAAGATCCTCACGAACTGGAAGGCTTGCCCGACGACTACATTGCACTGCACAAACCGGGCCCTGACGGCACGGTGACTCTGACCACCGACTCACCGGATTTCACACCGGTGATGACGTACGCGAAGAGCCCCGAGCTGCGCCGCGCGATGTATCTCGCCTACAACCAGCGCGCGTATCCGGCAAACAAGGAAGTGCTGCACGACCTGCTGGCTGCGCGGCAGGAACTGGCCACGACGCTGGGTTATCCCACCTGGGCTGACCTGGGCACCGCGGACATGATGATCGGTTCGGCGGCGAATATGCGCACGTTCCTCAGCGAGGTGGACGTGGCCTCCCGCGATCGCGCGCAGAAGGAATTCGACCTGCTGCAGACATTTGTGAAATCCAAAGAACCCGCCGCGTTGCCGCTAACGGCGTCCGATGCCGGTTACTGGAGTGAGCAGTACCGCCGGTCCGCTTATGCGTTCGACTCGCAAAGTGTGCGGCCTTACTTCCCCTACCAGGAAGTTGAGGGCGGCATTCTCAAGACCGCGTCGCGGCTCTTTCATATCGAGTTTCGCGAAGTGAAGGATGCGGTGGTGTGGGATCCGTCCGTGCACGCCTATGACGTGCTCGACGGCGGCCAGAAGGCTGGAAGAATTTATCTGGACATGCATCCTCGCGAAGGCAAGGATAAGTGGTTTTCAGAAAGCGGCCTGATCCCTGGTATTCGCGGCGAGCAGCTTCCTGAAGCGACGCTGGTATGCAACTTCTCAGGAGGCATCGCGGGTGATCCGGGCCTGATGCAGTTCGATGAGGTGGTCACGTTCTTCCACGAGTTCGGCCACATGATGCATGAAGTGCTTGGCGGCCGCCAACGCTGGGCGGGGCAGGCGGGTGTTTCCACGGAAGGAGACTTCGTCGAAGCACCGTCGCAGATGCTGGAAGAGATGTTCCATGATCCCTCCATCCTGCGCAGTTTTGCCAAAAACTACCAGACGGGCGAAGTCATGCCGCTGGAGTTGCTGGGCCGAATGAACCGGGCCAGCTACTACGGCCGCGCAGGCTGGGTGCAGCGTCAGCTTTTCTATTCGACCTATTCGCTGCAGCTGCATGATCGCAACCCGGACAGCATCGATCTCGATGCGCTGCTGAAGGAGGATTCCAATCGCTTCGGCCCGTACACGTTCGTGGATGGGAACCGCTTCTATGCATCGTTCACGCACCTCACCGGCTACTCGTCGAATTACTACACCTACGTCCTGGACAAGGTGATCGCGGTGGACCTGTTTGCCGCATTCGACGAGAGAAACCTGCTCGATGGGCCGGCAGCCTTGCGTTATCGCAGAACGGTGCTTGAGCCGGGAGGCTCGAAGCCGGCAGCGCAGCTTGTGAAGGACTTTCTCGGGCGTCCGCAAAACATTGACGCACTGAAGAAGTGGATGGACAAGGAGTTCATCTACGGACCGCCCGTGACCAGCGGCATTCGCAGGGTGACGAAGCAGTAGGGCGCTTCGTTCGCCATCATGCCGGGTGGCCCCCCCTTCGCGCCTTCTTGCGAGGGGGGTATCGCGTGCAAGGCGCGCCACTGCACCTGCCCATCTTTCCAGGTGTCTCCAACTCTCCAATGTGGGTCATCCTGAGCAATCTGACTCGCTTTCAGCGAGTTACGGATGAAATGACCGGGCACCTGAGTAGCCCGGTCATGAGGAGGCGCAGCCGAAGGATCCCCGTATTTCGGGATGTGTCCACGGTCGGAGTTTCCAAAGAAAATTGGAAATGCTCTAACGTGACCGCTTCGCTGCAGTTTTCGGCTTGGCCGCAGCCTTCGCTGCTTTTGCCGGGGCCGGTTTCGCCGCTGCTTTCACAGGAACCTTCGCGGCTTTGGCCGTGGCCTTTGCTGGAGCGGCCTTCACTGCCGCTTTCGCCGGTGCGGCCTTGACCGCAGCGGCTTTCGCAGGCGCTGCCTTTGCGTGAGACGCAGACACAGCTTTCGCGGGAACCGCTGCCTTGGCAGGCATGTTCTTCGCAGGCGTTGCCGAAGTAGCCTTCGCTGCTTTGGCGTGTTCCGGTTCTGCCGGCGGCGCAGCCGCGGCTGGAGCCTCAAGCTTGGTGACGGGCGGCATGGAGCCAGGCGCCTCGCCGGCAGCTTCCGCGGCCTGACGTAGGGAGTGCAACACCACCCGCAGCATGTCATCGACGGGAGCGGGCTTGCCGGTCCAGATTTCGAACTGCCGTACACCCTGCTGCACAAACATTTCCACGCCGGAGATCACGGCAATACCCTTGGAGCGCGCCATGCGCAGCAAAGGCGTTTCCAGGGGGTTGTAGACCGTATCGAACACCAGGCGGGCGTTCAGGTCTTCCGCGTTCAGCAGCGGCGTGCCTTTGAAGCCGGTCATGCCCAGCGGCGTACAGTTGATGATCACGTCGAAGTGCGTCTTGGCCACCGCATCGTGCTTGATGGTCTTGGCTCCGGCCTGGCGTGCGAGTTTCTGCGCGGTTTCCGGCGTGCGGTTCAGGATGGAAACTTCCGCGCCCTTGTCGCGGCAGGCGAATACCGCCGCACGGGCTACGCCGCCGGCTCCCAGTACCAGCACCTTGGCGCCGTTCAGGCTCAACCTGCGCTCCAGCGGAACGATGATACCGGCCACGTCGGTATTGAAGCCGTAGAACTTGCCATCCTGCGCGCGCAGCACGGTGTTGACCGCCCCGATCTTGGCCGACAGTGGGTCGGTGCGCTCCAGCAGTGGGATCACCGTTTCCTTGAGCGGCATCGTGATGCTGAGGCCCTGGATCGGAATTTCGCGCGCAAGCTCGAACAGGTCTTCCGCCTTGGAGGTTTGCAGGCCGAGATACACCGCGTTCACGGTCTCCCTGCGGAACGCCGTGTTCATCATCAGCGGCGACAGGGAAGCGCGAATGGGGTCGCCGGCCACGCCGTAGATCTTGGTTGCCGCGTCGACCTGGTCGGCGCGGTAGGTTTCAATCAGGGTGCGTGCCGCGATCTGGCCGGGCGCGGTTTCTTCGCCGACGTTGGCTGCGGCAAACGTAAATGCCGAACCCGCGCGCAATCCCAGCACCCGCGAAATAATGCCCGGTTCGCCCATGCAGATGCCGACAATACTGCTGTTGGAGTGGTCTTCCATGCGCTCCAGAAAGCGCATGAGTGTCAGGTTGTCGGTCAGGGTGCGTGCAGTCGGAACGATCTTGATGAAATCCGCGCCAAACGGCTCCATGCGCGCGTAGACCTTATCCAGATTCGTGGTCGTTTTGAAGTCGTGATAGCTGACGATGACTGACGCACCGGCCGCCCGCAAGCTATCCAGCGTGTCTTTGGGAAGTTTTTCCACAGACTCGAGCTCAATGTCCACGAGCTGAAATCCACAGGCTGCCGCGCTCAGCAGGATGTCGAGCGAAGCTTTGCTGGTGCCCTCAAATTTTCCGCCGTTTTCTTTGCACCGGCAGGTGGCGATTACCGTTGCGGCGCCGTTGCTGTCGATGAATTCTTTCAGTCTGGGCAGAGCCGCTGCGGGCTTGGGCAGATAATCCAGCCGGAATTCGAGAAAACTGGTTTCATGCAGGGCTGCTGTGGCCCGTTCGACCATCTCATCAGGCGTGTTGCCGGTAATGGCAACACAGATTTTGCCGAGCCTTGAGCGAAGGAGATGGGAGGCGATCTGGGTGGCTGTCGTCATCGGAGCAATCGCGGTATCGTAACGCCGAACTCCTTCGGATGCAAGCTATACGAACAACATGGATAACGGAGCGCATTCTGTGACTATCGAATGCAAGGCCGCGCCGGAATGTCGTTTCGCAAGAAACGGCGCTGCTTCCGAGGGTTGTTAACTTCAGGCAACCTTTGGCTGGCCCGCGCGTCTAATTCAGTAACTGAGAGGCAATTCCAGTTTGTCCTACCGTTGTTCGATCCACTTTTGCCTTTTTTAGGCACCTCTACGATTCCTCAGATTTTCCCTCCCCTTATGCCTCTCCAGGGCCCGTCGGAAGACGGGCCCAGATTCTTTAACGCCCCCCTACAATCGAGACATGAGCAGCAGTCGACGAACAGCTCCCCACGCATCCGGCGTGGACGCCATGCTCCGTGAGGTTGGGTTGACCCAGGGCCGACGCGCCAGCCGTGGCGGACCCTCGAAAAACGGCGAGCAAAGCAAATCGGAGAAAACTTCGGTGGCGGTCGTTGCCCGCAATCGCGTCGCCAAACCCGGGGTTGTGCAAGTTAAAGAATGGAAAGAGTTTAGCTGGCTGAAAGCGGGCTTCAGTACCCGGGAGGGCGGCAGCTCGCTGGCCTATTCCGCAGGCGAATACGGCGAACAGAACTTGGGGTGGACTGAGTCGGACGCGCCTGAGACCGTAGCGTCCAACCGCGAACGCTTCGTTGCTGCAGTTGCCGGGAAAACACCGCTCGAGCTCGTGACCATCCGCCAGACCCATACCGCTCTAATCCGCAAGGTGCACAGGGTGGAAGCCGAGCACGGGCCGTTAGCCACTCCCGCAGGCAAGGCTATTTTGCGCGGAGATGCCCTGATGACCGGCTTGCCCGGGCTTCTGCTGGGTGTGCAGACTGCCGATTGCGTCCCGGTGCTGGTGGCCGATACTCGCCGCCGGGTTGTGGCCGCATTTCATGCCGGTTGGCGAGGCACGCTGAAACGCATTGTCGAACGCGGCATCGGCGACTTCCGGCTGCATTACGGTTCCAGGCCGCGTGATCTGGTTGCCGCCATCGGCCCCTGCATTGGCGCCTGCTGTTTTGCTGTAGGGGAGGAGGTGCGATTCGAGTTTGAAAGCCAGTTTGCCTACAGTCGCAAGCTCTTCTCGGAGGTCTACGATTCGGACCCCGTTCGCGAAAAGTACCCAATGCTGTTTTTGACTGCGCGAGCCCCCGGGCACTCCAACATCGGTCCGCAGATCCACCTCGATCTTGTGGAAGCGAACCGGCGGCAATTGCTGGATGCAGGTGTAGCTGCCAAATGCATTACGCTGGTGCGCGAATGCACAGCCTGTGCAAGGCTGACGAACGGACGGCGCAAATACTTTTCTCACCGCGACGAGCACGGCTTCACCGGCCGCATGCTCAGCGTGATTGGCGTGGAGAAGGGAACTGCTCCCTCATCAGGTTGAGTTTTGAAAGTTCTGGGTTCGTGTTTGCGTGAGAACGCCGTATGCCTGAGAAGGTAGAAACGGACATGGATTCAAGCGCCAACGGCGCGCTCTATACCAGCCTGGGGCGAAGCCCCATAGGCGCTAAGTTAAGACTTTAGAAACGCCTCCAAGACACTACCCATGCGGTTATCGAATTAGATTCCGCACAAGATGAAGGGCTGAAACCAACTAAAGTTAGCGCTCATGGGGCGAAGCCCCAGGTATGCGCCGACTCAATGCACAAGGGCTGAAGGCCCGCCCTATAGTGATGCCACTATAGGGCGGGCCTTCAGCCCTCAATCTCTTATCACCACCCGACCTGGGGCTTCGCCCCAGGCTGGTATAGAACGCGCCTTCAGCGCTGCAACATCCGGCAACCCTACTGTTTGCAGAGCTCCTCAAACAGCGATTCGCGGCGGTCCAGCGCGTACTCATCGATGTTGCGCAGGGCGAGGATGTACACGATCAAGCCCGCCGCCGCATACAGCATCATCACCAGAATCGGAAATACCCAGCTCAATTCGAGAAAGCGAGCGCCGAACAGTATCCCGCCGCCGAACGCCGCGGTCAGCAGCAGAAGGCCAATGCTCAGCAACGCGCTGAGCGGTGAAGCCTGCTTGTTGGCGGTGCGATTCAGGTTGATCTTCTTCGGCGCGGAGATCGAGCGGAAGTTCCCCACTGTCACACTGAGCAGCAACGTCCCCACCACCCAGAATGTGGCGGCAACAAGGATCGCAAGCGAAGGCGGCTGACCCTTCAGACTGAAGATCAGCCAGACCGTAAACCCTTCAACGGCAGCCATCAGGAACGCCATGAGATTCTTGGCGAGGAAGACGGCACGCAGCGGAGCGGGCGCGAGAAAGTAGAACTGGCTGCCTGCGCCCTCCAGGCCGAAGGAGTTGTAGGCCAGGGGCGCGAGCCCGATCATGGTATACGCCAGTGATACGGGAAATATCCACCAGCCGTTTTGCCGTGCCGACAATTTGCCCGCGAACAGAATCACCATCACGACCGGTGCGATCATTCCATAGAACATGCCGCTGTTTCGCCGCATGTAAAGAAATTCTTTGGAGAAAGCGGCGCGGACAGTGGAAGAAAAGCTGAGAAGCTTTTGCTCAGGCTCTGAAGCCGCCAACGCTCGCGGACTGATGGCAGGTTGTGGGTCGGGCTTCTTGCGGGAAACGCCATTGGCTGCGTCACTTATATTTTCGCCGTGGAATTCGGTACGCATCCGCAGCGCGAAGATGCTGAGAAAAGCACAGGCAAACAGCGCGCAACCGGCGGTTTCGACTAAGCAAATGACGTAGGCGCCCCGGTCGGCATTCACCAGTGAGTTGCCCATGAGTCCCGGAGGCAGGGCGTTCAGGATCGGCTCGACCTTGTGGTACGAAGCCACCGCGGTATTGACTCGCTCCGTCGCGACCTGTCCGCCATGATGGTGGCGGCTGAAGCTCGGGTTATACGTAACGTTGAGATACTGAAACCCCAGGGAGATGGTGAACACCAGGGCGGTGAAGACTTCGCGCGCGCGCCGTGTGGACATCCAGCGGTCGACCCAGGA
The DNA here is from genome assembly GCA_036498835.1 of Acidobacteriaceae bacterium. Taxonomy (GTDB): domain Bacteria; phylum Acidobacteriota; class Terriglobia; order Terriglobales; family Acidobacteriaceae; genus Granulicella. Next base: position 9,058 of record DASYEV010000260.1, on the reverse strand, counting down.
AAACAACATACGCGTAAAGAACACGTTGGTGGCGGCAAAGATTACCATCGCGAGAAACGCGAACGGCCATAATCTGGGTATTGCGCACGTCACACCTACAGCGACAGCAAGCGACATGGCAGTGACGACAATGTTGGCCGGCGCCATCAGGCCGAAAAACAAGCGGATCGTCACATAGCTGCGCAGCCGCATCGGAAAGCGGATGAGTTCCGTTGGATTGAAGGTCGTGCCGGGCTGGCCGAGGTTGATATTCAGCAACTGGGCGAAGCCGAAAATGCCCCACAGGATGAAGGTCACATACGAGAGTTGTTCATGCGCTGTGAAGTACCAGGCGCCTAAGCCGGCGCCAATCGTCGGCAGCACCATGAAACATGCGACGATCGGCACGGTGATGATTCGGGCAATCAGATCGCCTGTTCCGCCTTTGCGGCGAAAGTTGTTGATCAGCATGCGCCAGCGCAGCCGGGCAATCGCGCCATATTGCGCGCGGGTTTGCGCGGAGCTCCAGCGTTCCCGTTCCGGAGACTGCTCTAGCTCAGCCATGCGAGTTCCTGCTCAGGATGCGTGATGCCTTGTTCGCCGCCAACGACGGAAAGGAAAATCTGTTCGAGCGTAAGCCGGGCATGGGGATCGGCAGGAGCCTGGACCGTTCCATCCTCTGCAGGCACGGCGAGCCTTGCCTGCACGCCCGCACGCAGTTCATCCAGCGATCCGTTGGCGACGATGCGTCCGCGATGGATGATTGCAATGTGCGAGCACAGGCGCTCCACAATTTCGAGCACGTGCGAGGTGAGAAACACCGTGGCGCCACGCGCGATCATGCCTTGAAGCATGGACTTCAGGGTGCCTGCGGCAATCGCATCCACGCCTTCAAACGGTTCATCCAGAAACAGCACCTTGGGTCCGTGAATCACCGCGGCTGCCAGCGCGAGCTTCTTGCCCATGCCGTGGGAAAAGTCCGCAATCAGCTTCTTGCGCTCGTTGGCCAGACCCATAAACTCCAGCAACTCCGCTGTGCGTTGCTCGGTGGTCGCTTTGTCCAGGCCGTACATGCGGCCGACAAAGTGCAGGTACTCGCTCGCCGTGAGCTTGCCGAAGAGGGCCATGCCCTCGGGCACAACGCCGATGTGGCGTTTCACTTCCACAGGGTCGCGGAGCAGATCGTGCCCCAGAACTTCAATATGTCCCGATGTCGGTGCGAGCAAGCCGGTCAGCATCTTGATGGTGGTGGATTTGCCGGCGCCGTTGGGCCCAAGAAACCCGAAAAACTGGCCGGGCTGTACAACCAGGTCGATGTTGTCGACTGCGGTAAATGAGCCGAAGGTGCGGGTAAGAGACTGCGCGGAGATTGCAGGGGGCATACGGCTCTGAGTGTATCGTGAAGCCGCAAATCGCCGCTGCTCCACATCCCTGGCGATTCAGGGGGCAAAGTGCCGTTCTGAAGGCGCAATTGGAAATGACACCAAGCGGGGCGATTGCACCAGCCTGGCTGTGCATCAACTGCTTGTGTGGCGCAGAGTTACATCGCGGGGGGATGGTGGGGGTCGACGTGCGCGTGCGTCTCATCCGCTGGGGTCTCCGCGTCACCGGATGGGTTCACCAGGTCACGCAGCTCCTTGCTGGGCTTGAAGAAGGGCACACGCTTCGCCGGGACGGCAACGCTGGCCCCGGTCTTGGGATTACGGCCGGTGCGGGAGTTGCGCTGGCGGGTGCGGAAGCTGCCAAATCCGCGCACTTCCACCTTGTCGCCGGACTTGAGTGCGCCGATGATGGAGTCGAAAAGGGTATCGACGATCACTTCGCCGTCGCGGCGGGTGAGGTCGCCAAGAGCGGTAACGCGGTCGACGAGTTCGGCTTTGGTCATGTCGGTGAGCTCCGTGGTCTTGATTGTATTCCGGGGCCGCAATCTGCGAAACAGCCGCGCCAAGTTAGAGACGAAACGACAGCCTGTAAAGGACGCAGTTAAAAATTCCCTGATATTTCAGCTACTTACAGGCATCCGCTTCGCTGAAGATCCCTACTTCCACAGGAAATAAAAGCCTGGGGAATGGTTCAGAAGCTGGGACGGATTCGGAAAAAGGTCTTCGCCGTTGTCGCCATTCAGGTAGGCCAGCAGCCCGTGTTTCTCCCTGGCGGGCCGCACAATGTGCGGCTCGCCACTAATTCCTACTGAATGTGCAGTATCCATCAAGGCAGTTCGAAAGCCGCCCTGCGCATCGATCAAGCCGAGTGGTTCCGCCTGCTCGCCGGTCCACACCTGGCCGGTGGCCAGAGGCTTGATCTTGTCATCCGTGGTGTGACGGCCGACTGCGACGTCGTGCACAAACTGGCCGTACATGTTGTCGACCAGCGACTGGAAATAAGCCTCTTCCTTGGGTGTCAGATCGCGGGTTGGGTCCCCGGCGTCTTTCAGTTCGCCGGCATGGATCACTACATTCTTCATCTTGGCCCAGCGCAGCAGGTCGCCGTAGTTGGTCCATTCCATGATGACGCCCACGGAACCGACCACCGAGGCCGGGTTGGCATAGATCTTGTCGCAGGCTGAGGCGATGTAATAGGCGCCGGAAGCGCCCACGGACTCAACGGAGGCGACGATCTTCTTGTTCTTCTCCTTACGGACGCGCATGACCTCGTGATAAATCTCCTGCGAGGCTGCCGCTCCGCCGCCGGGCGAGTTGATGTGCAGCACAATGGCCTTGACGTTGCTGTCGTCGCCATATTTTTCGAGCTGCTTATTGATCTTGTCGGCATCGGTGATCACTCCCGCGATATCGATGACCGCGATGGAGTCCGACGTGAACGAAGCCGTTCCGCTGTCGGAACCGCCGGCCGCTTTGACCAGGGCAACCAGCGTGAAGCAGACGATGGCAAGGCCGCATACGGCCACTCCACCCAGGATGGCCGCCCAAAACCAGCCTGAACGCCGCGGAGCCGGCGGATAGGCTGGAGGGAAGGCAATACGTTGTGAGCCTTCATAGACGGACCGGTAAGCCTGCGGCGCGGGAGGCTGATTGAAGCTGCCCGTCGGATCCGGCTGAGGCGAAGGTGGTGCGTGGGGCGGAAATTCGTCCGGCATGTTGGCGAGTGTAGCAGGATGGGACAGCATTTCTCCCGATACCGCGCTTTCGACGGACGATAGTGGATGCCATTTTCCTGGAGAGAAAATGGCATCGGCATTTCCGCTTTCTGTAAACCTTCAGGAGAAATGTCAGGTGCGAAGAGGGACAAACCCGCACGCCGTCCGCATATCTTTCGTATCTCTCCGATATCGATCGCGGATAAAAGAGACCAAAGTCCATGTTGCGATGTCTAATGGGTAGCGTATGATTGGGCGCGTCATGCCGGGCGGCCCGTGGACTTCGTTCCAGACGTAAAAGGTCTGTTCGAAAGAAGTTCTGCACTATTTGCTCCGCCGGCGACGAAAGGTACAAGTACAAGCGTGGCGCACCCCTCCCTCAGCATCGTGATCCCCGCGTACAACGAGTGCGCGCGGATCGAAGAAACCCTGGAACGCGTGCTCGCATGCGTGAACGAGCAGGGTTGGGACGCCGAAGTGCTTGTAGTCGATGACGGTTCAACCGACGAGACGCCTGAGATCGTCCAGCGCTGGATGCAGAGTCATCCGCGCCTGCACATGGTCAGGAATCCCGGCAACCGCGGGAAGGGATACTCCGTCCGCAACGGCCTGCTGCAGGCAGCGGGCGACATGGTGTTATTCACGGATGCCGACCTCTCGGCTCCCATGGAAGAAGGCGCCCGGCTGCTTGAAGCGCTGAACGAGGGTGCGGACGTTGCGATCGGCTCGCGCTGGCTCGAGAAACAGCGCCAGACCATCCACCAGCCCTTGTATCGTCGTTTTTTTGGACGCTGCTTCAACTGGGTGACGCGCAAGGTGATGGGTCTGCCCTTCAAAGACACCCAGTGCGGCTTCAAGGCATTCAAGCGCGATGCCGCACAGACCATCTTTCGCCTGCAGACGATCGAACGCTGGGGCTTCGACCCGGAAATCCTGTTTATCGCCCGCAAGCTGAAGTACAGGATCGCTGAAGTTCCAGTCACGTGGGGCCACGACGAACGCAGCCGCATCAGCTATCTGAAGGATGGCATGCAGATGTTGAAAGAAATGGCCCAGATACGGTCGAACTCGGTACGCGGCCGTTACGACGAAGCCATCGCGGCGATGAAAGACACCAGCAAGATGACTACGCCGCCCGTGGAACGCGCCGAACAAATCGAAGCGCGTTAAGGCAGTTAACAGCGAACAGTTAACAGGGAACAGCAAACCGCGCATCTCCAACCACCAATTTGTCATCTCGACTGAAGCGTCACGGCTTCATCGTGACGCGTAACGGAGAGACCTGCTTCACCGCCCCTGCCCATCTCTCGGGACGGCCCACCCGCCTTTGTCGCAGGTAATCCGCTCTCTACTGTTAACTGTTCGCTGTTAACTGACCCCTGCTCCCTGCCCCCTGCCTTTTCCCTATGCGACAATGTCTCGTTGTCAGGACAGTCCTTTGCTTTGAGGTTAGTTTGCTTCGATCATTTTTTATCGCGCTTTCGACGAACCGGGCATTTCGCACATTTTCAGAACGTTCGGCGATAGGCCGGCGTGTATCGCGACGGTTTGTCGCGGGCATGACGGTGGAGGAGGCAGTTGCCGTTGCCGAGCAGCTGAATGCGGAAGGCCTGGATGTCTCGCTCGATTCGCTGGGCGAAAGCGTTCTGCAGGTATCGCAGGCGGAAGAAAGCGCGGCCATCTACCATCGCCTGCTGGACGAGATCGAACGCCGCAAGCTTCGCGCCAACGTCAGCGTCAAGCTCACCCAGATGGGCATGGACATCGGCGGCCACGGTGCGGGACCAGCCTTGGCGGAGCGCATCGTCGGCGAGATGGTGGAGCACGCGGCGGCCATCAATAGTTTCGTGCGCATCGATATGGAAGGCTCGGAATACACCGAAGCCACCGTCGCCATGACCGAACGCCTGTTTGCCAAATACCCGGGCGCGGTTGGAACCGTGCTGCAGGCCTACATGTACCGCACCAAGGACGATGTCGAGCGCTTGATCGCTCAAGGCATTCGCATGCGTCTCTGCAAGGGCGCCTACAAGGAACCCGCGGAGATCGCTTATCCGCAGAAGGTGGATGTCGACGCCAACTACGTCACGTTGATGCAGCGCCTGGTAACCAGCGGCGTCTTCTGCGGGATCGCCACGCATGACGAAGTCATCATCGCGAAGATGAAGAAATTCGTCCAGGAGCACAAGGTCGACAAGCGTGCCTTCGAGTTCCAGATGCTGTACGGCGTGCGCCGCGATCTGCAACGCCAGCTTGTGAGTGAAGGCTATGGCGTGAGGGTCTACGTTCCCTTCGGTACGGAGTGGTATCCGTACTTCATGCGCCGCCTGGCGGAGCGCCCCGCAAATGTACTGTTCCTGGCCAAGAACTTCTTCAAGAACTAGACGAGCTTCCGGCGCTGCCTTTGCCCGGTTCGCCAACACCCTTTATACAGGGTCATCCTGAGCCGCAGGCGAAGGACCCCCGTATTGCGGGATGCTTCACTGTCAATGGACTACGCAGGAATGCCACCTACCGCACTCTCGCGGCCACAAACAAAATACGGGGGTCCTTCGGTCGCTGCGCTCCCTCCAGGATGACCCTGTATAAGGGCGCTCGGGAACTAAAGCATTTCCCATGAAGGTGTACCCCAGGGCAAAGATGTTGAAGTCGTTTTCCCCAAAGAAAACGACCTTTTCAGCCGCTTCGGGAGGGCACAGCATTATGGGAAATGCTCTAGACGTGGGGTGGGCAACAGCAGGTTTCTCCGCTGCGGCGCTCAAGCGCCTCTGGTCGAGATGACAAGGTTTGGCGGGAAAGGGGAACCGACCCTAATGCTGCGGCAACTGCGCTGCGCTCACCGGCGCGCCGCTGTCATACGCAGGTGGCATGAACGGTTCCACCTTCATCAGGTTGTTCAGGGTGGAGCGCTGTTCGGGCGTCAGGTGGTCGAAGCGGTCCGAGGCCAGCACATTCGCGCGCTGTTGCGGGGTCAGCTCACGCAATCCGCGGAACGTCCGTGCGACGTAGCGGCGCTGATCGGGTGGAAGATCGGCGAGTTGCTTCATCGCACTGCGGAACTGGACGCGCTGGTCGGGCGTCATCTTCTCGATCGCCTCATTGCGTTCCAGCACCCGCTCGCGTTTGGCAGCCGGCATGGCGTTCAGCCGGGCAAGCTGGTCGCGCATACGCTGTTGCGTCTGCGGTGGCAGGTCGTGAAAGCCGGGTTCCTTTTCCAGAGCCTGTTGCTGCTGCTGGGCGGTGAGGTTGCTGTGCTGGCTCATCCACTCCGGCAGGTGCTCGCCCATGTTCTTGGGGGCATTGGGGTGGTTTTTGCGCTCGATGGGAGCGAGCCGGCTGGAATTGGGGTTTCCGGACTGGGCAGGAGGCGCACTGCGCACGACTGGCGCGGGAGCAGACGCATGCTTTTGCGCACACGAAGGCAACGCTGCGGCGATACACAAGCCCACAGCCATGCCTGCAATTCGGATTGGAGCCGAAAGGATCATGGTTCCTGCCAGATATTGTGAGCGTGATCCCCAGATGGCCTTAGGCGCCAACTTGAGGTCTTCCAATAGCTCGTACTGCGATTTCTCGGGACGGCCTCCATCCTACAGGATTTCTTCGGCGGCGCAAGTGCGTAACAAGTTAACGCTAACCGACAAAAGGACCGAACCAATGCTACCGGCAAGCATACCCAGAGAAGTCCCGGTTTTTCGGAGAACGCCCGGATTTCTGGATAGTTTCCAAAAATCTGGATGGACCCCCGGCCTTGCAAGGGCGGGACTTCAGTCCCGCCGTAAACCCCAGAAGAGCAACACGGCTTGAGCAGCTGAGGGAATGCCACCTCTACGTGGTCGATTGCGCGTCGTCGTCCTCGGCGCCGGACTGATCCAGAAGCTGGCCCATCTGCTGTTCGGCAGACTCATTGTTATCAAGCACTTTCAGATCGTTCACCGTGTTGGACGCCTGCGCGGGACCACTGTGAAACAGGTCGCCGCCGTTGATGCCCACATAGCCCGCGCCGCCTGCAATCAGGGTCAGAGCCAGGGCCGCAGTGACCGCCGGGCGGAAGCTGCGGCCGGTACTGAACATCAGGAAGGAGCGCATGCGTTCCCACAGGCCTTCGGGAGCCGCTTCCTGGGCTTCGCGCAGGCGGGCATGCAGCCGGGTGTCGAAGTAGGGCGAAGGCTCCGGAGCGGTGTATTCGTCCAGCAGCGCCATGGTAGCGTTCAGCTCGGCAAGCTCGGTCCGGCAGGAATCGCAGCCGTCCATGTGAGCCTGGAGCTCAGGGTGTGCGGCAAGGTAACCGGGTTCCAGCAGGAGATCCGCCATGTGCGCCTGGCAGGTCTTACAGTCGGTATTTGAGGTCGTTTTGCTCGTCGTGTTGTTCATGTTCGGCCCCCCGTTCCTGGGTCGTTGACGGATAACGTTGCGTCAAAGCTGCACTCGTTATCCAAATTTCTAAACAAAATCCTTCAGCTTCTCGCGCAACGTCTGGTAGGCGCGGAACAGCAGAGACTTGGTTGCGGACTCGGACAGCTTCAGCACCTCGCCGATCTGCTTGTAGTCCATGCCTTCATATTTGTGCATCAGGACGGCGCTTTGCTGCCGTTCCGGAAGTGCCAGCACGTGCTGGCGAATCGCGTTCATGCGCTCCCGGCGAAGCATGTCCGCTTCAATGCTGGGAGTACTATCGGCCACATCCGGCGTTGTGCCAGTCTCGCTATCGGGTTCGTCCAGGTAAATCGTCGAAGCCGAGCGCTCATGCTTGGTGTCGCGGGCATGATTGACGCCGAGATTGGTGGCAATGCGGTACAGCCAGGTGCTGAACCGGGCTTCCGCCCGGTAGGTTTCGCGCGAGCGAAACACCCTGAGAAAGACTTCCTGGGCAAGCTCTTCCGCCACCGCCTGGTTGTGCACCATACGGAACATGAAGTGAATGATGGGCTTACGGTACTTGGCCAGAAGCACATCGAATGCCGCCATGTTGCCGGCGCGGAGTTCCAGCATGACGTCCGCATCCGAAAAGTCGGAAAAGTCTCCGCGAGCGGCAGCCGCTGCCCGTGCCTTACGCTGTTCAGGCGTCAGGACGTCGGCAGCTGATCCGGCGCGGTCTGCCGATGTGCCTGCCCGAACCCCGTCAAGCATGCCGGGCATTGTCGGATTGAGCGCCAGGGTTCCCATATCTTCCGTAACCCGGTCTTCGTCCGCAGGTTGCGCTTCCTTCACCGAATCTTCATCTTCCAGATGCTCCGGCGGGAGTTCCGGATCCAGCGGTTCTTCGGTATGTGGCGAAGGCGGCATCAGGGCGTTATTGTACCTTTCGGATCAGACAGTTGGACGCCATCCGCCGGGCCTGCGGTTGGCGAAACGGGTGCCCCGGTGCTACCTTAGAAAAGTAGGTTCGAAGCAGCAACCTGATCGAGCGGTTCCCACCAACAAGGGATGAGATGTTCCTTTCGTGCGAATCGGTTCTCAGGCAGCTTCAGTCTTGCCTCTCCGGTTCCGCCGGGGTGGAACGGGCGCATAACTCAGCGGTAGAGTGCCACCTTCACACGGTGGAAGTCGTAGGTTCGAATCCTGCTGTGCCCACCAAATAATCAACAAAGAACGACACGAATCAGACTCTCCAACGCTGAGCAATTCCGTTGCTCAGCTCATCTTTCGGCAATTCCTCGGCGATAGGCTTCCGGCGTCTCGATCACAAATGAAGTGCTGTTCGCCAAGCAACAGGTCTTGATCTCCGCTAGAGCATTTTCGGTAGATGAATATCAAGTTTGTTCAGGCGTAGCGACAAGTTGTTTATATGTGATGGTTTGTGTGGTGATACAGGCTCGTAGCAGGCGAGTCATGAGGTCGGGTTCCATGGTGCGGCGGTTGAGCCTGTAGCTGAACTCGGCCACGTAGTAGGGCAGGTGTTTGGCCTCCACGTTGTGGTGCGTGCCGAGCAGGAACCGCTTCAGATTCGACAGCGTGATGTGCACCCAGGGAAACAGCACG
>DASYEV010000259.1:0-3211 GCA_036498835.1 Acidobacteriaceae bacterium | reverse complement strand
GGAGCGTCATTGCGATATTGCGCGTCCCAGTGGTCGTGCATGCTGCGTTCCGAATCGCGCACGTGGATATTGGGAAGCCCAATGCTGTCGAGCGTCCGCTGCACCGCCTGCGGGCCGCCGACAAGCCGCAGCAGAATATCGGTTGCAATGTTGTCGGATAAACCCGCGGAGAGGCGAAGCAGTTCCCGCAGCGGCACATCCACGTTGGCTCCTGGATGCGCATCCTGCAGCGGGGAGTAGCTGCCGGGATAACGGTCCGAAGGCAGAAAGCGTACCGGCTGATCGAGCTTGAGGTCGCCAATCTGCACAAGCCGCAGCACGCAGATCGCGAGCGGCAGCTTGAACGTGGATTGCATGGGATGAACGCCGCCCTGGTCCAACTTGCAATCGATGCTGACCTTGTCGACATCGCAAGCCACAGCGACCTTGCCATGCGCGTCGTTCGCGATGGCGGCAATCTGGCGGTGCAGCGCGGTATGCTGCGCGCTCAATGGAGCGGCCAAGGCGAACAGCGAGGCGAAGAAGAGGGAACGCATGGGATGAACGTTATAACAGTCAACTCCTGCCACGGAGTTGACTGTTCAGGGTCACAAAATGGAAAACAAGGAAGAATTCAGGATGTAGCAGAGATTTCACTGAAATATCGCTGGATCTTATCGGCCGTCGCCTTGTTGACCACGGCGGTCAGCGAATCCGGATTCTTCTCAATGGCTTGTTTCAGAGCACGCACGCTTCCGAAGTGTTCCAGCAGGCGCTGCCGGGTGCGGGGGCCAACTCCGGGAATCTCGTCCACCTCGCTGACGCGGTCGCGCATTTCGCGGCGTTTGCGATGGTAGCTCACGGCGAAGCGGTGGGATTCGTCACGGATTTTCTGCACCACGTGCAGGATCGGTGAACGGCGGTCCAGGACGACCGGATCGTCTTCCTGTCCGTGCACGTAGATCACCTCTTCACGCTTGGCGATGGAAGCCAGCGGCTGCGTGGTGAGGCCGAGCTGCTCCAGCGCGGCGGCGGCTGCATGAAGCTGCCCAAGACCACCATCGATCAGGATGAGTGAAGGCATGGGCTTCTTGTCATCCTGCAGACGCTTGTATCTGCGGAACACGATCTCCCGCATGCTGGCGAAGTCGTCGACACCGGTTACGGTCTTAACCTGGAACTTGCGATAGTCGGACTTCTTCATCGCGCCCTTTTCCCATACCACCATGGAAGCCACGGTTTCCGCACCCTGGATGTGCGAGATGTCGAAGCACTCAATGCGTTCCGGAGGCTCGGGCAGGGTCAGTGCATCCTGCAGCGATTCCTGCATGTTCCGGATGCTGGGTTGCAGCACGCGGAAACGCTGGTCATAGCTGGCCTTGGCGTTCTGGCAGACGAGGTCCACGAGAGAGCGCTTGTCGCCGCGCTGTGGGGCGGCGATCTCTATCTTGTGGCCGCTCTTTTCGCGCAGTGCATCGGCCAGCAAGGCGCGGTCTTCAAAGTCGACGGGCACATAGATGTGCTTGGGTACGTACGCCTGATCGAGGTAAAGCTGCTTGAGCAGCGCGGAGAAAAAGGCGGAAGGCGAGAAGGAGGGTTCAGGGTTTAGGGCCGAGGGTTTAGAAGGCGGCTCATCCGTGCAGCAGTCGGCGATGACCTCGCTCTGCGGTTGGTCCGCTTCGAACGGTGAGGCCAGGACGGAGTGCTCTTCGGCAATCTGGGAGTCGGCAGCTATCTCAGGGGCGGAATATTCGGGATCGGGCTCCAGGGCGAGGTCTGCGGTGATGTCGGCGGCCTCGGAAGCAGGTCTCTCCACTGCGCTGCGATCCGGTCGAGATGACAACGTTGTGGGCAGGGCTAACGAATCTTCGTCGGCGGTTTCCTCGACCGTCATCGCGGTGTCTTCCAACTCCGGAAGGTCTTCCCAGAACATGTCGCGGCGATCCACGATCTTGCCGGAGCGCATGTGGAAGAGGTTGACGGCCAGCATGTCGTTTTCGAAGTGGAAGCCGAAAACGTCCGCGTCATCGGAATCAGCGGAAGCGATGCGCTGCCGCTCACCTGCCTGCTGCACGGTGATGAGTTGGTCGCGGAGCCGCGCCGCCAGCTCAAACAGCATATTTTCCGCGGCGGACTCCATGCGTGCCGTCAGCCGGTCTTCCAGCTCGTTGGGCTTGCCTTCGAGAAAAAGCTGAACATCGCGGATCACCTGGCGATAGTCGTCAATGGTGACCAGGCCTTCGACGCAGGGACCGAGGCAGCGCTTGATGTAGTACTGCAGGCACGGGCGCGGATGATAGCGGTTGAGATCGACCTTGCAGCTGGGGATCAGGAAACTGCGGTGAATGACGTCGACGAGACGGTGCGCGAGATTGCCCGGGAAATAGGGGCCGAAATACGCGCTGCCATCTTTGCGCAGGCGGCGGGTGACGAAGACTTTGGGGTGGCGGTCGGAAAGCGTGAGCTTGATGTAGGGGTAGGTCTTGTCGTCGCGCAGCAGAATGTTGAACCGCGGCTTGCGCTGCTTGATCAGGTTATTTTCAAGCGCCAGCGCTTCATGCTCATTGGCGACCGTGATGTATTCCAGATCGACGGCTTCGCGCATCAGCGAGCCGGTTTTCGCATTGGCCTGCGAGGCGGCAAGGAAGTACGAGCGCACACGGGAGCGCAGGTTCTTCGCCTTGCCGACGTAGATCACTTCCCCTTCGGCGTTTTTGTAGAGGTAACAGCCTGGGCCGGTGGGAAGCGTTCGAATTTTCTGCAGGAGGTCCATCGGCCGCAACTATCAGTTTAGAGCGGTTTCCCTCACACTGTGCCCCCGTAGGCAGTTTGGAACGCCGTTTTCATTGGGGGAAAACGGCACAAGCATCTTTGCCTTGCCAGCACCCTGAGGAAAACCGCTGAATGGATGCGGCGAGGTTGCCGACTCACGCCGGGCGCGTCGCCAGCTTGTAGTAAAGCCAGAGCAGCGCCGAAGTCAGGATGACCCACATGAACTGGTACCAGTAAAAGAAGGGAAAACCGAACAGTTCGGGTGTGGCTCGCGCGTAAAGCTGCGGAAAACAAAGCGCGGCGTACGGCAGAAGCAGCAGCAGATAGCGCGCGCGGAAGCGCGGCTGGCTTGGTGCTTGCGAGTTGGACTCCGTGGCCATCACTCGCGAGGAGACTACCACGCAGGCGGGGCGTCCGGCCACGGGCGGCGACGCGCGATAATGAAAGATATGGCTTGGAA
>DASYEV010000258.1:0-6860 GCA_036498835.1 Acidobacteriaceae bacterium | reverse complement strand
GATTGCAACCTCGCTCCAATCCCAGTACCCTGAGAATTCACTGCGGGAGTGGTGAAATGGCAGACACGCAGGTCTTAGAAGCCTGTGCTTCGGCGTGAGAGTTCGAGTCTCTCCTCCCGCACCAAATTCCAGCCAGGAACCCCATGAGCCAGACGATTACCCAACCCGACAACACCAAAATCACCCTGACCAAGACCTCGGAATACCGTGACTCCTACGCCAACAGCGTGCAGGTCCGGCTTTCGGTCTGGGACTTCTTCCTGGTTTTTGGAGCCATCGAGCAGGAAGCTGCCGACCAGGTGACGATCAACAACTTCCAGGGCATCTATCTGAGCCCGCAGCAGGCCAAGGCGCTGCACAATGTGCTGACTCACAACCTGGCGCAGTATGAACAAACGTTCGGGACCATTTCTCTGGAAGGTCCGCAGAACGGCGCTCCCCGCTTCGTGGCCGGCAAAGGCCCTGTCCACTAAGACGTCAGCGGTGAGGAGTCATCAGGAGACCTTCCTCAGCTCTGCGTCGCTTTGAAGGGGCGGGGCTTTAGTCCCGCCATCTATTGCTTTGAACCAACGCGGCTTTAGCCGCTGAGGGAATGCCCGCACCTTGTTCGGGGTGCCCCAGGCCATAGTCAACCCTTGTCTTCCTTCTTCCATCGCGTCCGGCGAGTTCCCCAGTGGCTCGCCGGGCTGCCTTCGCTTGCACTGTTCGCGATCCTGTTCGCGGCGGTGGTGCTCAGCCACCTCACCCTGCTGCGCCTGCCCTACTACTGGGACGAGGGCGGATACTACATCCCTGCCGCCCTGGACTTCTACCACCGCTTCACGCTGATTCCGGAGTTCACCAACGCCCACCCTCCGCTGCCGAACGTGGTGCTCGGCACGCTGTGGCACGTGACCGGCTACCACATCCTGGCTACTCGCCTGATGGTGGCAGCGTTCGCGGCGGTCGCGCTGCTCGCGCTGTTTCGTCTTACCCAGAGGTTGATCGGGGCCAGTGCGGCCGTGGTCGTTACCGCGCTCACGGCGATCTATCCCATCTGGTTCGCGCAGAGCACGCTGGCGCACGCCGACATTTTCGCCGCAGCCTTCACGCTGGCCGGATTCGCCTGCTACTTCTCGTTGCTTGCCGTCGATACCCCGAACGGAACGGGTGTCTCCACACCGCAGCCTTCCTCGCGCACGATGATCGCGGTCGCGGCTCTGTTTTCGCTCGCCGCGCTATCCAAGGAAACCGCGATTGTCGAACCGGCTGCGCTGGCGCTGATCCAGTTCGTTCTGCTGCTGTTGCACTGGCGTAAACCGCAGCAGCGTCAGGAGCATCTACGCTGGCTGGCCGCGCTTTGCTTCCCCGTACTGCCTTTGGCGTTATGGTTTGCCTACCATCACCACGCGACCGGCTTCACGTTTGGAAACCCTGAATACCTTCGCTACAACGCCACCGCGAACTTCACGTGGGCGCATATCTTCCTGTCGCTGAAGTACCGCGCGATGCACCTGTTCTGGCAGCGGAATATGTATGTTCCGTGGCTGCTGACGCTCGCGGCGTTCCTGCTGCCGCGGCGCAAAAACATCGCCCCGCTGGCCTTGCGGATCTATACGACGTTCGCGGTGCTGCTGGTGGTGAATTGGGGATTCTTCTCTGTCCTGGGCGGAGCGCTCCTGACACGCTATCTGCTTCCTGTGTATGCGCTGATGATCTTCGCGCAGGCAGCCGCATGGCGCGAGCGGACGAGCTACTGGCCGGCTTTTGCTGCCCTGACCGCCGCAGCGTTCATCCCCGCCTTATGGATAAACGGCCCGCACGCCATGGCGCCTGAAGATAACCTCACCTATCGCGACATGATCGTGGTCCAGCAACAGGCGATCGACTTCCTGAACGCGCATGATCCCGATGCTCATGTGATCACGGCGTGGCCGGTGGCGGCAGCGCTGGTGCGGCCTGAGTTGGGCTACTCACAGCACATCTTCCACGTGACTTCGATGGACAACTTCACGCGGCCTGAAGTGATGAAAGCCGCGGCGCGGCCCGGCGACTACGACACGATGCTCGCGTTCACAACCAAATACGAGCCGCCGGAAGTTCTCAACCAGTTGGCGCACACCACCGACACCACGCGGCTCGCGGCTTACGATACCGTTCGCGATCTGACTCCGGAAGAACTCGCCCGGGTGCTGCATGGAACGATCGTCTGGCAAACCCACATCGGCGGCGAATGGTCGGCGGTTTTGAGGTTTCCACGGCGCTATAACGTGGACTTGACAATGCCTGCGCTGCCGCAACGGCAGTGATGTCATGAGTGCGCCGCCGATGCCGTCTTTGCTTTTCTTTCTGTCATCCCCGTCCCCGCAACACTGTCATCTCGACCCAAGGCGCTTCAGCGCCGTAGCGGAGAGATCTGCTGCCGCCCCTGCCCATGCGTAGGGCCACGCACAAACAGGTGGCGCACCCGGCGACTGTTCGCTGTTAACTGTTCCCTGTTAACTTTCATTTCTCCCACCCCAGCGCCTTGCCATACATCAACGCATCCATCCCCGATCCATAGAAGTTCCGTGCTCGTCCCTTGAGCACATACCTCTCCCGCTCGTAGAAGCGAATCGCTCCTTCGTTTCCTGTGAACACATGGAGCGTCATCTCACCTGCCCCTTCGGCGAGCGCTGTCTCTTCCACAACCCGCATCATTCGCGAAGCGAGCCCGTGACGGCGAAATTCCGGATCCACATCCAGCGTGACGATATAGCCGTGGATGCCTCGATCGCTTTCGGTCAGGTGCAGAATGCAGAAGCCGGCCAACCGCTCTCCAGATTCACCAACGACCACATAGGCATTGGGAGCCTGCGCGAAACGCCGCACCATCGACCGCGAGAACCGGAAGCGTTCGTCAAAACAAACCTCGTCCAGACGAAACATCGCATCGAGATCGCTGGGTTGGTAGGGACGAAGCTCCAGATCCGAAGCACCCAAGGCAATCTCCTGGTTTGCAGATAGAGGATGGCTACAACGTTTCGACGAATGGAAAATGCCGTGCAGTATGTGGTGAATATTGCGTTGGAGCCGCTGACTGTCGAGCGTTCCCTTGCTGCAGCTACGGCGGGACTGAAGTCCCGCCCCCTTCAAAGCCAGAATTTATTCTGGCATTTGCTACCGCTTAGACTGCGATCGTGAAGCTGTCTTCGCTGCGCGTTACGGCGCGATACATGGTGTCGCGTTCGAAGGGCACGCGGCCTGCTTCAGTAATGAGCCGCATCAGGTCCTGGCGTCGCATGCCTTGCGGCGTCTTCGCGCCGGCATCGTGATAGATCTTCTCTTCGATCACGGTGCCATCGATATCGTCGGCGCCGAAGCGCAGCGAGATCTGCGCCATCTTCGGCGTCACCATCTGCCAGTAGCTCTTGATGTGCGCGAAGTTATCGAGCATCAGGCGGCCTACCGCGATCTGCCGGATGTCGGTCATGCCCGTGGATTTGGGCAGATGGCCGAGCGCGGTGTTTTCAGGGTGGAAGCTGAGCGGAATAAACGTCTGAAAGCCGCCGGTTTCATCCTGCACCGCGCGCAGCTTCATCAGGTGATCGACGCGGTCTTCATCGTTTTCAATATGCCCGTAGAGCATAGTCGCATTCGACTTGAGGCCGGCCTGATGGGTGAGCTTCGCTGTTTCCAGCCACTCGCTGCCATCGATCTTGTGGTCGCAGATAATGTGGCGCACGCGGTCCGCGAAGATCTCCGCGCCGCCGCCTGGACATGAATCGACGCCGGCGGCCTTCATGCGCTGCAGCGCTTCGGCGATGGTCATCTTGCCGCGCTTGGCGAGGAAGGCTACTTCCACCATGGTGAACGCCTTGATGTGTACCTGCGGATAGCGTTCTTTCAGCCCGCTGACCAGGTCCATGAAGTATTCAAACGGCAGGTCGGGATGCAGGCCGCCGACGATGTGAAACTCGGTAACCGCTTCCGTCAATCCCTTGCCGGCTGTTTCCCAGGCTTCTTCCAGCGCCATCGTGTAGGTGTCGGTCGAGCCCTTCTTGCGCCCGAACGCGCAGAGACGGCATGAAGCCACGCACACATTCGTCGGGTTGATGTGGCGATTCACATTGAAATAAGCAGTGTCGCCATGAAGGCGCTCGCGCACCAGGTTCGCCATCCAGCCCACGGCGAGGATGTCGCCGCTGCGATACAGCGCGAGGCCATCGTCGAAGCCGAGGCGCTCGCCACGCTCGACCTTCTCCGCGATCGGCTCCAGCGCTGGATCGTCGGTTTGAAAACCATGCCGGGGACGCGGGCTGATCGATTGTGAACTCATCACGTTTCTATTGTAGGCCTCTCCGTCAGCCGCATAAAGCCGGCGAGGGAGAGGCTTTATTTCCCGGAACTGATTGGCGAATCCACCATCTGCGGCTGCAGCACCATGCCGTCAAACAGCGTGGCTCCAATGAGGTGATCGCCCACCGGACGTACAAAGCGCAACGACCAGCCCGAATCCCAGTACTTCACCTTGTAGTCGGGCAGGTACACCGCGAACGCAAACGTCGAAGCGGACGATGTGATCAGCACGCGGTGTTCGGGGGCATCGAAGTAAATGCCATTCACCTGGTGGATGTACAAACTGCGCAGAGTCTTCCAGGTTGCGCCGCGGTCGCTGGAGTAGTACGCGCCTTCGCCGGCGCCCACCCACAGGTTGTTCAATTCATCCACGCCAATGGCCGCGATCTGCGTGATGCCATCGGGTGCGGGAACATTGGTCCACGTGTCACCGCCATCGGTCGAGATGGCGATGCGCTTAAGCGCCGCCGCCATCAGCGTCTGCTTGTGGGCCGCGAAGAAATGTACTTCCGGCATTTCCAGCGATGGAACGGGAAGCCAGAGATGGCCATCGTCCGGACTGCGAAACAGTCCGCGCTCCGTACCGGCAAATACAGTGTCGTCGTCGGCGACAAGCGAGTACACGATTGCGTCAAGCCGCTGAACAGGCTCTGGTGTTGCTGCCGCGGAGAGGCGTCTGGGAGCCGGGTGTACCGGCTTCTTCGCCTGTACGTGCCTGGCGGAAGAACTCCTGCTCCCGGCCGTGTGATGAGCCGCGGTCTTGCTTTGCGGCCTGTGCATTCCCGCCGCGGGCCTATGAGCAGCCGCAGTGTGAGACGTGGTCTTCTTACCCGCGGCGGCTTTGCCCTTTTTGGGGCTCACCAATTTCGAATCTGACTTCGCCGTCACGGAAGTTTGCGCGTCGGCGGAAGACGCCGCGGCATCACCGGCAGCAATCGGAGAGGCGCCGCCCTGAGTCAGATCGGCAGCAGAGCCCTGAGCAGGCGACCCCGGTGTGAGGTCGCTGGAGTCGAGCCAGCCATCTTCCTGGAAGCGGAAGACACCATGCGAGGTTCCCGCAAGCAACGTACCCGCCTGCGTCGAAACCAGGCTGAACACGTCGCGTCCACCCAGGCCGGCATTCTGCTGGACCCATTTCAGGCCGCCGTCCACGCTCTGAAACACCCCGCCGGATTCCTTGTCGTTCACCACGCCAACGTAGAGCTTGTACCCGGCATGCGGGTCGGAGGCGAACGACGAAACCTGGCGAGCCGTAAAACCGACGTTGGACGACTCAAACGTTGTGCCGCCGTCCTGGCTGCTGAGCACTCCACTGCGATTGGTGGCGAGCAGCACATGGGATGGATTGGCGGGGTCGACATAGACATCGTTGATCACGACGTTAGGATCGGTCATGCGCGCGAAGGTCTTGCCGGCGTCCAGCGTCTTGTACAAACCTTCGGTGGTGCCCGCATACACAGTGTCCAGAGCCGTGGAGTCCTGCAGCAGCTTGCGGGTACGCCGGGCCGTGGAAGGAATGCCCTGGATCTTCTTGAACTGATCCGCCGCATCCACGCTTTTGTAAATTCCCGAGCACGCGCTGAGATAGATCGTCGATGGCGTCTGCGGATCGATGATGATGGAGAACACATCCGAATCATCGATGATGCCCTGCTTCACATTCGACCAGTTTTCACCGCCATCCGTGGTCTTCCAGGGCAGATGCCATGTGCCCGCATAAATGATCTTCGGATCCGCAGGATCGATCGCCAGGGACTGGATCTCGTGAATTTCCTTGCTGCCTTCGGGGCTGATCAGATTCCAGTGAACACCATCGTCTTCGCTGCGATAGACGCCCTGCAGCGTGCCGGCCACGAGGATGCGGGGGTTGGAAGCGGAGCGCGCCATCGCGCGCACCGACTGGCCGCGCATCTGCGCCTGTTGGTACCAGGTTTTGCCGCCGTCCTGGCTAATGTAGATGCCACCGTCTTCACGGTCGACCTTCCAGGTGCCGACGATCAGCCGGCGCGGATTGCCGGGCTCAACCAGGATGTGGTCGAGCACAAGATCGTCGCGCTTGTCGATCTGCGACAAGCGATGCCAGTGGGCGCCAACATCATGCGACTCATAGAGCCAGCCGCTGGTCGTGCCGAGAAACAGATGTTTGCTATCTCCGGGGTCCGCGGCAAATGCGCGAGCATCTCCGCCATAGGGTCCGAGAGGGAACCAAGGGGCAGCCAGCGCCGGGGCGGAGAGCAGCCCGAATAGAAACAGGCACAGGCACAGCCTGCGCGAAAAAACCCCGATCATCTTAAACGTCATCGCTCCAACTATCAGCTTAGAGCATTTCTCACGATGCGTGCCTTCAAGAGGCAAACCAGAGGACCGTTTGCCTGGAATACGCGACTTCGACGCCTTCGCGCTGGGTACAACCTTCGTGAGAAATGCCCGGCTCCCTTCTCCACGTCCGTCGCAGTTTCACAGTGAGGAAGCTCTTTCAGGAGATGTCTTCCTGTTGGATGCCGGTGAGGGCGGGAGGTAGAACGCTGAGCAGAAAAGAAGAA
>DASYEV010000257.1:0-16770 GCA_036498835.1 Acidobacteriaceae bacterium | reverse complement strand
CTGTATTTCAGCAGATCGCGATGCAATTGCTTAACATGGTTCTCGGTCAGCCCGATCTCTGCCCATGACTGGAAAACCAGCTCCATAGCTTCTGCGTAGCCTGCTACCTCCTGCGTGTCCCGTGTGTCGAAAGACTTGATCGCAAGATTGGACAGAAGTTTTTCGATTTCACGATCGGAGAGCTTACTACCTTCGATACGTGTCGACGACCCTATGCTTTCAATGGTCGCGACTCGCCGCAGAGCAGATAGCCGTTCTGGAGCCAGAGTACCTAACGCGCGCCATGCACCCTTAAACTCATCAAGTTCCGCAATGAGATTGAGGATCTCAGGAGTGATCTGAAGGGTGGGGGTTTGAATCACACCCAATATTACACCCAATTACACCCATTTCCTGAATGGGTCGCCGCGAACGCCGACTGCAAAAACAAACGCGCGACCCTTGCCGGGTCGCGCATCCGAAATCCAATCTCGTTACAGTTACCGTCCGAAATGGGCCGCATTCTTGCCGCTGTACTCCGCCCACTTTTCGGGCAGATCGTCGCCCGCGTAAATGGCCGAAACCGGACAAACAGGCACGCACGCGCCGCAATCGATACACTCCACCGGATCGATGAAAAGCTGGTCCAGGGTATCGCCGCCTGGCTCATCCGCCTTGGGGTGAATGCAATCCACCGGACACGCGTCTACGCACGCTCTGTCCTTGGTGCCGATGCAGGGTTCCGCAATTACATATGCCATCTCGTCCGTCTCCTTAGGTGTTGCTTTTCCTAATCCCTCAGTTAGAAGTTGATTCTAACAAAGGATTTCCATCGGTAGCGACTCACGAATATTCACAACTCGGACCCCACCGGCCCGATTTCACGCACCCAATCGCGCTTTCCATCACGCACGAGCTTCGCAATGTCGACTGGAAATACGGTCTCTGAAGTGGCTTCCAGGGTTTCCGGACTCCACCATCGAGCCTCACGCATCAGCGCAATTTCCTCATCCGTAACGCCCGTCAATCGGGGAGCGTCGGCAGCGCAGCGAGCCGCGAAGAACACGTCGAAATTACGCACGGTCTCGCCGAGATGCACATAGCTTCCGCCGCTCTCCTCATGCACCGGTCCGTGAAGTGGCAGCTCCAATCCAAGCTCTTCGAAGAGCTCGCGCCCCGCCGCGTGGAGGTCACTCTCACCAGGCTCTACCTCACCACCGGGTGTCACCCAGAAGACGAACGGCGCGCCGTCACGCTGCGCGACAAAGCGGATCAGCAGAATCTCGTTGCGTTCGTTGAACAGAAAGACACGCGACGAACGGCGCAGACGAGCTTCGCTCATGATTTCGGTTTCGATTTGGCAAGGAAGTAACGCAACCCAATAACGCCTAGACCAGCGGCCAGGAGGCCACCACCGAACTCCACGCCGTAGGTTCTGTCCGATGCTGCGTCACGGCCACATTGTTCGTCATGCGGGTATTCGACCACGCACTCCCGGAATGCTCGTTCCGCCTGGGTCCGGAAGACCAAAACGATAAGCACCGATACCAGGACAACCGCGAAAATCTGCAGCCAGGGTGATGTCTTCCCACCACGTTCGCGAACAGGCTCTGCGTTCATGCGTTTCCTGCGGCACGCCTCGCCGCAAACTCCGCCGGTGTTGGGATCGGCTCGAGATTCTTTCCCGCGAACATGTCCGCGAACAGCGCCTGCATCTCGTCGTGGATCAACCCATTGCTGGCAAACACCTCACGGCTGTCCAGCGTGAACTTGCCGCCATCGAAATGGGTAATCTTCCCGCCGGCCTCTTCCATCAGCAGATAGCCCGCCGAGGTATCCCACGGGTTCAGGTTGAACTCCCAGAAAGCATCCAGCCGTCCGGATGCGACATACGCAAGGTCCAGAGCCGCCGATCCTGCCCTGCGGACACCGTGCGAACGCAGCGTGAATTCCTGGTAGAAGTGCACATTGGGGCTGCGATGCCGCTTGTGGCTGGGAAATCCGGTCGCGATCAGCGATTCCTGCAGCTTCTTCGTTCGCGACGCGTGGATCGTTTTTCCGTTCAGCGTCGCTCCGGCGCCGCGCTCGGCCGCGAACATTTCATCGCGCAGGGGGTCGTAAATCACACCCGCAACCATCTCGCCGTCTTGTTCCGCAGACAGCCCGGCAGCACGGCGTTCGCAGCCCAGCACCACACAGAACACCGGAAATCCGTGCGCGAAGTTGGTGGTTCCATCCAGGGGGTCGATGTACCAGCGGTACTCGTTCTCCAGACCCTCGCGCGCGCCTTCTTCCCCGAAGACTCCATGATCCGGAAACGCCGCATGAAGGCGTTCGACGATCAGTTGCTCGCTGGTGCGATCAGCCTCGGTCACCAGGTCGACGTCGCCCTTGTATTCCGTCTCAACTCCGCGTGCGTAAAACTCACGCAACAACGCGCCGGCTTCGCGCGCAATCTCCGCCGCCGTGTTCACCAACTCAGACACTGTGTCTCCGTACTCAAAAGGCTGGAATTGAAACTGGAAGTTGCGTTCGCTTCAGCGTGCGCCAACTTCATCCGAAGCTCTGGAACGAACGCCCGCGGGGCCGCTTTCGGTGATGGTGCGTATCTGCGCCTTGTAGATGAACAGGTTCGGACGGCCTTCGCGCGTGAGCCGCAGCATCATGTCGTCGAAGTACTCAATCCAACCGCTCACAACTTCACCGTCGCGCAGCTTGACCGACACCTGAATGTGGCGGTCGCTCAGCGACTTCAGATACAGCGCCTCTTGCCCCGTTTCATTCGAAGGCGCACCTTTGCCATGCCGCTTCTTGGTCACCATACCTTTGATTGTACGGTGCGGCCAACGGTTGCTGCGGTGCAAAGGGCACTGGGGGGCCGCTCATCGAATCGCGTGCGAACAAGGCTTGAGCGAGCGCAGGACGCTATCAATCCGAATCTCGGAAGCATGCAACACGATTACCGGGGCACGAACCGGAAGGGCGCGGTTTCAACCGGGCCGCTAACGAGCCGCAAAGTCCCACTTCCTTGCTGCCGCAGGCAGGAGTGAAGCCCAAAGGGCGTAACGACCAAATTGCCGTTGCGGATGCCGGTGACTCGCACGGCGATAGAGGAAATCGCATCTGCTGGAGCAAGAGGCTTTTATCTGTGGTTCACACAGGCGGTTGGTCGCACATTCAACATCGTGAAAGGCAATTCAGTCGTTACGCCCTGCGGGCTTCACTCCAGCCTGCGGCAGCGCGGAAACGTCGCACCCGTTGTCGTTGGCGGCCCGGTTAAAACCGGGCCCTTCCGGTTCGTGCATCAGGATTGACCTTGCATGCGTTTCAGCGACGACTTCCACGAGCCTCTCGAACACAAACGCCCTACCGGTTCCCGTAATACGCCGTGCGATACCGCAACGTAGCACCCTTCGCCGCCGCGCCATCCTTCAACTGCACATGGATATGCCGCAAACCGGTGCGGTCGTCGACGCCCTTTTGCGGAGCGTAATACGCCAGCGAATATTGCGTGCGAAGGTCATCGGAAAGATGTTCGAACGCCGGAGCCAGGTCGCGCCTGTCTTCGACGTAGTAATACTTTCCACCGGTGTCATTCGCCATCTGGATCAACGCGTGCTCTCCGCCGGTGTTGCGCCCCGCATCCGCTGCGACCGGTACCATAATCAGCGCGTAGACCATCGCCCCTGCGCGTTGCACCTGTTCAAGCGCGGAATCGTAGCTGCCGTGATGCGTGGTGTCTTCGCCGTCGGTGATCAGCACAATCACCCGCCGCTGCCCCGGCGCCGGAGGTGCTTCGGTCATGCGCTGCGCCGCCAGGTAGATCGCGTCATACATCGCCGTAGCATCGCCGTGCTTCAGATTGCCCAGGCTGCTTTCGATCTTGTGAGGATCGTTGGTAAATGCCACCACCTCGTCCACATCGTCGGCGAAATTCATCAGGTCCATCGAGTCCTGCTTGCGCAGGATGCCGCGCACAAACTTCTTCGCTGCTTCCTTCTCCAGCCGCTCGTCAATGAACACGCTTTCGCTGGCATCGATGGAAAGCACCATCTGCAGCGGTGTGCTCGATTCACGTTCAAACACCGCGATCTTCTGCGCCTTGCCGTCCTCACTGATTTCGAAATCGTCCTTTTGCAGCCCCCCGACAGGAGCGCCATGCGCGTCGACGGCGTTGACCGCGACCGTCACCAGCCTCGTTTCGACCCTGATATGTTGGGTTCCGTCATCGCGGCGCTCAATCGGCGCCGACTGCTGTGTCTGCCTGCCGGCTGTCAGCAACATCAAGCCTGCAAGCCCAAGAGCGATGTTCCTCATGCTGCGCCCTCCCAGCAATCAGAGGAGGCCGTTTTCCTTGAGAGAAAACGGCTTGGGCATTCTCTCTTCGCGATACATCTTGAGTAACATAGCCCGATCCCTGCCAAGTTCATTGCTTCGTCACCACGATCTCCGCGGGGAAAGGTTCACCATCAGCCCACACTGCCCCGTCCACGAATTGTTCCTTCTTCCATATAGGGACGGTTTTTTTCAACGTATCGATGACCCAGCGGCAGGCATCGAACGCAACACCCCGGTGCGCGGAGACCACCGCAATCAGCACACTGGTTTCACCCACCATCAGCCGGCCCAACCGGTGCACAATCGCCACGTCGCGAACCCCGAACTGCGCCATAGCCTGCATGCGCAACTCGCGCATCTGTTTCAGCGCCATTTCTTCATAGGCTTCGTAGTCCAGGTGCAGCGTCTGCCGCCCGCGGGTGTTGTTGCGCACAATCCCGTCAAACACCACCACCGCACCATCTGCGCCGTCCTTCAGCGCCTCAATGATCGACGCTGCCTCAATCGGCGCGGTCACCAACTCAACCGGCCCTTCAGGCGCTCCGCCGCTCACCGGCGGCAGAATCGCCACTTCGTCGCCATCGTTCAAAACCAAGCTTGGCTGCGCATATTCGTGATTCACAGCCACCGCCGCCGATCGCAGCAGTGCCTCATTCACCTTGCCGTCGTCGCGCAATTGCTCCAACAGGCCTGCGACGGAAGCTCCCACGCTGAGCTCAACCGCCTGACCGCCTTCCGGAAACCTCGCTTTCAAAGGGCCGAAAGAGATCACGCGTACACGCATGGTGGAGGGACGCATCCAGAAAGCATACGTGAGAAAGAACCTTGCGGCGGCCCACGATAGACCCCACCGGCGGGGATTGCCACCGGCCATTTCGAAGCGAGTGCGGTGGCAGAAGAACCCGCTACTTCGACGCCATCAAATATGTCGCGGCCCGCTAATGCGTTTTGAGGAGCATTTTGAAACAAAATTGGTGCACTTTCCAAAAGTCACCAAAAATTGTGTTGCACAGTAACTTCGGACGGTTACTATCGCTCCGTTCTCACCCAGTTGTCGGTCTCCCCTGTGAACTATCCAGGTTGAGTTGCCGGGCCCCTACCTGTTCGCAAACGATGTACCCACGGAAGATGCCCAGGCAGTTGTTCGCCACGGAGCAGCCTCCAGGACCCTTTTCCGGCCCCATCGGCTTGGCAAAACTACGCCAGGCTGCATTGCCCAATTTCGAGGTTTCCATGACTGCGTACGAGGTTGCCATCGCGACAAGCGATTTGAGCCATCGTTGTGCCGACCGTCTTCGCAACGGCGCGACTACCGCGGATGTTGTGTGGCAGTCCGGCACCCGCCGCCTACTGGTCCACACCGGCACCATCGCCGTGAAGTCGCTGGACGGCTGGCTGCTGATCAACCTCGATGTCGAGGCCGACCAGACCAAGAGCCGGACTCTTCAATTCGTCTTCTACATGGGCAAGCGCGCCGACTCCGCTACGGTGCAGGCCGCATGCACCATCAACGCACCCAGCGCGGAAGCCGCGCAACTTGCCGATGGCTGGGGCCGCGATCTTCAGCGTGTTCTCTGGGACGCCGTGCTGGATGGCGTGGAAGCCGTCGTCACCAAGATCGCCGCACAGGTTGGCTCGCAGGCGGTATCGCTGCAGGGCTTCTTCGCAGATCCACAATCCATCTACGTCACCGTGCTGGCGGGAGCCTGATCATGCCCAAATTCGAAGCCGCCCTCGAAGCCCTCGGCAAACTCATCGGCCTGATGGACAGTTCCTCAGGCTCTCTCCAGTGGTCATGGTTCGGCGATCCCCTCACCAACTCGCTGAAGGGTATTCCCGTAAACCGCGAGACGATCGGCGTGCTGATGCGCGCTCTCATGGACCACCCCGACTCGGATACGAATCCGAAGTTCGACGACCCGAAGAAACTTGAATGGGAACCCATCAAGCCCACCACGGACATCGGTCTGGGCTTTGTCTGGAACAGCGATACCACCCAGCCTCTGGAAATAGGCTTCGGAGCCAACGCGTCGTTCGATGTGGCCAGCCAGAAACTGACACTCGAACTGCTCGCGCGGTTGATCAAGATCGACAGCACCGGCAAACTCACGGCCGAGTTCGGTCAGGCGCTGTTCTCCGCCGGCTTCCCCGTGCCCCAGTTCTTTCTGAACTCCGGGTCATTCGGCGCCGAATACACCGATCACTTCGCGCTGACGCTTGCCGCCACCAACAAAGACAGCAAGACCGAAACCATCAAGGCCCCACCCAACGCCGGCGATCCGCTGACCAAAACGCTGGCCTGGGACAGCGCACGGCTGGCAACCTTCATTGTCCACTCCTGGATCCATGCCAAGTCCGGCGAGAGCCCTGCGGACAAGGGTTTCTTCTACCGCATGGACAAGCATCTCTTCCCGATGCTTGGGGACCAGACGGACGCCACCAACCCCATCAAGGCGCTCACGCCGCTCGACAGCCCCGGAAGCGCCCCGAACTTTGAGGATTGGAAGAACTCCGTTCTCACCACAGGGGACAGCGGCCAGGGCGCTCTGACCTTCCTCTGGCATCTGCGCGCATTGGTCACCGGAAACGAGGACACCAACTACCTCCACGGTTCCTCGTACTTCCCGCTTACCACCAGCGCCAATCCCACGCCGGCTCTTCCGCCCAGCTTCTCCGCGATCGCCGGAGGGACGTATCCTCCGTCACCCGATCTGGCTGGAGCATGGCTCGGCATCCGCACCGGCGCAACGCCGACCACGCTCGAAGTTGTGATTGATTTCCGGACCGGAACCGGACAGGTTGCCACGATCGTCATTGCGCGGCTGAACGGCACAACGCTGGAGCGCCCGGCGCTCCCAACCGGAGCAGCCTTCACCGCGCTCAAAACAGCGCTTGGCATCATCCTGCCGCTTCACTACGGCACAGGCCCGACCGCGAACTCGATCACGCAGACGGCCGCACCGGGCGGTGGCGTCGAAATCGACATTTTCACCGCAAACTTCAACGATCCTGCAGCCTCCGCCAGCGATGGCTCCGCGCTGCTGAATGGCGCCTACAGCTTCGGCTTCATCCTGCAGGACAACGCGCCTATTCAGTACAAGTTCAGCACGCCGCTGATCGGCATCAGCCTGCCGCCGGACAACCTGGCGAATACCGCTGCGACGCTGGTCAAGAACCTTCTGCAATTCGTTTTCAACTCCGTGCTCAGCCAGTCCGGTCATCCGCTCACAGGCAGCGTGACGGCCCTGATGAACCTGGTTCAGGATGCGATCAACGCCCAACCGCCCAAGATCGACGACATCCTTTCAGCCGCCGCAGGTCTCGCCGGCAACAATGCCAAAGTCGACTTCGGCGATAACTTCTCGATCGCGCTATCGCCAGGCGGAGGCATCACTCCCACAGTCTCGATTGGACCGCTGGACTCCGGCGCACTTGCAGACGCAGGCGTCAGCATCGGCACTGTCAAATTCGGCGCGACACTGAATGTCTCCAACCTTGCCAACCCTCTCTCCGCCTTCACCCTGTCGATCGTGGACCTGCGTCTTGGGCAAGGCAGCGGTGACGGAGACGGCGGCGGCCCCGGAGCATCCGGCCTGGTTGCCAGCCTCTTCCCTGACCTACGCGACGTGCAGGGATTCACCATCAACATTGGCTACAACCTGGGCGATGCGAAGGCCTCGATCACCGGCGGCGGAAAAATTCCCATCCAGAGAACCCTGGGCCCGCTGGATATCGCCGCACTGCTCGTGGAGTTCGACAAAGACTCCATCACCATTGGCGTCGATCTCGGCTTTTCGCTCGGTCCTATTGCGGTCGTGGTCTATGAGCTTGGCATCACGCTCTACTACAGCGGCGCGACACCCAGCCTCTTCCTGCACGGTCTCGGCCTTTCCTTCGATGGCGGCGGCATCAAGCTTTCGGGCATGTTCGTGGAAATCACACATCCCGGTCTGCCCAGCGACTATCTCGGAACCGCAACCGTTTCCATAGAAAGTCTCTTCGAGCTCTCCGCAATCGGCGGCTACACCACCACGTCCGACGGCTCTGCGTCACTGTTCATCTTCGCTTCGCTGGTCGCTCCACTCGGCGGCCCGCCGTGGTTCTTCCTCACCGGCATCGCCGGCGGGTTCGGCTTCAACCGCAACCTGCCTTCACCCGAGCTTCTCGGCGAACATCCCTTCCTGAAGGTGATGCGCGGCGACATCGGCTTCGACCCCAAGGATCCCGAGAAGTCCCTCACCGCACTCGCCGGGGCGTTCACCGTCCAGAAGGGTCAATACTGGATCGCCGCGGGCATCCAGTTCACATGCTTCGCCGTGATCAACGGCAAGGTCATTGTCGCGGTCTCATTCGGCAAGGAATTCTCCTTCAACCTGCTGGGCTTGCTGTCCTACGGCATCGCCCCGATCGCCTACTTCGAACTCGATTTCATGATGACGGCCGATGCGGAGCATTTCCTCCTCATCGCCGGCATGTCGCCCAACAGCTATCTCATTGATCCGGACATCTTCAGCCTGCAGGGCCAGTTCTGCATGGGAGTCTGGTACTCCGGAGACTTTGCCGGAGACTTCGTGATCTCCGTTGGCGGCTATCACCCGTTCTTCAAACGGCCTGACCACTACCCCGATCTGGCACGTGTCGGCGTCAAGGCCATGATCTACGACTTCATTCACGTAGACGTGGAATGCTTCTTCGCCCTGACACCGCAGGCGCTGATGGCAGGCGCTTCCGTTTCGCTCTATGCGAAATTTGCCGGAATCGCCGCTGGGCTCGACGTCTATGTCGATGTCCTGATCATGTGGGACCCGTTCTTCATTCTCGCCAGAATGGGCATCACCGTCTGGTTCGAGTTCATCGGACGCCACGAGATCGGCGTCGATCTCCAGATCCACACCCCGCCCTTCGGCGGTACGGCGAAGATTTCGCTGTTCATCATCAGCTTCACTATTTCGTTCGGTGACGATCTCAACCACCCACCGGCGCCGCCGCTCTTCGAATTCATCACCGGCCAGCTCGGCGTACCGGCCAAAGCGTCAGGCACAGCCGGCGCCTCCATGGCGGCATTCAACAACGGCACGGACGGCGGCATGTTCAAGGTCGATGTCACCGAAGGCCGCGCCAATCAGGCTCCCAGCGACTCCAAAAAACAGGAAGGCATCGACTCGCCCATTCCCGTCAATGCCGAATTCCGCTTTGTAGTCCGCACCAAACTGCCCATCAGCGAACCAGGAGCCAATGGCACCGTCAGCCCGCCCTCAGTGCTCAGCGGTCTGGTCGATCTTCCGCTCTGCGACAACCTGATGGAGAAGCCGTCGAAGCTGACCATCACGGCTCCCTCCATCGCGAGTGCCGCGCAGACCCGCCTCATTGACTTCTTCCCGGCCGCAACCTTCGGCGACAAGCTGCCTGCGGCCCAGGCCGACTCCTCCGCACGCGACGCCATCGGCAACATCGACACCAGCAAGCCATCGGTTCCGCGTTCTGAAGGAATCGAGGTCTACTACCAGGCGACCGAACGTCCAACAGCCACGCCTGGCTACCTGGCCGCCGGTTCGCAGGAAGAGTTCTCCGATGCCGCGCGCGGCGAAGAGTATCCTCTCCCGTTCACCTATGTGAAAGCCGGTACACAGGTCTTCAGGGTCACCAAGTCGGAAATCCGCTTCGCCGATGGAGCCGTGCCCACCAAGATCACCCCTAAGGTTTCCAAGAAGACCTCTCGTCAGTTGGCCACTTTGCAGAACGCCGGTCACACCTACGGTCCGTGGCAGGTTGTGTTCAGCATGGGAGACATCGTTCGCAACACGGTGCAGGTCAAACCTCGCACTCTCACCGTCGCGACGACGCCCACCAGCGCCACAAACGTCTCGATTCCGCAGTCACCCGCCCGCCGCGCAGAGCTCTTCCCGGTCACGCTGCGCCTTACTCCGGTTCATGCGCCGGTGCCCGTAACCCGCCTGCGCATTCCGCCCATCACACGCGTACCGGTTCTCACCAAGACGGTGTTCAACCCGGTGCTCCTCGAAACAGCGGTCGCGAATCTCAAGCCCGCAATCGCCGTACCGGCGGTTGCACCAAGACAGACGGTGACACCGGTTGTTCCCGTGAAGCCGATCGTCCCCATTGCACCAATCACACCGGTGGTCCCGGTAAAACCGATCACGCCGATTGTCCCGATAGTGCCGATCGGACCTATCGGGCCTATCGGGCCTGTGACGCCCGTGACACCGCCTGCCAAGGCCCCCGATCTTGTCCTGCAGCCCACCAAGGCCGGACACATCGCGCTTACCGGCGGACGCCCCGGCGTCGCTCATAAGCTCTCGACTTCGGGCACTGCTACTGTGCGCATCCTCTCGCTGGGGATCGGTGGAGAGCTTCTGGAGGACCACCTCGTTACCGGCACGCAATCGGTGGCAACGGCTGTGAGTGCACGCCATCTCTTCCTTCTGCATCAAGGTACGCTGCCACCCGTGGTGAACGGAGCCATCGCCGAAAACATCGGGATCGAATCCGACACCGCGGTTCTCACCCTGACGCCACGATGCTTCGCCGCTCACAGCTGTGTCATTCAAAGCGGCATTCCCCTCCCCTCCGCACCGGCTCTCTTCGATACCGTTTCCGGCGCTCAGCTCCTGCTCAGCCTGAACAACTTCAAGGTCTTCTTCCCCAGTGTGCAGAAAGGCTCAACACTGGTTCTGATCGTGGCTCCAGTGGTCGCCAGCCCCGGCGCCGCGCTCGACGAAATTCGTTGGGCATCGCTCAACGCCAATCTGTCCGGCTTGACCACGGTCGTCGGTCCCAACAGCACCGCCTTCCTGCAGACCGTTGACGCCTCCACCAGCTGGAATCTGGAAATCGATCTTGGCCGCGACTGGCGCGTGAGCTCCGTCGTGGTCACCGCAACATCTTCGCGCGAGATGCTCGACCATCTCCGCCTCTCCACCGATTGGGATCTCATCGACGACCGCGTCCAGACCGGCACGCAAAGCACCCCCATCAACATCAATTTCGAGGTGACGCAATGAGCGATCAAGTTCAATTCCTCAACAACCTCACGCCGCTGATCGACTCCGGTACACCATCCGCGCCCATCACGGTCACGCAAACGCTGAACAGCCTGGTGCCCGCCGGCAGCATCCTTGCGTTCACCGGCCCAACCTCCGTGAACATCCAGGTCAACGGCCCGCAGACCTCGCTGACCCAGTCCGACATCTCCGGTGTCTATCCGGCGGCCGGCAGCCTCGACTCACCGGATGACTATCTGCCGCACATCGCGCTCCATCGCCGCACGCTGCCGTGGGAGCGCAAAGGCCCGGGCGGCGCGAAGCCCTGGCTCGCTCTCCTGCTGCTGAAAGACTCAGAGCTCAAGTCGCTCACTAGCGGCGGCCCCATCATTGTCGGCAACCTTCCCATCTCGAACCTGCCTGGCAATCTGGCTATCAACGCAGCGATCAAGGAAAACATCGCGACAACTCCGGCGAGCGGCGTGGGCAAGGAGAACCTCGCCGCGCAGCCAGTGAGCGGAGCCGCAAAAGGCCCGATCATCGCGCAGCCGATAGCAGCGGTTCAGGATCACGTCAGCATCGTGCGCAACGGAAACAGCCTTCCTGCCCTGGTCACGGATGTGTTCTCCAAAATGAATGCTCGCGATGCCGCGGGCTACGCCAGCCTGCACGGCAAGATCGCCGACACAACCCAGGTGCAGATGCTGTACCTGCAGAACTCTCTCTTTACCGCCATTGCGCCCGCTCAGAACGAGCTGGTGGATCTTTGCACCGTCAAACGCGTCAATCGCGACAACACGGGAGACGTCGATACCGCCATCGTCATCGGCAACCGGCTGCCCGACGCGAGCGCAACGCCTCCCGAATTGCACACGGCGTTTCTCGTTTCGCTCGAAGGCCGCGACGATGCCTATGCCGCGGCTCGCACGCAGCAGCCCAACGGGCAAATCGGTCTGGTCGTCCTCTTTTCGTGGAGCTTCACACCCAGCAAGGGTGGCGACTTCGAGGAAGTCATCCGTGCCATTCACATCCGTCCCAATGGCGGTGTCGAACGCTTCGGCAATCTGCCCAAGGCTCCCGATGCAGGCAAACCTGTGCCGTTGAGTGGAGGCTTTGACGCTTTGCTCGACGATCACGGCTTCTTCATCGACCCGCTGGATCACACCCAGGCAGGAAAGGCCACGTTCCGTGGTCCTCTTCGCCCATTCCCTCCTCCACCGCGAAGCAAAGGGTTCGCGATTCGCTCCGCGCCGGAAGAGTTCACCGACGCAACGCCGGACACGCCGCTGGATTACTCGAACGCCACCGCATTCGAGCTTGGACGCCTGCTCGCGGTCGCAAGCCAGGACCTGCTGGAAGATCTTCACCAGGTTCGCGGCATCATCAAGACCATCGACAAGCAGTACGTGGCCGTCAACAAGCTGCCGCTCGCATTGCAGAAGCCCGAGTGGGTCGTGGATCCGGCGCTCGAAGAAAGCAGCCCGTGGGAGATGGGCCAGGCCAACGCCATGACTCCCGTGATCAAGAACGAAAACCAGTTCGTCGGCGCCACACCCGGCGATGTCTCCGGCGTAGGCCAGCAGATTCAGCAGTACGGCTCGCAGGTGCAAAACGTGCTCACCACCATCGGAGCCGTCTCCACCGTTGCCGTTTCACAAATCGACATCAACACGGTCACTGCAAACGACCTCAACCTCCGCTTTGGCGCAGTCGCCGCCAAAGGCCAGTTCTAGGAGCGCCCGATGTACGAACAACTTGGCACAAAAACCGGCGTACAGGCTGTCCAACAATACCGCTCGACCTTCCAGGTCCAGGCGGCGCCTGACGGGTTGGTCTTCGCACCGCCCCAGCCCAACAACTTCTATGGCGACGTCGGCATTCCGGACCGTCTGCGCGCGTACGTCACGGATCTTCGCCTGCTTCGGCATATCCCGCTGGCGTATCTCATTCCGGATGCGGGTCTGCTTCCGCCGGAATGCATCCGCTTCTTCAACATCGATCCAACCTGGATGGACCGCGTGATTGACGGCGTATTTTCCGCCGCGAACACCGGCACGGTGGATCAGATGTTCGGCGCCAGCCTCCTCGCCATGATCCGCAACGCCATCGATACGGACCTCACGGCTCTCGCGCAGACCAGCGCCCCTACCACTTCGTGGAACGGAGGCCAGCCCATGACCGGCATGCTGATCCGCTCCGACCTTGTGCGCCGCTGGCCCAACCTGATCGTCCGCGCCTTCAGCACCGCGCCCGACGACTACGACGACATCGACAACCTCGGCACTGTTGGCGTGCTGCGGGCCGAGCCCATCTCGAAGGACATCTACATCGCCGTCTTCGGCGGTACGCCCGCGATGGTCCATATTCGCGAGCCCTTCACCGGAACACGCTTCGGCGTGGAGGAAGCCACTCCCGGTTCCACCACGTGGACGGTCGATGGACATAACTCCGATGGCACGCCTACCCATGCCGCCGTTCCTGTCGGCGTCAAGAATGCAGCCAAGCGCACACTGAATATTGCGGGTCTCGCCACCAAGGTAGGCCCACCTCGCATGGTGGCGCTGCACCTGGAACAGAACCCCTACGTGCAGGAGTTCAAGAACTCCGTGGCCGAAAGCACCGGCTCGGTGCCACTCAGCAACTTCATTCTGGCCGACGGAACGCTTCAAGCCGTGCAGCTGCGCTACGGCCGGACCATGAACATGGCCGCTCTTCAACAGCGCCAGATACAGATCGACCAGCTGAATCCGAAGGAGAAACTGTAATGGCCAACACGCTCCTGTACCCCGTAACCGTGTCGGCCAAGGTCGTGCACTCGGCGACCAAGGTCCCGTCTCTGCATGGCGCTCCCTTCAATCGCGACGCCACCCTCGAAGCCGGCATCCACGTGCATTGGGCGCTGCCTGATGCACTGACCGCGGCTACCGTTCTCCACGGGCAGGGGACGAAAGAACTGATTTTCCCCGCTGTGCCGGACCTTTGGCTGGTCGTTCGCTTCAACGCCGGTGTGTCCTCCGCAACCCCCGCCGCGAAGCGCACATGGAATGCATGGGTGGTCGACTCCATCCATCAAAGCGTGACGCCGCTCAACAAGTGGACACCTCCCTCCGATCGCGATGTGACCAAGGTTCATACCTTCGCCGGCGTGTTGCCGGACGCCGGTGTTGTGGGTCATGCGGGCTCCGGCCTGTGGGATACCGACCCCGCCGCGCATCCGAACGGACCTGCCACCTTCGACCCCGCGATGGCGGCCTACTACCCAGAGTCTCGCCTGCGTTTCGGCTTCTACGATTCGCTGAGCGACCTCGCCAACAAGACCACGGGCAAAGTCAGCTATCTCGTCGTGGGCTGGTTCTGGACCGACAAGCACGACCCCATCAGCCTCAGCGCTTTCCCCACCAAGACACTGGATAAGTGGCGTGCTTCGGTCAGCATTCCCTCCGTCGCGCTGTCCGATATCGTGCCGCAGGTAAGTCTCGCCGCCACGACAACAAAACCCGCCGCACATCCGCTCACGGCGGCTATCCTCACCGCAACCCCGAACATCGCAGCCATAACCCAGCCGCCGATCGCCATCACGCAACAACCGCCCATTGGCATCAAGCAGCAGCCACCCATTGGCATCACGCAACAGCCGCCTATTGGGATCACGCAACAGCCCCCGATCGGCGTCACGCAGCAACCGCCCATCGCGACCTTGACGCCGATCTGGGATGTCGCCCTCAAGATCAATCCCGTAGCTGCACCGCCGCCCATCAAGCTCGCTACCATCAACCGCACGATCGCGCGCAGCGGCACGCTCGACATGCAGACCAAGAGCCTCAATGTCATGGCGGCTGCATTCCCAGCGCCTGCGGGAGCTTCAGCAGCAACCTGGGCGAAGGTCGTTGCCGCCGCGCCGTATCTCACCATTGCCCGTGAAACCATTTGCCACGGCTCCGTGGTGAACGTGCCTCTGGCCGGCAGCAACCTCGCGCCTGTCCCCATCACCAATGCCAACATCCATCTGTATCCCAACGTGCAACGCGCCCTGGCGAACATTGCCAGCAACAGCGGCAATGCGGATCAGGTCAACGCCGTGGAAATGCTGCTGGCCGATCTCGACGCGCAGAAGTATTCCACCGGCGGCATTCTCGATATGCCGGGCGCAACCCACGCCGACACCTTCCAGAGCGTACCTGGAAAACCCAAAACGTATGCACGCATCGACGTGGAAGCTCCACCTTCCCCCGCGATCAAACAGCAGAGCTTCGTCCTGGGAACTTCCAACGTACTCACGGCGCGAGACGCCACAGGCTACTGGCCTGAAATGCAAACCCGCTCCGCATCTGTAGTCCAAAAATCCCGCCTGTCGAAATATCCCAATATCAAGATCGTGCAAACACCGCCACAGCCCACGGGACCGAGCGACGCACAGAAAGCGCAGTTCGCCGCGAGCGTGCAGGCCGCTTTTGCAACTGCTGTTTCTGCTGCCGCGGCAAAAGGCGTCACGCTGGATCCGCAGATGATCCGCGTTCAGGACAGCCGCAAGAACGCGCGATCCCTCGCCCTGGGGCCGACCACGGATAACAGTGGCAGCGATTCCGCCGGATGGTGGATCAATGTCAACGACAAGGCCGCGCTCGGGCAGCTGCTGGCAACCACCGTCGGAGCCAACGTCTCGCTGCCGCTTGCCGACAATACCTACGCGCTGCCCGGACCGCGCTGGTACCGCTCGTGGTCTCCGCAGATCGTGCTGAACAACATTGGCCGCACCTACAAGTTCGGCTATGGCACGCGCTATCGTCCGGATGAAACGGTGCTCACCCGTGTCAGCGGCACAACGCTCACCCACATCACTACCGGCAAACGCGTCGCGGTAGCCGGCAGCGACCTGATCGCGAATCCGCAAAACTTCAATGTGGACGGCCTCCCCACCGTGGTGCAGGCGCTCGCCTCCGAGACCGTACTTCTCGATACGGAGAGCGCCGGCATCATGGCGTCACTGGGAGCGCCCGCCGGTACCCCTGGAACTCCCGCAACAGCACATGCGGAATACACAGCGGCTATTCAGGGCACCTGGCTGGCGCGCGACAACCAGTTCAGCACCGCCGCGCTCAATTCCGTTTCATTCTTTGGGGAACAACCCAGCCCGCTCGCGGTTACGCCGTGGCAGGAACCTTTCGATCCACTTTTTCTCGACTCCAACTACTCGCATCCACACAACGGCATGAGCAGTTGGCAGCTCAACGCAGGCGATGTGGAGTTCACTCCGATCCCCGTTCAGGGAACACCCATCGCTCCTCTGCCCGTCGAGACCTTCGACGAACGCTCCCGCGTAACCGCCACCATCACCGGCGTGCTGCAGAGCGCGCTGGTCTCGAAGGTCACGCTGGATCCACAGGGCAACGTGAGGACCGCACAAACGATCGACAAGAGCCTGAGCGCATCCACGTTCGAGAAGATGGATGTT
>DASYEV010000256.1:0-4772 GCA_036498835.1 Acidobacteriaceae bacterium | reverse complement strand
GCCTGTTCGTTGGTATCAGCGACAAAACCGAGACCATGCACCGCAACGTCGGGTTCTCCCGCATGACCGGCACGCTTCCAGGTCTGACGGTAGAGATCGACGAGAGCACGGAAGCGGTGTGGTTCGCCGCCAATGATGGCGACCGTAAGCGGCAGGCCAAGAACGCCGGCCCGGGCAAACGAGTTTGGTGTACCACCAACGCCCAGCCGTACGCTCAGCTTAGACTGCACTGGGCGAGGCCAGACGCCTTCCCCATGAAGCGAGGGACGATACTTGCCTTCCCATTCAACGCGGGTGTTTTCACGCAGCTCCAATAACAGGTCGAGCTTCTCGGCAAACAGCTCGTCATAGTTGTTCAGGTCGAAGCCGAACAGCGGATAGGACTCAACAAACGAGCCTCGGCCCACCACAATCTCGGCCCTGCCCTTGGAGATAAGATCGAGTGTCGCGAAGTCCTGAAAGACCCGGACGGGGTCGTCCGAACTCAGCACGGTAACAGCGCTCGCAAGGCGAATGTTCTTCGTGCGAGCAGCCGCCGCGGCCAATAACATGGCGGGCGAGCTGGCAACGTATTCGGCTCGGTGATGCTCGCCTATGCCATAGACGTCTATGCCCACCCGGTCGGCGAGTTCGATTTCTTCCAGCAGATGTTCGACGCGTTGAGCGCCGAGCTGGCCCGCCTCGTCCGGGTCGGTTACGGTCATCTCAACAAAGCTGTCGATGCCGATGTTCATGGTTGTAGGTCCAATCCGGCGGCGGTGGATTCACGCCGCTCGTTTCTTGCTTAGTTTCTGATGCGGACGGGTACAAAAGGAAGCGGAAAGGCGCATGGATGGCGGTTGTTCGCGAGTAACCAGCGTATATGGGATCAGGCGTTCCGGCGCCGCAACAAACCCACGCCGCCCGCCAACAGAGCACACAGCCCTAACAAGACCAGAGGGCGATGCACGGTCAGCGACGCCTCCATGCGGCCGCTTCGGGATTCTTTGTCGAATTTGCCGCGTGCACTATGGGTGCCGGGGACATAGTGGTGAAGATTGTTCGGCGCCTCCGGATCGTGAGGCTTTCCTTGAATCTGCTGGGATTCATAGCCAACAGCTCCGAGATAGCGATCGAGCAGTCCGGGAAACAACTTCGTCCCAACAATCGCCTTGACGGTGGGAAAGCCTAACCAGTACTCGCGCCTCGGATGCTTGGCATACGCGGCTTCCACCACAACCAGGGCGCAGGCTTCGGGGTCATAAATAGGCGGCACCGGCTGCGCTTCGTTTTGCAGACGGCTCTTCACCCAATCGAACTGGGGCGTATTCATCGCCGGCATATGCACCGTGGTCAAACGAACGTTGCTCTTGTCATGGAATAGTTCACAGCGCAGCGAATCGGTGAATCCGTTGATCGCGTGTTTTGACGCGCAATACGCCGACTGCAAGGGAATCGAACGGTAGGCAAGCGCGGAGCCTATCTGAACGATCGTTCCACGATCACGAGGAAGCATGCGGCGAAGCGCGGAAAGTGTCCCGTACACACAGCCCAGGTAGGTCACTTCCGTGACTCGTTTGTAATCCTCCGGCGACATTGCCTTCACCGGAGAAAACACGCTCACCATCGCATCGTTGACCCAGATATCGATAGGACCGAATTTTGCCTCCACCTCCGTGGCAGCGCGATCGACCACATCTGCGTCGGAGACGTCAGTTGGAATGGTGATGACCTCACCGCCCATCCAGACGCACTCGCTGGCCGACGCCTCCAGTGCTTCCGGATTTCGAGCCAGCAGGGCGAGACGGCATCCACGTTTGGCAAAGGCATGCGCAATCGCGCGGCCCAATCCCGCGGACGCGCCGGTTACGACAACTACCTTGCCTTCAGCCATTGAAGCCCTCCTTATGCAACGAATCGCAGAAAAATCTCGCTCCTGCTTGTAGGATGCGTCATCCTGTTTTGGGCGCAGGCTGTGGGTTATCCAACAAACAGCGTCTAACTCTCCATGCGACTCAGCGAACACGACCGTCTCTTTGTGCTCACCGGCGCGGGTATATCCGCCGAAAGCGGGCTGGCTACCTTTCGTGGTTCCGGCGGCTTGTGGAATGGCTACCGCGTCGAGGAAGTCGCAACGCCGGAAGCCTGGGACGCCGACCCGGAGCTGGTATGGAAGTTCTATTCCATGCGGCGCAGGGACGCACGCGAGGCGGAGCCCAATGCGGCTCACCGGGCCCTGGCGGATGTGGAAGAGCACATGGGTGACCGCTTCTATCTCTGCACGCAGAACGTAGACGACCTGCACGAGCGTGGAGGCTCCCAGCGAATCCACCACATGCACGGTTCGCTGTTTGAGTCGCGCTGCGTAGAATGCGAGGCGCCCTTCGCCGACGAGGGCATTTATGAGACCGCTGACCAGCTTCCCAAATGTGAGCAGTGCGGCCAACCGGTGCGTCCCCACATCGTGTGGTTCGGCGAAGTGCCACTGGATATGGAAGGCATCTATACTCAGCTCGCCCAGGCCACCGTGTTGCTGGTGGTGGGAACCTCCGGCTCGGTGTATCCGGCAGCCGGCCTGGTCAGCGTGGCGAACCACGCGGGCATCCGCACGGTCTACGTGGGTCCGGAAGAGCCGTTAAACGCTCGTGAGTTCAGCGACATCGTGCTGGGAAACGCGACGGAAGTGCTGCCCGAGCTTTTCGAGTTTTCCGCCAGTAGCTGAGCCGCGTTGGAAGGCCAGTTTGCGGTCGTGTTCCAATAGAAGTTGAAGGAATATCGAAAGCATCATGCCTCTGAATTGCGGAATCGTCGGTCTGCCCAACGTGGGCAAGTCCACCATCTTCAACGCGCTTACCTCCTCGAAGGCCCAGGCCGCGAACTACCCGTTCTGTACCATCGATCCCAACGTCGGCATCGTCCCGGTGCCGGACACGCGGATGGACCGCATCGTCACCATGGTCAAGCCGAAGTCGATCGTGCCCACCACGATGGAGTTCGTCGACATCGCGGGCATTGTGGAA
Organism: Acidobacteriaceae bacterium; assembly: GCA_036498835.1. Taxonomy (GTDB): domain Bacteria; phylum Acidobacteriota; class Terriglobia; order Terriglobales; family Acidobacteriaceae; genus Granulicella. The sequence goes on along the minus strand of DASYEV010000256.1, from coordinate 1,773 downwards.
GGCGCGAGCAAGGGCGAAGGTCTCGGGAACCAGTTCCTCAGCCACATTCGCCAGACCGACGCGATCCTCCACGTCGTGCGTTGCTTTGCCGATCCGGAAGTGGTCCATGTGGCCGGCAAGGTAAATCCGCTTAACGATATAGACGTCATCAATACCGAGCTGCTGCTGGCCGACCTGGAAAGCGTGGAGAAGCGCAAGGTCAAGGCCGAGAAGGCCGCCAAAGGCCAGAGCGCGACTGCCGTGCAGAAGATGGAGCTTGCGGTCGTCGAGAAGCTTTACGCCGTGTTAAGTGCCGGCAAACCCGCACGCATCACGGAACTCACCGCGGAAGAGAAGCTCATCGCCCGCGACTTGTTCCTGATCACCATGAAGCCGATGCTGTATGTCGCCAACGTGGATGACAGCGGCATCGCAGACAGCAATGAGTACACCGCCCAGGTCGAGAAGCGCGCCGCGGAAGAAGGTGGCGAGGTGGTACGCATCTCCGGTGCCATGGAAGCCGAAATTTCCCAACTCGAACCCGACGAGCGCAAGGAATTCCTCGCCGAAATGGGCCTGGAAGAGCCCGGCTTGAACCGCCTGATCCATGCGGCGTATCGCCTGCTCGGCCTGATCACCTACTTCACCGCAGGAGTGCAGGAAGTACGCGCCTGGACCATCATCCGCGGCACCAAGGCGCCGGGCGCCGCAGGCGTGATCCACTCCGACTTCGAACGCGGCTTCATCCGAGCGGAAGCCTACAACTGCGACGACCTTTTTCGCCTGGGCAGTGAGCAGGCTGTGAAAGAAGCTGGCCTGCTGCGGTCCGAAGGCAAAGAGTACGTGGTCAAGGACGGCGACGTTCTCTTCTTCAAATTCAACGTATAGGAACGCTTCCTGCTCAGGCTGCCTCGTTAAAAACGGAGTGTGCGGGTAAATGTGTGGAGCTAGTGTGCCTACTCATGGCACACTAGCTTCAGGTGCAATATGGCGACTCAGCGCGCACACATCCTTCTTCCCGAAGACCTTATCCAGGAAATCGATGAAGCTGTCGGCCCTCGCGGTCGAAGTGCATTCCTTGTCGAAACGGCCAGAGAAGCTCTTCGTCGTCGTAAGCTCTTGGCGTTTTTGAAGAAGAGTGAAACTTCTCCCGCCTGGAAAGCTGAGAATCATCCCGAACTGGCGAAAGGGTCCGAGGCCTGGATCAGGAAGATTCGCCAGGAAAATGAGGGCCGTATAAAACGCGTAGAAAAGGCGCGAAAGGCCTCTCATTGATCGTCGCGTTGGACTCCACGGTACTCATTGATGTGCTGCGCGGACGAATCCCAACGCTGCGTTTGCTGGCGGAGATGACGAACCGTGGCGAACAACTTGCCACGAGTTCCATGAATATTGCCGAAGTTTATGCTGGGCTGCGCCAGGGAGAAGAAGAGGAGACGACCGCTTTTCTCGATGGTCTACTCACCTTTCCGGTCACCTTTGCAATAGCCCGGAATGCGGGCTTGATCAAGATGCGGTTCGCACGCAAAGGGCGAACCGTAAGCCTCGATGACATGATCGTCGCCGCTACAGCCATGGAACATGATCTCGTTCTCCTGACAGGCAACCGTAAGGATTTTGACGGGATCGATGGGCTGCATCTCTTTCCCGAGTTCTAGAGCGATTCCACATTGGCTGTACCCCCATATCCGCAGTGTCTGAACCATGCTCGAGCGTTATCGGCGGTGATGGTTTTGAAAGCTTCGGTGACGGCTTGATCGAGAGCTTCTTTGCTTCTGGCTTTGGCTCTTCGCA
>DASYEV010000255.1:0-22041 GCA_036498835.1 Acidobacteriaceae bacterium | reverse complement strand
GACAACCTGCTCTGCTATTCGAAGTCGACGGACGATGGTTCCAACACAATCCTGACGGTGGTGAACCTGGATCCGAAGCATGAGCAAAGCGGCTGGCTCGACCTGCGCATGGACAAGCTGGACCTGCCTTGGCAGGGCAGCTTTGAGGTCGAAGACCTGCTTACCGGAGTCCGGTATTCGTGGAAGGACCAGTGGAACTATGTCGCGCTGAAACCGGGGCGACCGGCGCATGTGCTGCGGATTGTGCGGTAGTTTTTCAACTCTCACAACTCTGTCATCTCGACCGAAGCGCAGCGAAGTGGAGAGACCTGCTTCTGTGCCCCTGCCCGAGCATGGGCGGGAGCAAAAGCAAATCTCTTGCTGCGCTTCGCTTCGGTCGGGTTTACAGGGTTGTGGTGGGGAAGGCCGCATGAGTCTTTGTGAGAGTGGGTGGCCAGGACGCATCCCGCAATACGGGGGTCCTTCGGCTACGCCTCAGGATGACCCAGGTTGGAAATTTGAAGTGGGAAAGCCGGGGCAGCAGATCTCCACTACGGCGCTAAAGCGCCTTCGGTCGAGATGACAGAGTGGTGGTGGCACTGGAGAACAGCAGATCCCCTTCGGGGATGACAGAAAGAAAAGCAAAAGCCGAAACGTGTTGCGAAAGCGCGAAGGCCCTATTCGCCCAAGGCCGTCTTCAGTGCCGCCTGCACGTGAATCGCTGTCGTATCGAACAGGGGCACGGGGCTGTCTTCGCTTGAGATCAGCAGCATGATCTCCGTGCAGCCCAGGATGATGCCCTCCGCGCCGCGTTCGACCAGACGCTGGATCACGTCGCGGTAGAACTGGCGCGAAGCGTCCAACGTTTGCCCCAGGCACAGCTCGCTGAAAATGACCTGGTGCACCGCCTGGCGGTCGCTTTCTTCGGGAATCAGAACTTCGAGGCCGAACTTTTCGGCCAGCCGTTCGCGGTAGAACGTCTGCTCCATGGTGTACTGGGTGCCCAACAGGCCGACTTTCTTCAGGCCCGCCTGCGCGATTTTCGCCGCAGTCACGTCCGCAATGTGTACCAGAGGAATCCCCACCGCGGTCTGCACTTCTTCCGCCATACGATGCATGGTGTTGGTGCAGATCAGCAGCAACTCCGCCCCTGCCTTTTCGAGCGCCTGGGCGCAGCCGACCATCTTTGCTTCCAGGGCGGTCCAGTCACCGGCACGCTGCAGGGTGGCGATTTCATTGAAATCCACGCTCATCAGGATGCAGGGGGCGGAATGCAGGCCGCCAAACCGGGCGCGGACGGTTTCGTTCAACAAGCGGTAATACTCGGATGAGCTTTCCCAGCTCATGCCGCCAATCAGGCCAATCGTTTTACATCGCACGTGCGTTTTCTCCCGCGGCCACATGATTGCAAACCGCCTGCTTTAGGATAGCCGCTGGAAGGGACTCGGTGTTACACCTGTGCGCTCGGGACAATTCCGACCACCCCGCACGCCATCGCGTGCATCCAAACCGTGACGACCCCTGCACGCTCCCTTACCGTGACTTTTCGCACGTTGAGGAAGCCTGGGTAAGGAGAGAGCCCGCACGTGAAGAAGCTCAGCAGCGTCACCGACCCACTCTGGTACAAGGACGCAATCATTTATGAGCTGCATGTCCGTGCGTTTTCGGATTCGAACGACGACGGTATCGGCGACTTCCAGGGCCTGATTTCCAAGCTCGATTACCTCCAGGACCTGGGCGTCACCTGCCTGTGGATCCTGCCGTTCTTCCCTTCGCCATTGCGCGACGACGGCTACGACATCGCCGACTACATGTCGGTCAACCCGTCCTACGGCACGATCGCCGACTTCCAACAGTTTCTAGATGAAGCTCACGCCCGCAACATGCAGGTGATGATCGAGCTGGTCATCAACCACACCAGCGATCAGCACCCTTGGTTCCAGGCGGCTCGGCGCGCACCCAAGGGTTCGCCGGAACGCGCGATGTACGTATGGAGCGACACGGACAAGCTGTATGAGGGCGTCCGCATCATTTTCACCGACACCGAGAAGTCCAACTGGACCTGGGACGAAGTCGCACAGCAGTACTACTGGCACCGCTTCTTTTCCCACCAACCCGACCTGAACTTCGACGATCCGCGGGTAATGGAAGAAGTGCTGCGCGCCATGCGTTTCTGGCTGGACATGGGTGTAGACGGTCTGCGTCTGGACGCCATCCCCTACCTGATTGAGCGCGACGGCACCAGTTGCGAGAACGTTCCCGAAACCCATGTCATGATCAAGCAGATTCGCGCGGTGATCGATGCCGAGTATGAGAACCGGCTGGTCCTGGCAGAAGCGAATATGTGGCCGGCCGACGTTCGCCCTTACTTCGGTGACGGCGACGAGTGCCACATGGCGTTCCACTTCCCGCTGATGCCGCGTATCTACATGGCCATCCGCCAGGAAGACCGCCTGCCCATCACGGACATCATGGCGCAGACGCCGGATATTCCGCCCAATTGCCAGTGGGGCATCTTTCTGCGTAATCACGACGAACTCACTTTGGAGATGGTGACCGACGACGAGCGCGATTACATGTACATGGCGTACTCGGCCGACCCGCGGATGCGCATCAACGTGGGCATCCGCCGCCGCCTGGCGCCGCTGGTGGACAACAACCGCCGCCGCATCGAGCTGCTGAACTCACTGCTGTTCTCCATGCCGGGCACGCCCATCATGTACTACGGCGACGAGATTGGCATGGGAGACAACATCTATCTTGGCGACCGCAACGGCGTGCGCACCCCCATGCAGTGGAACTCCGACCGCAATGCCGGCTTTTCGCGCGCTGTGCCTGCGCGGCTCTATTTCCCTGTGATCATGGATCCCATCTGGGGCTACCAGGCAATCAACGTCGAAGCCCAGCAGTCGGACCCGTCCTCGCTGCTGCACTGGACGCGCAACATGATTGCGCTGCGCAAGCTGTTCCAGGTGTTTGGACGCGGCACGCTGGAGTTTCTGCACCCGGAAAACCGCAAGATTCTCGCCTATGTTCGCGACTACCAGAGCGAAGACGGTCTCCATTCCGAAACTGTCCTGTGCGTGGCCAATCTCTCCCGCTTCGCTCAGCCGGTGAAACTCGACCTTGCTAAGTTCGCAGGCCGGCAGCCCGTGGAAATGCTGGGCTATGTGCCGTTCCCTGAAATCGACAACACACCCTACGCATTGACGCTGGCGCCCTACAGCTTTTTCTGGCTGGAATTGCAGCCAGCCGCGCCCCAACCCGAGACTCCGACCCTGAAGCCGTCAGTGGAAGAGCCAGCCACGACGATTACCGAGAGCCCGGCCACCCCCGCATCGGTGACTGCCCTGCTGCAAGGTCCGGGCCTGGCCATGGTCCACGATCTGCTGCCGGGCTACCTCAATCAGCAACGGTGGTTCGGAGGTAAGTCACGCACCATTGCTTCCGCCAGCATCGCGTCTTCGACCATGCTGTCCGACAGTGAGTTCGCGCTGGCCACGGTAGAAGTCCGCTATGACGACTCCAGCGTGGAGCACTATCAGCTTCCACTGGCGGTCGCCCAGGACTCCGCTGCCGATGAAATCCGCAATGCGAACCCCAAAGCAATTCTGGCCACGCTTTCGTCCAGCGCATCGGTCCTTTACGACGCTACAGCCAGTGAGCGATTCCGCAAGGTCCTGTTGAGAATGTTCCTTGCTTCCGCGGACGACGGCGCGGAGGCGAGCACGGAAATCGGCGTTTCGCGCTCACCCCGCTTCGACCCGCGCAAGCTCATCGATGTGCTCTCCCGTGTGGGTTCGGCGGAGCAGTCCAACACCAGCATCCTGTTCGGCAGCGAAGCGATTCTGAAGCTCTTCCGCCGCTTGCAGCCAACGGAAAACCCGGATGTCGAGATCTGCCGCTTCCTGACGGACGTTGCGCACTTCACCCATATCCCCGCCTACTTCGGCGAGCTGCACAGCGCGGCCGACGGAGCGACACTGGCGTTCCTGCAAGCATTCGCGGAGAACGAAGGCGACGGCTGGGCGTGGTTTACGGAAGAGCTCGCGCAGTTTTATGAGTCGGTAGCAACCTGCCCGAAACCGTCAGCTACAGGCGCTCCCGCCAGCTTTCTCCGCGACGCCGATCTGCCTGCGGAAGCCCGCGAGCGTGCCGGCCTCGCCCTTGACGCTGCCGCGCTACTGGGAACACGTACCGCCGAAATGCATCTTGCCCTGGCCACACCGACGGACGATCCTGCCTTTGCGCCACAAACCACCCGCAGCGCCGATCTTACCGCCGATACGGCACGCTTTCGAGCGCAGCTTGACCTCACACTCTCTGCCCTGGAAAGGACGCTGACCGGCATCGCACCCGAGTTGAGCGATGATGCGCATTGGCTGCTGAGCCAGCGCGAAGCGCTGATCGCCCGCGTGCAGGCCTTGAGTATGGCCGACCCGGGGTCGTTTGGCCAACGCATTCGGATTCATGGCGACTACCACCTCGGCCAACTGCTGCGTTCGCGCTCCGACTTCGTGATGGTGGACTTTGAAGGTGAGCCTGCACGGCCGCTGGAAGAGCGCCGCGAGAAACAGTCGCCACTGCGCGACGTTGCAGGCATGCTGCGCAGCTTCAGCTATGCGGCGCGGTCCGCGATGGATAAGTATCGCCAGCGCCGCCCGGATCTCGCCACGACGCTGGCGCCTTGGGCTGCACTGTGGGAGAACGCGGTCAGCACGGTCTTTTTGCAGGCCTATCGCGAAAGCATCAGCCGCAACGGCGCACTGCTGCCCGCGGACGAAGCCGCTGAAGCGCTGCTGGTGGCGTATGTTGTGGAGAAAGCGTTGTATGAGCTGTTATACGAACTGAACAACCGTCCCACGTGGATGCACATTCCGCTGAACGGCATCCTGGCACTACTCCGCGAGCCCATCCAGGCCCAACCGCAATGAGGTCGTGAACGACGATGTCTTCTTTGCCCATGGCTGAGGTTTCTGAAACAGTCGATATGCCGCGAGTGCAGGCCGCAAGCCGCCCGCCAACACTGGTGTGTATGCCGGCGATCACGGCCGATGCTCTGCACACGGTCATCGATCGCCTTGTGACGGCTCTGCCTTACGGCGACATCCTCATCGCGAGCCCCGACGCCCCGCCGGATTCTCACATCGACTCGCCGCACGATGGTCAGACGGTGCGCACGGTGCCCTATCCTCCCCAGCCTGTGCACGCGGGTTGGCTGCTCACCGCCGCGGATTACCTCGCTGCCGCGAATCTGGCGCGCGAACACAACGCCTCAACAACACTGCTGCTTGGTCCTGAAGCGGCCTCCCTTTCGGCAGAGGCGCTGCATGCCTTATGCGCCACCGTCATCCAGGGAGCGGACCTCGCCCTGCCGCGCTATAACATCGGCCCGCATGAAGGCCTGGTCAACGCGGCGCTGCTCTATCCGCTCTCGCGAGCGCTGTACGGGGTTGAGTCCCGCATGCCGCTGACGCTGGATGCTGCCTTTTCCGCTCGTATGGCCAACCGTTTCAGCGTCGTAGCACGCAAACCCGTGAGCGCGGGCGGTGATCCGATGTTGTGGCCCGCAGCCGAAGCGGCGGTAGCTTCGTTCACCATGCGTGAAGTTGCGGTTGGCGAACGCGTGCTGCCGCATCCGGAAGCCAGCGATCTCAACTCACTGCTCGCGCGCATTGCGGGCTCCCTCTTTTCCGATGTCGAAGCCAAGGCGGCGTTCTGGCAGCGTGCACGCAACGTCACGCCGCCCGTCGTCGCGCCGCCGGCGGCGGGGCAGGCGAATCCGGCAAGCAGCGAGGACATGGAAGAAGTTACTTCCATGTCCGAAAGCTTCCGCAACGCCTATACCAACCTCCAGGAAATCTGGTCGTTGGTCGTTCCTCCACAATCGCTGCTCGCGCTGAAAAAACTATCGCTGATGAGCCCTGAAGCCTTCATGATGTCACCCAACCTGTGGGCGCGAACGGTCTATGACTTCATGCTCGCGCACCGGCTGCGCACCATTAACCGCGGGCACCTGCTGGGTGCATTCACTCCGCTCTATCTCGCCTGGGTCGGCTCACATATACGCCGCGCCGATGGCGATCCTGCAGCTGCGGAGCAACATATTCAGGAAACGGCAGCCGCCTTCATCGCCGAGCGGCCCTACGTCCTGGGGCGGTGGCGCTGGCCGGACCGCTTCAATCCCTAAATAGATTTCGGGCACCGGCTGCCGAGGCGGCCACAAAGATTTCGCAATTTTGAAGGAGCATCAAGATGGGACAGCAAATCTCCTCCGCCCTCAGGCAGTCCATGGACCGCGTGGTGATCATGTTGGCGCGTTTCCTGCCCGGACTTCTTGCGTTCTTCGTTGCCCTGGCGGTGCTTTGGCTCATCGGCTGGGGGCTTTCGGCGCTGCTGCGCAAGCTGCTGACCTCGGTACGCTTCGATGAGCGTGTTGCCAGGAAAGAGGACCCTGGATCACCCGCCAATCTCGCCGACTGGTCACCTTCGAATTCGCCAACGCTGCTGATCTCGCGAACCGTATTCTGGGCCTGCATCCTGGCCGGCATCGCTGTAGGTATCTCCGCGTTCAATGCTTCGTATTCGGCGACGCCCGAGATCTCGCTGTTTCTACTGCCCTACCTTACGCATGCCACAGGCGCGATTCTTCTTCTGCTCATTGGGACCTTGCTGGCCCGGTTCCTTTCGCGCTCCGTGCTGATCGGCGCGGTCAATGCGCAACTGCACTATGCGCGCTTTCTTTCACTGGGGGTGAAGTGGCTGGTGCTCGTGCTGGCCGCCGCCATGGCTTTGGATCATCTCCAGATCGGGGGAACAATTGTGGCGCTGGCCTTTGGCATTCTGTTCGGGGGCATCGTGCTGACACTGGCGCTGGCTATCGGTCTGGGTTCGCGCGACCTCGTCAGCCGCTCCATCGAGAAGACGATTGAGAAGCCGACAGGCGCAAAGCCCGCTGATGTTTCGTCCATCAACGAAGCAACGGAGACACCGCGGCCGAAGTTGCGTCACTTCTAGAGGATTAGCAGCAACTCAACGAACCGCCACGATCTCGGGTGGCCCATCCTTTCACGTTTTCTGTGAAAGGGTGGGGTATCGCGTGCGCTAGCACGAGACCGCTCCCGCCCGATGCATAGGCTGGAGCACCCCACCCGATTCCGTGGTTACCCGGAGCATGGGCGGGACGCCAACAGCAGATCTCTCCACTACGCTTCGCTTCGGTCGAGATGACATATCTGTGTGGAGCCGCGAAGAAAAGCAGGTCCTCCTGCGGCATGACATCAAAAAGCAAAGACGCAGAGCATTCTCGCTGACCCAACCACTTCTTACCCTCACACCAGACCTCTTCTGAAAATCATCCGGATTCCGCTCGTTGTGACTCCGGACGCAGTTTGTTCTATCCTTTTCGGATACCTCAAGCCGCAAGGGCCCCGCACGCATGCCGGAACAAACGTCCATACTCGGTTCTTCTCCTATACGGAAGGAGGGCCGCGCCAAAGTGCTTGGCGCCGCTCAGTACGTGGATGACCTCGAGCTTCCCGGCATGTGGTTTGGCGCAACGGTCCGGTCGCGGATTGCGCGTGGACACATTCGCAACATCAGCTTTTCCCCGGACGTGGATTGGTCGCAGTATGCCGTGATCACGGCTGCCGACATCCCTGGCGAAAACACCATCGTCCATCTAACCAAGGACCATCCATGCCTCGCGGTCAAGGAAGTCAATCACCCCGAAGAGCCGATCCTGCTGCTTGCCCATCCTGAAAAGGCCGCTCTGCTTGCAGGTCTGCGCGGGGTTGAGATCGAGTACGACGAACTCCCGGGAGTCTTCACCATCGAAGAATCCGAAGCCGCGGTCGAGAATGACGACGAAGCAAGGATCATCTGGGACGGCACGAACTATAACGGCACCGCCAACTGCTTCAAGCGCTACCTGATGTATTCCGGGGACGCGGCCGAAACCGAAGCGGGGCTGGAGCAGGCTTTCGAAAATGCCGATTTCATTGTCGAAGGCGAATACCACACCGGCGCGCAGGAACAGTTTTATATCGAGAACAACGGCGTCATCGCCGAATGCAACAAGGATGCCGCGGGCAACATCACCGATGTTTGTGTGCGCGGCTCCATGCAGTGCCCCTACTACCTTGTGCACGCACTCACGCTGATCTTCAATCTGCCCGAGGAAAAGTGCCGGGTCATTCAAACCGAGACCGGCGGGGCCTTCGGCGGCAAGGAAGACTTCCCTTCCGTGATCGGCTCGCATGCGGCGCTGCTGGCCATGAAGTGCGGCCACCCGGTGAAGATCACCTACGACCGCGCCGAGGACATGGCGGCCACCACCAAGCGGCATCCTTCACGCACGCGGCATCGCACAGCGGTTTCGAGGGATGGCAGGCTGCTGGGAGGCACCATCGATTTCGCCATCGATGGCGGAGCCTATTCCACGCTTTCCCCTGTCGTGCTTTCACGCGGAACCATTCATGCTCCTGGGCCGTACAAGTGGCCTTTTCTACGCGTCCGCGCCAAGGCGATGGCCACCAATCTGCCGCCACATGGCGCGTTCCGGGGCTTCGGCGCGCCGCAGTCCTTGTTCGGACTGGAACGGCACATGGACAAGATTGCGAAGACCATCGGCCTGACGCCGGAGGAATTCCGCCGCCGTAACTTCCTGGCAACCGGCGATTGCACGGCAACCGGCCAGCAGCTCAGCGAGCCCGTCGATATGCAGGGGCTGTTGACGCGCGGGCTGCGCGAAGCCGGATATCACGAAAAGCTGGCGCGGTTCGCGGAAGAAAACAAGCATTCCATGATCAAGCGCGGCGTGGGGTTTGCAACGTTCATGCATGGCGCCGGCTTTACGGGCTCCGGTGAGCGCCGTTTGAACTCCAAAGTCACCTTGCAACTCCAACCGGAAAGCGGCAACGTGCGCATCCTGGTGTCGTCGACGGAGTTTGGCCAGGGCACCAACACGATCCTCAGCCAGGTGGCCGCGCAGACGCTCGAGCTTCCCTACGAGCATATCGAAGTGCAGCAACCCGACACCTTCATCGTGCCCAACTCCGGGCCCACGGTCGCCAGCCGAACCGCGATGATCATCGGCAAATTGATAGAGCGTGTTTCCGAGCAGATCCTGATCGCGTTGCGCTCCTCAGCCGGTTTACCGAATTCACACACCGCTTCCGACTTCAAGCAGGCGGCCGCGAACTATATAGCAAAAGGCCACGACCCGAACTTTTCCCTGCGCTATGAGCCGGTGAAGCCGGTTTCCTGGGACGACGAACTCTATCGCGGTGACGCCTATCCGGCCTACGCGTGGGCCGTCTATGTCGCGGAAGTTGCCGTTGATCTGAATACCTACTCGGCCACGGTGACACGGTTCGATGCGCTGCAGGAAGTGGGTAAGGTGATGCACCCGGTGCTTGCGAAGGGGCAGGTAGAAGGCGGCGTGGCGCAGGGCATCGGGTATGCGCTGTACGAGAAGTGCGTGTGGAAAGACGGCCGGATGATGAACAACCAGATGACCAACTACATCATGCCCACCAGCGCCGACCTGCCGCCAATCCACGTGCACTTTGAAGAGGTGCCCAGCGTGCACGGACCGGGCGGCGCGAAGGGCATTGGCGAGTTGCCCATGGACGGCCCGGCGCCTGCGATTCTAAATGCCATCGAGAATGCCACGGGTGTTGCGTTCAACACGATTCCGTTGCTGCCTGAAGATATCTTCGAACGCTTCACCAGCTTCACTGAGCCGGCGCATGGCGGAAGTGAAGAGTTCGATCCTGAGCGCGAGGGCGAATTCCTTCCCGAGGTGCTCGCATGACGGAGCTTGACCTGACCGTAAACGGCAAACGCTGCCATGTGGACGTTCCGCCTATGAAGCGGCTGCTCGACGTTCTGCGTGAAGAGCTGCATCTGACGGGCACGAAGGAAGGCTGCGGTGAAGGCGAATGTGGAGCATGTGCCGTGCTTCTCAACGGCGAACTGGTGAACTCCTGCCTGGTACCCGCGCTGCAGACGAACGGCGCCAGCATCTGCACCATCGAAGGCGTTTCTACCGAAGGCAGACTCCATCCCATTCAGCAATGCTTCCTGGAAAACGGCGGCGCGCAATGCGGCATCTGCACGCCGGGGATGATTCTCGCGACACAGCATCTGCTGGACAAGTATCCGAACCCTACCCTGGAACAGATTCAGGAAGGGCTCGCCGGCAACCTGTGCCGCTGCACCGGCTACATGCGCATCTTTGAGGCGGTGCAGCAAGCGGCTGCGACGAATCCACTCGCAGCGGAGACGACTTAGCCCCGATGCGTTCCGACGTTTCCCTTTACGACCTTACCGCTCCCGCATCGCTCAATGATGTGCTCGCCAGACTTGCGGCGGAGCCAGGCCGGCACAGCGTGATAGCCGGCGGCACCGAGTTGATGGTCGCACTGAATACAGGGCGTCTCGCCCAGCGCTCGCTGCTTTCTATTCAGCACTTGCGCGAACTGCGTTTCATTCGCGTGGAAGAGGACGCGATTCACCTTGGCTCCGGCACAACGTTTACCGATATCCGCCGCCATGAACTGATTGCCAAAGAGTTTCCCCTGCTCTCTCAAGCCGCTTCCTGGACTGGCAGCGTGGCCAACCAGAACCGGGGCACACTGGGCGGCAATCTCTGCAACGCCTCCCCTGCGGCCGATTCTCCTCCGACTCTGCTGGCCTATGACGCGACAGTCACCCTGATCAGTGCGAGCGGCGAACGTACCGTGCCGTACGGCAGCTTCCATCTCGGCTACAAGAAAACCGTGCTGCGGCCGGAAGAGCTGGTTCACTCCATCACGGTACCTCGTGCGTTCAACGGCTATCGCCAAAGCATCCGCAAGGTAGGTACGCGCAACGCGCAGGCTATTTCGAAGATTGCCCTGGCAATGGTTGCGCGGGTGGAAGACGAATGCATCACGGATATCCGCATTGGCGCTGCATCGCTTGCCGACCGGCCAATACGCTGTACGGCGGCCGAAGCGGCACTTGTGGGCCGGCGTATCGAAGCCGAGACGTTTGAGGCTTTGGTTCGCGATGCGCGCGCTGCCCTGGCATCGGAAGCCAAGCCGATTGACGACATCCGTTCCACCGCGAAATACCGCGCGACTGTTGCCGCGAATTTGTTGGAAGAGTTTCTGCGCAGTCTTTGAGCCAGCCGACACGGTGCAACCGGAACGAACAGCAGATCCCCTACGGGGATGACAGAAAGAAAAGGAACAACAACTACCCGTTTCCGGGGTGAAGCCGAGCATGGGCAGGAGCGGTCGCGCTTATGCGCGATACCCCGCCCTTTGCGATAGGGCCGCAAAGGACGGGCCACCCGGACCCGTGGATAGCTTTAAGAATGGGCAGGAGCAACAGCAGGTCTCTCCGCTTCGGTCGAGATGACAGGATCTGTGTGGAACGGAAGGAGACCCGGGAAGCTATCCCCACTTACTTCGCGCGAAGAAATCGCCGCGCCTCTTCCAAATCAGCGTCCGTGTCGACATCGAGTGCAAGCGACTCATCCGGAATCGATCGTGCATCGCGCAACAGGTCTCTGGCGCCGGTATCGCCCTCCAGAGCCATCAAGGCATCGAAGCTTTCTGCCGGGAAATATGCCGGAATCCCTGTCCGTTCCGCATATCTTGACCCTGTGACTACATCCGGCGATGCAAACAACGCTTGCAGGTGTTGTGGAGTCACTGCGACCTGATCGCAAGTCATGAGCACGACTCCGTCGACGCGCATTCCCTTTGCCCAGCGAATGCCAACGGCGATCGACGAGGAGATGCCTTCGTAGGTGCGACGGTTCAATAACACGGTTGCGCCTTGAGCCTGCAAAGAATCGATCAAACCAGCATCGATGAGCACAGCGATCACGGGAGCGAGACCCGCTTCCGTCGCGACGCGCACGGCGCGCTCGACGAGCATTTCACCCTCCAGCACCACGGTCTGCTTGGGACGTCCCAGGCGTTTCGAAGCGCCGGCTGCGAGGATGATGGCTGCGATACTCATCGTTTCAAAATGTCAAAGTGTCAAAGTGCGCACTGAACCTGGAGATATCGCGATGCTCCGCCCAGCGATATCTGCTCTTCAATGACCTCAGGTGTCAGGCGGCGTGAGCGTCCAAGCTTTCCTTCCACGCAGGACTGGATTTCCGCGACGATTGCAAGGGCGATGGCCTCGGCTCCATCGCCGCCGAGATCCAACCCTACCGGGGCGAACAGACGGCCACACACCTTCTCCAGCGGCCACCCCAGCATCACTGACGCCTCACTGGCAAGCAGCGCGCTGCGGTGCCGGGCTCCCAGCAGGCCGAGATAGCAGGGCTGATGAGGGAGCAGCATCGTCAGCCATTCCCGGTCCTGTTCATAGCTGTGGGTCATTACCACGGCCGCGTCACGCGCTTCGACCCGCAAGCCCTCTGAACCGGCGAGTACCTGCTCCGCTTCCGGAAATCTTGCCGACTTTGCCCATTGTGCGCGGCCGTCCACAACAATGACCCGCCAGCCCAGCAGCGCGGCCATGCGCACGACAGGCTGCGCGTCGTCTCCCGCACCGAAAACAAAGAGCCGTTGCGGCGGTTCCAGCACCTCCTGAAACACTGCGTCGCCGGCCTGGGCGGCCTCGTTATTCACCACACCCGGCTGGATCTCCCGCCGGAAGGGCTGACCCTCTTCCGGCAGCCACGTCGTCACGGAGAATGTTTCGCCCGCCAGCGAGGCTTTCATGGCAAGCATCAAGGTTTCGAATTCGGCGGTGCCTGCGGGTTCCAGCAGTACATGGACCACCCCGCCACAGCCGAGGCCGTAGGGGATTTCCGCCGTATCGTCGAAGAGGGTTGAGTAGGTTTGCACGCTTGGGCCGCTACGCACCAGCCAACCGGCCTTGCGCATGACTTCGGCTTCCAGGCAGCCGCCCGAGATCGCTCCGGCATAGTCACCGTTGGCCGCAATCAGCAGCCGGGCGCCGGTGCGCCGATAGCTCGAGCCTTCCACACGCACCAGTGTCGCCATGACCGCGGCGTCGCCGCGCTCCCACAATTCCACGATCTGGCGCCGCTCGCGCATCAATCGATTTAGGCTACTACCTTTCCCTTCTCTATGAGATGCCACAAGCCCGTAAGGAAGCAAGCGCATGCACCCGGCGACCGGGTTCAGTACAATCCCGGAAGGTCCCTTAGCAGGAAAGGTTCACGCTCCATGCGCTCACGCTTTCTCCGCTCGATGCTGTTTGCCTCCTTGCCCGTGTTTGCAATGTTGTGTACGCATCAGGCCCTGGCCGCAAAGCACCCGGTGTTGCTTGGCTGCCAGGCGCTCCCGCAAACCGTGCATCCGGGTGAAACTGTTGGAGTGAGCGCAACCCCCGTGGACGCCGATCCGAATCGGCCCTCCAACTACACGTGGCAGAGCACAGGCGGCAAGATCACCCCGAGCGGCGCGCGGGCGGCCATCAACACCAGCGGCCTTGCCGATGGCGAATACACCATCACCGGACATATCTCCCAGGGCGACAAACCGACACAGCAGGCGTCGTGCGTCGCCCGCTTCCGCGTGATTCCGTTTGAACCGCCCAGCATCAGTTGCAAGCCAGTTCCGGCTTCCGGGCCGACCGGCACGACCTTCGACATTTATGCCGGCGCCGTCAGCGCCCAGAATCGTCCGCTCACCGTTGCCTACAGCGCCTCCGCTGGACGCATTACGCCTTCGGGCCAAACCGCCAGACTGAGTACCAAGGACGTTCCCGCCGGCGCCATCAAGGTAAGTTGCTATGTGGTCGACGACCGCGGCCTCAGCGCGTCCGCTCTCGCGCAGATCACAGTAACCAAGCCGGCACTGCAGATGGGGCAGACCTCCAATACCGGTCCGCGGCGCCTTTGCCGTCTCGACTTCACCGAGGACCGTCAGCACCCCATTCGTGTCGATGCCCTCGCTGAAGGCTGTCTCGACAATATTGCGTATGCCGCGCGACAAAGCCCAGGATCGACGATCGTCTTCGTGGGCAATGCGTCACCCGATGAAGCGCCCGAAGCTTCGGCAGGACGCGCCCTGAATGCCCGGCAGTACCTGACGATTGTGCGCGGCATCAGCCCGTCTCACATCCAGGTGCTCACGGGAGAAACCTCCGGCAGAACCGTGGACGTGACGCTTGTACCCGCCGGCTCAGCCTTCAGCCAAGGGAATACCGCGCCTTTCGACGAGACGCTAATTCCCCGTCCAGGAGAACCCTTCGTTCCGCCGGCGAGCCCCCGCCGTCGACGGTAGGTCAGCCCCTCTGTTATGACGACCACAAAAAAGGCTAAGTCGATGGTAGCCTCAGCGCTGACCTTTCAAGATGTCTGCCTCATAGTGAAAAACGCTACGTGAGAGCGCCGCACGAGGTATTTGTTTTGCTTAAGAACACGGGTTCACTCGTGTCGTATGTTGCGGCAGGATCGCGGCTTGAGCCGCTGAGGTACCCGTATCAAACGTGAGAAGGTGTGGAGTCGCGGTGAGGTGCTGTGGCGGCCTTGGAACGGTTTCCTCCGGGGCTGAAGCCCGCGTCGTTTTGACTTTGAACGTCACGGGTGAACCCGTGACCTTAAGCAAAACGATCTGCTGCCGAAGATACCTCCAAGCTTCCATCGGATGAAATTCGAGACCTTGAAAGACTGGGTCTAAGGGCTAAACCTTTGCCCGATCCAGCGCATTTGAGCAGTTCCGGCAAAGTCGGCGGGAAGTTTGCTAACCTTGCGCGCATGCATGCTTGTCGTTTCGCCCGCCTTTCGCTGATCGCATTTGCCTTCTCGTTCTCCATGCAGGGACAGTCGTTTCTGCAGAATCGGCCGCAAACCAATCTTTCTACGGCAGCCCAGGACAAGCTGGAAACAATCGCTTCCCTGACGAGCCTGCCTGCGGCGGAATGGCATTTGCATACGGGTGACCTGCCCCATGGCGAGTCCGCCGATGCCTCCGGGTGGCCGGTGGTTACGGCTCCATCCAAAGCAGCGAAGGATGCCGTCTGGTATCGCCGTGTGATCGAGGTGCCGAAGACGTTGCATGGTTACGACATCAGCGGGTCCCGCGTGCTGTTCCAGTTTCGCGCCGACGCCAATGGCCCCATGCCGGAGATCATCTACTACAACGGACGACGCGTCGCATTGGGTGACGACCTGGAGCCGATCGTGCTCTTCGAGAACGCCCACCCGGGCGACAAGATCGACGTCGCCGTCAAACTGCTGCACACGGTGGACAACAAGTCGTTCCGAGGCGCGACCCTGAAGATCGAATCAGAGGCCGCCGCCGAAACCCACAACCGTCCCAACCCGGAAGACATTCGCGTGGAGTGCATCACAGCGGCCAACCTTCTGCCGGCTCTGCCCACGCCACGCCGCGATCTGCTTCCGATCGTCGAGAAAGCTGTTGCCGCCATCGATATGAACGCGCTGAAAGCGGCGGATCAGGCACGCTTCGACGCCTCGCTGCGTCAGGCGCAATCCATCCTCGAGCCCCTGCGGCCGGTGCTCGCCCAGGTCCACCTGAACCTGACCGGCAACTCACACATTGACGCGGCATGGCTGTGGCCGTGGACCGAAACGGTAGACGTGGTGAAGCGCACCTTTACCAGCGCCGTGCAGTTGATGAATGAATATCCCGACTACACCTTTACGCAATCGGCAGCGCAGTACACCGCCTGGATGAACGAGAAGTATCCTTCCCTCAACGAAGAGATTCAGCAGCGCGTCAAAGAAGGCCGCTGGGAAATCGTCGGCGGCATGTGGATTGAACCCGATCTCAATATGCCTGATGGTGAAACCGAAGTGCGCGAACTGCTGATCGGCCAGAAGTACTTCAAGGACACGCTCGGCGTGACCGCACGTATCGGTTGGAATCCGGATTCCTTTGGATACAACTGGCAACTGCCGCAGATCTACAAGCGCTCCGGCCTGGACTACTTCGTTACCCAGAAAATGCACTGGAACGATACGAACCAGCTACCTCTGCGCATCTTCTGGTGGCAGTCTCCGGACGGCAGCAAGGTCCTGACTTACTTCCCCACCGACTACGCGCACACCAATCTCGATCCCATACGCCTATCCAACGACTTTGCGGCATCCGCGGAGCGTAACCCCGGCCTCACCGACATGATGGACGTGTTCGGCGTTGGCGATCACGGCGGCGGACCGACTCGCGCCATTCTCGACCAGGGCGAACACTACATCGCTGCCACCAAAGACGTGAATGGCAAGCCGGAGCGGGACCTGGCTATGCCGACCATGCGCTTCGGCACAGCACAGCATTACTTCGACACCATCACACCGAAGCTCAGCAGCGATTCACCGGTATGGAACTACGACAAGATCGGTACGGAGAGATACAGCATCGCGGCGACTCCGGGCAAGATCAGTCTGCCGACATGGAACGACGAGTTGTATTTCGAATACCACCGCGGCGTGTTCACCTCGCAGGCCAAGCACAAAGCCAACATGCGCCGCAGCGAGGTGGAAACCATTGACGCCGAGAAACTGGCGTCGCTCGCGTGGCTTACCGGCAAGCCTTATCCCAACGATGACTTCACGGATTCGTGGAAGAAGATCACCTTCAACACCTTCCACGATCTCGCTGCCGGCTCCGGCATCGGCGTGATCTATAAGGACGCGCAGGACGACTACAAGGAGGTCTTCCACTCCGACCGCGAGATCACAGAAGACTCACTCAAGGTCCTGTCCGCGGGTATCGATACGCACACCAAGGACGGAGCTTCCGTCCTGATCTTCAACCCGCTGGCATGGCCGCGCACGGAAACCGTGGAGATGACGGTACAGCTACCGTCGGCGGCGGATTCTGTCCGCTTGCTGGATACGCGTAATCACGAGGTGCTGACGCAGACCGTCGGGCACGATGCAGCGACCAACACGTTCATACTGCTCGCGCGTCCTGTCGATGTACCGTCGCTCGGCTACGAAGTACTGCATGCGGTCGCAGGAGCCGCGAAGGAGCCCGCGTCCGCCTTAAAGGCCGCCGAGCTGAAGGCCACCGAGCGTGGTGACACCATCCACCTTGAAAACGAGAAGCTGAGCGTGGTGATCGATCGTCACACCGGCTGCATCAGCAGTCTCACCGACGCCAAAACCCACACAGAGTTTCTGGCGGCGAACAGCTGCGGCAACCAGTTGCAGACCTTTGTCGACAAGCCGAAAAACTACGACGCGTGGAACGTCGACCCGGGAACGCTCGATCACTTCACGCCGATTTCGAATGTCGACTCCATTGCGCTGACCGACCAGGGTCCGCTCCGCGCTACGGTCCACATCGTGCGCACATGGCAGGCCTCGAAGTTTGTGCAGGATATTTCCCTGGATGCGGGCGCGGATAGCGTCGACATCCGCAACCACGTGGATTGGCATGAGACCCATGTGCTGTTGAAAGCCGCTTTCCCACTTTCCGCGACCTCACCTAAAGCCACCTATGAAATTCCCTACGGTTCCATCGAGCGCACGACGGAGCGCAACAACTCCTACCAGAAAGCGCAGTTCGAAGTGCCGGCCATGCGCTGGGCGGACCTTGGCAACACCGACCACGGCGTTTCCATCCTGAACGACTCGAAGTACGGCTATGACGGGCTCGGCAATACGCTGCGGCTGACGCTGCTGCGTTCACCCACCTGGCCGGACGCCGACGCCGATCGCGGCGTGCAGGAGTTTCGCTACGCCATCTATCCGCATGCGGGCACGTGGAAGCAGTCGGAAACCATGCATCGCGGCTATGAGTTGAACTACCCCATGAGCGCAACGCAAGTGGAGTCGCATACAGGCTCCATGCCCGCCGAACGCTCGTGGATTTCGGTCGAGAATCCCAACGTAACGCTCACCTCGGTGAAGAAGGCCGAGGATTCCGACGCTCTTGTCTTCCGGCTGGTGGAGTGGGCAGGCAAGGCGTCCGAGGTGAAACTGCATGTGCCCACCGGCGCGACATCCGCGACAGAAACCAATCTGATGGAAAAGCCGATGGGTCAGGCGCTGCCGATGCAGGGCGATATGGTCACTGTACCGATTACGCCGTACGAAATTCTTACGGTGGAAGCGGCTTACAAGCCTGCGTCGAAGTAGAAGGGGCGGTGAGTGGGCCGGGCGGAACGTTCGTGCAAGCCCACCCATTCGCGTGGCTGTTTCAAATCGTCAAGCAACTGAATTGTTGGCAATGGTCTGCTTGTAGAACGTGGAGCTGAGTTTCAGTATGCGTCGCTGCGTCGCGAAATCAACGTAGGTGATCCCGAAGCGCTTATCGTATCCGTCCGCCCACTCAAAGTTATCGAGCAGGCTCCACAGGAAGTAGCCCTTGACCGGCGCACCATCCTGAATGGTGCGCTGCAACTGCATCAGGTAGTTGCGCAGGTACATGACACGATCCGTGTCATAGACATGACCGTCCGGAGTGACGGTGTCCGCGGACGAGGCGCCGTTCTCCGTGATATAGATTGCGGGCACATTCCAAAGCTCTTTCGCAAAACGTGGTCCCCAATAGATAGCCTCGGGCCCCACGGTAAGCCAGGAACTGAACATCGCAGGATACGAGGCAGGTGGCGGAACAATCGCATAGCCATCGGGACCCTCGGCGGCGCGCACCCATGTCGGTTGATAGATATTCATTCCAACAAAGTCGAGCTTGGAGCCGATGATCGCCATTTCTTCCGCGGTGAACTTCGGCGCATTCGCGCCAAGCTTCTTCAGATAGGACTCCGTATAACGGCCCTCGAGAATCACGGTAAGGTACTGAGCGTTTTCCTCACGGAATGCCCGTCGAGCCGCTTCCACCTGGTCAGGCATGTTCACGACAGGACATGTCGCCGTCGGATTTTCGGCGAGGCCGACCTGCGTGCCGGGAGCAGCCGCGCGGATCGCGCGCACTGCGAGCCCATGACCCAGCACGGTATTGTGCGTGAGTTGCGCCAGCGGGCCCGGTTCCAGCCGGATGCCAGGCGCAAAGCTGCCATCGCGATAACCAAGCTCTACAAAGGTGCGGATCTCGTTGGTCGTCATGATGTGCTTCAAACGATCGGCATATTTGCCCGCAACAAAGCCTGCATAATGTGCGAAGGCATCGGAGGTCGCCCGCTGTGCCCAGCCGCCCTTTTCCTGCAGAGCCTGCGGGAGGTCCCAGTGATAGAGGGTGCCATAAGGCTGGATTCCAGCTTCCAGCAGCGCGTCGAGCAGGCGGCTGTAAAAATCGATGCCCGCCTGATTGGGTGCTCCCGTACCCAGTGGAAAGATTCGGGACCACGCGAGGGAGAACCGGAAGGTCTTCACTCCCACGCCCTGCATCAGCTTGATGTCGTCGCGATAACGATGGTAGAAGTCGTCGGCTACATCGCCAGTGTCGCCTTTGTGCGTCTTGCCCGGGATATGCGAAAAGACATCCCAAATGGTTTGACCACGGCCGCCTTCTTCCACTCCGCCTTCCACCTGATAGGAAGCCGTGGCCGAGCCCCAGAGAAAGCCTTCGGGGAACTTCCTTGCCTCATCCGAAGGCGCTGCCACTTCGGCTTCGGCGCCGCGTGCAGCGCCAGGCAGGCTCAGGGCTGCTGCAACGGACGCGACACCGCGTCCAAACATTCTTCTGGAAAGCTTGATTGGCACAGGCAAACTCCGCAAACGAATTGAACGGCGTCTACCTGCATATCACAAATGGGAGGGACGGACACTCCCCCGACTGCTCGAGCTGCCCTGATCTTTGCGGAATTACGGTGGGACTGAAGTGTCTGTGTGACTGCTTCCTGGAGTACTGAAGCCTACTGCCGCAGCGCTTTTCTGACGATTTTGTTCGCCTCATTTGTCGGAAGGTGGAACGTCGCAGCGCTGAAGGCGCGTTCTATACCAGCCCAGGGCGAAGCCCTGGGTATCAGTCGTCACAGAGATCAAGGGCTGAAGGCCCGCCCTATATGTTTTATGGCGGGAATAGGGCGGGCCTTCAGCCCTCAATTTCTTGAGGCCATTGGACCTGGGGCTTCGCCCCAGGCTGGTATAGCGCGCGCCGTTGGCGCTTGAAATCATGTCTGTTTCGAACTTCTCAGGTCTACAACAGATCTCACACTCTGAAGGGCGGGACCGAGGTCCCGCCCTTCAAAGGCAAGCGCCCTCTTGAGAGGTTCTGTGGGGGTCTACCAGCCGTCGCGGACCAGACGACCGAGGCGTTCGACGGCCCAGTTCATGTCGTTGTAGCGCAATTCATGAACTTCCATGCGCAGAAACTTGTCCACTTCCTCTTCCTGGATCACACGCACATCCGGAAGACTGAACAGCGTCTGCATGATGAAGTGCTTGGCAACATCCTTGGGAAACGGAATCAGCTCCTGGTACTTCACATTGCGCCGGGTCAGGAAGACCATGTGCGCGACACGGGAGGACGGCGCCCGCTTCAACTGCTTCAACGGCGACGTGAACAGTTCGATCGAAGGCTTGCCAACCTGCGCGCGCTGGGTGATATCGCGCCCTTCAAGCTCAGGGAAGAATTCCTTTGCCGAAGGACGGAAGCGCACCTGTTTGAAGTTCCCCACCACCAGCCGGTCCTTGCGGCCGTGGACGAGGTAGCTTGCGTCGTCGGTGACATACGTCCAACCAGCCTGCGCGCAGGCATAGGCCAGGGTCGTTTTGCCTGCGCCGGAATCACCACACAACAACACACCGCTGCCGCCCTGCTCCACGCAGGCGCCATGGATGGCGGTGGCGTAACGCGTTGAGATGTGGCCCAGCGCCGCGGGCTCCAGGAAGAAATAGCGCAGATAGCTGCGGTGAGCCAGCGCCGCTTTGGTCAACGACAGATACGTAAACTGCTGCGCGAGATCGTAGACAGCGAAGTTATCCGCGTCCGCGATGTTCACCAGCAGATTGCGCTGGATCTTCAGGACTGGCGGCGGCGGGCACTTCAGGGATCGGCCCTCATTGACCAGGATGTGGACCTGGATTGGCTTGGTCTTGAACAACCTTGCATATCCCAGCCAACTTTCCGCGGCTGCGTCCAGAATTTCCTGCGAATTGGTCACGATTTCGACCGGAAAGCCCAGCGGATAGAACGTCACCTTGTGCTGCAGTTCCGCACTTGCCAACACCGATTCCACGGCGCCAAAAGGTTCTGAGCGCACACAGGCGGTCTTCATTTCTTCAATCGTCATCGGCATGGTCGCTCTCCTTGAAAAGTCCTTCCCTGATCCAATCCGCTCCAGGCCGGTGTTGCCTCCGGCCTGGGCGTGCAGTCCAACATCGAAACATTCGCGGTACTCATGCCGTCATCCATTTCAACTTCGCGAGAACCCTGACATCGTTTGAACTGAATCCAGCGTAAGAAGCCGGTTTCAGAGATTTGTCACAGACTTGTTTTCCTTTTGTCATTCCCCTCACACCTGAACCACGTTATGCTTCCGGAATTTTGTCGCCAGGCGAGAATTGCGCCTCACGGCGAAGAAACAGGCTGCGTAGGACTTTGCTTTCCGGACTGGCCGCGAACGGAGCCTTCGCGCTGCATCAGGAGCCGTTCCCAACGCGATGACTCGCGTTTGTATCGAGCAGCCTCGACCAGGTGAAAGCGCATTCTGAACCAAACGAAACGCACCTGAACGGCCAGACGGTGCCGCTTCGCGGACCATGTTTCGCGCGACTGCTTCTTCAAGACCCATGGTGCGCCATGAAGCGGAACCAGGCGGGGCCGCGACGCGGTGGGAGGCTTGCCGTGGTAGCGGTCGAGTTCTCGCTGCAGAAGCAGATAGAGCTTGGTGCCGGGAAAATCGGCCACGACGGCTCGCTTGCCGTAGTGTTCCACCCACAGCCGTATCGGAGGAGGCACCGCGGAGAGCGCCCAGGCTTCAAGTTCCGGCGGCGCGAACTCCCCAAAAAGCTCTGTCGCCAGCAGTACCGAAACGCCCATTGCAAGGCGAGCGTCTTTTTCTTCGTCCGATAGCCGCCGCACCGACTCCCAGAAGGCCTTGTCGTTGCGATGGGCCTCGATGTGCCGCTTAAATTCCAGCACCCACGACGCGCGAGTGCTTTCGCCGCGGAGATGGCCGAACAGATGCAGCCCCTGCCCAAGA
>DASYEV010000254.1:0-15493 GCA_036498835.1 Acidobacteriaceae bacterium | reverse complement strand
ACTTCAGTCCCACCGCCGATCAAATCATGTCCGCGAAGGTCTTCTCGGTCCGCCGGAAGTACAGGACGCCGGTGACACAGAGAATAAGCGTCGTCACGATCGAAGAGGTCAGGCTCGGCCACCACAGCGGACTCTCCCCGCGCAGGAGCGCCCAGCGGAATCCATCGATGATACCCACGACCGGATTCAGCGAATACAACAGCCGCCACTTCGCAGGCACAATGCTGCTGCTGAAACCTACAGGTGAAACGTACAAGCCGAACTGCACCACAAACGGCACAAGGATCCGGAAATCGCGGTATTCCACGTTGAGCGCCGCAAGCCACAGGCCGGAGCCGAACGAAGCGCCGAAGGCGAGCGCAACAAAGGCCGGAAGGAACAGCAGGTGCCAGTCCGGCAGGAACCTGTACCACACCATCATCAGCGCCATCAGGACGACGGTGATCAGAAAGTCCACGAAGCTCGTAATCACAGAGCTGGCGGGAATGATGAGCCGCGGAAAGTAGACCTTGGAAATAAGGTTCGAGTTGCCGATCAGGCTGTCGCTGCAGGCGCTGAGAGCACCCGAGACAAACTGCCACACCAGCATGCCGGCCATCACCAGCAGAGGATAGGGGATGGAGCCTTCGGACTTCAGCTTCGCCACACGGCCGAACAGCACGGTGAAAATCAGCATGGTGAGAAACGGCCGAATGACCGCCCATGCTATCCCCAGCGAAGTCTGCTTGTAGCGGACAATGATGTCTCGCCACGCCAGAAAATAAAACAACTCTCTGTAGCGCCAGAGATCGCGCCAGTAGTGGCGCTCCGTCCGGCCGGCCTCGAGAACGAGTTCCGGAATCGCGTCAGAGACAGCGGGATCCAATGTAGTCAGCAAACTTTTTCCTAAATTTCCTAAAGACGAATTCTGATTTGAGGCCTATCGCAGTGTAGAGCAGTGCGATGACTGGAAAGGGCACTCATTTTGCAGCAGCTCCGGCAATCGCAGCGCGGAAGACCTTGACATACTTCTGCGCCACAATCGCAGGTTTGAAGTTCTCCAGATGCTGGCGGCTCTGCTGTTGGATGCGAGCGCGAAGTTCAGGAGCCGCGAGCATCTCGCTGATCGCGCCTGCCAGCGCTGCCGGATCTTCACGCGGAAACAGCACGCCGGCAGGACCTACTGCTTCCGGCAGACCGCCCACGTCAGCCGCAATCACCGCGCAGCCTGCCGCCAATCCTTCCAGAGCGACCACGCCAAACGGCTCCGCCCAGCGTGAAGGAATAGCCATCACCGCGTGCTTCGCCACTTCCCGGGCGCGATTTTCTCGTACTGACCCCAGAAAGTCGACCTGATCCTCGATACCGAGTTCCCGAGCCTGCGCCTTAAGATTAGGCATCTCGGGTCCATCTCCCATTACGGTCAGCGACACTCGCTCTCCACGTTGTTTCAGGATCGCCACTGCGCGCAAAAGGAGATCGCAGCCTTTGTCCGAAACCAGCCGCCCGACGAAGATCACATCGCGGCTGCGGGGCGCGTCATGGAATGCGAAAAACTCCTCCGCTTCGAAAGGATTCCCGGCCACTGTAGAGCTTACGGGAAGATCGGCGGCGATCGCCTGGCTGATTGCAATGTTGTGGCATCGGCGCACGATGAAGCGTTTCAGCCGGTCCTGCCATCCCTGCTTGCCATCCACCCGCGATATCCATGTGTGATGGGCAACCACGATCGGTTTCCCCATCAACAACACCGGCAACAATGTCTTGAGTGAGATGTTGTTTTGAAAAATGAGATCAGAGTCCTTCGCCAGTCTTCGCAGTTCCCCGACCGAGGGACTACGAACAACCCGATACCCATCCGAAACCGAGCCGCCAACCTGTTCGCCAAGCGTGCTGGTGACAACCGTAATGTCCAGGCCTATGCGGCTGAACTGCTCTGCCAGGATGGCGGATACAGTTTCCAACCCGCCTACGCTGGGAGGAAACAGATGGGAACAAAACAAGACCTTCAACCGCGGCTCCGGCACGTCACAGGGAAGCACGCTCGCTTTTCATCTTGCGATCCCCAACAACTTTCGCTGGAGTGCCTACCGAAACCGTTCCCCCCGGGACATCACGAAACACTGAGCTTCGAGCCCCGATCACGGCACCGCGGCCAATGGTGACACCGGGAGCGACAAACACGTCCGTGGCCACCCACACTTCGGGGCCAACCGTAATTTTTTCCGCAATCAAATCGAATGTAGGACGGGTGTAGTCGTGCGAGCCGGCGCAAAGATACGACCTCTGCGAAATGACACTATGGGCGCCGATTTCGATTTCCCCATAGGTGTACAGGCAGACGTCATCGCCAATGTGGCAATGGTCGCCAATGTTTAACCGCCAGGGATAGGGCGTTTTCACCGAGGCGCGTATGATCGCGCCCCTCCCGATCTTTGCCCCAAACATGCGCAGAAGCGAAGCCCGCCATCCATAAAGAATCTGGGGAGACATTGCGAACAAGGTAGCCTGCACCAGCCACCAGAGCTGCACCACCGCCTTGGAACGGCCGCGAAATCCCGCGGGAACCTGGAAGAGGTCGAGCCGCTGATACTGCCGCGCAGCTTCCATCCCCGCGCTGTGATCGGCGCCCGATACGGGAGGTGCTGCGTCGCGGAGTAAAGGCTCAGGCATGATTCAACCGGGTCAGACAGATCAGTAGACGAAATCCCTGGAGTTTGTCCCTAACGGACAAGCGGTGCGGGAAACGCTTGATAGAGATCGTCCGCGATATAGCGGTGCAGCAAGCGGCAGTTCGGACAACATGCGGGAAACATCTTCTTTGCCATCCACCCGCGGGACCGCCAGAACGAAGCGATCCATGCGACCTGGAACAGTGCCCAGACCTGATAGAGCAACTGTTGGGGATGCTTCAGTGCGCGCTTCTTGAAGTGGGCTCTGGCTCGATTCACGAACAGTCGCGCCGAAGACATGAAGAAATGTCTTGCGCTGCGTTCCTTCACATCGATGCCATGAAGATTCAAGTACAGCAGCAGGGACAAAGCATGGTGCTTCGTGAACTTCCAACCCAGGCGTGTCTCATAGGCGTGGGAGACTTGCGCTTCCGGCGTGAACAGAGGCGATGAATATTTCATCACCCTCAGTTTGAAATCCATATCTTCCATCGCCGCAAAGGGAAAGCGTTCATCGAAGCCGCCGACACATTCAAACAACTCACGGCGAATCGCGAGATTGCACGACCAGAGATGTCCGCCGGTCTCATTCGCCGGTGCTTCGTCGGCAAAACCGCGCATCTCCCCTATTGCGCTGATACGTCCTTCGAACACATCCGTCTCGGGATGCTCAGAAGCTTTGCTCCTGTAGTTCTCAATCAGGGTCGGTTCGGGGATGCAGTCGTCATCGAGAAAGATGATCAGTTCGCCGGCGCCCTGGGCAGCACCATGATTCCGGTTTGCGGCGGGTCCCTTCTTTGGACCCTGGACCACCGTGACCTGGGGAAATCTCCCGCAAACCCCTGCTGCCGTCTCCACGGCATCCCCATCGTCGCTGACGATGATCGAACACTCTGGGTTGACCGCTGCGTAGGGAGCCAGCGTTTGCAGACAATGAAGCAGCGATCCCAACCGATTTCGGGTAGGAATCACAACCGTGACACTCGGCAAAGCCATTCGTTGCAGATTCAAATGATCAATCTAGAGCAGGCACGCCGCCTCTACTTGAGGCCGTGCTTCAATCCGGAACCGGAGGGACGAATATTGGCGTTGGCGAGCCCCAGCCCGGAGTCATGACCAATGCGGCTCTTGCTCGGACGGGACGCTGACATTTGTACCGGCGGAGCACCCGTAGGCGTAAACCTGGCGCTTCCGTGAACAACTCCGGATGGCCGCAAACCGTGGACAACTCCGCTCGTGAGGCCGACGCTTCGGCCGGCATGGCTCCCCCTCGAAGCCGCAACCGGTCTCGCGCTCGCAAAAGAGGACGTGCTCGGAAAGCCGCTGGAGAAAGTGCCTGGGAAGGCGCTGGGAAAAGAGCGCGAGGTTGACGCGGGAAACCCCGAACTTGCTGCGGGAAAACCTGAGGTTGCCGGGAAGGAACCCGTGCTTCCCGGAAAGGCCCTCGCCCCGGCCGACATTCCATTGCCGCCAGAGTCCCCGGGCGACTGGAACCACATTCCACCCGTCGCGTGCCCACGCTCGAAGGCGGTCTTCCCGGCCGTCCAGGAGCCATCACTTCCGGCATTCAGCGCGTGACCTCCAAACTGACCCGTGCCGGCAACTGCCGGACGAGGAGAGTTGGCGGCGGGAGTGAAGGAAGTGCTCTGACCCAGGATGGAGGCAGATCCCACCGCCAGAACACTGGCGGTACAAGCGGTTCGCAACCATGGCCGGAAATTCATCGCCCTGCTCCTTCCGGCGCCAGAGGGCCGGGTGCCGATGTGCAGGTCTCCTGCAACATCTTTTCCAGGTGTCCCAGCACGCGAGTCGAAGACCATCTCCGGCAGGCGTATTCCCGGGCGCGCTGACTGCAGTCATTCAAATCGGCTTCTCGCAGCTCATGAATCGCCGTGAGCAGCGCTTTGGCATTTTCAGGTTCCACGATGCGTCCCGCGCCCGATTCGCAGATAACGCGCGCCACTTCGCTTTTTCCGTTGACGGAACCCAGCACCGGGCGTCCGGCCGTCAGATACGTCACCACTTTGGACGGAAATACGATATCCGATACCGACTTCTGTTGCGTCACCAGGCACAGGTCGCTGGCGCTGAGCAGGCCGCGAAACTCGTTGGCCTCCAGAAGAGGAAGCAGGCGGACGTTGTTCAATCTCAGTTCCGCGATGCGGGCCTGGATATTTTCGCGCTCCGCGCCGTCGCCAACCAGGAGAAAGACCGTGGAATCATCGTCGCGGTTCATCGCCGCAGCCTCTACGATCACGCCCAACGCCTGTTTGAACCCCATATTGCCGCTGTGCGTAACCAGAAACTTGTCATGGAGCCCATACTTCCGGCGGAAGGCCTCCGCTTCGTCCTGGCCGAGGTCCAGCAAGGATTCATCGGCGCGCGGTTCGAACAGCTCCACCTTCTGTGCCGGAACACCACGACTCACGATACGGTCCCGCATCCCATGCGTAAGCGTGCTCACCAGGGCGGCGTGTTTGTACGCGCTGCGCTCCACGCGGTACAGAAAATTGAGCGCCCAGGACGGCAGCATCTTAAGCTCTGCCGCGGCGTCGGGCTGCAAATCCTCCACATCGAAGACGTAAGGAATTCGCCACAAACGGCTCAAAAAGATCGCGGCGGGCCCCAGCCCCAGAGGTGGCGAAATGACAAACAAAACATCGGGACGCTTTTGCGTGAGTGCCCGTAACGTGCACCCCAGAATGAAGGTCGCCTCGTGCACGATGCGCTTGGCTGTCCGCACCGGATTGGGGATGTACGCGTATCCGCGGACGATCCGCACTCCATTTCGCATCTCCGTCTGCATGAGACGCCCGGAATATCGCTGGGGCACCTTCCATTCCGGATAATAGGGGAACGTCGTGCACACCGTCACATCGTGTCCCGCGGCTGCGAGGTATTCCGCGCGATACGTTGTGAATGCACCAATACCGGTCTCTTCGGGCCAGTAGTTGATGCTGAGGATCATGATTCGCATAGACACTTCTTTAGTAGGATGCCATCGTGGAACGATTCGTTCGAGCGGTTTTCGGTCAAGGTGTCACCGGGAAAGAAAAGCCTGCCGGATACGACTTCATCGAAACTGACTCGCGAAGCGGGAACTTACCAGACATAACCCGAATCCCGCGAAAAATACTTGCTCCCAGGCTCAATCGGTTTCAGGGGTTTGGCTGGGCTGCCGCCATACAGGTAGTCAGTCGCATCCAGGGCCGATAAAAGCAGCGAATTCGCGCCCAACACCGACCTGTCCGGAAACCGGCTGCCGGCCAGCAGAACGCATGCAGTCCCGAGAAAACAGTAGCTGCCGATATGAACCGGCTTGCAACGCTGCCGGGACTGCCCGAGATCGATACTATGGGTCAAAATCTGGGAGCGAAACCCCGCCAGGGTGCTGAACGGTCCAATACGTACTTCATCCGTGCAATCGATAATGTGCTGGCTGGTGATGGCGGCGTGCCTGCCCACCAGCAGCTGTGGCTTCCGCCCAGGATCGAGAGCAAAATGCTGGTCGCCGGCGCGCAAGGGATGCGCGGAAATCCAGTTCCTTGCGCCAATCGTGGCCCGCTCCTCAAGTTGAAGGAGGTTCAGCCCTTTGCAGACCGTAAATGAGCCGATGCGCGCATTCGGCCCCATTTCAAGCCGCTCAGGGAAAACAGCGGCAAACCTTGAGATGAATGCCGTCTTGTGAATCCGATATCCGCACAATGTCTGCAGCAGAGGACGGCGAATGCCCCACGGCAACAGTGCTGTGGCCGCGGAGATCAGGAGCTTCAGCTTGGACACACCAGCTCCCGATAGAGCGTTTCGTACTGCTCGATCATGCGCGATGGCTGAAAACGGGCCTGCACATTTTCCAATCCCTTGAGCCTGGCTGCGGCGCGTGCAGACGAATCTTCCACATACGCCGTCACCGCGCCGGCCATGCCTGCCTCGTCGTCGAGCGGAAAGAGCTTCGCGGAGTCCCCCAACACCTCAACCGACGTCGGGATGTCGCTGGCCACAACCGGGCATCCGCAGGCCTGAGCCTCAATTGGGGGCCAGCCAAAACCCTCATAGCGCGATGGGAAGAACAGTACAGCGGCCTTGTTGTAAAGAGCCTCCACCAACTCCACGCCGGGGTGCGCGATCTCGACGATACGCTCCAGGATGCCTAACCTCTCAGCCTGTCGCTTCAACTCCGTACTTAGCGGTTGCCCTGCAATGACCAGTTGAGCATCCGCCTGCCGTGCCACCTGGGCGAATACACGGAGAACGGCTTCGCGGTTCTTCCGCATCAGATTCGAGCCGATGTGCATCACGAACGGCCGTTCGAGCGCCGGTGCGGCCGTCAGCCTCCGTTCGACTTCATCTTCGGAAAGCCGCTGAAACGGATAGACCAGGCCATTCAGCACGGTCACAAGCCGCGCGTCCTTTCCCAAAAGCCTCAGCGCGTCCTGGTAGGTGTAATCCGAAACACAGGCCACCCGGGTCGCCCGCTTCAGGCCGCGCAGCACCCATCGCTGAAGAGTCTTACCGAAGAACGAGGCCGGACAATCGGGCACCTCACCCAGCGCTCCACGAACCGCGATCAGGTCATGGCAGGTTGCCAGCACCGGGGTCGAGCCCGCCGCGAAGCTGTACATCGCGTTGCTGTGATCGCAGATATGGACCACATCGGCCTTGGCCGCCGCCCTGCGAAGGGTGAACGGGAACAGAAGAAATTTATCGACGTAGCCCAGCCATTTGCCTAACCCTGTAGCTGAAGGCTTCAGCTTTCCCAGCAAGGCCTTCGGAGTGAGGACACGCACGTCGATACCATCCCGCGAGAGTTCCCTGTACATCGTATCGGCGAAAATCTTCATGCTCGTTGTCGCGTCGAACGCGTAGTTCCCAACCAGCAGAACCTTCATTGTGTTCTCGGTTCCAGGGGCCTCGGCTTCCACTGGTAGGCAGGTTTCTGAACCACCCTCGCTGGAGCATCTTTGACACGAAGCGCAGCGATGGTAAAGCCCACGGTCATCACCATGAATCCCTGAATGGTGGTCTGCTCGAGCGTT
The DNA here is from genome assembly GCA_036498835.1 of Acidobacteriaceae bacterium. Taxonomy (GTDB): domain Bacteria; phylum Acidobacteriota; class Terriglobia; order Terriglobales; family Acidobacteriaceae; genus Granulicella. Next base: position 7,806 of record DASYEV010000254.1, on the reverse strand, counting down.
CCGGTTCCAAGCGCGACCACCATCGGCGGCACCAGCAGCCACGCCAGCGGCTGCCGCCTGCGAACAGCGCCCAGAGCCTTGATTGCGATCAGCAGGACGAGCGCCCAGCGGGCAATCAGAAAGAGCAGACCGGCCGGCGCTCCAAATTCGTAGACCAGGCGCTCGGCCTCTCCTTCACCAGCGGCGAATTCATCGGAATGCAGGATAGAAGCTGCCACGTTGCTTCCGATCCCGATGCCATGCCCGAACCAGTTGTCGGTTGTCAGGCCGGATTCCACGGTACCTGTGATGGGAGCTAACACGCGATTGCCGACTGACGTTTCGGCATTGCCTTCCGCGCCGGCGGCGCTGGTCAGGCGGTCTGTAAAGGTTGCGGCCGAATCATGAAAAACAGGCAGTTGGGACGCGGCAAGGGCAACCACGGCAAATACGGCGATCGCTTTGAGCGAGGAAGCGAACTGGGAGACACCGAAGAAAGCTGCAACCAGCACGCACAGAATTGTGAGGATCACCATGTACAGCAGCGAGCGGCTGCCAGTGACGGGGATGGCGATAATCAACGCAAAGCCGGCAGACCACAGCAGCCATTTCCTCACAAAGCGCGGATTCACCATGCCATAGAAAATGAAAGCGGCCGCCAGAGGGATATAACTCGTCGGCCCGGTAACGTAGCTGAATGTTCCTGAAGCGCGGACGTGCCCACCGGCATAGGCGAGCTGATCGGAACCCTGATTGGCGCCTACGTTGAGGAAAGAACTCGCCGGTGCATAATACTGCGCGATCTGGAGAAGCGTCAGTGGCATCAACAGCACAAGCGTCCACCGGCCAAACTGACGGAGCTCTTGCGGAGTCAACACGGAGCCGACGATGAATGCCACAGGGAACGGCAACAGGTACGACCGCAGGCCATAGATGGCGATGAACCAGACATTGTCGCCCGCCAGCAACTGGATCAAAGCCAGGCCGACTGTCACGGCGCACAAAACCGCAATGGTTGAGGTCCATTGCTTGGGCCACTTCTTGGTCTTGTACGCTTCCCAGATGATGGCGATCGCCACCGGATCGCGAATCAGGAGTAGAGGCGTGGACAGTGCAGGCACAATCCACTTGCGCAAAGCGCCTTCGAAAATCAACAGCAGGAAATAAACCCAGATGAACTTCGTCAGCAGCGGCATGCGCGTGGACTGGTTGTTATCGTTCCACTTCATTGACATACAGCAACTCCAACAGCTTCCACCCAACGCTCCCGATAGGTGCTCCAGGAGTTCTCCGCCGCGGCACATTGCGCGTTATGAGACATCTCCGCCAGCAGTGTGCGGTCGCGATGCAGGCGATCCAGGCATTCGGCAATCGCTTCCGCGCTACGGATGGGCACAACAAATCCTTCAACGCCATCCCGAATCACATCGCCGGCGCCAACGTTGCTTGTGACGATTACGGGTAAGCCGCATGCCAGCGCCTCCGTGACGACCATGCCGAACCCTTCGCTCAGCGACGGCAGAACAAGCACATCCGAACCCCTCATGATGTCCAACACTTCTTCATGTGGAATCGATTCAAACCAGCGCCAACGCGAACAAGCCGCGTCCACAATCGGATTCGGCGCCAACCGCTGGCCGATTAATGTGAGCTCTGCATCCATGCCCATTCCATCGATCGCCTCGAGAAGGTAGCCGATTCCTTTACGCTGATGCAGAGCACCCGCGAACACCACCTTGAGTGGTCCGCCCATCGATGAATCGCCCACTTCCCGGGAGCGTACCGGCGGTGCTCCATACTGGACCACGCGGATACGTTCCTGCGGAACCACACCATGCAGCGTTCGCTTCACGTGTTCGCTCGGGACGAAAACGCAATCGGCAAGCGCGAGCTCCTCTTCCTTCCATTGAATATGTTTCGCGGAGTCGGAAAGCTTCGGGATGACGGAGGCAAACTCCGGGTGCAGTGCTTCCTCTTCGCGCATCAGATCGCATTCCCAATCCCAGTAACCGCTCGGGAGTTCGTACAGGGTCGCGATGTTCAGTTCCCGGGCTTCACGAAACGTCGTGCGGGCTCCGCCTTCATGGGCGTACACGCCGTCCGGGCGCACTTCGCTCAAACGTTGCGCGACACGTTCGTCGAAGTTGCGAAACATGGCGATCACCGAAAATGCCCGCTCATCCGAACAAAGCGTGCGCTCGATTGGTGTCGAGCGGATGCCAAGACGCACGATCTCGCGCCAAGGCACGGAATGAAGCTTCTCCTGTGGAACATCACGGAAAGACCGGCGCAACAACTGTCGTTTCAAGCTGGCCGGCAGAGTCCGGTTCCACACCGAATCCTCGTTCCATGCGATCGTCGTCCAGAACTCACACAACATGTCATGTTCGACCAGGCTCCGCAGCGCGTTTCGCACATACTGATTGCCGGTCGGATGTGACATGAGAATGCTCGGCGCATTGCGTTCAGATTCCACCTCAGGCATGTTCATCTGAACCGCTCCCGGGATAGCCGTCATCATGACCATGAGGAAACCCCGAAACCTTCACTGTCCAAGCGCGACTTCAGCGAGCTCCGCTTGATTCAAGTTGGAGACCGGTTGGCAGCCCATCAAAAGTTCCGCATAGTTCGCGGCATGAGATCGCGTGTTGTGATCCGAGTACCATTGCCAGGCCGCGATCCCTATTTCCTGCAGCCGGCTCGGGGTAGCCTTCCGGGCTGTCGCCGGGCTCACGACGTGGACTCCATCACGCAGACCATCCATCGCCCCGGCAAAGGGCTCGGCGACAACCGGAACTGTCCCGAGAGAACAAAATGACGAGAAGACGGAAGACTTCCCAAGACAGAATGTGGGGTGAGGCACAAATCCGAAGCGTGAGCCGGAGATCGCTTCCGCAAGCTCTTCTGTAGGCAACACGCCTTCGCGCCGCACAATCACGCCTCCCGCGCTTGCGGGAATGTCGAATTCAGGTCCTATGTCAACGATCTCTTCGACACCAAGATCCCGCAAAGCTTGCGGGATTTTCGCGATCAGAGCGTACGCTCGCCGCCTGGTTTCCGGGAGACCCAATACCAGCATGCTGGGTTTGCGTTCCGACAGAGGGCGCACGGCATCCGTCTCTCCCACGGAGGAGAATACGGGCATTTGCCGAAACTTCGCAGCGGAGCCGCCCAACACTTCTTTCTTCAGCCACTCCACGTGACGGCTCATATTGGTCGCGATGAAATCCGCTTCGCTTCCAATCCTGCGGGCCACCTGCTTCTGCCGGCCCGAATACCAAAACGCTTTCTGCCACGGCATGCCGGATGCGAATATCTCGTGAAAGTACACGCCGAGGCGAAAACCACCGCCGGCTTTCATCTCATGGAGCGCGTTTGCCAGCGCGACCGGGGCTCCATCGGCGGAATACCCATATCCGCTGTAGTGCAGCAGGACCGGCGTTCCCTCACTCGCCCCCAGGGATCTGCAGGTGTCGGAAAGCGTTTCGAGCGTGCAGTCCACGCGTGAAAAAGGGACATCCGCAGGTTCCGTAAAGTTCACCACGACAAACGTGCTGTCGATTCCGAATTCATCGCGCAGCTTCGTTGCCAGCGCCAGAACGTGATCCGTGACACCGCACTGCCAGGGCTTGAGCCGAGGCACAATTTGTATGAGAGTTTTCTGCACAGGAAGCGAATGGAGCGGAGAAAGCTCCGGAAATAACCGGACCGGTAGTTGGCGAGGGCTCAAGCGGTTTCGACCAGAATCCCTATCGCCGGAAACGCTGGAGCCCTGCTACGTTGACTACTGGTTGTAGGCGATGTGGTAGAGCGCCAGCGAAGTGCCGATACTGATAGCGGATTCGAGAGCCCGTTCGCTTGCCAACTTCAGACCACTGGTGGGGATGTACAGAATATCTCCATCGTGAAGAATCACGTCGGGAGACTTGCCCTCAGTGATCGCCCTGTACGAGAGCACACGCTCCTCACGTCCTCCATCCGGTTTCGGTGTGAAGAGACGAATCTCTTTCATCTTCGCGCCATTCCCTCCCGGACCGGTCTGCGCCATCAGTTGCTCGAATGTAAGAGGCCTGCGGCCTTCAATCACATAGATACCGGGCTTTTGAATATTGCCCAGGACATACACCGTACCGGCGCGAGGAACAATCACGGTGTCTCCCGGCAGCAACTGGACTTGCGGTATTTCCGGAGTCAACGATTCGGGGTTGTAATGCACCGTCTCAGGATGTGAGGGATCATTTCTGTGCGTGATCTGAATTTCAGTCGAAGCGATGCTCGTCACGCCCCCAGCGGCTGTCATCACGTCATTGAACATGCGTACGCCTAACGCGGGAAAAACACCCGGCGATTTCACTTGCCCCGTGATGGTGATGCCTTGGGTTGCGTATTCCGTGACATTCACATTGACGTGCGGCCGGGTCAGGATGTCGCTGGCCATGAGCTTTTGCTCAAACAGAAGACCAATCTCGCCTGCGGTGAGGCCGGCGACATGAACCACTCCGATCAGTGGCGGTCTCACATCCCCAAGTTCGTCCACACGGTAATGGCCGGAAAGCTCGGGAGCATCGAAAACGTTGACGTCGATCAAATCCCCTGACGCGACTCGAATTGCCGGGCTGGTAATGGTTACGGGATTCGACGGTATCTGCGCCTCCGCCTGCAAACCGCAGAGCGTCAGAGAGGCAACGCTAATGATTGTCAGCCATGCTTGCCTGATCATCGCGACTGCTCCTTCTTGGATTTTCCGTTCCCATTGGTTGATGGTGAATCCTGGTCACCATACTTGTAGCCATAGGCGCCATAGCCGTACATGCCGTAGCGGTACGTGTAGAAATTCTCCAGCCGCAGATCGACATCGTTGACGACCACACCGGCGATCGGCGCATGGATCCGGTTCAGCACGTCGCGTGCGCGCACCAGGGCACGCTTGCGAGTCGCGCCCGCACGAGCAACAAGAATCACCGTATCCGCAATGGCCGCCAGCGCCTGGGTATCCGACACGGGCAACAGAGGCGCGGTGTCGATGACCACCCTGTCATACTCCTGCATCCACAACTTCAATTGCTCCTCCATACGGTTGGAAGCAAGCACTTCGGATGGATTGGGGGGCCGGGGGCCTGTCGGCAGAACATGCAGCGTCGGCAACTCCGCGAGCGGAGCGGCAAACGGCTGCGTCGCAGCCGACTGAGCCAGCAGCGATGTCAAACCAAACGCTTCCTTATCCATATTGAAGAAGTGCCCGATACGGCCCTTGCGAAGATCGGCATCCACCAGCAGAACGCGTTCTCCACGCTGTGCAAACGATACCGCGCAGTTCACGGTGGTTGTGGTCTTACCTTCACTTGCAAACGCGCTGGTCACCACGATGACGCGCGGCGGTCTGTCGATCGAAGACAACATCAAGGCGCTGCGCAGGCCGCGATACCCTTCAGCCGCAACCGACTGTGGGTTGTTGAGCAGTTCGAGCTGCTGCATGCGCGAGTCGCGGGTCTTTTCGCCGCGGCCCTTTTGCACCTCACGAGTCATATGCGGGATGGTGGCCAGCGACGGCAACGAAAGCACGCTCTCTACTTCTTCCGATGTCGGCAGCGTGTCATCGATAGCTTCCATGATGAACGCCAGGATGATGCCGGAAACCAGGCCGCCAAGAAAGCCAAACAGGACATTCTGTTGTTTTTTAGGCGCTACCGGATAGAGCGGCAGCATGGCTGTGTCGATGTGGGTGATATTGTTTGCGTTCAAACCCGCCGTGACGCTGGCTTCCTTCAAACGCACCTGCAGCGTGTCATAGAGATCGCGGTTGAGTTCGGCCTCATGGCGCAGGATGGCATACTGCGCGGCGCCTTCGTTCAGCTTGTAGGCAGCTTCTTCCTGTTCATTGAGGCGCTTCCGCAGGGTTTGTTCGGAGTGCAGCGAACCCAGGTATTCCTGTTCGATCTGATCGCGCGAAATCTTCAACTCGGCCTTGATCCGTTCATCGAGTTTGTTGATTTGCGTCTGCAGATCCATCATCTTCGGATAGTGGCTGGCATAGGTCGCAGAGAGTTGAGCGTATTGCGCCTTAAGATCCGCCTCCTGTCCACGCAGGCTGGCCAGGAGCGGGTCATCGCCCAGCAGAGCAGCCATGGCCGGGGTCTGGGTTTCATAGTCCCGGAGCCGCGCTTCCTTCAGGATGCGGTCCGTTTCGACTTGCTGCAGACTTCCGCTGATCGCTTGCAAACCTTGCAGGGTAAGGTTCGTAGAGTTCTCATCCGACCCGACAATGTTGTTTTGTTTCTGAAACTCCGCCAGACGCCGTTGCGCGTCCTGCGCGTCCTGCTTCAGGCCGGCCAGCGCCGTTTGGAGAAACTTCGAAACGTAAGTTGTCCGGTCGACACGTGATTGCAGATCGGAAGTGATATACGACTCAACCAGATCGTTGACAAGAGCCTTGGCCAGCTGAGGATTGGTGCTCCTGTCGGTGATGTCGACAAGATGCGTCGATGGAACGAGCGCAACGTGCAAACCGCTGCGGACATATCCGATCAGATTGACGCGCTGGGAGGTAATCGAATATTCCGTCGGATGAGGGTCGACAGCCGGCGTGGCGATCAACCCCTGGTCGATGAGCTTTTGCGCCGTTTCCAGAAGTACAGAGTTGCTCTGAAGGATCTGGAGTTCTGTCTGAAGAGCGCTCGTGTCGCTGCCCCCGCCGCGGGCCTCATTGACGACTTCCTGGAGCCCGATGTTGTTCTGCGAAGTTGGACTGATCTCAATACGCGCCACACTCTGATATACCGGCGCGATGTGGTAGGTGTACCAGGTAGTGGCTACAGACACGATCACGGTGACAGCCAGAATCATCCAGCGCCGCTTCAGAAGAGTGCGCCAGACGTCGACGAAAGAAATGCGGCTGCCGCCGGCCTCGGAGACCTGCCCCATTGCGGGTTCGTGTTGCACTTCGGGCTCTGCTAAAAGAGACATCTAGACTCTGACTCCATTCAATGACTCAACCATGTCAGGGCCCAGCGCAACCTGAACGGTGATGTGATTCATAAAGTTACGGTATCGGGAACAGGGGACGGGGTCGGAGTAGAAAACCGGCATCTGCGCCGCCTGGAAAGACTCTGAGAGAAGAACGCCCGATGGCTTCCCATTCCACTGCCTGGACTGCGGATAAGAGTTCAATTGATCCTTCCGTGAACAAAGCGCGGCTGCGCCTGAAGATGCAGCCGCGGCTCGCAGCTTTCGTGGTGGAAATGGAAGCAATCGATTCGTTAGCAATAGAAGAAACTCGTTCGGGATATTCTCATTTGCAATCCCTGCATCCGCATATTCTTGGGCAAGGCTTCGCCATCCTCACTTAGGTCGCCAGAGTTCCACAGGTTGATGATCCGCATGGAAAGCTGCAAAAGAGAGCTACCCCAATGGTAGCATGCAAGCCCTCCCGGAGACCCCTCAAGGGCCGTCCGGATGGGGTTGCGAAAACTCGTCTTAAATCAGGTTTTTTACGGCTGTTGAGGCATCCGTTCGGGCCGGTTCAGCGTCCCGCGTTCCGCGGGTTATTCGAACCGCCTTCCTATGACTTGAGCCCCCCTTTGGGCAGGCACATCTTCCTTGCCCGGATGCGGGTCTCCCTGCCGAAAGCGGTTGTGAGGGCTCGTATATCCTTGCTCCATGCGGCCACGATGAGGCCGCTCGATTTTCTTATGAGCAATGGAACGGTAATCGCAGTAGTAGGCAGTGGGTACGTGGGTTTGGTGGCGGCGATGTGCTTTGCGGAGATTGGCCACCGCGTGATCTGCGTGGACAACGACGAGAGCAAGGTAGCGGCGCTGCAGGGCGGCG
>DASYEV010000253.1:0-66042 GCA_036498835.1 Acidobacteriaceae bacterium | reverse complement strand
GTCAGCGTCGCTGTCACAGCGTACGTGCCGACATTGGTTGGAGCCGTCGTCGAAGGGCCGTAAGTCGTGGTGCCCGTGCCCGTATAGCTGATGCCAACTGTCGTCAGACCCACCGGGGTCGTCGTCGCCGTCACCGCCAGCGGTGAACCGGTATAGATCTGCACGGTGTTTGTAAGAGCAATCGTCGCGGTCGCCTGGTTGATGGTCAACGTGCCGGACTGTGTACCCGTGTAGTTCGCGTTCGTCAGCGTGGCTGTCACAGCGTACGTGCCGACATTGGTTGGAGCCGTCGTCGAAGGGCCGTAGGTTGTGGTGCCCGTGCCCGTATAGCTGATGCCAACTGTCGTCAGACCCACCGGGGTCGTCGTCACCGTCACCGCCAGCGGTGAACCGGTATAAGTCTGTACCGCGTTCGTCAGGGCTATGGTCGCTGTCGCCTGGTTGATGGTCAACGTGCCGGACTGCGTGCCCGTGTAGTTCGCGTTGGTCAACGTCGCCGTCACGGAATAAGTTCCGACGTTGGTCGGAGCAGTCGTCGAAGGGCCGTAAGTCGTGGCGCCCGTGCCCGTATAGCTGATGCCAACTGTCGTCAGACCCACCGGGGTCGTCGTCGCCGTCACTGCAAGCGGTGAACCGGTATAAGTCTGTACCGCGTTCGTCAGGGCTATGGTCGCTGTCGCCTGGTTGATGGTCAACGTGCCGGACTGCGTGCCCGTGTAGTTCGCGTTGGTCAACGTCGCCGTCACGGAATACGTGCCGACATTGATCGGAGCAGTGGCCGAAGGCCCGTACGTTGTGCTGCCTGTGCCGGTGTAGCTGATACCGACAGTTGTCAGGCCCACTGGAGTTGTCGTTGCCGTCACCGCGAGCGGTGAACCCGTATAGGTCTGCGCGGTGTTCGTCAGGGCGATCGCCGCGGTCGCCTGATTGATCGTCAGTGTCCCGTCTTGCGTACCCGTGTAATTCGCGTTGGTCAGCGTCGCTGTCACGGCATACGTGCCGACATTGGTCGGAGCCGTCGTCGAAGGTCCGTAGGTTGTGCCGCCGGTGCCCGTGTAGCTGATGCTGACCGTCGAAAGACCCGCAGGCGTCGTCGTCGCTGTGACCGGGAGCGGCGAGCCGGTATAGATCTGCACGGTGTTCGTCAGGGCGATCGCCGCGGCCGCCTGGTTGATGGTCAACGTGCCAGACTGTGTGCCTGTGTAGTTGGCGTTCGTCAGTGTGGCCGTCACGGCATATGTTCCGGCGTTCGTCGGAGCGGTCGTCGAAGGCCCATACGTCGTGCTGCCTGTACCGGTATAACTGATGCCAACTGTCGTCAGACCCACCGGCGTCGTCGTCGCCGTCACATCCAGTGGTGAACCCGTATACGTCTGCACCGTGTTCGTCAGGGCAATCGTCGCTGTCGCCTGGTTGATGATCAACGTGCCAGACTGCGTGCCCGTATAGTTCGCGTTGGCCAGCGTCGCCGTTACGGCATACGTGCCAACATTGGTCGGAGCCGACGTCGAAGGTCCGTAGGTTGTGCTGCCGCTGCCCGTGTAGCTGATGCCAACTGTCGTCAGACCCGCCGGCGTCGTCGTTGCCGTCACCGCCAGCGGTGAACCCGTATAGGTCTGCACCGTGTTCGTCAGGGCGATGGCCGCCGTCGCCTGGTTGATGGTCAACGTGCCAGACTGCGTGCCTGTATAGTTGGCGTTCGTCAGTGTGGCCGTCACGGCATAGGTTCCGACATTGGTCGGCGCCGTCGTCGAAGGCCCGTAGAGTGTGCTGCCGCTGCCCGTGTAACTGATGTCAACTGTCGACAGCCCCGCTGGTGTCGTAGTCGCGGTCACCGCCAGCGGTGAACCCGTATAAGTCTGCACCGTGTTGCTCAACGCAATCGTCGCCGTCGCCTGACTCACGGTAATGGTCTGCGAGTTTGAGATCGCCGCGGTGTAATTGCTGTCGGTCAACTGGGCAGTGATGGTGTGGGTGCCGGCATCAAGGTTCTGTAGAAGCGTCCCTTCGTAGAGGCCAAAGCCGCCACTTGCTGTGGCAACCGTTGTCATGGATACCGGCGAGCCGACCGGGGTCCCGCCGTCAAGGAACTGAATGGTCCCGGTCGGGGGAGTCGCGGCGATGATCGTTCCCAGAACTCCGTTGAAGGTGAATCTCTCGCCGTAGACCCCGCTGGACTTCACTGTGAGGTTCACCGTCGTGGTGGCCCGGTTGAAGGTCTGAGAAAAATTGGGGGACACGCTGGAACTGAAGGTTGGATTGCCGGCGTAGACGGCAGTGATGATATGAACACCAGCCGGCAGGTTCACCGTAGCGGCCGGCCTGAATGTGGCCGTGTGAGCCGCGCCCACCGTGCCGGCCCCCAGCAAAACGCCGCCATCGAAGAAGTTGACCGTGCCACTCGTTACCGTCGTTGGCGTCATGGTGGCCGTGAAGGTCGGCCGGCCGCCAAGGATGGATGGGTTTGTGTTGGAGGTAACCGCAACACTGGTTGCCGTACCGTTCGCGACCGTTACAGTGACGGCGGCGGTGACATTACCAGCGTTGTAGTTGGTATCTGCCTGCCAACTCGCTGTGATGGAGTTAGCGCCGGCGGTTGTAATTGACGTTGTGGTCAGGATCGCACGGGCGGCGCCAACGGTTGTCGCACTCAGCGTTGCTGTTCCAAGAACCGTTGCGGTGGTGTTATCCGTAAACGTTACGGTGCCCGTTGGGGACAACGTTCCCGGACCGACTCCGGAGATAGCCACCGTAGTTACGGTCAATTGGACTGGGCTGCCAGATGCGATAGTCGTCGCTGAAGTCGTGAGCGCACCGGTGACCGACGCGGGAGTAATGGTTACAGTGACCGGTGTGGCCGTCATCGAATTGAAGGTGCTGTCGCCCGAATAGGTAGCTCCCAGGACGTGCGTTCCGGCAGTCAATGGAGCGGTGTCCTGGATCGTGTAGCCACTGACGCAGGAGGTGGTTGGAATCGCTCCCGACAGCATATGTCCCTCACCGGCGGCGTTGAGAGAAGTTGTCAAGAGTGGATTCCCATTGTCGGTGACAGCAAGCGTGCCCGTCGGAACACCCTGTCCGGAAGCGCCCGTGACGATAATGTCGGTCCAGATATAGGAGCCATAGGTAAAAGTGGTTTGCGGTGTTTCAACGCACGTCGTTCCATTGAAGGCGTTCGGCTGGATCACGACACCGGAGCCTTCGGAAGCCACCGTCACCTGGATTGGCGCCGAAATGCTGGAGGCAAAAGTAGCATCGCCTCCATAGCGCGCCGTCACATAATACGTTCCGGCAGGCAGATTGCTCACGTTGACCGAGTAGTTCCCGCTGCCATCCAGCGTTGCGACCGACACTGGATTCTGGAAGGCTCCCGTATTGGAATTGACGGGATCATTCAGGCCGCCGCTACTCAGGATGAAGGCAACCGTACCGGTAGGCACGCCGGTGCCTGAGCCCGGCGCCACGGTGCCGCTGGCCACAATAGCCTGACCATGCGCGATTCCCGTGGTCTGGGAGAGGCCCATCGAGGTTGTCGAGCTTCGGAAAGTGACCGTCGACCATAATTGGGCAAGGTTGGTTGCGTTCGGCGAGCCCAGGCCGGTCGCCAGGTCGTATCCAGCGCCTGCGGTCCAGCCGATTTTGTTTGCCGCGGTACAAGCCGAATTGGCACAGACCAGGGTGTTGCCCGTCGTAACATCGTGAAATGCGCAACCCGAATCTATCGTGGCGGAATTTGCTGCGCAGTTCAGGCCGGCGGTATGTTGGTTGTCCGCCAGCGTGTAGTAGACGTAGTTTGGCTGGCCCTGGCGGCCACCGTTGTATTGATTGATCAACGCCTGCACGCCGGCCATCGTGGGAGCGGCCACCGAAGTGCCGCCGATGATCCCGGCATTGAGGAGCCCACCCGTCGAACTCAACTGACAGATACCTTCGCGGCAGTACAGCGTGCCGGCATGTTGCGCCGCGGCAGCCATGGCCACGTCCGGAAGGTAGCGGTGGGGTCCGGGGACGAACGGAGAAGCTGGGCTGCTGAATGCTCCGGTGCCGGCATAGGCGGGGTCCGAAGCAGGCACGCCAAATCCATGCTGCCAGGACGGCGTCACGAAATACGCGCTGATACCGCCGCTGCCGGACCAGAGGCCTGCGGCGCCCACGGCGCCGCTGCCCTTCGCTTCATTCCAGGCAACCTCTGGAATATACCCAAGCGCCGAACTGAAGGGAGGGGCCGACGAAGTAGTGGAGTTCCAGTTCGCGGCGGTGTCCGCGAATAACGTGCCACCAACAGCCACGTTATAGGGCGAAGACCCCAGCACGCTTACCGCATAGCCGAAGCTCTCAAACGTACTGTTGGTGTTGTCACAGCCAGCGGGTCCATTGTCTCCCGAAGAGAGAAATACGGATTGCCCCTGCGCCGCGGCCTGTGCCCAAAGGTTCGAGTAGAACGAAGCGGCCGCTGCGGTGACGTTGTTTTCGCATTGACCGTAGCTTTCCGAGATGATGTCGGTGAGATTGTTCTGAACGTCATACATCGCGGCAAGGTCGACGCCATCGGAAACCAGCGTCGGCTGCGCAACGATAAATTGAATGGCGGCGCCGGGTGCAGCTCCACCCGAAACCTCCACATCCAGATACGATTCACTTTCGTCAGTGGCGACAACACCCGGATCTTCGCCCGCAATCACGAAAGCGGGATCGTTGGGCTTGAGGCCAAACATCGTGCGATAGATCTGGACGTCGCCAAGATTGATATCCGTGCGCCCAATGACACCGATGGATACACCCGTGCCATCGTTACCGGTGGAAAGAAGCGGAGTCGTATTGTAGATGGCCGCAAAATCACCCGGGCCAACGAAGTGGGTCGTGCCACTCGTGTAGTTCGGCGCACTGCCTCTATATGGATCGGATTCGTAAACCTTGCCGGTATCGGCGTCTGCAGTGATCGTCCTGTCATCCGTTGCGTCGGACTTCTTGAAGAAGTCATGCAGCGTAGGTACGCTGGAAATAACCGGCTTCAAAGCGGCCGGGACTGAGATATCGCTGGAGTTCGCAACATGAAGAGTTCCATTCACGTTGTATCGGTGCATCTCGGTGTGGAAAGCAAACTCCACTTGCCCCACGTTACCGCTGAACTGAATAAAGCGTTTGCCCGGAGAGACGCTCTCCACGGAAAAACCCTGCTGGCTCAGCCAGTCCGTGACCTTAGAAATATCGGCATCCGCAACGCCGAAATGAGCGCCGAACTCAGCGGGCGTCATCCACTTGTGGAAGTTTGGATGGCCGCTATCAAGCTGCTGGTCCAGTAGAGACTGCAAAGCATGATTCTGCTCAGGACTGGACTGGAGAACCATGACCATGTGGTTCATTGCCATGTTTCCCGGGAGACGGCCGAGGTCCATAGCCCGGCGGATCGCCGGGACGACGTGCCCACCCAGCGTCATACGCCTGGTGCTATCCACTCTCTCCCGCACGCGTGCGCTGGGATGAGCCAGAGTCACCTGCCCCCGAATCGTTTGCGCCGCCGCTTGAACAAGCAGCAGACAGACTGCGATGCTGAAGGCCCGCTTCACACAAGCAACTGCACGGGTCTTCGTTCCAGGCGCCATTGCGTCCAGTGTTTGGCGGGCAAGAGATTGCATCGTTCAGGCCTTTCAAAATGCCGCAGAGTCCCGATCTGGGAATTACTGCTCAGAAGTCAACTGGGGATATCGAGAAAGAGGACACGGCTGGTGGCAGGTGGAAAACAGAAGTGCCGAGCCGATCGCAATGAGGATGCCGCGTTGTGAGAAAAAGCTCATTCGTGCAGCTCGATTGAGCGTGCAACAGCATGGCGACAGTTGATGCACCCAGGGGCGATGAACTGACTCTCCTGCCGTTGACCCGACGCTCGAGCAAATGTGGTTTTTACTTCGTGCCACGTTAACAGTCGGCCCAGAGCAGGTCAAGCAAATATCCGTCACTGCCTTGCCACATACGGGGCAGGCCTCACACTTATGGGGCATTGTATTTAATAGGTTGTTATGACCGCTGGATGAATAGTTTGCAAAGTGGAGCAGGCATCAGTCATGCCAAAGCGAAGTAACAATTCCGGCGCGGGAGTGTGAGATTCGTTTATCGTCTCGCGAGACCCGTCGGATGCGTACGGCTCATGCAAAAGCTTCACTCGACCACCCTGACAGTAGTCTGTCCAGCACATCGTCAGGAAAATAACTAGAACATTTCCCATGAAGGTGTAACCAGGGCCGCAGATATTGAAGTTGTTCCGCCCAAAAAACGACCTTTTCTGTTGCTTCGCGAGCGAACAACATCATGGGAAACGCACTTGGGTGGGCTGACGGTCATCGCCGGGCGAGCTCGCAGTTCACCAGGGCCGCGGATTTCCGCAACTGTATCCGGGCCCGTTGATGAATCGCTGCGATGCTCGCTGATTGGCATCCACTCGTGCGGCGGCTCGAACACTGGCGGGCATCCAGGATTTCGGATAGTCGGCCACATCGCAGAGAAATTCCACCTGCACCTGGTTTGGCGAATGAAAGCGGCTGGCCGTGCCATTGGTCTGGTACATGGCGCCAAAGGCGTACGCGCCTATCCCATGGAAGTAAAAGTAGTCGCAGTTGGAAACGGAACAGTTCCCTGTCGGCCCACAGCGATGGCCGGAGCAGGATCCATTGTTGTAGTTGTATTTATCCATCCACCCATGCCAGCCCTCATGCATGAAATCACCTGCCCTGGATGCGGGATTGGCGTTGGGCGCGACATTCGGGTTGTAGAGCGGGCACGAGGTCTTCACTTCATTGGAACCGAACGTGTGATACGTCCAGGAACCGAAGATCGTCAGATCATCCGAAGGCGAATGAAAGATGCTGTCGTGGTAGTTGTTGCCGGGCCTTTCAGCCGTTCCACGATAATCCGCCGTGCCATGGAAGGAGTGGGCATTGTCGTCCGCCAGGCCGTAGGTCAGCAGGTAGGCGGCGCTCCAATGTTTGGGGTATTCCATGTTGCGATTGCATGCGTCGTTCCAGCCGCGATTGTTCCAATCGCTGCTGCGCATGTCATAGGCCTGGTACTCCCAGAGATAAAACGTCTGCCAGCAGCCATGCTGATTCCAGAGATCGATGTCCGCCTGCGAGGCGCTGGTCTGGGCACAGTTCTGGGCGGTGACGATGCGGAACGATATCAACAAGAGACATATGATCGGAAATTTGATCCGGAACATTTCACTCCTCCTTGTGCAATCACCGCGGTGGTGCAGGGGTCCCGGTATCTTTATTCACACCTTGTTTGGGTCTTGTCTCTTTCTTCGCAGGTTCAGGGGCAGGCGGCGCCACTTCAGGGTGCGCCTTCATATACACATCGAGTTGGCGATTGAAGTCCGCGGCGGATTGCCCCTGGACGCGGCGGATGCGTGAAAGAAAGATCTTTTCGTCAGGCTTCACAACCTTGCTCAGGGTTGCGCGCGCATCGGCTGAATCTCCGTGATTCCAGAGATACGCATCGATCGCTTCAGCACGCACGATTCTGGAAGGGTGTTGTGCGACTGCGTTCAGCACTTCCTTGTCGCCTTCCGGCGTGTGCTGAAACGCGATGCCGTCCACGGCCTTCGCCTGCAGTGTGCCCAGCGCAGTCTGCTCGACGATTTCTCCGTCGATGACCGTGCCCTTCTGCGGAAAGGGCTGATGGAGAAAGTTCACGAGACACGCGGTGCTTCCTGGTGCGTGAAGTTCACCAAGGATCGAAAGCAGAATCACCGAGCGGCTGTGATCCACCTTCTGGGAGCGTGCGAGTTCGTCGCACAGAGCTTTGGCGGCAAACGCGTTCTTCGATGCCGCCGCAATCGTACGGCGTACTTCGTCGGACTGCTGCATCGTGGAGGCAGACGCCCAGTTCACAAAGGCATCCACCGCATCCAGCGTCGTGGCAGCCGCGAGATTCGGCGCTGGACGCAGTGGCAGACGTCCCTTGTCAACGTCAGGTTTGGGATCGGGCGGGGTCGTCGACTTGGGCGGCGTTACCTGTGCCTGCAAAAGACCACAAGCAACAACAACCAGTGCAAAGGAGAAAAGCGCGGAAAGACGCGGTGGACGCATAGGCACCTCGAGACATCCAATGGCCTTACTGCAAGCCCGGGAACAGGAAGCGGTTGCCCATGAACCTAAGCGCCGCAATGAAACATGTCAATGGAATTCGCGATGCGATGGTGTTTTGAAACGTCGCGACAAGCCCTCCATGACCAAAGGCGAATCTTAGCCAGGCTCTTAGGTACATCACTGCAAAGATGCTGCGGGCAAATTGATATCAGACTGCACGTGATGCTGGGCGAACGTGCAGAAACGTTGTCGATTCGATGCGCATGACCAGCATCAGGAGCAAGCGATTGCGCACTTAAACAGAGCGGCGATGTTCGCATGGATCGCGAACATCGCCGCTCCTCATACCGCTCTCGACTTACTGCACCGTCAACGTCAACGGTGTGGTGTGAGACAGTGAACCGGAGGTTGCTGTCAGTGTGAGGCTGTAGGTGACTGGAGTGGTTGAGCTGCCGTTGGACTTCGCGCAACCTGTGATGCCCAACGCTCCGCTTGCACCGGCAAGAAGCAGCAGGCACATGCCAAGCAGGCGAGCCGCTCCGAGTACCTTCCTGCGCTTCCAGGCCAGGAACGGTAGAGCGAACAGCGCCAGGGATATCGGAGCCAGTTCGCGCACCACACTCGGCCTGTTGTCATGCAGTTCCGCAAGTGTCGCCGGCACCTGAATCGTCAGCGTCACGTTGGTCGCCCCCGCACCGGCAGCGATAGTTGGCGGTGCGAAGGTGTACGTTGCACCTGACGGCAGACCCGACAGGCTGAACGTAATCGCCGCTGGGAATGTTCCACTGCCCGGGCTCACCGTGAAGGAATAACTCGCTGTTCCTCCGCGGGTCGCTGTGAGTGAGGTGGAGCCGCCACTCGCAACGTTCAGCGTGAAGTCCTGAACCACCACAGTGGACGCTGTGCTGGTGACCTTGCCGAAGCCGGCATCTCCAGAGTAGCTCGCGGTAATCGAGTGCGAACCAACCGCGAGGTTCGATACCGTAAGCGTCGCCACACCATTGGTGAGAGTAGGTGCACCGAGCGACGTTGCGCCATCCAGGAAGGTCACTGTACCAGAGGGTGTGCCACCTGAAGAAGTCACCGTTGCCGTCAGCACCACCGGGCTCTGCAGCAGCACCGAGGCGGGTGCAGCGGTCAGAGTGACAGTCGGAGTGGCCAGGGTCACAGTCAGCGTATTCGGTGTGTTGGTGACGGTGTAATTGGCCAGTTTCGAGTTCGGATCGCTCAGCGTCGCGGTGATCGGATAGGTGCCGACCGCCGAGGTTGTGGTTGCCGTTGTCGAATACACCGGCACGATGCCGTCGCCGGCGACTACACCGGTGATGGTGCCCGTCAGTGTCGGGTTCGCCGCGCCAAAGGTCTTCGTCGCAGCAGCCACGGTAACCGTCAAGGGAGCGGCCGTGACAGTCAGCGTGCCGTTGACCTGGGTAACGGTGTAGTTGGAAAGGTTCGCACCCGTCACCGCTGGTGTAATGGCGTAGCCGCCGGCAACAACCGGGGAGTTGGCAGTCGCGGTGGTTGTGCCGGTAACGGTGAAGGTGTCACCCGGAGCGTTGCCGCTATAGGTGCCGTTCAGTGAAGGCAGCGCCGCACCATAGACCTTGCTGACGGCCGGTCCGGTGATGGTCAGTGCGCCCGGAGTAATGGTCAGCACACCCGGCACGGTCACCACGGTGTAGCTGCTCAGGTTGGTTCCCGAAGCCGATGGCGTGATGGGATAGCCGCCGGCAAGCACGGGTGAAGCAGCCGTCGCCGTAGTTGTGCCGGTGATGGTGAAGGTGTCGCCGTTGACATTGCCGCTAAACGTACCGTTCAGCGAAGGCAGTGCTGCGCCATAAGCCTTGCTGACAGTAGGCCCGGTAATGGTAAGCGTCACCGGTGTAATCGTCAGAACACCGGTCACGGATACCACGTTGTAGCTGGACAGGTTTGTCCCCGCTGCAACGGGCGTAATCGTATAGCCGCCGGCAACGACAGGCGAGGCTGCCGTTGCGGTGGTTGTGCCGGTAATGGTGAAGGTATCGCCATTGACGTTGCCGGTATATGTGCCGTTCAAGGAAGGCAGTGCCGCGCCATACGCCTTGTTGAGGGTCGGAGCGGTGATCGTCAAAGTGACTGCCGTGATATTCAAGGTGCCGTTCACCTTCACGACCGTGTAGTTGCTGAGGTTGGCGCCCGTCACCGCGGGTGTGATGGCATAGCCGCCGGCGAGAACCGGAGAAGTAGCCGTCGCTGTGGTTGTGCCCGTAACGGTAAACGTGTCACCGGGGGCGTTGCCGCTATAGGTTCCATCCAACGAAGGCAGTGCCGCGCCGTAAGTCTTGCTGAGCGTGGGGCCGGTAATGGTCAGAGTTGCGGGAGTAATGGTGAGCACGCCCGGAACGCTGACGATGGTATAGCTGCCCACATTCGCGCCAACCGCCGTAGGCGTGATGGCATAGCCACCCGCCAGGACCGGCGAAGTAGCCGTCGCTGTGGTTGTACCGGTGATCGTGAAGCTATCGCCGGGGAGGTTGCCGGTATAGGTGCCGTTGAGTGACGGCAGAGCCGCTCCGTAAACCTTGCTCACGTTCGGCGCGGTGATGGTCAGCGTGATGGGTGTAATGGTGAGTACGCCCGGCACAGTGACGATGGTGTAACTACCTACGTTGGGGCCAACCGCGACGGGTGTGATGGCATATCCGCCCGCAACGACCGGCGAAGCCGCCGTTGCGCTGGTTACGCCGCTGATGGTGAAGGTGTCGCCATTGACATTGCCGCTATAGGTGCCGCTGAGTGACGGCACGGCCGCGCCATAGGCCTTGCTCAGGTTAGGCGCGGTGATGGTCAAGGTCGCGGGCGTGACGGTCAGCGTACCGGCCACGGCAATCACGCGATAGTTGGCGAGCGCCGGTCCGGTCACCGACGGAGTAATCACATAACCGCCCGCCAGAACCTGCGACGTCGCTGTCGCATCGGTTGTGCCGGTAACGGTGAAGGTGTCGCTGCCGAGGTTGCCGCTATAGGTTCCATCGAGCGACGGCATCGCCGCGCCATAGAGTTTGTTGAGCCTTGGAGCGTTGATGGTCAAAGTCGCCACTCCGATGTTCAGGGTCCCTGTTGACGAACCCTGGTAGTTGATGTCGTTGATCGTACCGACGACGGTATAGCTGCCGGCGTTGGTCGGAATCGTCGAACTGCCGTTATAGGTGAAGTTGACGGTCAGAGCCGCCGGAGTTGTGGTCGCCGTCGCCGCCAGCGGGAAGCTTGTATACGTCTGGTTCAGACTGCCCAGTGTGACCGGAGCCACTGCCTTGGCGATCACCATGGTCGAAGTGGATGTGCCCTGGTAGTTGGGGTCGTTGATCGTGCCCGTCACCGTGTAGCTACCGGCGTTGACTGGAATCGTCGGAGATCCGTTGTAGGTGAGCACTACGGTTAGACCGGCGGGAGTCGTTGAGGCCGTCGCGGCCTGCGGCGAAGTGTTGTAGGTCAGGCTGAGATTGCCCAGCACAACCGGAGCCGTTGCCTTCGCAATCACCAGTGTCGACGTCGCTGTGCCCTGGTAGTTGCTGTCGTTGATCGTGCCGACGACGGTGTAGCTGCCCGCGTTGGTCGGAATCGTCGCGCTGCCGTTGTAGGTGAAATCAACGTTCAGCGGTGAAGGATTAGTCGTAGCGGTTGCCGCGAGTGGGAAGCCGTTATAGGTCTGCGCCAGGCTGCCCAGCGTAACAATAGCTGTTGCCTTGCCGACCACCAGGGTCGAAGTTGCCGTGCCCTGATAGTTGGCATCTACGATCGTGCCAACGACGGTATAGCTGCCCGCGTTGACCGGGAGCGTCGCACTGCCGTTGTAGGTGAAGGTGACGGTCAACCCGGAGGGCGTTGTGGTCGCGGTGGCGACCAGCGGTGAGCCGCTATAGGTTTGCGCCAGACTACCCAGAACGACCGGCGCCGTTGCCTTGCCAATCACCAGCGTGGACGTTGCAGTCCCCTGATAATTGCTGTCATTGATGGTACCCACCACGGTGTAGCTGCCCGCGTTGGTGGGAACCGTCGCAATGCCGTTGTAGGTAAACGTGACGGTCAGGCCGGAAGGCGTCGTGGTCGCGGTGGCGGCCAGCGGTGAACCTGTATAGGTCTGCGCCAGGCTGCCCAGTACCACCGGCGCCGTCGCCTTGCCGATCACCAGCGTCGAGGTCGCCGTCCCCTGGTAGTTCGCGTCGCTGATCGTGCCAACGACGGTGTAGCTGCCAGCGTTGGTCGGAATCGTCGCGCTGCCGTTGTAGGTGAAGTTGACAGTCAGACCGGTGGGCGTGGTTGTCGCAGTCGCCGCCAGCGGTGAGCCGGTGTAAGTCTGCGCCAGACTGCCCAGCACGACCGTGGCCGTTGCCTTGTCGATGGTGAACGCGGTTGGCCCGGCGGTACCGGTGTAGTTCGAGTCGTTGACCGTAGCGGTCGCGTTATACGTTCCCGCATTGGTCGGCGCTGTTGCTGTCGGGCCGTAGGTCGTGGCGCCCGTGCCAACATAACTGTAGGTAAGCGTCAGACCTGCAGGCACCGTCGTTGCCGTTACGGACAGCGGAGAACCAGTGTAGGTCTGCGACAGTGTCCCCACGGTAAAGGTCACCGTTGCCGTACCGGTATTCACTGAACTCGTATAGGTTGTGGTGCCGACATACGGTCCTGTTCCCGTGCTGCTGTCGGTCGCCGTGACCGTGAAGTTATACGAACCGGCCGTCGTCGGCGTGCCGCTGACGATTCCTGTGGAAGGATCCATCGTCAGTCCGGCAGGCAGCGTCGTTGCACCCAGCGAGTAGGTGTAAGGAGCCGTACCACCACTCGCAGTAAAGCTCAGCGTGGGCGTTGAGCCAACGGTCAGCGTGGGCAGTGCAGCGGGAGCGACAGTGACCGTCGCCGGCGAGATGATCAGCGTGAAGTTCACCACAGCCGTGAGGCTGGTGTTGTCGGTCGCTGTCACCGTGATTGGGAAACTACCTCCCGCCGTCGGCGTGCCGCTGATCGATCCGCTGCTGGGATCCAGCGTCAGGCCTGCAGGCAGCGGGCCGCCGGTGGACTGGTAGCCATACGGAGATGTGCCGTTCGAAGCCACCACACCCTGGCTGTAGGCAACTCCCACCTGGCCGGTCAGGGTTGCGGGCGCGGACACCAACATCGAATTGAAGGTTGCGCTCGTAAGCGACAACGTAGCCGCAGGCGTCGCTGCCGAGTTCAGTGAGAGTGTTGCGACCAGAGTATCTCCAGCAGCACCGCCGCTGACGATCAGGTTGTTGAACGTGGCGAGTCCCGCTGTGTCGCTGGTCGCCGAAGCCGTTCCACTCACCGTGCCCGTGGCAGCCGTCATGGAGACCGCCGCACCGCTCACGCCCGTGCCGTTCTCCGTAACGGTTACAGCCGGATTGGGTCCGATCACTGTTCCCGAACCGATAACGCTCGGCGGCTGCGTGGTGAACGTGTTACCCATCGAGTAGTTCGTCTGCACCGCGCCCGCATCGAGCTGGGTCGAAGTGCAATACGCCGCGCTGTGGGTCGCACCGCGCTGGTCGGTGTAGTTCTGATTGGTAGCGATCGCGGGTGTGATGCTGGAGGTTGGCACCGAGCAGATGCCTGCCGAGCCCGGCAGCGGAAGCATGGTCTGCGTGGGGCCACCGTAGTTGCCCAGCGCAGTGAAGCTTCCCGTCGTTACGGTGTTGGTGGGGGTGTAGGTACCGAGGTTAGTGACCGCATCGGTGACAATGCTGCCGTTCACATTCGCCGTAGAACCGCTGGTGGTCAGGATGCCGGCGCCGACGCTGGCCGAGTTGCCGGCGACCGTGGAATTGTTCAATGTCACTGCGCCCTGGAAAACCGTGACGCCGGCGCCGCCACTGGCGGTATTGCCGGTGAGGGTAACCTGGTTGAGGGTCGTCGAGCCACCGGTGTTACTGATGCCGATAGCACCGCCGCCACCACCCGTCGACGTATTGCCAGAGAGGGTGGAGTTGTTCACGGTCACCGTACCGCCGGAGACAAACATGCCGGCAGCCTCGACCGCAGAGTTGCCTGAGACGGTGGAACCGTTCAACGTGAATGTTCCGCCGCTAATCAATATGCCGCCGCCCAGCGCCCCTGCCTTGCCATTGCGGACAATGAGGTTGTTCAGGACCGTGGCGCCGGTACCCGATGACTGGAAAATCTGCGTCGTAGCGCCGCCATCGATAGCGAGCAGGTTGGCCAGCGTGCTGCCCGTACCCGAAGTCGGTCCATTGATGGTGAGCGGGCCTGCATTGATGAGGCTCAGCGCACCGTTGGGACCGGTCAAATACTGCGCAGGGATGGCAGCGGTCGCCGAGCTCAGCGCAGGATTGCCGCTCCAGAAATTGATCGTCGTCGCGGTGCTGCTCGAAGCGGCATTGGCTCCGGCAATCGCGTCGCGCAGGCTGCAATTGGCGTTGCCGCCACCCGCGCCGGTTGCGCCGGAAACGCAGTTCAAGGCGACGCCCGTAGCATCGTCAGTCAGCGTGGTCACCAGATAGTTCAAGACCGGCGGCGCCGTAACCGTGATGGTCTGCGCGTTCGACACGGGAGCGGTGTAGTTCGAGTCGGTGAGTTGGGCTGTAATGGTATGTGTGCCGACCGCGAAGGGATACTCGAGGTGCGCCTGGAAGATTCCAAGCCCTCCACTCGCGGCTGAGACGATCGTGAACGATTGCGGCGAACCGATCGGAGTCGCTCCATCGTAGAAGGTCACCGTTCCTGTCGCAGCGGGTACAACTGTCCCTGCCAGCCCCAGAGCGCCACTCATGGTGAATGTCTGCCCGGCTACCCCGTTGTTCTTCACCGTGAGTTGAAGAGTGGTGGCAGTCTGGTTGAAGGTCTGTGAGAACACCGGGGATGTGCTGGAGTTGAAGGTTGCGTTGCCCGCATAGGCGGCTGTAATGCTGTGCACACCCGCAGGCAGGCTCACGGTGGCCGCGGGCCGGAAGGTGGTCGTGTGGGCTGCGCCAACAGTACCGGTGCCGAGCAGAACCCCGTTATCGTAGAAGTTGACAGTGCCACTGGTGACGGTAGTTGGCGTCATCGTCGCCGTCCATGTTGGGCGGCCGCCCACAGTCGACGGATTTGCGTTGGAAGTTACGGCAACACTGGTGGATGTGGCGCCCTGCACGGTTACGGTGACAGGGACGGTGACACTCGCAGCGTTGTAGTTGGTATCCGCCGCCCAGCTCGCCGTGATGGAGTGATCGCCGCTGGTCGTGATTGCCGTTGTGGTCAGAATCGCTCGAGCCGCGCCAAGGGTGGTCGTCGCACTAAGGTTTACCGTTCCAAGAAGCGTCCCAGTGGTGGTGTCCGTAAACGTCACCAAACCGGTCGGCGACAACGTACCGGGACCAGCGCCGGAGATCGCCGTTGTGGTCACGGTGAGCTGGACCGAACTGCCTGAAGCGATAGCTGTTGCCGAAGTCGTAAGCGCACCCAGAACCGTCGCCGGGTTGATCGTCACGGTGACTGGCGTTGCCGTCATCGCGTTGAAGGTGCTGTCACCCGAGTAGGTGGCGCCCATGACATGAGTGCCACCTGTTGGAGGAGCCGTGTCCTGAATCGTATATCCCGAAAGGCATGAGCTCGTTGGAATCGCTCCCGACAGTGTGTGCGCGACGCCGTTTGGGTTGAGCGAGGTCGTCACCAGAGGGCTGCCGTTATCGGTGATGGCTACAGTGCCCGTCGGAACCCCCTGCCCCGAGGTACCGGTTACGGTGAAGTCCGTCCAGATATAAGAACCGTAGGTGAAGGTGGTTGCCGGCGCCTCATTGTTACAGGCAGCCACATTGAAGGAGTTCGGCTGAATGACAACTCCGGAACTCTCGGAACTCACGGTCACTTGAATAGGAGCGGAAAGGCTCGAAGCGAACGTACCGTCGCCGCTATAGCGCGCGGTCAGGTAG
This sequence comes from Acidobacteriaceae bacterium, assembly GCA_036498835.1. Classification (GTDB taxonomy): domain Bacteria; phylum Acidobacteriota; class Terriglobia; order Terriglobales; family Acidobacteriaceae; genus Granulicella. The sequence continues at coordinate 50,030 of DASYEV010000253.1, read as the reverse complement.
TAGGTTCCCGCCGGCAGGTTCGTTACGCCCAACGAATAATTCCCGCTTCCATCCAGGGTCGCGGTCGACACTGGGTTCTGGAAGGCGCCGGTGCTGGTGCTCATCGGATTGCCAAGGGCCCCTGTGCTGGCAATAAGGGCTACCGTACCTGTAGGAACGCCGGCGCCGGAACCTGGCGCCACCGTACCGGAGGCAGTCACACTTTCACCATGCGCGATGCTCGTGGTCTTGGAAAGACCGAGAGTGGCCGTTGTACTGCGGAAGGTCACGGTCGACCACAATGTTGCGAGCTTGGCTGCATTGGGGGAACCGAGGCCCGTGGCCAAGTCGTAGCCTGCGGCCGCGGTCCACCCGATTTTCTTGGCCGCCGTACAGCCGGAATCCGCGCAGACTAAAGTGTTCCCCGTGGTCACATCGCGGAAGGCGCAATTCGCGTCCAGGGTGGTTCCCGCCATGTTGGACGCGCAGACAAGACCGGCGGTATGTTGCGCGTCAGCGAGAGCGTAGTACTGATATGTGGGGAGGCCCTGACGGCCGCCGTTGTACTGATCGATCAAGGCCTGAACACCGGCCATGGTGGGAGCGGCTACTGACGTTCCACCGACAATGCCCGCATTGACGATCGTATTGGTCGAGCTGAGTTGGCAGATACCTTCGACGCAGTACAGGGTTCCGTCATGCTGCGCAGCAGCAGCCATCGCCACGTCCGGCAGGTAACGGTGCGGGCCGGGAACGAAGGGTGATGCCGGACTGCTGAAAGCTCCGGTACCGGCGTAGGCAGGATCGGTCACCGGTACGCCAAAACCGCGCTGCCATGACGGCGTACCGAAATAGGCGCTGATACCGCCGCTTCCGGACCATAGACCGGAGGCGGCAGTGGCGCCGCTGCCCTTGGCTTCATTCCAGGGAATCTCAGGAATATATCCGAGCGCTGAACTGAAAGGAGGCGTGGCCGTTGCCGTCGTGCCCCACCATGGCCCGCCTGTCGTATCGGCGAACAAGGTGCCACCGACCGAGACGTTGTAGGGTGTGGAACCCAGCATGTTGACCGCGTAACCGCCGGTCGCGAACGTGTTGTTGGAATTGTCGCAAGCGGCTGGGCCGTTATCGCCTGAAGAGACAAAGACAGACTGGCCCTGAGCGGCTGCCTGCGCCCAGAGAGTGGAATAGAAAGCAGCCTGCGCGGTGGAGAAGTTATTCTCGCACTGTCCATAGCTCTCAGTGATGATGTCCGTCAGGTTATTCTCGACGGCATACATCGCCGCAAGATCGACGCCATCTACGGTAAGGGTGGCTCGTGAAACGATGAACTTGACCGTCGCGCCGGGAGCAGCGCCGCCCGAGACTTCGACGTCCAGGTAGGACTCGCTATCGTCACCGCCGACAATTCCAGGATCCTCACCTGCGACAACAAATACCGGATCGTTGACCTTCAGACCGAACATCTGCCGATAAATCTGGACGTCCGAAAGATGAATGTCGGTGCGCCCGATGACACCGATCGACACGCCGGAGCCGTCGTTTCCGCCCGCAATGAGCGGAGTGGTGTTGTAGACGCTCGCGAAATCGCCGGCGCCGAGGAAGTGAGTGGTGCCGTTCGTATAGTCCGGCATGTGGCCGGTGAAAGGAGAAGATTCGTAAAGCTTGCCGGTATCGGGATCCGCGGTAACCGTCCGCGTGTCTGTCATGTTGGACTTCTTGAAGAAGTCATGCAGCGTGGGAACGCCCGCGATGACAGGCTGTAACGCCGCGGGGACTGAGATGTCGCCGGAATTGGCTACATGCATCACGCCATTCACGTTGTAGCGGTGCATCTCCGTCTGAAATGCAAGCTCAACCTGGCCAACATTGCCGCTGAACTGAATCAATCGCTTGCTCGGCGAAACGTTTTCCACAGCGAAGCCCTGCTGGGTCAGCCAGCTGGTGACCTGTTCGATATCGGCATCGGCCAGTCCGAAGTGCGCGCCAAATTCCTCCGGCTTCATCCATTTATGAAAGTTGACATGACCTTTGTCGAGCTGCTGGTCGAGCAGCGACTGCAAAGCGTGCTCCTGCTCCGGACTGGACTGAAGGACCATCACCAGATGGTTCATCGCCGTGCTGCCGGAAAGGCGGCCGAGGTCTGTCGCGTGAGCCAAAACCGGCAACGTGTGGCCGGCGAGGGTCACCCGCTTGGTGTTATCGACCCTTAAATGCACGCGGGCCGACGGGTGGGCCGGCGTAAGGACCTGCCCCCACACCGAGGCGGATGCCGCCTGTAGGAGGAATACAAAGAGTGCAATCCGGACGACCCAACGCGTGCGTGCAGTTGCGGAAGTGTGATTTGCTGAAGAACGCGCACGGCTGGACGAAACAGGCCAAAAACCTGCTAGAACACGACGGATTTGGAGAAACATTGCGATAGCACTCCCGGGGATTACCCGAAGAAATAATCAAACCAATGTGGTGCCTATGCACAGTAAAGCGCGGCACATCACGCAAACGCGCCCTATGCGCTCACGCAAGACTCCCTCGAATGTTTGCGAAAACTACCCTGGGAATAGTAGTGGAAGAGTACACCAGAATCAGGCGTGGAATCTCTGGTGCGATAGTGCAGCCGGAAATTTTCAATGAAAAACCCTCCGGTAACCGATCCGCTGTTACCTGAGAGCGAAATCGCCTCAAGCCGTTCAGCTCATCATGCGGAGCAGGAACGCAGCTTTCCGGCCGTCTTCCGCAGCGCGGAAGCTACCACGGGCGGACTTGTGAAGCACTCCATCACGCCGGTGGCGCGTATCGCAGGGTGACCACGCTGGAAGTCCCATCGGGAAACAACGTAATCATGATGAGCCGGCCGTACTCGCCGCTCCCCAGCGGCGCGATGTCTTTTCCAGTCAGCGCATGCACAATCTGCGGGACCGTGGCTCGGTGGCTCACGACGAGGATCGACTGGTTGGGCTGCATCGCTTTTCTAACCTGGGCGATCAGATCGTCGAACTTCTCCTGCCGCACGACCACAGGCGTGACGTTCGCGTGTCTGGCAAGGGGCGCGGCGGTCTGCTGGGTGCGAACCAGCTCCGTGGTAAAGATGTGCCTGACGTTCGCATCGGCGAGAAGCTGCGCAAGCGCCGCCGCTTGCTCCTTCCCTTTCGGTGTCAGGTCTGGATCAGGCTCGGTACCGTACCGGTCCGCATGCCGCGTTACGAAAATTGTCGATTGCGCGGATGCCGTGAGGAAATGACCGCAGACGATCAGCAGGCAAAGGAGTGGGAAGAATCTCTTCAATCTCATGAGTACGTGTTCTCATCATGGCTCGCCGCCTTGAATATTGCGTGAAAATCCCCGTATTCGGAAAGATCGCGCCGCTTCCGCGGACAACGGCCGGTGCAGAATCGAAAGTTATGGATCGTCGCGAGTTATTGAAAGCCGGCCTGCTCACCGCCGGCTCATTCCTTCTTCAGCAGCCCCGTCTTTGGGCTACACCGCAGTTCAAGACCGATCCCTTTCAATTGGGGGTGGCCTCAGGCGATCCATGGCCGGACAGCGTTGTGCTGTGGACACGGCTGGCTCCGGAACCGCTCATCGGCGGCGGCATGCCGCATGAGGACGTTGAGGTTCGCTGGCGCGTAGCCAGCGATCAGCACATGCAGAAGACCGTGCAGCAAGGCACGGTGACGGCAAATCCCGAGTGGGCGCACAGCGTGCATGCGGAGGTTTTCGGGCTAAAGCCAGACCGGTGGTACTGGTATCAGTTCGACGTGGGAACCGGAACGAACCGGATTGCGAGCCCGGTGGGCCGCACGAAGACAGCGCCCGCAGCGGCGAGCAAGGTGGAGAAGTATCCCTTCGCATTCGTCTCGTGCCAGAAGTATGAGTCGGGGTTTTATACGGCCGTCGATCACCTCTGCGAGGAGGACATCTCGCTGGTGATCCATCTGGGCGACTACATCTACGAGAAGGGGCCGAAAACGGATGTACGCGAGAACCCGCTCCCGACCTCGATCTCCCTGGAGGGATACCGGAATCGTTATGCCTATTACAAGATGGACAAGTCGCTGAAGCGGCTGCATGCGCAGGTTCCATTTGCCGCGGTAGCCGACGACCATGAGGTGGCCAATAACTATGCCGGATTTATCCCGGAGAAGGAATCGCAGGTTCCGGGCTTTAGAGAGCGGCGCGCCGCGGCCTACAAGGCCTACTACGAACACATGCCCTTCCGGATGGCCGTGCAGCCGCACGACGCTTACATGACGATGTACCGGAGTTTGCGTATCGGGAATCTGGCGGACATTCACATGCTGGACACGCGGCAGTTCCGGACAGACCAGCCCTGCGACGACGGCGTCAAACCATCCTGTCCAATGCGCGAAGGTCCGTCCACCATGATGGGTGACGTACAGGAGCGGTGGCTGAACGGACAACTGGCCGCAGGCCAAGCTGCCGGACAGCGGTGGAATGTTCTGGCGCAGCAGATCATCTTCTCGGAGATCAATGTCAGCCGCACTGCGGAGAAGCAGTACATGATGGACAAGTGGGACGGCTATCCGCAGGCGCGGAAGCGTTTGATCGACAACATCGTGGACACCAAACTGGAGAACGTCGTCATCCTCAGCGGAGACAACCACAACAATTGGGTGCTTGACGTGACCAGGAACCCCGAGGACGAGCGGTCGACGCCGGTGGCCTCGGAGTTCTCCGGAACCTCACTTACCTCCGGCGGCGATGGCACGGATATCGCGGCGGAATTTGCGCCGGTGCTGCTGAAAAACCCGCAGGTGAAGTTTCATAACTCGCAGCGCGGCTATGTGCGCTGCACGATCACTCCGAAGGAGTGGAAGAGCGATTACCGGATCGTGCCCTATATCACCAAGCCCGGCGCCCCCATCCAGACACGCGCCACGTTTGTCGTCGAAGCCGGGCACGCAGGCGCCCAGAGAGTCTAGAGCATTTCCCATGATGCCGTGCCCTCCCGAAGCGGCTGAAAAGGTCGTTTTCTTTGGGGGAAAACGACTTCAACATCTTTGCCCCGGGGTACACCTTCACGGGAAATGCCTTAAATGGGGGACGTGAAGCAAAGCGCCAACGGCGCGGCATATACCAGCATGGGGTGAAACCCCATGGTTGGCAAACCACAATCTGAGAGGGCTGAAGGCCCGACATATGCCTTCACTCACTCGTCCGATGCACCGTCAGGCCTAAAGATCACGGTCAACGTGCCCCAGCATCAATGCCCGCCTATATGTCGGGCCTTCAGCCCTAGGCTTCTATAACGACTCGTTTCATGGGGCTCCGCCCCATGCTGGTATATGTCGCGCCGTTGGCGCTCAATCATGGCCACCCGGGTCGATCAGCCACCACCCCGCACCGTCTAAACCCTGGCCCCTAACCCCTAAACCCTCGCCCTCTCGCCTATGTGGAAAAGATGCCCCCGCCTTAAGCGCTTCTTAAGGCTGCGAAAACATTAGCGTCATCCTGCATTGACACGAAGTTATTAATCTCCCCAACAACCGAGAAAATCCTGAGCTCTATCCGGTCTCTACTTTGCCGTTAAAAAGGGGGCACCTTGAAGTACGTACTCTTCGTTCTAACACTATTGTTTCTTCCAGTTTCGATGCTGGCCCAGGCCACTGAGGGCAGCATCCTGGGAGCAGTTACCGATCCGTCCGGCGCCGCGCTGGTCAAGGCGCAGATCACCGTAACCAACATCCAGACGAACTTTCCGCGTACGACCGTCACCAATGGTTTGGGTGAGTACGTGGTCGCTAACCTTCCCATCGGCATCTACAAGGTGACCACGGCGGTAAGCGGCTTCGAGACCAGGACCGAGAGCCCGATTGAAATCACCGTCAAAGCCCGTGTACGCGTCGACTTCAAGATGCAGACCGGCGCAGTCGCACAAACCGTCGAGGTAACGAGCTCGGCCCCGCTTCTGAAGACGGACACCAGTGAAGTCAGTACGCTCATCTCGCGTAAAGAGCTGGACTCGCTTCCCTCCCTCGACCGGAACTTTTTGAGCCTGCAGGTTCTCACACCGGGCACGTTGCGTCACTGGCCCAATGGCGGCGGCGACCGTATCGGCGACTTCTCCGGGGGCGAGTCGATGCAGGTAGCCGGCGTCAATGCCGGCCAGAACAACTTCATCCTCGACGGCATCTCGAACAACGTTGCACTCACCGGCGGCATGAATTCAGTGCCTCCGATGGATGCCATCCAGGAATTCGCCATCCAGACCAACGGTTACTCGGCGGAGTTCGGCCGTGCAGGCGGTGGCGTCGTCAACGTCGCTCTGCGCAGCGGCACCAATGATATTCACGGCTACGGCTACGATTACATCCAGAACGACATCTTCAACGCCCGCCCCTTCAACTTCGTGCCCACCAACAATCCGCCCAAGCCTCCTCTGCGCCGCAATCTCTTCGGCGCCGGTGGCGGTGGGCCGATCATCAAAAACAGGGCCTTCATCTTCTTCAGCTATGAAGGTCTGCGTCAGCCGGCGGGTGTTCTTGAGCTGGATACGGTTCCGACAGCGCTTGAGCGTACCGGCGATTTCAGCCAGAGCGGTTGGACCGTGTACGACCCGGCGACGACCGACGTGAACGGCAACCGCAAGCCGGTCGATCCAACCGGTCACAATACGATTCCGGCCAACCGCATCGATCCGCTGATGAAACGCATCGCCGGCATCTTTCCGTTACCCAATGTCACGCCGGTTGGCACAGCCCTGCAAAACTACCAGGCTCTGGACCACAACAACGACAAGGACAATACCTACAACATAAAGTCCGATATCAACCTCACCCATGCCGATGTTCTGACCGCGCGCTACTCCCTGCAGCACCTGGAGAAGGACCGCAGCGGTTGGATGCCGGGCGGCTGGATCGGCGGCCAGGGACTCCTGGATGGCGACAACATCGGTATCAATGAAACCCACATCCTGAGCCCGAATCTCGTGAACGAAGTGCGTATCGGCTACAACTACATCCATGATGGCAACGCGCCTCTGAACACAACCTCCATTAGCGAACTGAGTGAGATTCCTGGCGGCATTATGCAGCCCGGCTTCCCGACGATCTCCTTCCGTAACATTGGTTCCACCAAAGCAGTGCGCCCGCTGACCACCCTGCCGAACCCCTACGTTGTCTGGCAGAACTCTCTGCAGCTCATGGAAAACCTGAACTGGCATAAGGGACGGCACGCTATTAAGGTTGGCGTGGACACCACGCGCCAGCGCAACAGCGTGGGCGGCGGAGCGCCTCCGGGAGGCCTGAAGTTTTCGGTGGACGGTCTCGCTACTGTCTCGTCCACCACGGCAAAGCGTCCTACCAATCTGACGGGAACCGCGGAAGGCCTGCTTGGCTACGTCGACACACTGACAACCTATAACTACAGCGACAAAACGCGGCTCTACCAGAACGCCTGGTCCGCATTCGTCGAAGACGAGTGGCGCCTTACGAAGAAGCTGAATATCAGCCTCGGACTGCGCTATGAGTACTCGCCCAGCTGGCTCAACGTCGGCGATCTAACCACCAACTTCGACCTGACCAGCGGTAAGATCCTGGTCCCCGATACAACCAAGGCGTACGTTACGAACACAGTCGGGCTCCCCGGTGGGGTGCTGCCGGCAAACTATCAGTACGTGTCGCCGTCCAGCGTGTATCCGCACGACAATCACGGTGACTTCGCTCCCCGCCTCGGTTTTGCATACTCCATTACACCGACCTTCGTGGTGCGTGGGAACTACGGACTGTTCTACGCTCCGAGTACAGTACTCGGGCTCAACAACCAGTCGGGCGCTCCCTTCAGCTACCAACTGCAGGTCATCGGCGATCAGGCCCATCCGGTCCCGGTAACCATCGGCTTCCCGACAGGCGGCGCCGCGGCTGAACTGGGTTCGACGGATATCGCTCCGGTCTACTACCAGCACAACTACGCCACGCCGATCGTGCAGAAGTACGGTATGAACCTCCAACTGCTTCCTTTCAAAAACACCGTGGTCGAAGCAGGATATGAAGGCAATTACGGTTCAGGTTTCGATCTGGGCTATCAGTTGAATTTTCCCACACCGGGACCTGGAACCATCAACACCCGGCGCCCCTATCCCAACCTGGCTGAGGGAACCGCCACCATCTATGAGGGCGAGACGCACTTCAACGCACTCGAGGTAACGGTCCGCCAGCATGCCTTCCATGGACTCTCGCTCCAGAGCGCGCTGACCATTGAACACAGCTACGGCCAGAACGGAATTACGGATCCCTATCACCACAATTACACGGTGGGCCGGTTGTCGTCGGACTACGGTCAGCAGTGGAACTCAGGCGTGATCTACGATCTGCCCGGAGCCAACCGGCTTCCCTACGGTGCCCGGATATTCCTCGGCGGATGGCAGGCCTCCGGCATCATCCAACTCCGTGGTGGCATGCCGTTCTCCATTGCGGGCGGCAATAACATGAACGACGATCTGAATGCCGCCCGCGCCAACATCACCTACAACAACGGCGATCCCAACGGGCCCACACCCGGAAAGCCGCGCTCACTTCAGAACTGGTTCAACGCCACTGCCTTTACCGTGCCGGCGGATTACACCTACGGCAACTCAGGCATCAACATCCTGCGTGGCCCCGGCTTCCAACAATTCGACGTTGCGATGCAGAAGACCTTCTCCTTCCGTGAGCGGTATCGTGCAACGCTACGCGCCGAGGCGGCCAACGTCTTCAACCGCGCTAACTTCGCGAATCCATCCGGCTCACTCGGAGCCGGCGGATTCAACACCATCACCAGCCTCGCAGGCGACCCGCGCTTGATGCAGATGGTCTTCCGGGTCGCCTTCTAACTCCAACCAGCAATTGGTGCAACAACAGAGGCAGGCGGAAACGCCTGCCTCTATTGTTTAAAAAATTGCTTTACCCGGTCACGTTGGAGCATTCGTGCCGGAAACAGCACTGTCACCGTTATCGTATTGGAGCGAACAACAACATCGCTGGCGGGTTCCCGGATGCCTGCAAACGCCGGAATGCCTGTGAAGCGACCTCTAGTATTGGTATTTCACCGCGAATTGAATGAGGCGCGGCGCCACTGCGGAAGAACTGATGACACCGTAGCTTGCAGTATTCACCGCCGTCCCCGGATTCGAGTATTGGGCGTGGTTCCAAACGTTGAAGAATTCCGTCCGAAACGCTAGCGTCGCTCCTTCACGCAGACCGCCGACCTTTGTTTCCTTGGCAAGGGCCATATCCCAGTTGTTGTTGCCTGGGCCACGGGCGACGCCCACGCCGCTATTGCCGTAATCAATCGCGGTGCCATCGTGGACTGCCGGGGCTACGGTGAAAGGCAACGCGGCAGTTCCCCCCAGTCCAGTATTCAGGAAGGTGTTGGTCTTGATGCGGTTCAGCATGCTGCCGCCGCTTCTGTTCAGGATGTCGCCATTCCCTTTGCCGGCCAGGAACTGGGCGCGGCTTGATGTTCCGTAAGCCGTGCCGTTACGTGAATCCGTAAAGGTCAACGGCTTACCGGACTGGAACGTGGTTACGCCATTGAACTTCCAACCGGCTGTCACCACACGGGCAAAAGTGCCGTGGTTCTTCAAGCCGGGGATCTGCCATGCGTAGGTCACCACCAGGCGATTGGGACGATCGTATCCCGCCAGACCATACCGGGCGTACCGGTTGTTGGGATCGTTACTGTTTCCACTGCCTCCAGAGAAGACGCCGTTCTGACCGTCGCCACCAGTCACAGTGGTCATTGCCTTGCTCCATGTATAGGCAGCCTGGAGGAAGAGACCATGATTGAGTTGACGCCGCAACGTGGACTGAAGACTGCTGTAGTTGGAAAAACCATACGTCTCGATGCGGCTCAGACCACCCACCGTAATGCCCTGATAAGGAACTCGGGCAGCGAGGTTCGCCGCAGCCACGGTATTCGTAGTCACTCCATTGATGGGTCCACTCGGGCTGGCAAGCCACGCGCGGTTCAAGGCGCGAGATTCGGCGAGGCGCGTGCCACGAGTTCCCACGTAGCCGACTTCAAGCACAAGCTTTTCAGGTAGCTGCTGCTCCACGTCCAGGTTGTACTGCCCCACGAGAGGCGAGTCGATATTTTCTGCGACCGCCGTGACGCTGAGGGCCGTGGGCGAAACGGAATATGGCAGGCGAGGACGCCACGATCCGGGTGTCAGCTTCGTAGTGAAAGGCGTCTGGAATGTTGCAGCCGCGTTTGCGGTGCCGCTCAGCGACGCTGAACTGACGTACGGCTGATTGCCCAGTGTCTGGAGCACGGAATTGGCATTCGGCAAGGTGTAGAAGAGGCCGTAACCCCCGCGGATAACGGTCGTCCCCGAAACTCCGAATGGCTGGTACGCGAAGCCGACGCGGGGCCCAAAGTTATGCAGCGGCAGGTCGTTGTTGGAAAGGCTCATACCGTCAAGGACCTTGACGCCGGCAGGTGGATTCGACGATGTGTTCCGGGGAACAACATAGCCCTGGTAGGTGCCGCCAACCGGGACAGGCTCAAACGGTGTCACCAGTGACGGCCAGAAGCTGGTGAGCACTCCCTTGTTCGTGCTGATGCCGCTGTTCAATTCCCAGCGTATGCCCGCGTTGACGGTCAGGTTGGGCCGCACCTTGATGTCATCCTGCAGGAACATCGCCATATCGGTGCCACGGTAGCCCTTGTAGTAAGAACCCTGCTGGCTGCCGCTTGAGTTCAGATTGCTATAGCTTGTACCGTTCTGCGCTGCACTCATGCCGAGAAGAAAATCCTGGAAGGTCTGGAATCCAACGCTTCCGCGCTTGTTGTTGGGATCGTCAAAATTGAACTGGTTCTTCTCTCCCAGAAAGCCCGCTCGGATGCTTTGCTTGCCATGCGTCCAGGAAATCTGATCGCTGATCTCAAACGTATTCACTGCCGACATGGATACATCGTTGTTGACGCCACCCAGGCTGAAGTATCCGGAAACAGACATGATCGGCGTACGTGGATAGGTCGGGTCGCTGGGCGCGGTCATACCGATCTGGTCGTAGTTGAGATTGGCCTGCGTCTGCAGGGTTCCCGAGTTGCGGATGTAACCCACCAGCGCCTCGTTCAGAAAGTGCGAAGTCAGCGCCGAGGTCAGCTTCAGTACGGCCACCTGGCTGTTGAATTTGGGCGTAACTCCATTCCCAGGCGTATTGGAGGTGCTGCTGAAGGGCTGGTCCTGCGGCTGGTTGGAATAGAAATAACGTTCAGACAAGCTATGTTTCAGCGATAGCAGATAGTCCGTGTTCACCATGAACTGGTCTTCAGTGTAGTGTGACGGGATACTGAACGTGGAAAAACCGACCGGGTTGCCGTTGCTGTCGGTCGCGATGCGCTGCGGTGTCGGTATCAGGTACGTGCCGTTGGCGATTTTCTGGTTCAACAGATTCAACGCCACTGGATTGATATTGCTTCCGTCGCACGCAACTTCCACCTGGGTGATCGGGCTCGCCGCAGTTCCACTGTAGGAGCCGCCATTGTAGGGATGCCACTTCGCATTGCCCGCGCTTCCGCTGGGACACCCAATCGCCCCGATGGCCGCTGCGGTGCGGGTGTTCGTGAGCGGGAAGAGAGAGTTCGTGACAAGCGAAGTGGAGGTCAACCCGTTCACCTGGCGTGTTCCCTGGTATGTCCCGAAGAAGAACATTTTGTCTTTATGGATCGGTCCACCGATAGTCGCGCCGAACTGGTTCTGCTTCATCACCGCACGCTTCTGCCCGCCGATCTTCAGAAACGTGTCATTGGCGTTCAGCACATCGTTACGGAAGAACTCCCAGAGCGATCCGTGAACGCTGTTCGTGCCGGCTTTGGTAATTACGTCCACGTTAGCGCCCGCATCACGCCCGAAGCCCGCATCGTAGTTCGTGGTTTGAATCTTGAACTCCTGCAGGGAGTCGGGGTTCGGAACCGCAATGCCTGCCTGCTGCACGAAGTCACCGGCCCGGCCGGAGCCGAAGTTATTGATGTCCGCGCCGTCCATATGGAAGTTGTTGCTGATGCTGCTGGCCCCGTTCACGAAAACGTCCTGCGTGCCTTTGCCTAGCGCAGCCGCGTTGTTGACGTCGCCGGCTACACCGGCCGACATCGTCAATACCTGGGTGTAATTCCGATTCGTCAACGGAACTTCCCGTATCACCTGCCCCTCGACGACCGTGCCCAGCGTGGCATTTTCAACCTGCAGGGCGGGCGCTGCAGTGTTGACCTCCACGGTTTCGCCTTGACTGCCGGCAACAAGCCGCGCGTCGGCACGCGCGGTTTCGGTCACGACAACCGTGATGGGCGCCGGCTGCTCCGTCTTGAATCCGACGGCTGCAATGCTGATCTTGTAAGTCTCCGGCGGCAGCAAACCGACCGTGAACTGCCCACTGCCGTCCGTCTTCACCGTTCTTGCCTGCGCCGTTGCCTGCGAAGTCACGGTAACGACCGCTCCAGAGATCACCGCCCCCGTGGGGTCGGTCACCGTGCCGCGGATGGCTCCTGTTGTTGAGGTCTGGGAAAATGCAAGCTGCGTGGTAACGACGACCGTCACGACGACAAATACACTGCGGCGCAGCTGAGAAAGGAAGTACTTCCAGTTCATGCCGGAACCCTCTTTTGGTTGAGTGATCCGATTCTCCTCAATGAATGCCGGGAGAACAATTCGCAAAATTACTGCTGCTGATCCGTATTTATACGGTGATTCCGCAAACGAATGCCTCGGCCCACCCGGGAGACGAGCGAAACGGTGTCTGAACAACGGCGCCTTCCACAAAGTCCCTGAAGGTATGCCGGAAAGCAAAACGGCACAAACCGTTTCTCTGAAAGAAACGGCCTGCACCATCGCCAATCGACTTCACAGCGTCGGGAAATTTGCCCTAGTTTTTCGCCACGCGCGTGAGCATCGCAAGCGCGCTCTTCGGCACTTTCGATACAACATCGAATTCAGGATCCACCAGTTCGGTGACTTCGTACTTCATCTCGGCTCCCAGGAAAAGAGCGACTTCGCTGTCCGAAAGACCGTAGTCGTGCTTGATCCATGTCGCTAGTTGGGCGGTGGAAACCTTCAGCGCCTCCTGCAGCGATCCGGCTACGCCGAACGAGATGATGTACTCGCCATCCTCTTCCCTGACCTGTTGCGTTTGATATCCCTTGATGATCTCGACGGAAAAATCCACCGCCATGGATGTCTCCAGCCCCGTCTGCGTCACTTCGCCATCAGCCATAGCGGCATGGCCGTCGCCAAAACCGAACAGGGCTCCAGGGTGAAACACAGGGAAGTACATCGTTGTTCCGGAGACTACGCCGTTGTAGTCAAGGTTGCCGCCATACGGCCCCAGGTGCGGACCCGTGAACGCCTCAAAGCCTGCAGGAGCCACGGAAATGCATCCCAGCATCGGCTTCATGACCACCTTGAAATTCTTGAGGGCTTCCGTCGGATGCGATAGAACCGCAATGCCTGTTGCGTTGTCCAGTTGATACTCACCGTCAAAGCGCTGATCGTATTTCGCGGCCAGATTGTAGGCCGGTGTCACACCGTATTGCTGGATCCTGCTGCCTTGCCTGGCGGTTGAACGATTGGGAATGATTTTGATCAGGTGGACCACCAGGGTGTCACCGGGCAGCGCACCTTCCACATAGATCGGTCCGATGTTCGCGTCGCCGCCGAGCGCCACACGCTTGAGATTCTTGTCCGCACCTGCGGAATCAGGAGCCCATGTATGCACGATGTCGCCCGGAAAAATGTGAATGCCGGGTTTGTTCCCCGCATAGTAGTAGGCCTGGAAGGTCGTGGGTTCGTAGTTGATCTCGCGCGGCTTGGCGGGAGGAACAGCTTCGCGGGTGAGCTTGAAGCTCATCGCCACAGGCACGGGAGGACGGTTCAGCGCGGCAAGCCCGCCGGGGCGGCGGCCCAGGCCCGCAAGTGTGCCGGAGCCCTCAACGGTCTCGCCGGACAATCGGCCAGTCAGAGAACCGGACGGACGGCCTTCAGCGTCGGTTGCTGTCAAGACCAGGTCAGCTCCCTTCGCAGAGCCGCTAATCTTCAACGCTCCCCAGACGCCGCTCAGGTTTTCGCCATTGCGTTCCAGCATCACGCGGGCATACGCCGGCTCCAGCAATGTGGGACCGGTGATCTCGGCCACCCATTTGCCGGCGGCATCCGCCGCATTGGCCTGCCATGAACACAGCGCCAGCATTGCTGGCGAGATTGTCATTGCTATCGAACGTAGACGCATGATTCTCCTTCAAACGTTTGGTGTAGGGATACAAGAGTGCCTGCGAGGCGTCGAAACGGTTTGCCTCAACTTTCCCATCTTTCTTCAGCTTTGTGTATTCGTAAAACTACTGACTCCGCAATGAAGCCGTACGAAGGGGATAAAGATTTCCGCTTGCACTCGCTTCATCACACAGCTTCAGACTCCTTCTGCTGATATCGTTTCCTCATCTGAACCCCAATTCTGCTTCTTCGGTGACAACCATGCTGAAACTCCTGCTGTCTTGCATGATCCTTTGCGCGGCCTGCGCCTCTGCCCAGCGTGTTTCGCCTGCAAATGCCACAGCAAAGTACCTGTATGGGAAGGGCCTTCCCATCAAAGTCCTGCAACATGTGCGCGTCATCGATGGCACCGGAGCGCCTGCGGTGGACGATCAAACGATCGTGATCGAAGGCGCCAAGATCGTGAGTGTCTCGGGAAACGCAACGGCACCGCCGAATGCCGAAGTGTATGACCTGACCGGCTACACGGTGCTGCCCGGCCTCGTCGGCATGCACGACCATATGTATTACCTCCAGCGACCGAACACAGATGCCAATGGCTCCGAAGGTCCAACCCTGCTGCCGCAAATGACGTTCTCCGCGCCGCGCATGTATCTGGCCAACGGCGTGACCACGATTCGCACTGCCGGCTCTGTGGAGCCCTATGCGGACATCAATCTTCGTAAGCTCGTCGACGCAGGACGTATCATCGGGCCGCATATCGAGCCTACCGCGCCTTACCTTCAGGGTGTCAGTGACATCTTCATCCAGATGCACACACTTAGTGGGCCCGACGATGCGCGAAACTTCGTCAATTTCTGGGCGTCACAGGGAGCCACGAATTTCAAGGCGTATATGCACATCACTCGCGCTGAAATGGGCGCGGCTATTCAGGCGGCCCATGCTCTTCATCTCAAGGTCACAGGGCATCTCTGTTCCGTCACCTATCCTGAAGCCGCAGAGCTGGGCATCGACAATCTCGAGCATGGCTTCTTTGTGAACACACAGCTCGACCCGGACAAGCAGCCGGATGTCTGCTCACGTGAAACCGGCAGTGCGACGCTCGCCAGGATGACACCTGAAAGCCCTGAGGCTGCGGCTTTGATCAAGCTCCTCGTGGACCATCATGTTGCCATCACAAGCACGCTGCCTGTCTTCGAGGCCAGTCTCGCCGGCAAGCCCGTATTGCGATCCAAAGCGCTGGCCACGCTTACTCCGCAGGCGCTGGAGGCCTACCTCTATGGACGCAACCGCCGCAACACGTCGCCTGAGTCTCCGCAAACCCAGCGGGGCGCGCAAAACTATAAGAATGCCGCCCAGTTGGAACATAAGTTTGTACAAGCCGGCGGCTTGCTGATGGCAGGACTCGACCCCACCGGCAATGGAGCGACTCTGCCGGGCTTTGGAGATCAGCATGAAGTGGAGCTGCTGGTAACAGACGCCGGCTTCACACCGGAGGAAGCCATCAGGATCGCCACACTGAATGGAGCCACGTACCTGGGTCAGCAGGACCGCATCGGATCGGTAAAGGCGGGGAAAGATGCCGATCTCATGATCGTCAAAGGAAACCCTTCCAAAACAATTACCGACATCGAAAACGTTGAAATTGTCTTGAAGGATGGTGTGGCCTACGACTCCAGCAAACTGCTTGATTCAGTCCGGGGCCGCTACGGCGAATACTGATCCGAACACGGATGGAGGATCGGAAACTCCCCTCGTGCCCGGTCAATTTTGCGTCACCAGGCCATGACGGATCGCATACCGCACCAGATCTGCAATCGATCCGAAACCCAGCTTGCGGTTGATGTGCATTCGGTGGCTTTCGACTGTACGTACGCTGATGCTGAGTCTATCGGCTATCTGCTTACTCGTGACTCCGTCAGCAAGCAGCCGCAGCACTTCACGCTCACGCATTGTCAAACGCGGGCCTTCATCCCGGTTGCGGATGGAGGGTCTGATTGCCGTGAAATACTCCTCCAACATCATGGACGCAACTCGGTGCGTAAAAAAATGACGCTTCTGCACGACGGCTTCGACTGCCGCGATTAGATCTTCATCAGCATCGGATTTCAGGACAAACCCCTTTGCGCCTGACTGCAGCACCCCGCGGATGACGTGCTCGGAATCGTGCATCGTCAAAACAACGACGGAGGTCTTTGGCGAGACTTTTGCGATCTGAGAGGCGGCTTCGGGGCCATTCAGGATCGGCATGGAAAAGTCGACGATGGCCACATCGGGCCTCAAGCTTGTCACTTTCTCCACGGCCTCTGCGCCGTTCGAAGCCTCACCCACGACCTGCCACTCTTTCCGGCAGGAAATGAGGTTGCGTACGCCACGCCGGATCAGGTCATGATCGTCGGCAATCACAATTCTCAGATCAGGCATAGATCTTTTGCTCCACAGGCAAGATGGCGCTGACGATAGTTCCGTGTTCCGCGACGTTAACAATTAACGAGCCCCCAAGCTGTTCTATCCGCTCACGCATACCCAGAATTCCGACACCCGAACGTTGCTGCCCAGGCTGCGTAATCGTTCTGTCCCGCACCTGCTTCCCTTCGTCCCTGACATCTAACCTGAGACAGCCCCTTTGTTGTTTCAGGCGGACATACGCCACGGGGCTACCCGAATGACGCAGCACATTGGCCAGCGCCTCCTGCACAACCCGGAATATGGATATTTCGATGGAGTCGGCAAACCGTCCCAACTCCTGAGGAACATCTACCGTCACACGAATACCACTGCGTTGCTCAAATTCACTCGTGAGCCGGAGAATCACCGGCGGCAGGCCCTCATCGTCCAACATGGGTGGATGTAGCAGGTACGTCGCGCTGCGTATTCTTGAGGAACACTGCAGGGCGATGGCCTTGGTTTCGTTCACCAGTTCCTGCAGCTCCGGATCTTCGTTGCTCACCTTCTTCCTCAGCAACGTGAGATTCCAGTTCAGCACCGCTAATTCCTGGGCAGTTGAGTCGTGCAGATCGCGCGCAACTCTCCGGCGCTCTTCTTCCTGCGCCTTGTCCAGCAGATCGTTCAGATCGCGAAAGGCTTTCTGCGCGTGGTTGCGTTCGGTGACGTCCTGGTAGATGCCATACACACCGCTCAATACACCGTCCGCAAGGAGAGGAATACCGTAGATTTCGACATCGAGCATCATGCCGTCTTTGCGGCGGCGCTGAGTGACCATGTGCACTTTCTCGCCCCGCAGAACCGCGTTGCTCAGATTGCGCGCCTCAAGCATTTTGTCTGGACTGGCAATCAGTTCGTCTGTGTCGATTCCATGCAGTTCTTCCGGAGAAAACTGAAACAGCTCCTCGAACGCCGGATTGCACATGGCAAAGCGGTGATGAGAATCAAGCGCAACGATCGCAATGGGAATGTGCTCGAACAGCGCACGTAAATACGCGGCGGACATAGTTCCGCCATCGTAGAGATACGGCATTTCCTGAACAGCTCTGAGCAAAATATGCTCTTCCAAGGGGACCTCTCAGCAGTACGGCGGAGCGGAAGTCATCGTGGGGGCGCGGAGGAAAAATGTCGATGTTAACGGAGTATAACCTGACTCCAGAAACCGTCAGGCCACACACCGAGAAGCCCCGAATCTTTTTGCGAGAGCGCTTAAAGCCAATACGCGGTACGACATAAGCAAGCCAAAGAAGTGACTGAAAAAGAACACCCTTAGGGCGATTCGCCCGTACGCAAATCCATTCTTTACCGGACGATACGACCGGCGTACCCTCGACTGATCGATCACAACGGATGCGAACGCGGTTTTGCGATCACGCCCGCTGGGTCGCCAGGGATAGGTCTTTGGGAAGGCAACAAGCGTTCTCCAGCCCCGGGTTTTAGGTTGCGCAAAGACTCCCCTCCGTTAGGCCAGAAGAAGTCGAAAGGCGCGGAGTTCTTCGCGCACCGCTCTAGTCGAAGCAAATCCAAAGAACTTCCGGACGCGTAGAGGAAATGTAACTTCTTTCATTGAGCCAATCGAACGAGACGTGTCGTGAGAGCGTCCCAGCCCCGCCCCGGCTTCATGTCCCACGAAGGATGAGATCAATGCACGAACAACAATTGACCGGTACAAGCGGAATACATGGAACGGCCACGACGGTTCCTCAGCCACATGGACGACGGGACTTCGCAGACTCCTTGGGGGAATTTCATACGGAGGCGGGCTCATCGCTGCTCGATCTGATGGACCGATCGCCGGTCCTGCTTGTCTTTCTTCGTCACTTTTCATGCACGTTCTGTGCACAGACCCTGGACCGCGTTTCCCAGGTCCGGTCGCAAATTGAGGCGAAGGGTGTGCGCCCTGTCTTTGTGCATCTCGGCTCTCCACAACGCGCGAAGCCTTACTTCGACTACTACCATCTCTCCGATGTGGAGAGGATCAGCAATCCCGAAGCGACGCTCTATCAGCTTCCCGACTTCGCCTTGTCACGTACCAGCGCCTATCTCCACCTTTTTGTTCCGGCGGTCTGGCGAGCGTGGCTGAAGGGCGCGATGTTCAAGTATGGAATCGGAGTGATTCAGGAAGACGCGGATCAGATGCCGGGTGTGTTCTTTCTGAAAGACCGGGAGGTCGTGCGCGGCTTTCGCCATCGCACGATCGCCGACACGCCGGATTACTTGAAACTGATTGGCGCCGGCTAAGGAAAGGCTGAGTAAGGCTTCGCTTGTCGATGCATAGGCGCGAAATGGAATCCCGTCAGGTGAGGATCACTTTGCGCGCGTTGCCGTCAGGATCGTTCGCCATGTGACAGTGGTCATCCCAGATCATCGTGCGATTGCTGTCAGGATCCGTCGGCAGCCACGAAAGTTCAGCGAGATTTGGATTTCCCTTCGCGGCGAACGCGGCCCATGAAGCGGCCATCTTTTTTGCCAACGTCCGTGCCTCCGGCGTATCGCCGGTCCCTTGCTCGCAACGTTTCGTGTTGTCGAAACAAAACTGGAGCTCGGCAGTGTGCCATGCCCCGGGAATGCCATCGAGGATCGGCGTTTGCCATGTGAAGTAGTAGGCATACGCGGGCGCGCCATGTTGCTCGTGCTTGAGCCGTGCCATTTTCACCACGTTGTTGCGCATGGACAGGGCGTTGAGCCCGGGCGCACCACTGCACATATAAGCCAGCGTCGGAAGTTTTTTGCGCGGATAGTTCTGGTGCAAGTCCGTGACGATCGCAGTTGCCTTTTCCTCGCCATATGCCTTCGCAAGGTCGCTATGCCACTCTTGCTCGGTAGGGCGGTAGCTCATACGGTTCCCTTCTTCCGATACGGAGCCGATAAGCATGGGGACATGTTTCGAAACCTCCGGAGCCGCATCAAAGAAGGACCGCATCGTGATGAGTCCGCCATCGATGCTTGGCGACCAGCCGACCCTCGGCGTTCCTGGCGCACCCGGCCCCGCTGTTGCCGCGCCTGGCCGATTGATCCTGGAAACGGCGGCATTGCCCGCTGCCATCAGCTTGCTCCACTCCATCTTCTGCAGCGTGCCGATATCGTGCGGACCGAGCCCAAGATCGCGCATCATCACCCGGGACACTTCCCGCTGCTGCTCGCGGGTTGGAATGTTACCGCCGCCACCAGACTGCACGGCAGCGCGGTGGAATAAACCCGCGGCGGAGGTCATGCCCATCAGCGTCGTGACCTTGGAGCCTCCGCCCGACTGACCGTAGATCATCACGCGGTCGGGATCACCGCCGAAATTTTCGATGTTGCGGTGGATCCATTGGAGCGCGAAGACCAGATCGGCCATGCCGCAGTTGGCAGACTGCTCGTAGTCCGGACCGCCAATCTCGGAGACGTCGAAGAATCCCAAAATATTCAGCCTGTGATTGACGGAAACCTGCACCACGTCATGGTGGCGAGCCATCTGCGCGCCGTCATGCGATGGCAGCTCATAGGAGGAGCCGAAGGAGTATCCACCTCCGTGAAAGTACACCATCACGGGACGGCGTCCTGTCAGGCTTGCGGTCCAGATGTTGAGCTTCAGCATATCTTCGCTCAGCCATCCGTCATCCCAATCGAACAGGAATGTCTGCTCGATGCTCGTCCACGGATGGAGAGTCTGTGGACAATTGGCGCCATAGGTGAGTGCCGGGTACTCTTCCGTCCACGGTTTGGGTTCTTTTGCGGGCAGCCAGCGGTTGGCGTCTGCCGTGGTCTGGCCATAAGGGATGCCCTTGAACGTGAGTACACCATCCGATACGAAGCCTCGCACCGGGCCGTATTGGGTCTTCGCGATCGCGGAGCGCGGGGTACTCAGGGGCCCCGGCTCCTGATGGGCGCCGGTCTTGATGCTGTCAGAAGCCAGAACGGAAGACGGCGCGGCCATGGCAATTCCGGCAGAGGTGGATAGCAGCAGCGCTTCTCTACGCGTCAGGACAGTTTTACGGTTCACGGGACAAGTTCCTTCTCGTTGGGTTATCGGCTTGCAATTTGGAAATGGCCCGTCGGTGACTTCGCATCAAGGCGAGCTTCACCTCCGTGATCTGTGCTCATGGAGGAAGTTCAAAATCCGTCCTGTTATAGCGCATCACTCTCTCTTTGGGAAATCGCTCTGCGAGCGCAAGAAATACTTAGCGGACTTTATTTAATCTTTCTGCCATGGCAACAAGGCTGACCCACTGTGCGAGATGTCTCCCCGTGGACCGGCCACTTCAGAAACCGTCACTTCGGGCGGCAGCAACAAGCTGCGGCGCAAAACGCGCGCGCGTCACACGGAAGTCTTGCCGGAAATAGCTGGCCCTTCGGGCGTGGCATGCAGATGCTATCTGTTGGACGAAGTATGCTACCTGCCTGCACATCGGCAACAAAACATGCGGCTTAGACTTGTACGCCTGGCGATGCCGTAGCATACCTTGTCGTGGCCCCCTGGGGAGGCTGTAACTGTTGCTGTGAACACCATCGCACCTGTGACGGCTTCCTTACTCGACTTCCCTCCTCCCCACTACGCGCCACTGGGCGGAACGCCGAATCGGATAGCCATTCTCCGCCTTCTGCGACAGAAGCCCGGCACCTCCCGGATCGACATTTCGGAGAAATTAGGCATCGTCCCTCCCACAATTTCTATGGAAGTCAAAATAATGATTGGCCAGGGTCTGGTCTACGAGGTGGGAACGGTCAAGGCGGGTCGCGGACGCCCGAAAACGAGGCTTGCAATCTCGGAAGAGGTTGCGGTGTGCGGTGTAGAGATATCGGCAAAAGGCGTGACCGCTGCGTTAGTCGACCTTCAAGGCAGGGTGTTGGCCCTCGAGCGAACGTATTACTCACCCCGACTCGCGAACCTGACTCCGGTATTGCGCCGGCTCATACGTGAAAGTCACGCTCGCGTATCAAGGATCGAAGCCGTGGGCGTGGCCCTGGGGGAAAACCTTTGCGCTCCTGAGGGCTGTTTGTGGGACTCCAGGTGCATCACTCCGGCCGAACTGAAGGCCGAACTTGAGATGGGCACCGGCCTTCCTGTCGAGATCGAAACCGAGATGCGGGCGATGATGATTGGCGAGACTATCTTTGGAGCGCTTGACGATGTTGAAAGCTCAGCGATCGTCGACGTGTCGGACACCATCCGCGCAGTCATGGTTTCAAAGGGCAACCTGTATTCCGGCACTACCCGGATAGGCGAAATATCCCACTTAGTCATCGATCCGAATGGCCCTCCGTGCCCTTGTGGACAGAGGGGATGCCTTGGGGCGGTCGCTTCTTCGCGCGCCGTACTGGAAAACTATCGCCGGCTTGCGCGGGGCGGCGCATCGTTGATCGGCATCTCTGATTTCTATCGGTTGGTCGCGAAGGGAGGCACTCTCGCAGTAAGTGTCTTTCAACTGCAGGCTGAAGCGCTGGCCCGTGCTTGCCGCGCGCTCTCCCAGATGACGGCGTCCCAGGCGATCCTGCTCACAGGGCCGATCGTGGATTTCTGGAGTGTAACCGGGCCTCGGCTGATGGAGGCGATACGGGAGGTAAGCGGAAACTCCAAAGTCGTTGACATTCGACACAACTCGCATCCTGAGCAAATGCGAATCCTGGGGGCTGCCGCTGTCGCTTTGAGCCGTGCCGAATCCCGATGGCCTTGACTTATCAGTGTTACCAGTAGGCAGAGTCCACGACTTCCGCAGCGCTGGGGGAGCCGTTGATGACCGTTGTGTGGAGAACAATCTGCAGGTTCTTCCTCTCCCAGCCACGCGGCGCATTGCTTATGAACTTTCGCATGGCTTCCGAGTCGGTAAGGAACTGCCCGGCGGCACTCGTCCCGGCCTGTCCCAGACCCGCGGCGGTAATCACGGTCTGACCTGTCTTGGAATCGAGGACCCGAGAGACGAGCGCAAAGTCGTCCGTCAAATCTGGCTTGGGCTGCCATGAATGGGATGGGACATCCCTATCCTGGATGCGTAGGCCCGGAACAAATGTGAACCGCATCGTGCTTGTCAGTTCCATCGTCCAGTCGTTGTTATAGGCGCCGATGAGCACGGTTGGCTGTTGCCGAAGATCGCTGACCGAAATGTCCTGATCGAATCGCATTTCATAGGCCTTCTTCTCCGCTGCAAAGAAAGCCGCGACTCGCGCCGCCGTGTCGGCGTCGCCCACCGAAACGAAGGTATTCGCGAGCCTCACGATATCGCTGCCTTTCAGCGTCTGGTCAGGATCGAGGTGAACGACGAGTGTCTGATTGCGCCCGGCTTCATGACCGAGATGATTGTCGTGCATGTAGCGATCCACGAAATCCGTTGCAAAGCCGTACATGGTATTTCCGCCGGCGTAAATCAATGCGTGTTGCTGGCTTTGCAACACGGGCGCCCAGAAGCGGCGCAGCGGCGTGTTGCGCGTAAGGTGCACCCAGGTTGCAATTGCAAGGATAGCCAGGATAGCCAGAATGGCAAATACGTAAAGAAAGGTGGGCCCCAGTCGGCTATACAACCGGCGAGGGTGGCCCGTCTCTTGTTGTATCTCGACCGGTGGAGCCAGTGGCCCTGCGGTGGATCCTGGAGAAGGCGCGACGGCCTGGTGACCTTCGGTCGAGCCCGGCGGTTCCTTTAACGGTTGCACTTCTCCTACAACTTCGAAGCTCGCCCGATAGGATCCCGGCGGCACGGAGACGCGTATGGGCGATCCGTCTACTCCTGGCTGGTCATAGTAGAGCGCAATGCGTTTGCGAACATCGGCGGCGCGAATGCGCACCACTGGATCCGAAGACTGGTCGTAGTCCGGGGGACGGCCAAAAACTTCGACCCCAATGACTCGTTCTCGCAAGGATTCGTCTTCCCCGTCGAGACTGCGAAGCACGATGTAACGAAGCAGCTCGCGGCATTGGGGACTGCTGCGAAAAGGGGGACTCTGCAGCATGTCGCCCAAGGCGTCCTTAACATGGCGCCGCTCAGACTTGGATAATCTGACCGCCGAGCCGCCTGGGGATGTAGTCGAACTGCTTCTCATAGGTCCCGATCGATGGAGGCCAGTATAGTACCTGCGGTGTAAGTCCACGAATCGCCGTGAGTTAGAGTTCATGCCCCCCAAACTACCGTAGCCAACCTTGTCATCCGCGAGACGAACCGGTCTCGTAGGCGAGAGGGGGCGTGAATGCATGGCTTTAGGTTTGATGGCGGTCGACGCCATCCGTGCACCTCTTCCGTTTGAGTGAATGTACGGTCCTTGCCTGCCGCAGCGCCAAGCCGGCTGGATACGATTCTCAAATTTCAACTTCTCCGGATATGGTGCACGTATCAAAATAACTCTGAAGAATTGAGGCGCACCCGATGGTGCAGAACCTGCGGCTGTGGCCCACACTTTCGAAATGCTTCATCGCGATCGTCGCAGAAAGCTCACGTTCTGCCAACGTCCGCACCTTTGAGACATCTCATGAGCCTGTTCGATGGGAACGACCGGAGTAAGCTTTCTCGAAAATATTCCGTTGCTCCCGCCGTGGTGCAAGTTCACCCTGGAGGATATATTTGTTGTCCACAATGAATTCACTATCTTTGACACTTTTGCGATCGCCTCTACCGTCCCCTGGTACCAAACGATCGGCAGGAAAGAAACTGCGCGGCCTTCTCTTGGGTTTCATCGGGTGCACGGCGATGCTCTTCGGTCCTTTGCTCCAGCGAAGTGCCATGGGTCAGGACGCGGCGAGCCTGCCCTACATGGACACTCGCCTCTCTCCTGAACAACGCGCTATCGATCTGGTCCACCGGATGACGCTCCAGGAAAAGGCGTCGCAGATGCAGAACAACTCTGCGGCAGTTCCGCGGCTCAAGATTCCCGCGTATCAGTGGTGGAGCGAAGCTCTTCATGGAGTGATCAATGAAGGCGTGACGGAATATCCGGAGCCGGTCGGGCTCGCCGCGACATTTGACCCGCAGGCGATCCACACCATGGCCGCCCAGATCGGCATTGAGGGACGCATCAAGCATGTGCAGAACCTGCGCGAAGGCCACACCGGCATTATGGGCGGCCTTGATTTCTGGTCGCCCAACCTTAATATCTTTCGCGATCCGCGATGGGGACGCGGGCAGGAGACGTATGGCGAAGATCCATACCTTACTGGGCGGATGGGGATTGCTTACGTCACCGGACTGCAGGGCGATAACCCGAAGTACTATCTCGCGATTGCGACACCCAAGCACTTCGCTGTTCATAGTGGGCCGGAGCCAACGCGTCACTTCGCCGATGTTGACGTTAGCAAACACGACGAAGTCGACACCTACCAGCCGGCCTTCCGCGCCGCCATCGTCGAAGGCAAGGCGGGATCCATCATGTGCGCGTACAACGCCATCAACGGCGAACCCGCTTGCGCCAACCAATATCTTCTGCAGGACCAACTACGCGGGAAGTGGGGATTTCAGGGATACGTGGTTTCAGATTGCGATGCGGTGAGGGACGTCGCTGCAAACCATCGCTATCGCCCCACACAGGCACAAGGCGCTGCCATCTCCGTGATTCGCGGCATGGACAATGAGTGCGTCACCTTTACCTCCCGGTTTGGCGAGCCTGTCGACAAAGCCTATGTTGACGCCGTTCAGCAGGGCTACTTACCTGAGCACACCCTTGACACCGCTCTGATCCGGTTGTTCACCGCGCGCATGAAACTCGGGATGTTCGATCCCCCGGACATGGTCCCTTACACAAAAATCGATGAAAAGCAGTTGGACAGCGCACCACACCGGGAGCATGCGCGCAAACTGGCGGGCGAGTCCATGGTGCTGCTGAAGAACGACGGTCTGCTCCCTCTCAAACCTGAAATTCGCAGCGTCGCCGTTGTTGGTCCCCTTGCCGATCAAACAAAGCCTCTCATCGGAAACTATGCTGGACAACCAACTCATATCGTTTCTGTCCTCGAGGGGCTTCGCGCTGAATTTCCAAAAACAGCCTTCACCTTCGTTCCCGGAACGCAGTTTCTTCGCGCGGATGGAACTCCCGTGCCCAATGCGCTGCTCACAACCCCGGACGGCAAGCCTGGTCTGAAGGCTGAATACAGCGAGGGACGGCGCGGACCTGACGAACAGAATCATCCGGTCGCCACCCGCATCGAGACCAATATCAAAGTGACGCAAGCTGACCTGCCCAGGGAAATCGCAGGCCGTAAAAGCTTCGGTGTGCAATGGTCCGGGTCTATAACTCCTACGGAAACAGGTGACTTCCTCATCGGTCTTCGTAGCAGAGGGTTCGCCAGAGTTTCCGTCAATGGCAAGCAGGTAGCCAGCTCCTTCGGCGGGGGCCGTGAGACCGTGCCCGTCATGGGCCGCGTCCACCTGGAAAAAGGCCGGAAGGTTGCTCTCCAGATCTCCTACGGTGCACAGAATGGAAACGTTCACGCCGAGTTGATCTGGTCCAGGGTTCATAACGAAGTCTCACCCGAAGCAATCGCCGCCGCCCGGAATGCAGATGCCGTCATAGCGGTTGTGGGCATCACGAGTCAGCTTGAGGGTGAAGAGATGCCGGTGAGTGAGCCGGGCTTTCTTGGGGGCGATCGCACCAGCATCGACCTTCCGCAACCCGAGGAAGACCTTGTAGAAGCTGTAGCCGCGACGGGTAAACCGCTCGCGGTTGTCCTGATCAATGGCAGCGCGCTGTCCGTCAATTGGATCAATCAGCATGCCAACGCAGTGCTTGAGGCCTGGTATCCCGGAGAAGAGGGCGGCGCTGCAGTTGCTGAAACTTTGAGCGGGAGGAACAATCCTGCCGGTCGCCTGCCTGTCACGTTCTACAAAGGTGTCGATCAGTTGCCGAACTTCGAAGACTACGGAATGACCAATCGCACGTACCGCTACTTCACGGGGAAGCCGCTCTTTCCTTTTGGCTACGGACTCAGCTACACCAGGTTTGCTTACAGCGATTTGAGCCTGCCCACAGGCTCTCTTGATCCTGGTCAGCCCATGGACACGGAGGTTACCGTCACCAATACGGGCAGGCTGGCGGGAGATGAAGTGGTGCAGCTCTATCTGAAATTTCCCGAGGTGAAGGGTGCTCCGCTGATCGCTCTGCGCGGCATGCAACGAATCCACCTGGATCCTGGTGCGAGCCAGAAGGTGCACTTCCACCTCACTCCCCGCGATCTTGGCATGGTGACGGAAAACGGCGATCCCATCGTCGCTCAAGGCGACTACACCGTCAGCATTGGGGGAGGCCAACCCGAAACCGGAAGTCCATCGGTCACCGGAAAGCTCCACATCAACGGCCGCTACGCATTGCCGGAGTAAATCAGCTTGCTGAGCCGGTACGTGAACATTCGCTAAGCATTTCCGGTAATGGTGTAGACCAAGCGGAAAGCGCCTGAGCCGTTTTCTCCCAATGAAAACGGCCTTCTGGAATTTATCCGGGACTACAGTATTACCGGAAATGCTTTAACCCAAAGGACCGTTTATCTGTCTATGTTCAGTCGAAGCAAGATTTATCTCCCGTTTGCGGTGGCCTTCCTGGCTATGACTTGCAGCGCAAGCCTGTTCGGCAGCGATTTTGGCATTAAAGTGAACGCCAAAAACTATCTCGACACTCGGGGCTTCAGCGTATTTCTTTACGACAGCACGTACCATCCCGTCTTCATTGACCAGAAGAACACGGCGATGGAGATGATCCTCCACGGTCAGCGCATCGCCACCAACGGCGACGTGCGTCTGATGCCAACACCCGAGCAATGGGATCTCGTGGCGACACTCAAAGGCCGCCACGCCGATCAAGCAAAGAACACCCTCACTGCCGATCTGGCGTTCCCCACGTTCGATCTCAACTACACACTTGAAGTCGCTGCCGAGCCAGGCGGTGTGAAGGTCACGGTCAATCTGAGCAAACCCCTGCCGCAAAAGCTGGCTGGGCGCGCGGGCTTCAATCTGGAGTTCCTGCCCTCCATCTACATGGGTAAGGCCTACCTGGTGGATGGAAGCAAAGCAGGGATCTTCCCGCGCACCCCCAATGACCCCATGGTCAAGGTGTTGCCGCTGGCCGATGAACCCAGGAAGGCCTATTACCTCGAAGATTGGGATAAGGCGAAGGGCTATACCCAGCCGCTCCCCTTTGCTGAAGGCAAGAGCATCACCCTGGGCGTGGACGACAAACTGGCCCGCGTGAACGTCACATCCGAGACAGCGGACCTCATGCTGTTCGATGGGCGTGACCGCGCGCAAAACGGCTGGTTTGTGTTGCGTTCACTGATCCCTGCGGGCAAGACTACAGGCGCTATCGTATGGCACATCAAGCCGGACGTAATCCCTAACTGGACGCGGCCGCCTATGATCGCGCACAGCCAGGTAGGGTACGTGCCGGGCTTTTCCAAGGTTGCGGTTCTCGAACTCGACCCGAACTACGAAGGGCCAAAGACCGCGAAGGTGTTGCGCCTGACTGCAGACGGATCGTACAAGCAGGTTTTCGAGGGGCCGGTCATGCCTCCCACGCCCTGGCTGCGTTACGTCTACTCCAGGTTCGACTTCACACCAGTCAAGGATCGCGGCCTCTATGTCATCGAGTACGCGGATCAGCGTACCGCGCCCTTCCCTATTTCGGAGAGTGCTTATAAAAACATTTGGCAGGACAGCCTGGACCATCACATTGCGGAGCAGATGGATCACGTTTCCGTTCGTGAAGGCTATCGCGTTTGGCACGGTGCGTCGCACCTGGATGACGCCAGAATGGCGCCGGTTGTAGGCGAGCAATTCGATGGCTGGAACCAGGCCACGGCAACCGATGGGAAGTACAAAGGCGGGGATCACATCCCTGGTATGAACGTGGGCGGCTGGTATGACGCCGGTGACTTCGATCTGGAGGAACCTGCGCAACTGAGTGTGATCCAGAGTCTCGCCCTGGCATATCGCACATTCGACCTGCGCTATGACGAACTCACGGTTAACGAGGCCACACGGGAAGTTGAGATGCACCGGCCCGATGGCGTTCCGGATGCGGTCCAGCAGGTGAAGCACGGTGCTCTCCTGATTCTGGCGCAGTATCACAACATCGGCCATGCGATCCGCGGCACCCATGAGCCAGACCTGCGTCAATACACGCATCTGGGCGACGGCGCTTCCAAGACCGACGGCCGAATCTACGATCCGAAACTTGGTCCCAATGAGACCAGGGGCGATTACTCCGGGAAGCCTGACGACCGCTGGATCTTCACCTCGGACAACCCCTTCTTTGAGTGGAACGCGATTGCAGCGCTAGCCGCATCAGCCGACACACTGAAAGGCTGGGATGACGCGACCGCAAAAGACTGCCTCGCTACGGCCATCGCTGCGTGGAACGAGCAGAAGACTCACCCAACGCCGCCCCCGGCAGGTGGCGTTGGAGGACCGGGCCGCCGTGGCGCCTTTGCGGTCGGACCGGACTGGGTGGCCGCTCTTGAGCTCACCATTGCCACCCATGGCGCCGAGCCATACAAATCGCGCCTAAACGAGTTGCTTCCTCAGGTGATCACTCCCGAGCAAATAGGATTTCGCGGTTGGATAGCAGTGCGGGCATTCCCCTATCTGAACCAAGGCGCAAAAGAGCAGGTGCGGGAGGCAGTGAAGGTCTACATGGCACGTCTGGACAAGGAGCTGGATGCCACTCCATTCGGTGTGCCTCCAAGTCTCGGAACGTGGGGCGGTTCGGGCGCGGTGGTCGACATGGCCATTCGAATGTATTTTCTGCACAAAGCGTTTCCGGACCTTGTGAGCTCCGAGTACACACTTCGCGCCGTCAACTACATTCTTGGCACCCACCCGGTGTCCAGCACTTCGTATGTGGCAGGCGTCGGCACAGTCTCGAAGACAAAGACGTACAGCAACAATCGCGCTGATAACGCGTATATCCCCGGCGCCGTGATTCCTGGGTATGTGATTATCAAGCCGGATTTTCCGGAGTGTATCGACGACTTCGGATTTCTATGGTTCGAGGATGAAGCTGTGGTCGCCGGCTCAGCAAGCTGGGTTGTCGCCGGCAACGCTGCAGACGCAATTACGAAGGAATCTCACTAGGTCCTGCCGGCGAAGAGCATTGCATCCGGCGAACTCCAACCGGCGCCCCGATGCACGTTACGCCATTGTTAACTGCTCTCCCCTTGAATCCTTCGAATCTCACGGTCATGCAGCCACGGCATCGTGAGCAGAGAGACACAGGCGCCACACAGCGCGGAGAACATGTCCCAGTCCGTGTCGAACGGATCACCCTGCGTTCCAAGGAACGCATCGGCGCCACTGCCCATGATCTCCGCCGCTGTCCACTCCACCAGTTCGTAGCATGCACTGATCGCCAGGCACGTGCAGAGCACCACAAAGATGAGCCAACCCTTGCTCTTCACTACCCGCTGCCGGATGTAGATCTCGCGTGCGATCACCGCGGGGATGAATCCCTGCGCGACATGACCGAGCCTGTCGTAGTCGTTGCGCTTCAGATGAAATTGATCGCGAACCCAATTGAACGCGGGCACATGCTCATAGGTGTAGTGCGCGCCGACCAGCAGGATGCAGGCATGCACCGCGATCAGCAGATACGCCAATCGCGTCAGCGGGAATCGCGAAGCTGTGAAAAACAACACGGGAGCTGCCAGAAAGATCGGAAACGACTCCAGCCACCATGTCCCCCGCTCGCGGGGAAGATGCCACGACCAGGCCATCAGCAGGCACACCAACACAACCAAGGTCCAGCGCACGATGCGATCGTCCGGTACACGTTGCGTCATCAGTTTTCACCAACCCTATCATCAGTGCGATTGCTGGAGCCTATCATCTCCGCGGGGTGCGGCGTTCAGTTGGTGAATACTTGTGCACCGGCGAAAGAGACGCCGGTATTTGAGAGAAAACGACCGATAGCAGTCGCATTCTGCTGGCCAAGTTCGGGAGAAGCATAGTGTACTGACGGCCAACCTCCTCCCAGTCCTCTCCACCTTGCAAACCAAGCGATACCGTAGAATGACCGACGATCCCACCGGATCACGAATTAACTTCGAGTCTCTCTGTCGATGCCTCCGAAAGTCTCAAGCCGCGCCGCCACCATTCTTCTCTGCGCCCTCCTGGCAGGCGTTGCTGGTACGGCGTTTGTCGTCGGGCGCTCCCACCCACGGCACCACGAGTCTGAAACAAATTCCCAAACTGCGTACGCGGATCCCGCGACCTGCCTGCAATGCCATCAAAGCGAGGCGAAAGGATACGCTTCGACGGGGATGGCACATGCGTTCTACGCACCTACTGCCGCAACTACTGTCGATAGCCCCGCACGCACAAGGGATTTCGTTCATGCGGCTTCCGCCACCTTCTACAGCATGGTGCGTGATGGGGATCACTTTGCGCAGAAACGCTGGCAACAGGGCATGGACGGGAAACCGGAAAACGTCGACGAGCTATCTATCGACTATGTGATGGGCTCCGGCAATCATGTGAGGACCTACCTGCACAAGGAGCAGGACGGCACGCTGATCGAACTCCCGGTGGCATGGTACGCGGAGGACGGAGGCCACTGGGGAATGAACCCGGGCTTCGACAATGCGCATCCCATGACGCGCCGCGTCATCGCGTACGAGTGCATCTTCTGCCATAACGCCTATCCGCGGATTCCACCAACGCTGCATCGCGATCTTTCCGCCGAACCCGTCTACACCGGCACGATGCCACAAGGCATCGACTGCCAGCGCTGCCATGGACCTGGCGCAGCACACGTCCGCGCCGCGCAGAACGATGCCGTTTCGCTCGACAAAGTGCGCGCGGCGATCTTTCAGCCCACCAGGTCCAGCCGCGAGCGGCAGATGGAAGTATGTGAGCAGTGCCATCTTGAGACGACCAGCCACTCGTTGCCGGACCGCATCCGGCGTTACACGCGCGAGCCCTTCGGCTACAGGGCCGGTGAGCCGCTGACTGAGTTCAACCTGTACTTCGACAAGAACGATGCGGCCGACAATCGCTCTCGCTTCGAAATCGTGAACGGCGCGTACCGCCTGCGCCAGTCGCAGTGCTTCCTGAAGAGCAGCAATCTCACCTGCGAGACATGTCACAATCCACACGACCTGCATAAAGGTCCCCAGGCCGCAGGTTATTACACCGCCATTTGCATGAAGTGCCACCAGTCGCGGTTGCCGCAAATGATCGCGGCACACAAGCACCCGGCGAACAATGACTGCGTAAGCTGCCACATGCCGAAACGCCGCACCGACGATGTGGTGCATGCAGTGATGACCGACCACTTGATCCAGCGCACGGCGCCGCCCTCGTCCGTGCTGTTGGCGGCGAAGCAGGAAATCCCTGAAACGCCCGCCACCGCCTATCACGGTCAAGTAGTGCCTTACATGCTGGATGGCGAGCAGCGCCACCCGCAGGATGCCGCCTACGAAGCTGTCGCGCAGGTGATCGACAACAGCAATCCTGCAGTGGGCATCCCCGAACTCGCGACACTGTTGCACCAGAGCAAACCCGCGCAGCCGAACTTCTTTACGGAACTCGGCGATGCGCAGCGGCATCAGGGCGAACTCGATGCTGCAATCGCATCCTATCGCGATGCCCTATCGGTCGATCCGTTGTCGTCTCGCGCACAGCGGCGGTTGGGTGCGGCGCTGGGCAATTCCGGCAAGACGGCGGAAGCTCTGGCCGTGCTGGATCAAGCTATCCACCAGGAGCCGGATAACCCGCTGCTGCGATATGAAAAGGCGTTGGTTGAATCGAAGAATGGCCAGCTTGCGCAGGCTGTCGATGACCTGAAAAAATGTCTCGCACTGAAGCCAGGCTTTTCCGATGCCGAGAACAACCTTGGGTCCAACCTCGCGCGGATGGGCGACCTCTCCGGAGCCGAAGCGGCATTTCTCCGCGCAATGCAAGTCGACCCCTACGAATCGAAGATTCGTTCGAATGCCGGTCGAAACTTCGCCGCTCGCGGCGAATGGCCACAGGCGGTATTTCAGCTACAGAGAGCGGTGGCGCTCGACGACAGTAATTTCGATGCGCATCTCGACCTCGCCATTGCATTCATGCAGACAGTGCATCCCTCGCAGGCTGAAGCTGAAGCACACTCCGCTGTACGAGTGAACGCGCGTTCCGCATCCGCACATGATCTGCTGGGCCAGATCGTGTTGTCGCAGGGGCGCAGGAATCTGGCTTTGGATGAATTCAAAGCTGCCCTCGCTATCGATCCATCTTTCGCCTCGGCTGAACTGGATGAAGGAGAGTTGCTGCTTGCTTCCGGCAACAAGGAAGCTGCTCTACCGCTTCTTCAGCGTGCGGCGCAAGCGCCTCAGCCTGCCATCGCGGAGAGAGCGCGCGAGCTGCTGACCCGGCACTGAGTGTCTCCCTCAGGTCGCTCCGTACGCTCAAAAGGCCACGTACCCCCTCGAAAGGATTGGTCAATCTCCCCTCTTTCGTAGCACTTACGGATTTGAATTTGACAGTTTTCGGGATCATGGTTTCTTATGTCATCCTCCGGTGTTCAACCGCTTTAATTAGCGTGAAACAACCGATTGATGAATTTTGGAGGGCCAAAAACCATGAAATCGACTTCCGTGAAAACGAGGCTTCATCACCTCGTGCGTTTCGCACACATCCCACTCGCTTCCGTCTGTTTTGCGATTGCCGGCTGGACTGCCGTCAGCATTCTTTCGTCAACCGCCGGAACCGTACTCGCGCAGAACACCAATGCGACGATCCGTGGCCAGGTTCTTGATCCCACTGGAGCTTTGATACCGGGCGCCACCATCAAAATCGTCAACCAGGACACGGGCGTCACTGTCTTCAATGGAAAGAGCGATTCCGCAGGTACGTTTGTGGCTCCGCAGGTTATTCCAGGCACCTACCGCATTACGGTGACCGGCCAGGGGCTGAAGCAAACCGTCCTGAGCGACGTGGCCGCGACGGTGGCGCAAGTTGCGTCTGTCAACGTCAACATGCAGGTCGGCGGAGCCGAAGAAGTCGTCACTGTGACGTCCAAAGGCGAAGAGCTCGACCGAAGCACATCGAACATCTCGACGCTCATCACACCGGCTGACATTCAGAATCTGCCGATTCAGGGACGCAGTACGGAAAACCTGCTCGCCTTTATCCCGGGCGTAGCGCATGGCGGCGGCGGCACCACGCCCAGCACCTCGCAGCTTTCCATCAACGGCAGCCGCACGCTGAACACCGAAGTCCTGCTCAACGGCGTTTCCACCATCGTGGCTTCCACGGGCACACCGGCCACACTGCCTTCGCCGGACGGCGTCGACTCCTTCCGCGCGCTGACCACCAACGCCCCATCGGAATACGGCCGCACCTCAGGCGCGGTCATCTCCGTCAATACACGCTCCGGAACCAATACTTACCACGGCAGCCTCTACTTCCTGATGAAGAATGAGGACTTCGATGCCAACACTTACTTCCACAAGCTGACACTGGTCAACGGCCGGCCGACAGCGCGAGCGAAAGACCGCTTCTTCCAGATGGGCGGCTCGCTGGGTGGTCCAATCAAAATACCGTGGCTTTTCAACGGTCACGACAAGGCATTCTTTTTCTTCAACTACGACCGTACGCTGCAGCCTGCGTCCAGCACTCTCACCTCTACGGTGCCGACGCAGGATATGCGTAACGGCAACTTCGCCTACGCACTGGCAACCACAGACGCTACCGGCAAGCCCCGGGCTCCACAGCAGCTCTACTATCCCGGCCCGCGCGGTGCGGCAGGCGGCACCACAACCGCGGCAATCCCCAACAACGACATCAGCGGCATGCTGGATCCCGCATCCGTCGCCATCATGAAGTTGCTGCCGTTGCCGAACACGCAGGGTACGTATGACCCAGTGAATAACCGCTACACCAGCAACTGGACGTCCCAGCAGAATCTCAGCGGCCACTATCAGCGCATCGTCGGCCGCGTGGATCTCACGCCGACACCAAAAGACCGGTTGAGCTTCAACATCTATCGCTACACAACGGCATCGCCCAATGCAGTTGGGTACAACAATCCGTTGCTCAACAACACCTGGGACTGCACCTGCAACAATGCATGGCTTCCGTCCATCGACTGGACGCGTAGCTGGTCGCCAAGCCTGGTGGTCGATCTCAACATGGGGTTTTTCCGTAACGTTGTGTTGCGCAACCCTCCAGGACAGGTTGGGAACGTAGCGACGACCATTGGGGTCACTTCGCTGCCGATCAACCAGTTTCCACAGCTCACCAGTCCCGGCTTTAGCAACATTGGTGCGGACACCAACACCAACCAGGTCAACATCACCAACACGTTCACGCCGTTCGGCACTGTAACCAAGACCTGGGGCCCGCATACCTTCAAGACCGGCGCGTCGCTACGCAAGAATCAGTTCAACTCCTACAACCCCGCCGGCAGCCCCGAAGGCACCATTGCTTTTGATGGCTCCATCACCAACCACGGAGCCTCCGGCACCGCGACCAGCGGCGTGGCGGACTTCATGCTTGGCCAGATCAAGACCGCCAGCTATGAACAACCCATGCCCGAGACGGGACGCCGCAACTACAACCTGGGGATTTTCTTTCAGGACGACTGGCGCGTGACGCCCAAGCTCACGTTGAACCTGGGTCTTCGCTGGGAAGAGGAAGGTTCGCTCTATATCGCAACCAACGTGTACAGCCGTTTCGATCCCAACACCGGAGCGCTTCTGGTGGCTGGCCAGAACGGCGTTTCGCGCTCTCTCAACGTCAGCGAGCCAAAGGCTGACTTCTCGCCCCGCATTGGTCTTGCTTACAGCATTGACGACAAGACGGTCCTCCGTGCCGCATTCGGAACGTTCTACGGCACAATCTTCCAGAACCTCGGCGGCCAGCTTGCCTACCCCGGTTATGACAACACGCCGTCGTATAACAACCTGGGAACGGGCATCGCGCAGCCCTTCAGCCTTTCGCAGGGCATACCGCTGGTGGCTGCCGTGCCACTCAGCAATCCCGGTCTTGCGATCGCCAATTCGACAGTTTCCAACCCATATTCTCCGAGCGGCGTTTCGTTCAACTCACTCAATCCCATGGCGATGGTCCAGCAGTGGAACTTCGGTGTCCAGCGCAAGCTTCCGCTCGCGCTCACTATGGAAGTCAACTACGTTGGCAATCACGCGCTGCATCTCGCTTACATCATCCCGGCGAACATCGTGCCGCTCTCCCAGGTGGACGCGGTGACTCTCGCCAATAACACCACTGCGACCCAGAATGCCGTCCCGTTCCATACCATCAAGTCTTTTTCGGCCGTCGATGGAGTGGGCCATTCCGGCTATAACTCTCTTCAGGTCACGGTGAAGCGTGACTTCAACCGCAGCCTCGCTCTGCTTTCCAACTACACCTACGCGAAGGAAATGGACGATGGCAGCACCATCTACAACTTCTCGGCCCCGAACGGCACTGCCAACGCACAGTACACCGCAACCCCGGATTACCGTGCATTGGACTATACCGTCGGAAATATCGACGTCAAACACACGCTCAACATTGCCATGATCTACACCACGCCGGGCCCATGGTGGCTGCGCGACTGGCATATCTCGCCGGTCTTTGTCGGCCACACAGGTCTTCCAGTCAACATCACGCAGACCAATGAAATTTCCAACGTGTCGCAGCAGCGTCCGAATGGAAACCCTCAGGCTGTGAAGCTCGCGAAGCCGTACGTCAACGGAAGCAGCCTTCAGTACTGGGATTCGCCACAGACGGACACCACCAACTTCGCTCTCACACCGTCCGGACCTGTCTACAACACCATCGGCGGGGTGCGAACGCGGATCGTGAACACCGGTTTCGGTAATGTTCCACGCGATTCCAATCGAGCGCCGGGGGAGATTGACTTCGATGCTTCGGTAGCCAAAGACTTCCCCATCCATGATCGCTTCAAATTTCAGATACGCTTCGACGCCTTCAACGTGATCAACCACACCAACTTCAGTTCGCCCAATGGAACTCTCAGTGTAGGAGAGCTAAGCACCGCCCCCACCGTTGCTGAGTTCCAGGGCTCCACCAGCTTCGGCAAAATTACCGGCACCCAGGCGCCGAGAACAATGCAGGCTTCCACACGCATCTTCTTCTAAGCAACCAGGACAGTTCACCTCAACCCGAAGTGGCCGCCTGCAAGGGCGGCCATTTCACGCAACACAGAAATCACGACACAATGGAATCGATGCTCCGCACCTACCGCCTGTTCCTGCCCATCGCCGCCTTGTACTCTCTTGCTTCAGCAGCACTTGCCGCAGCACCCCATTCGCTACGTTCGCCCTGGGATGGAAAGCCGGTTACGCCAACCGGGAAGGCCTACGTCTGTCCCGTGCTGCCTCACATCCCTGCCGACCTGACCACCGATGGTTTCTATCGTCTCGACGACCCAACGCATTCCATCGTCGACCCCGTGCGCCAGGCGGCCTATAACGCTTCCAGCGGTCCCGTGAAGCGCGAAGGCATGGACATCGTCGCAGCCGCCGATGCCTTCCGCACTACGGGCTCGCTCCAGGCCGCGGAGTGCGTGCGCTCGCATATCCTCGCGCTCGCGCAGGGGAACTCCATCGCCGGCAAGATGTCCTCGAACCAGGCGTATTACGTGCAGGGCTGGATCGCCGGCGCGATCGCCATCGACTACCTGAAGGTCCGCGAAGCCGCTCCGCTGAACGCCGAACAGACCAGGCTCGTGGGCGACTGGCTGCACAGCATCGGCGCGCAGACCGAGCACTATTACGACGGAAAGCGCGACCACGGTGACAAAGGCAATAACCACCTCTATTGGGCCGGCGTGGAACTCGCCGCCATCGGCATCGCCGCCAACCGGCGTGACGATCTCGACTGGGGCCTTGGCACCTACGAAACCGGCGTCAAGCAGATACGTCCCGATGGCACACTGCCGCTGGAAATGGCACGCGGCAGCAAGGCGCTGCACTATCATCTGTATGCGCTTGCACCGCTTGTGATGCTCGCCGAATTCGGCGAAGCAAACGGGATGGATCTTTACGCGCACGCGAACGGTGCGATCCATCGGCTGGTCAAGGTTTCGGTGGGCGGCCTTGCCGACCCTACGCTTTTTGAGAAGGCTACCGGTGTCAAGCAGGAAGTGCCGCGCACTCCCAGTGGGGACCAGATAGGATGGGCGCCGCCCTATGTCCGCCGCTTTCCGGACGCCACCATCAGCCAGTACATCGCCAACGCACGCACCCTCAGCATCTTCTACCTTGGCGGCCTGCCTCCTGAGTAATCAGGCTACCTCCTGAAAGGAAACGTATGCGTCTCGCTTCCCTGCTCTGCGCCGTCGCGATGTTCGCGGGATTGATGGCGTCCGCGCAGACGCAGCCACAGCTATCAGCGCAATCATCTCAATCATCGTTGGCTCCGCATCTGCTGCTGACGCCCGCAGACTTCGCTGCGAGGCGGGCGTTGGTTGAAAAAGAGCCGTGGGCGAAGCACGCGCTGGATGAAGTGCTGAAGAAGGCCGACGGCTATCCGCAGGACTACCTTTCGCGCTGGGGTCTCACAACGCTCGCGGTTCCGGAAAAAGGCGCGCAGTGGGCGCATTGGTACGTCTGCCCTGAGACGGGTACGCAGCTCCAGTTTCACCCACCCAACCACAACATCTGTCCAGATACCGGCAAGGATTATCAGGACTGGCCCATCAGCGATGTGCACTACCACTACATGCACGACCAGCTCAGTGAAGATGCGAAGGCGCTTGCCGTTGCCTATCGCATGACCGGAACGGAGAAGTATGCCGACGAGGCCGCGCACATTCTGCTGATGTACGCGGATAAGTATCGCGACTATCCAATCGTCGATAACTACGGCAAACAGTCGGACTGGGGCGCTCGCATTTACTCGCAGACGCTCAACGAATCCATCTGGCTGATCGATATGACGACCGCATACGACCTCGTGCGTGGCTCGGGCGCGCTCACTGCGGCGCAGCGCGCACACATCGAAAACGATCTGCTGCTGCCCAGTGCGCAGACCGTGGTGAAAGGTCATAAGGAACCGACTCTCAACATCCAGAGCTGGATCAACGGCGCCGAGGCTGCCGTCGGTTTCGAGCTTGGCAACAAGGCACTTATCGATGAAGCTATCGACGGCCCGCTCGGCTTCCGTTACCAGATGAAGAACTACGTGCACGAAGGCTTCTGGCTGGAGGGCGCGTGGGGCTACCAGTTCTACGCAATGCGGCCGCTGGTGGTGACGGCGGAGATCGCGAAGCGGCATGGCATGAATCTATGGGAGCAGGAGCCAGCCTTTGCCAGCATGTTCCTGGCGCCGCTCGGCGTAGTGCTGCCTGACGGAGATCTCCCCGCCTTCAATGACTCGCATGAGGTGCCGCTCTATCCCAACGCTCCGCTGTATGAGGTGGCCTATGAGAACACACACGATCCATTGCTGCTCGCAGTCCTCAGCCACTCGCAGCGGAACAGCATGGAAGCGTTACTCTTTGGTTCACCCGAACTGCCTGGCGCGGCCGCGTCTACGCTGAAAAGCGCAGTCTTCCCCGACTCAGGCTATGCCATGTTGCGCGCGCCGCATTCCGACCTGAACGTCATCATGAAGTTCGGTCCGCACGGCGGAGGCCACGGTCACTTCGACAAGCTTGGCGAGATCGTCTACGCCGACGGAGGCGTACAGGGCATCGATCCCGGCACACAACTCTACGGCATGGCGCTGCACAAAGAGTGGGACCAGATGACGGTCGCCCACAACGCACCCGCGGCCGATGAACTGCGCCAGAAGGCTGCCACAGGGAAACTCATCGCCTGGAAGCAGGGGCCTGACTTCGCAGCAGCCATCGCGGATGCCGGAGACGTATATCCCTTCGCTCACCTGACACGCGGCATCCTGGTCACCGATCAATACGCTCTGCAGGTAGACGATGAAGTATCGACGGACGGAAAGCCACATCGGTTCGACATCAACTATCACAACACCGGCAAGGAGACGCTCGAACTTCAGAGCGCACCGTACACTGGCTTTCCGCAGGCAAATGGGTATCAGCATCTCGAAAACGTACAGCGAGCCGAGACAGACAAGGATCTGGTTGCGCATTTCTCCAACGAGAAGCAGGGGATGACGGTGACCTTTCTCGGCACACCGGGCACGGAAGTCTTCAGCGGCGTCGCTCCGGGACCGCACCCGGCGGTCAAAGTGCCCTTCCTCATCGTAAGAAGAACGGGAACCTCTGCACGTTTCATCTGGCTTCTGGTCCCGGCCGCGCAATCTTCAGAACTTCCGCAACAGGTAACCGCAAAAGCAGGTGCCGATGGCTCGGTGATCGTCTCCGGCCCCGGCTGGCAGGACACCGTGCATCTGCAAAACGCGGAAATCCGCTTTGCGAGAACGCACCAATAGACCAACACTGCGCCTGTTTCTGCTCGTGAAGCCGATGCTGCGCAACGAAGAATCGCTGCCGTGCTCAGTTCAATGCCGGCTTCGCATTCCAGATGGTGGCCAGTGCGATCCCATAAGTCGCGGTCACGTAGCACCACAGCGTGGTGAAGGCTGTGTGCATGAAGGTGCGAAACCGGTCTCCTCGCCACAAGGCCCGGTCATACGCAAAGAACTGGGCCAGCAAGCGGCAGAACCAGAACAACGTCATGCCGGCGAGCAACGCGCGGCTCAATGGGTCAGGTCGGAGCAGAGAATCCGCATAGAGCAACGATCCGGCGCCGGCCAGCGTTACGCCCAGTCCAATGAAGAAGGTGTGCACGAAGAACATCTTTCTCGTGAGCAATGACACAGCTTCCAACTCCTGCTTCCATCCGAAGTACCGGTTGAACCAGGCGTGGCTCACACCGAGTACCAGCAACAAAGCCCCGACAATCCGCAGATGAAGGCCCACGGTCATACATTTCTCCTCAGAACATAGACATGCACGAAAGGTGTCATCCCAAGCTCCGTCTCCAGGGTCAGGCCTGCCTCCGACGCAGCGTTCCGCCACGCACGCTGCGAAAAGAAGTGTAGAAACCCCGGACCGAAAGCCAGAAAGTTCCGCCAGTCTCGCAGGTGTTCCATCAACACAAACTCGCCGCTGGGATCCAGAACGCGCGCGATCTCTCGAAACAAGAGCACGCGTTGCTCATGCTGGCGCAGTTCATGGGCGGCGAAGATTGAGAACGCCGCGTCGAAAGACTCGGCCTCAAAGGGTAATGCGTAATAGCAGCCCCGTGTTGCGGGCATCGCGTTGTGTTGAACACGCCGTGCCTGATGGATCGAGCTCTCGGTCATCAGGCGAGCGTCAAAGATATCGACCACCTGACCGCTCGCCGCGGGAAAGACGTCGCCGAGCCGTTCGCTCGTTTCATCCCATCCCGAATGGATATTCACCCACCGGCGCGGAGCCTGGGTCAGCAGCCTCGCAATCGGTCGAAAGTCATAAAGCGGATAGCGGTCATAGACATAGTGCGACACGAGTAGAGACATCGCCGTCCAAAACAGTGCGGGCGCCACCGCAAGCAGCAGCGCCGCGCGGCCCAGAGCCGGTAGCAAAGGCCAGACCAGAGCGGCCGCCAAGGTGCAGACGCCGGCAGCGAGATACTTGCGGGAATTGAAGTGCACAATCTGCAGCACACCTTGGTACGGCCTCCGGGCCTGTAACTGACTCATAAGAGCATCCTTCCCCGCTGCCATTGATAAGGCACGTCATGCACATAAAACGCATTCGCCAGAAGAGCGCCGGCGCCGGAGAATGGCGCCTGCTCAAGAAACGTATTCCGCCGAACCTCCACGGCCACCGGCTGCGGCTTCCAGTTCTGCCGCAACGCACATATCCCGATGATCGAGCAGGTTTCCTCCTCATAGTCGAAGGTGTAAGGCAACGGGCCGGCAAACCGCCGTGCTTCAGCAAGAGTGGTGAAGGGAGACGTGCTGGGCAGAGGCGCCGGCTCGTCCGTCAGACTCGCTGTCACTTCGAGGTCTGCCTCAGAATGCGGTGTACGAATGGACCAGCAGATCTCCTCGTCGTGCTCTTCAACCTTCGCGCTGCAGAGACGGTAGTTGTAATGCGTCAACAGATTGCCCGCGCTCACCATCCATTGGTGGTCGGTGTCGCTGCGCAAGATCCGCAACCCTCTCTTCGAACGCATTCCACTGTCCAGACGCGTGAAGATGCGATAGCCGCTGAGGAAGAACTTCCGCCCAGCCGCAGCCGGAAGAAAACTGGGACGTAGATGCTCCGTCTGCACCAGCGCGATAGCCAGGAAAGCGTACCCGCGAAATAGATCGAGCACCAGCCCCCGGGGCAGCAGAGGTTGGAGAACCTCCGGTGGAAGCGCATAGGTCAACACCAGCGAGTGGCGAAAATACGCGGAGATGGGAATCGGATGACGCTTCAGCAGATGGAGCACGGTACACCTCCATGACCGAACATCGCGACGAGACAAACGCCGACAAGGCCCAGGTCGACCAGTGTTTTT
This sequence comes from Acidobacteriaceae bacterium, assembly GCA_036498835.1. Lineage (GTDB taxonomy): Bacteria > Acidobacteriota > Terriglobia > Terriglobales > Acidobacteriaceae > Granulicella. The sequence continues at coordinate 8,034 of DASYEV010000253.1, read as the reverse complement.
TTTGAATCTGGTCAAAAACAGAATGCGCCATGCCGGAAAGGCTGTCAAGGGTTATTTGAACGCGGTCAATTTACTTGACATGGAGACGTTCGCGGGCAGACGACTCGGTCCGGACCGCTCCTGAGAATCTCACTCCCATCGCTTGGTACTCGATTTGTAGACCTCAGATTCACCCAAAGCTATCCCGAACGACACTTCGTAGTTCTGAGCATCGACTTTCTGGTAATAGATCTGCTCCGACAGATCATTTGCCCCGAGTTCTTCCAGACTGTCGGGAAGACGCCCCTTTTCCGTCCGAAAGGCCTCAACACGTTGGATGGCCAGGTTTCCATTGCGAAAATCCTGCCAGTTCCAAAGCCAAAGAGGCCGGTGAACGAGCCAGAATAGGCCCAGCGCCAGAATGAAAGCGATTGTGCCGAATACCAGCTTGAAAATTCGCATGCGTGATGTAATCCTTCGTCGATTCGACGGTTCGATCCGAAACTGCTCGAACGTCCAACTGCCTGTCGAAGCGCGATCGTGGGTTGACGCCAACGAGGCTAAGCGCAACTCTATCAAAGTGGATGCGAAGAGACATGCGAAACGTCGTTCTCGGGATCCTCAAGATTCTGTCCTACCCGGAAAGGTACCAATGAGACGCTCGCTGTTCTCTGCAGTGTTGGTGGCGCTCGCCTCGTTGTTACTTTTACTCAGCACAGCCTCGGACCTCCACGGCCAAAGCTTCAACCTGCAAACCGGGCGAGAGCCCGTCGCCTCCCTCGATGGCCTCTGGCGCTTTCATACCGGAGACAATCCCGCATGGGCCGACTCGAATTTCGACGATTCGCAATGGCCTCTGCTTCGCTCGAATCAGTCCTGGTCCCAGCAGGGCTTTCCGAACTATGGCGGATTCGCATGGTACCGGTTCACGGTCACCGTGCCTGAGGGCAGCAAGGACTGGTCGATCTATTTAGGGCCCATGGAAACCGGTTACCAGCTCTTCGTCGACGGACATCTCACCGGTTCCTTCGGCCCAATCCTCAGCGTCCGGAATTACTCCACCTCACGCCGCGCCTTCGCCCTGTCCCCCGTCTCCGGCCCCCACACATTTCATATCGCGATCCGCGCCTGGCATCTCCCCGCATGGGCGGATTATGCGCCGGGAGGTTTTTACGACAGCAGTTATTTCGGAGACTCCCGCCTCATTGCGCAACGTGCGGCGACGGACAGATCGCTTCAGTGGAACGGGCTCGTCCATGAATACGCCTATGCCGTGTTCGCCACGCTCGTCGGTCTCGTCGTGCTCGTTTTGTTTTTCATCCGCCGTGAAGACCGCGAATACCTGTGGTTCGCACTGCTTCTACTGGCGAACGCGATCGACATCGGGGTCAACATCAGCAAAGTGCTTTCCCTGATCTCGTTGCCGATGGCTGATTGCCTCGATGGCTTCGCGCAACTGGCTGCTTTGTTTGCCGCCCTGGCTTTTTTCTCCATCGTGCTGCGCGCCCCGCGTTCCAAGACCTGGTGGATCGTCGCCGCACTCCTGATCTTCAATCCGCCGGCGGGCTTGCTTTGGGTCTTCAATATCAGCTCCGCGGGAATCTCGAGCCTGGTTGCCGCACTGGCTGTGCTCCCTGCCACGGTATGGATTCTCGTCACCCTGCTAAAACGGGCACTCCAACGCGATCGTGACGCGCTGATCCTGCTTGTTCCCACCCTTCTCTGGCAGGGAGTTCCGCTCGCCAACAACATCCTCATCATCACCTGGCAACTGGGTTGGCAGCGTTGGGAGCCACAATGGGCCTCCCCCTTGCTGACCAAACCATTCGTGCTATTGCCGGATGCTGCGGTCGGTACCATCTTCATCTTCGCGCTGCTTCTCTTTCTGATTCGGCGTTTCTCGCTGGCTCGTGAGGAGGAAACGCGCCTGGGAAGTGAACTCCGGTCCGCCCACGGCATTCAGCGCACGCTCGTGCCGCCCATCTCTGTCTCATTCAGCAGCTATGACCTGAATGGCCTCTCGCTGCCCAGCGAAAAAGTGGGCGGCGACCTAGTGGACGTCGTCCTGCTCCCCAATCAATCTGTGCTTGCCTATGTCGCTGACGTTTCCGGCCACGGACTCCAGGCCGGCATCCTCATGGGCATGGTGAAAACCGCTGTCCGTACCATCCTGCTCGAATCCTGCGATGACCCTGCCGTCCTTCTCGCCAGTCTCTGCGACCGTCTCAACCGCGCACTACCTACGGTCAAGGAGTCGCACATGTACGCGACGCTCTCGGCTGTCTGCCTTGCACCCGATGGCCGCGTCCAGTACATCCTCGCCGGACACCCATCGATCCTCTACTACCAGGCCTCCAGCCGAAGCGTGCAACCGCTCACCTTCCATCAATTCCCTGTTGGCCTGCTCCCGGTCGACGCCTATACCTCCCACTCCCTGCAAATGGAAGCAGGTGATCTCCTCGCCATCGTCACCGACGGCATCCTCGAAGCGGCCAACACGGAGGAAGAAGAGTTTGGAAGCGATCGCATCGCGGCGCTGCTCACGCAGATGCCCGGGCAGGACCTCGCCAACATACGCGACAGCATCGTCTCCTCCGCACAGGCCTTTGGCAAACAAGCCGACGATCAAACCGTCCTGCTCATCCGCCGCGCTGAATAGATTCAGGCCCCGCCTTGGCACAACGGCCTCGGCGCTATCACACCCGTTGCCCAGAGCTATTTTGCATTTAACGAAACAAAGCGACGCAAAATTTGCGTCGCTTTGTGGTTCGAGGACGCTTACTTCTTCGTAGGCGGCTCCGTGTGCGCGAGAGCATCGAACAGCGGCACGGCCGGCGTCACCTGCGGCGGAACGTTCGCCACCGAGACTGCAAGGACTTTGACGCTCGTGTTCTTCGGCAGCGTTAGTGTCCTGGCTCCGGTGGGAAGTTCAGCCGAGTAGGCAAAGAGGTAGGAGTACTGATACGGCGCGTTGAGCCCTTCCGCCGTGTGGTGATGCGAGGCATACCAGGCGACCTCTGCCGGCTTCACAAACCCCTCGCGGAGACCAAGGTAGTCCTCCGGATATTTCACCGAAGGCGCACGCTTTTCGCGCTCCGCGAAATCAGCGGGAGGCCACTTCGCGGTTGCTGAAATATTCCAGTCGAAGTTCGGCACGTTCTTCCATTCACGTGTATCCCACTGACCGAGAAATCCATTCCACGCCTGCACATTGAATCGCACCGGCGTTGAGCCCACCTTGAACTCCGCTGGCACGTCGCCATTAGAGCTCGCGGCGAGAATGTACACGCGGTTGTAGTTTCCACGAGGCAGTTCGATAACCTGGCCATTCGCGGTCACGGCGTCATCCGTCTCGGTGGATGCATGCGGCAGTTTGAAGTCCACGCCGCCTACATCGATGGATTCCCCAAGCATTTCCGCAGGGATGGCGTTCCCCTTGCCATCAAATCCAGAAACGACCTTGGCATCGTCGTTGCTCGCTGCCCGCAGGTCGTACTTCACCTTCACAGCCTCGCTCGTCGTGGCGCTTGCCGAAGCAGCGGCAGGCCGAAGCTTCAGCGCAAATGTGCGTGGCTGATAGGCCGACAGGGTGAGGTCGAGCACACCCTTGTTCGCGGCTGCTTCACCTACTGGCATCTCCTGTGCATTGATCTCGCGTGCCTGCACGACGGGTGCGGCGAATGTTGCATGGATCGGACCTGTCGGCTTTCCGGCAGTCTCCACCATGCGTACCACTAACTCGTCGGAGTTCTCCGCTTTCTTCATCGCGAACAGGCGCACGTGCTTGCTGTCCACGGAGAAGAGCGACAACTTCTTACCCAACGAACCGCTGTGCGCAGTTGTTGCGAAGGCGCGGATCGGATTGTTCAGGCGATAGCCTTGCCAGTCGGTTCCAGCATCGCGCCAATCACCACGGTGCCCTGCAATGCCGAAGGTGATGTCGTGATGGCCCCAGTCCTGGTTGCCCTGGTCCGTGTAGCCTGCGTCGGTACCGGGCGAACGCAACAGTGTCAGCCGGATTGTGCTGTCGTCCACCTTATCCGAGCCGTTCTTATAGTCGGTCAGGATCGAAGTTCCGAAACTTCCACTCTTGTCCGTCAGATCGATCCATCGGTGCGAAAGGACTTCAAACTGCCTGTCAAAGCGGTTCGGACGCTCGATGGTGCCGAGGTCTTCGTTATAGGTCGCATTGGGATTCGACGCAGTCAGGTGAAATACGGCCTTCAGGTTTTCTTTCGTGCCCCGCCAGTCGATTGTGTTGGCGAACTCGACGCGATTGCCGGCGTCACCCGCAGCCAGCGACACCACCTGCACATACTTCGAGCCTTCATGCTCCCGCGTGATCTCCAGCGCTACCCGCGCTGGTCCATGTTCCTTGATGCGGATCATTGGCTGGCTATCGACATAGGCCCGCGGTGCTGCGCTTATTTGGTCCCAGTCGATGTTCCATGCTGGATATTGTTTCGGATTGTCGGTCGTCAACGCGAGACGCACCGGTCCCGCAAGCAGTTCTTTGTTTAAGCTCTTGTCGAAAATGCTCGACACCTCGCCTTCCTGGTTGAGCGCTACCTTATAGCGCGCATTTTCCAGCGAGTGCATCGTGACCTGCAGAGATGAATTTGTGGCTGGTGCCGATGCCGGCACAACGTGATAGACCGCGTATCCCACGGACGGAACCTTGGCCGCAAAGAGGACTTTCCCGTCGACAATCTGCGCCGGTACATCCGCTCCGTCGGCGTCAGTCACCTTTGCGCTACCGGTGACGTGCGGAACGGTGGCCGCTACAAGGTCCTCGCGGTCTACATTCAGCGAATTGAAGAGCACCAGCGGAATGCCTGCCCCTCTCGTATCCAACTGTGAAGCAACCGTCGCGGTAGCGTCCGTAAGAATATTCGCGAACTGGTTCGCCACCAGCACATCGTCGTTCCAGGCCCACTCATACGCCTGCGGTGTTGCCGTGCCCGCACCCGTATCGTGGAAGTGTCCGCCCAGTGCGAGCATCCAGGCATCGTTGATACGCTTCTGCGGATACGCCGGTCCGCCTAACCATGCTGAGGCAAGCGACGCTTTCTCCGCTGCATCCGCCAGGTTCTCATTCATCATGACCCAGCGTTTGTGGTATGCCTGCGAGGTCAGCGAGCCAGCGGAATGGTTGATCAACTCCAGGTCGCCTGTGTACTTCGGCATGCGTCCCTGCATCTCCGGCTTGATGTCTTTGAACATCTGGTCGGCCGGGCCAACGACGACATGCACCGGTCCTTCACCGACCTTCACCGGCTCCTGCTTCGGTATGGACTTGCGGAGAAAATCGGGCAAAGGAGGCGGCGGAAGCGTTGTCGTCTCTTTGTTGATGATCGCTTCCAGCAGCTTGAGCGATTCCTCATTCACCGCGCCGCCGATGTCACCCGTGCCGATGTATTTATAGTCGGCGTAGACACCGGTCACCTTGCCATCGAGGTCGATACGCTCCACCCAGTTGGGCTCGCGGCGTTCGCGAAGGCGGGATACCGTTCGCTGCTGTTCAGGCGTGAACATCTGCAACTCCGTGCCGGTGAGCACAGGCACCGCCATCGGCGAGGCCGCAACGGAAAGGTCACTGTATACCTGACTGCCGTAGCCCCCTGGATTCAGCGCTGCCAGAACCGTGCTCCCATCGGGGCCAACCCAGAGGCCCACGTTGAATGGAATACCTTCCGGCGTGTCTTCGATCGACCCGGCTCCGCCGACCTTGGGCGCAGGCTGCCACGTAGCGCTCAACTTCTGCGTGGAAAATCCCTTGACGCCCGCATGCGCCAGAATTGCCGGAAGAGATGCGGGGAAGCCAAAGCAATCCGGCAGCATGTACTCAGCGCTGTACTTGCCATCAAAGTCTTTGCGGAAATACTCATTCCCGTACAACACCTGCCGGAAGATACCCTCAGCGCTCGGCAGATTGACATCGCCTTCTTCGACCGACGATCCAGCTGGATACCATCGCCCCTTGCCGACATAGTCCTGCACCCGCGCATAGTCGGCGGGGAAATATTCCTTCATCAGGCGATACCGGTTTGCGCCGGTCCAGTTGAAGACATAATGCGGATACTTCTCGAAGTAGTCGAAGTTCACATGCATCGTCTTCCACAAATACTCACTGATGGACTGAGGAAACTCCCAACGCCATTGGGTATCGAGGTGTGCATACGGCATGACATACAACGTCGGCGTCGTTTTGATGTCCGGCGCCTGCATGGTCTGGGCGTTCAGCACCGTGGTCACTACCAAGCCAGTCGCAAAGAATCTCACCAGGGAATTCAGCCGCATCGCACTCGTCCTCAAAATTGTCAGGTGTTCGATCAGAAACGAACGGGGCTCCATAGGGAACCCCGCCCGATTGTTACCAGTGGTCAGCCAATTCTAGAGCAAATTCCCTGATGCAACGGATTCGAGAGGCGGGAGTGAAGGCCGTTTTCCTTGGGAGAAAACGGCTTCAGCTATTTCGCTTTCCTATATACCTTCAGGGAATTTGCTTAGAACGCATAACGCATGCTGAACTGCCATTGACGATCGGCGCCATACGTGGTGCCTTTACCCGTGCTCCTTCCAAAGGTGGAGGAAGTAGGCGTGACGTTCGGATTGTCCGGCGTTGGGTGGTTCATAAAATTGAACGCCTCCGCGCGGAAGAGCAGCGTGTGATTGTCGTGACCCGGAATGATGTGCCATGTCTTCTGCAAAGCGGCGTTGGCGCTTTGGAAACCAGGACCGTAAATCGCGTTTCGCGAACCGCGCGGAGCAAACGTTCCGGCAGCCGGCTGGTAAAACACGGAGGTATCAAACCACTTGGCCGTGCCGGTCTGGTTCGCGAAGCCCTTGTACAACGCCGACGGCGAGGAGTGGCCGAACAACTGAGTGCCCGAACCCGGTCCGACCCCGGCATAATCGCTGCCCGTGCTGACGTTAAGCGGCGCTCCGGTCTGCGTCTGGTACGTACCGGAAAGCTGCCAGTCACCCAGCGATGCGCGAACAAAGCCGTGCGAATGGCTGAAGTAGGGCACATTCCAGACGAAGTTCCCGACAAAGACGTGGCGGCGATCGAAGTCCGCTACGCCATAGTAAATCTGCCGGTCATAGGTGTTCGGAAGCACTACGTTGTTTGCGGAGCCATAGTCCATCGTTTTGGACCACGTATACGCCAAACCAAAGAGGAAACCATGGACCATGCGGCGCCGCAGGTTCGCCTGCAGGGAGTGGTACATGGATGAACCGGCATTGGTCGCCTGGCTGATGTTGGAGTAACCCTTGAACGGACGCAGAGCGTCGGGCTGCTTGATCGTGGGGTTCGCCTGTACAGTACCGGGCAGAAGCTGGTTGACGTTCAGAAGCTCTTCCTCGTGGATACCGCGGCGGCCGGCGTAGCCGAGCGTGAAGACGCCTACTCCATGAAATTCCTGATCGATGCTGAGATTCCAGTTGTAAGCCTCAGGCGAGGGATAGTTGTATGCCTGCGACGAGTAGTTGAACGGAAAGCTGTTGCCGGACGTTCCGCCCGGTGTGTCGGCAATACCGTTTGTCACAGTGGCGGAAGGCTGGAACGGCGCATTACCGCCGGTAAAAACATTGTCCGTAATGCCCAGGCGCTGGAAGAACCGTCCACCGCCCATGCGGAGCACGGTTGTGGGATAGATTTGCCAGGAAAGACCAACGCGCGGCTGAACGTTGCTCTTCACAATCGGCGAGTAGTACTTGCTGTAGCCACGGAAAAGACTTGAGAAGCCCGACAGGATCGTCGGATCCACGTGCCCCTGCGCGGCGCTCGGAAAGCCGCTGCCAGGAATGACGATCCCGTTGTAGCGGTCGCCACCGGTGACCGCGTCTGTGTTGGGGTCAACCGTGACGGCGTTCGCAGTCTTGTAGTCCGTCTGGCTGAAGACCGACTGATTACCCCACAGCGCATAGTAGGGAGTCATCACGCTATACCGTGCGCCAAGCTCCAGAACCATATTGGACCGGATGCGCCATGTGTCCTGCAGAAAGCCTTCGTACATCTGGCCGCGGTACAGGGTGTAGGAGCGTTGTCCG
>DASYEV010000252.1:0-4157 GCA_036498835.1 Acidobacteriaceae bacterium | reverse complement strand
AAGCGCACGAGTGCGTGTCCAATATCGAGATGCTTCATATAGGCACTGTAGCCATCTCGACGGTAGCGCTCCAGGAGTTTGTTCTGAAACGGCCTGGCAGCGATCCGAAACGGTATGTCGACCGCTTGCATCGTGATCGTTTCTGGCCCAGCGGCCTTCCCCCGTTGAAGATTGGGAATATCCCGTTCTGCCGCCTCTTTCCGGCGCAGACCGCAACCTGCAATGCCACTAGTTTTTAATGCGCTGGCTCCTGATCCTCGCGGCCGTGGTCATCGTCGTTGCTGAGTCTTCTGTGTAGTGGCCAAAATTCCAAGCACTCCTGTGTGTGAGCTGGGAGCGTCATTGCCTTTGGAGTATTTCTGAGAATCCTGTCTCCCAGCCGTACGCATCACATGAACACCATCGGATGGTGGGCTGAATTGCCGGTAGCGGCGGTCCACGCCCGAAAGCGGATCAGTTTGGCTTCTTGTGGGCCGGTTTGACTCTGATGAAGAGCTTGTCCCATTTATGATGTTTGCCCGAAGGAGTGGGACGTCCGCCCGAAAATGTCTGGTCGAGCAGATGGACATCAGAGATCAGATCCGCTTCTAGCCATCGCCAGTTGGGAAGAGGTCTGTTGCTCAATCCGGCAATCTGATACGCCAGAAGTTTATTAGTCCCATTATGCTGCCCATAATCGTGTGGCTCAACGACCCTATCGCGGTTCCGATAACGCAGTCGAAGCATTCTGGTCTGTTCGATGGCCGTTCGCAACAACTGGTCCAGTTCTGAATCAGGCATCGGCAAGCGCCTCTCAGACTGAGTGTTGCACGTCCCGCCGGAACCTGGAAGTTGGTGGAATCGATCCCACCTATTTCCCGTGGAAATAGGGCAGAAGATGCGCGGTTACGCGCGATCCGCCGCCCAGCGGTGAGGTAGCAACTCATCCAGATGCTGGATGGAGTGGCCGGCGATGCGCGAGAGTACGTCCTGAAACCACGCAAACGGATCGACCTTCACCAATTCGCAAGACGCCACGAAGCTCCGTAGCACCGCCATCGTCTTGCCACCTCGATCACTACCTACGAACGTCCAGTTATGCCGTCCGATTGCGATGCCGCGCAAACTGCGTTCGGTGTGGTTGTTGTCGATGGACAGGTCGCCGTCTTCCACGTAGCGAGTCAATGCGGTCCAGTTTTTCAGCGCGTAGGCGACCGCTTGACCGGCTTCGCTCTTCGGCAACACTTCTTCGCGAATCTTCTCCAGATACTCGTGCACTTTCTCCAGCACCGGTGTGGACCCCTGCGCGCGTAGGAGCCGCAAATCCTCACCCATGATGCCGGCCTGCCGCGCACGTTTCTCCAGCTTGTACAATTGCGCGATGTAGGCGAGCACCGCGCCCATGCGCGCCGAATCGGTATCCAGTGCCTTATGGAAATGACGCCTCGTGTGAGCCCAGCACGCGATCTCCACTAAGCCGCGTTCGGGATTGGTGAAAAAGTTGTCGTAGGCCACATACGCATCGACCTGCAGATATCCGCGATAGCTTTTCAGAAACTGTTCCGGCCCAGCCCGTTCTCGTGTCGGCGTGTAGTCGAACACCGCCGCCGAATGGTTGCGATCACCGACATACGGCCAGAATCGCCCCTTTCGCGTCGCTCGCTTCAATCTGCGGTCCAGCACTTTCACCGGCGTATCATCGGTGCCCACCACCTTCGAGCTCAGCACGAACTGCTTCAAGCGAACATACAGAGGATCGAGCAGTTCCGCCGATTGCCGCATCCAGCCACACATAGTCTGGTCTGGAATCTCCACGCCGAAGCGGCCAAAGATCTTCGCCTGACGGTGTACTGGCAAGTGGTCCGCTATTTTGCTGACGATCACTTGCGCCAACCAAGACGCCCCGGCCGCGCTTTTACTGATGGGTTGCGTCGGCTTGCTCGCCGTCTTCACCGTGCAGGCGCACGCGTATTTCTTACAGACGTCCTCGATGACCAAAAACTGCGCGGGAATGTATTCGTAGCGCTCGCTCGTCTCTTCTCCGATCGGGCGCAGATCCTGATTGCAGCAGTCGCAGTGCTTTTGTTCTTCCGTCAGATCGTACTCGATCCGTTGGCGTTTCAGCTGCGGTGGCAAGGCCCGCCGTCCACGCCGGCGGCTTTCGTCTTTGTCCTCGCCGCTGTTGGAGGCCGAGCCAGGCGGTAGATTGTCCTCCTTGCCGGCCTCTGTTGCGGCGTCGGGCGCGTTGATTTCCTGTGTGAACAACCGCAACTGATCGGCGCTCAACTGTTCGCTGCGCGTACCGCTCTTGGCCTCTAGCAACTGCCGTAACAGCCGTTGTGTCTTATCCAGTTGCGTGGTCAAATCCACCAGCATCTGCTGCAGGATCTCAGGATCATGCGGCAGGCTGTTCGGATCGACTGGCACTATCGGAATTATAAGGCGAACACTGCTGCGGACCAAGCATAAAATGCATCCGAAGCCAATCTTTATGCGGCTTCCCCGCTCTTGCGTCGATATCTCTTCCGGCGTTTAGCAACACTCAAATCGATGCCGCTCAACAGCGCTCCTAACTCCTGCGCTGTGATCTCACATCTAGGTTCGTCTTCTTCGGAGAACGGCATCGCATAGGTGCCTTCTTCCAGCCGCTTGGCCCACACCGCGAATCCATCGCGATCCCAATAAAGAATCTTCACGCGGTCCTTGCGCCGGTTCGCGAACACGAACAGATGCCCGGCAAACGCATCCAACTTCATCGCACCGGCGACCAGCGCGTGCAGACCGTCGAAGCCGCGCCGCATATCGCAGGGCGAGGTGCACAAATACACGCGAACGCTCGCCGGCAGGTGGATCACTCCTGTTGCCGCAGCACCGCCAGCACCAGCTTCAGCGTCGCGGCATCCTGCGGAATCCGAAGGCGGTCGCCGCCAGCCAACACCAATTCGATGGCTGAAGCCATTTCCGTTGCTGGTTTCGTTTCCACCAGCGCGAAACGGACGCCGCTATTCTGCGTACGCAGCCGCTTCCGCCAAGCGTAAAGGCTGGCCTCACTCAGGTCTCGCTCGCGACAGAACACGCGCACCGAGTGCCCACTCTTTTCCTGCTCTGCAATTCGTTGGCGCCACAACTCGCGCCGTTGCTCTTGCTTGTTCACCTCTCCACTATGCCCTGTACCCGGCGCCTGGAACAGTGGGGTTCATGTGATGCTTACGGCATAGCAGCGGCTTCTGCGTCGCGAGGATGTGCCCTCGCAGCGGCCGCCACCTGCTCGATCTGAGCTCGAATCACCGGAAGAAAGCCCGAGGTATCGACGGGTGGCAGATCGGGAACGGTTGCGCCTGAAAGGGCGCCTGCCAGGAAAAGCCAAGAGAGCCGCATTATCTGAGGTGCCGCTACCCGATCCAGTCCGCCTTAGAACTGGATACGCAGACCAAATCGAAACTGCCGTTCGTCGATGCCTTCGCGCGCCAAGTCAGTCACGCCATTGTTCAGCGTCATGAACGTGCCGGGGTCAATCACGTCAGTTCGGTCGAGCTCGAGAACCCTCCTGTTCCAATTGGCCGCAATTACCAGCAGTGATACCGCACGATTCCCGGCATTTCGCCCCCGTTCAATTCGCATTCGATTCCATCGAACACGGAGCTGCGCGTTTCGGCGCGGTCCGTCTGAAGCGGGAGTGCCTCGCCTGAAATCGTGATCGATTGTTGGATGTTGCCGACTTCGAGCGCAGCGTCCTCACGCGTAACGTTATTCAGGCTGATCGGAACCCCGCGTCTTTCGTAAGTCTTAAATCCTGAGACGGAGATTTTGATGGTGTAAATATCCGGTTGTAGAGCAATAAATTGATACGCACCGGCGTGATCCGTGGTGGCGGTCGCCGTAACTCCGGTTGCTTGGTTGGTGACACTAACTGCAGCGTTTGGAATCGCCGCGCCGTTAGGATCGACTACATTGCCTACCAGTGATCCATACAAGACCTGGCCGGACGCCTGCGGAGCCAACCCCGCCGAAATTACCATCGCCAGAAGCGCACAAAACCGCAAGGTGCCGAGCAGTCTATTCAAAATATCCCGCATTTGACGAGCTCCTTTGCCGCTAGACAAGTCGCTGGTAGGGAATTGGGAGCGATGTCCTCCGCTTTTACACACCCGATAGTAGAGCGTTCTTCGGCGGCATCC
>DASYEV010000251.1:0-3892 GCA_036498835.1 Acidobacteriaceae bacterium | reverse complement strand
GAATGACCTGGTGCTCCCGGAGACGCATACCGCCGCGGATCAACCGCCGATAATGGACATTATCGGCAGACAACGTTTTGCTTGAGAGAGCGGTTTGAGAGGCGTCAAGCCCACGGCATGAAAAGCGGAACCGCACATCCGCAAGGAAGGCGCGCGGTGCGCCATACGATGAAATGCCGGGCACGCCTGAACCGTCCGTTTGTTTGACCCTAGGCTGCCCAACCTAATTTCAAGCGTTTCTTTTCTGCAGCGCAGTCGCGAAGGTAACCGGACCGAGTTCGCTGGAGGCTACGACGCTGTGGTTAATTGCGGGACGAGTCGCACGCCGAGTACGCGCATCGTTTTGACGATGGTATCGAAGCTCGGGTTTCCGTCCTTAGAGAGAGCTTTGTAGAGCCCGGCACGCGTCATGCCGGTATCCTTGGCAAGCTTCGTCATTCCGCCGTGCGCGCGCGCGGCGACACCGATGACATGAGCCATATACGCGGCATCATCACCACCCGCTTCAAAGGCCGCAACCAGGTACTCCGCCACATCCTCCGGAGTCTTGAGGTAATCGGCAGAATCGTAGCGAGCAAATCGCTGCGTCTTTCGGGTTCGAGTCGCCATAAAATCACTTCCCCTTCTTTGGCTTTCGCTGCCGAGTAGCCGAAACCTCTCGGGCTCGCGCGGCATTCATTTCGATCGCGTTTTTGATATCTGCGTCCTGCGTCGCCTTAGTGCCGCCGCAAAGCAACAAGTACACAATTCGGTCCGCGCGTGCGTAGTACACGCGGTAGCCCGGGCCATAGTCGATCCGCATTTCACTTACACCGTCTCCGACGGGCTTCACATCGCCGGGCTTGCCCAAAGCGAAGCGGTCTATACGGGCGGCAATGCGCGCCCTGGCGTTCGAGTCATTCAGGTTGGTCAGCCATGCGTCAAACGCTGTTGACCGACGGATCTCGTACACGGCGCCACTGTATCCTATAGGATACAGCTTGTCAACTATGGTTTACACACCAAACTAACGGGTACGACCGCGGGTACGTCGATGCCGAGAGAGTTGCGAAAATATCGACAGAACAAACACTTAGACGCGGACGTTCAACTCCGGCCGGGGTACACCGGGGAGCAGATGACGTGGCATGGATTCCGGACCATCGCCTCAACATGCCTCAATGATCTCGGCTTCAACCCGGATTTGATCGAATTGCAGCTCGCGCACGCCGAGCGCAACTCGGTGCGCTCCGCCTATAACCGCGCTCAGAGACTGGCTGAGCGGCGCCGGATGATGTAGGAGTGGGCCGACTACCTGGATCGGCTGCGGCGCAATGTGGACTTCCAGCACGGTGAGACGTACAGGCGTGCGCCGGAGGAGGATCTGGATACGAAATCCGGCTGATCCGGGCGAAAGAGGGAACGCCTATCCGGCTCCCTCTCATTATTAACTTCTTGAATCGAGAATACAGACGAAGGCCGTTGGTAGACTAGCAAGCGTACGCGGCAAAGGTTCACAAGGAATGGTAAGTCTTGAGAGAGATATATAAGGAACACCTCGAATGTACCATCCGGCGATGATTGTGTACGGCGGCATAAGTTGGTACGTTCGCTCCCGCCAGAGTTCAAGCCATTGTCAAGAATTGGGGCGTGAAGTCATGATTGGAAAGAATCGCTCGTTCCTGCTTTTCTCCCTGGGTCTAGCAGTCCTGCTTGGCGGCGTGTTCTCTATCGCCCAGGCGGCTGACGTCAACGCCACGAAATGGTCTGATCCTGCGACTTGGCCGGATCACAAGGTGCCGGTGGCCGGGGACAAGGTTGATATTCCAACGGGCAAGTCGGTGCTCCTGGATGTCAGTCCGCCGGGACTGAACGGCGTGATGATCCACGGCAAGCTCAGCTTCGCCGACAAGTCAGACCTGGAGCTGACCACCGAGTGGATTATGGTGCACGGGCAGCTGGAAGTCGGCACCGAAGCCAAGCCCCACACGCACAAGGCGACCATCACCCTCACCGACAATGTCAAGGGTGAAGAACTGGATGGCATGGGTGACCGCGGGATCATGGTCGCGGGTGGAACCCTGAATCTGCACGGTAACCGGACGAATTCCTGGACCAAACTCTCTGCAACCGCCGATGCCGGTAGCGACAAGATCCATGTACTGAATGCCAGTGGCTGGCGAAAAGGGGATGTGCTCGTCCTGGCCTCGACCGATTTCGATCCCCGTCAGGCTGAGCGGCGCACCATCACCGATATCCAGGGCAATACGATCACGCTGGACCAGAAGCTTGACTACATGCACTTCGGCAAGATCACCTATGGCGTGGACGAGCGCGGCGAGGTGGGGATGCTGACCCGCAACATCGTGATCCAGGCATCGGCCGATGCCGAACAGACCTTCTTCGGCGGCCACGTCATGGCGATGGTCACGAGCAAGATGTATGTCTCGGGGGTCGAGTTCAACCGCATGGGTCAGAACCTGCACCTGGCCCGCTATCCGATCCACTGGCACCTGGTCGGGGATGCGCAGGGCCAGTACGTGAAGAACTCCGCCTTCCACGACACCTACAACCGGTGCGTGACGGTGCATGGCACGAACTACGTGCACGTGGAAAACAACGTGACCTACAACATCGTGGGTCACTGCTTCTTTCTCGAGGACGGCATCGAACACGGTAACGAGTTCGTGCACAACCTGGCCATCCAGATCAAGTGCCATACCTCGAAGGCCTGCGTACCGACCAATCTCGCCCCAAACGGAGAGAACAGCTTTACGTACGAGAATCGCGCGGCCGTCAGGCAAGACAGTTATTCCGGCAAGGACACCCTGCTGCCTTCGGACAACACGGTGGCGGCTTACTGGATCACCAATCCCGACAACACCTTCATCGACAATGTGGCCGCCGGTTCCGATGCGAATGGTTTCTGGTTGTCGTTGCCGGAGCACCCGCAGGGCGCGTTCCTGGGCACGGATATCGCAAAGAACATCTGGCCACGCCGCACCAAGTTCGGCGAGTTCAAGGGCAACGTCGCGCACTCCAACTACGACGGTTTCATGTTCGACCGGAACATCAACGTGGAAAACATCTTCGGGTTGGCCGGCCCCTCGTACATGCCCAGGGAAAACCCTGCTGACCCGAACAGCAAGCGCCTGGAGACACACTTCGAGAATCTCACCACCTACAAGAACCGCAATGGCGGCTTTTGGGGCCGCGGCGAGTTGTTTGTCGTCAGGAATCTGAAGGCGGCGGACAATGCCACTGGTTTCACGATGTCGACCGGTTCCATAGGCGATGACGTGTTTACCTCACGGGTGGTTGATTCGCTGTTCGTGGGTGAAACCGAGAACGTCGGCAACCCCACAACGCCGGAGGAAATTGCCTACGGCCGTAGCCTGCCGAAACGCCTGATTCCCGATTACCCGATCATCGGCTACGAGTATTACGATTATCGTCATGACGTGGCGAACACAACATTCGTGAATTTCCAGGACAACAAACAGCGCGGATCAGGAGGGATTTCCTGGCTGTTGTTTACGGGCGCC
The DNA here is from genome assembly GCA_036498835.1 of Acidobacteriaceae bacterium. Classification (GTDB taxonomy): domain Bacteria; phylum Acidobacteriota; class Terriglobia; order Terriglobales; family Acidobacteriaceae; genus Granulicella. The sequence goes on along the minus strand of DASYEV010000251.1, from coordinate 368 downwards.
GGGGTTACCACCGAAAACACCGTCACGAGTGCGAAGTTCGTCAATGCCAAGCCCGTGTACTTTCCGAAAATCGACCCCAGGTTCGATAGTGACAACCGGGGTGCTGTGGCCTACCGGACCGCGGCGATCCACGATCTGGACGGCTCGACGACCGGCATCCCTGACTCCTATGTTCTGATCCACGACGGTGAGAACGACAGCGTCGCCACAGACGACACGTGCGAGATTCATCCCACCTGGAACGCCTCTGTGTGCAAGGGTGATATCGGACGCATTCAGTTCAGCATCAGGAGGGCCGGACCCACAAGAGGTGCTGGCCTTGCGCTGAAAGATGTTCCTGTGCGGTCAGCTGCGCCTGCGCGAGCGGC
>DASYEV010000250.1:0-89811 GCA_036498835.1 Acidobacteriaceae bacterium | reverse complement strand
TGTTCACGCGCGACCCGACCGTGGTGTTAACTTCAGCGACGTTGACCGTGGCCGATGCCGACGGCAAGCCCGGCTTCGAACACTTGAAGAAGCGGCTTGGTATTCCGTTCCCCAAGGAACTTACAGTCGCGTCTCACTTCGACTATGCCCGGCAGGCGCTTCTCTATCTGCCCGCCACCATGCCGGAGCCGCGTCACCCCGACTTCATCCCACAGGCCACGGAAAAGATCCGCCGCGTCCTGGAAATCACGCGCGGCCGGGCTTTCTGCCTGTTTACCAGCCACGCGCAGATGCGCGAGTTGCATGATCGCCTGCTCGCGCAAGTTCCTTTCACACTGCTGATGCAGGGCTCGGCGCCGCGCCATGTGCTGTTGCAACAGTTCCGCGAAACACCGAATGCCGTTCTGTTTGGCACATCAAGCTTCTGGCAGGGCATAGACGTGCAGGGAGACCAGTTGAGCTGCGTCATTGTCGACAAGCTGCCGTTCGCTGTACCCACCGACCCCATCATGCGCGCACGGACAGAAGCCATTGCCGCAGCGGGAGGCAATGCCTTCAACGATCTGCAGATTCCGCAGGCAGTGATTGCACTCAAACAGGGTTTCGGCCGGCTGATCCGGTCGCTCACGGACCGGGGCGTGCTGATGCTCCTGGACCCGCGTATTCGCACCACACGCTATGGCCGCATCTTCCTTGACTCGTTGCCGCAGTACCGGCGCACGGATGACATCACGGATGTGCAGAAGTTCTTCGAGAACACTTAAGCAAATCTTCTGAAGGTGTGAATGGGGACCGTTGTTTTTTCGGCTGGTTACCCGGAGAGGATTGGCGTTCCTCGCAACTCAAAATTTGCCTCACGTCTGTCTTGCTTAAGGTCACGGGTTTACCCGTGACACAAAAGGCCGCAAAATCCGAGGGCTTCAGCCCCTGAGGTCACCGTTCCAGGACAAGCATGCATCCACCATGGATGCAGGTATTTTCCGGGATGAAGAAGGCTACCTCAGCGGCTGAAGCCGACATAACACCTGCTGCATGTCACGGGTAAACCCGTGACCTTAAGCAGGACAAGAGCCTCGATACTTATTGAAATCTCTGTGCGATAACCCACCCAGTTGTTTGCCAGCAAAGACGACATGTGGTGCTTCGATCAGCGTGGAATGCCCCAAGGCACCGTCACTGTTGGCGCACATCCCGCGGAGCGGATGGTCAAGGTAACAGTGCCGTTCTTTTTCTTGCCGACGAAGGGCAGGTCCACCATCGCATAGTTTCCATTGGCATCGGCGTTGTGCGTTTGATTGCGCGCTTCCTTCCCAGACGTGGAATCGATGGTGAGCGGTGCGTTGGGAGCAAAGCCGGTAGCCTCGAACCACAAAATCTCAGCATTGGGCTCGAGCACGATCGCGTTCAATGTACATCCGCGGTCCGTATTGGCCAGCGGTTCCGGGATGAGACGTGCAAACACTTTGAGCTTGCCATCATGGCTGATCAGGGCCAGCCTCACCGGCTCACCTGGGATCGTTCGAGGAATTGCCAGGTTGATGGGTTCGTTGGGCTTCTCGCTTTGGCAGGCGCCAGGACCACTGGTGCAAACGGGTATACCCAGGTCGTTCAGGCTAACGCCTTCACCGGCGACGATCGCCTGCGGCTGGCCAATCGGCCAACTCATCAGGGTATAGGTCTGGTCTTTGGGGAGACCGGTTGTGGTCATCCCCACGGCTAACGCCTGGTCGCTGCGATTGACGATACGCAACGAGAACGACATGCCGGATGGGTTGGACTCCGGCCCCCAGCCGCGATAACCATTCACCACCTGTTCCACGGCACGCGCAATCTCGGGCGCGGGTGATTGTTGCTGAGGGACTCCAGCACCCGGCAGAAGCAGGGGCAGCATGGAAATCCACGCGAAATGGGTGGTCATGTGCGCAGTGTACGCCGGGCCCGGTGCCGCGTGCAGTCCCTTGCTCTATGCTTAAGGCATCAGCATGGGACGGAACCTTTACATCCTCGCCGCCACACTTGCCGTTCTTGCGGTGGTTTCCGGCGCATTGTCCTTTACCAACATCGCGCAGCAGCCGGGCTCGCCCGGGGACGCCTCCCTGTGGCGCACCACCGGGATTGCGCTGTTTGTCGTTGCGCTGGTTGCCGCGCTGGGCGGAGTGCTTTCGTCATTGTTTGAGCAGGCGGAGCGGCGTTCGTCCATGGAGCGGCAGGCTCGACGCCGCCGTCGCTAACGAAACCTTCTCCCCCGAACCCCGGTACAATGGAGATTGGCGCGAAAAGCAAATTCCCTGACGATGTAAAAAAAACGAGATTGCTCAAGCCATTTTCTCCCAAGGAAAATGGCCTTCTCTTCCGCTTATCGACGCCACAGCACCAGGGAATTTGCTCTAAATGACGCCGTGACGGGAGTTTTAGGGATGTTTGAAATCACCGTGCAGGCCGGCTTTTCTTCCGGGCATTACCTGCGCAACTATCACGGCAAGTGCGAGAACCCGCATGGCCACAACTATCGCGTGCTGGTCACGCTGGTCGGCGAAGAGCTCGACGCGAGCGGCCTGCTGCTCGACTTCAAGTTGCTGAAGCAGGTGCTGCGCCCCACGGTCGAATATCTCGACCACCAGATGATCAACGAGCTCGCACCGTTCGATACGGTGAATCCGTCAGCGGAAAACCTGGCCAAGTACTTTTTCGATAAGACTGCAACGCAGCTTCACGACATGACCGAGGGACGCGTGCGGGTCAAAGACTGCACCCTGTACGAAACCGACACGAGCTTCGCGCGCTACTACGAATAATCCCAGCCATGTACCTCATCGAGCTGTACAAATCGGTTCAGGGCGAGAGCTCTTTCGCAGGTGTGCCGTGCATCTTTGTGCGCCTCGCGGGCTGCAACCTGCGCTGTGCCTGGTGCGACTCCGAATACACCTTCACCGGCGGAAAGCCCTTTACCGCCGACGAGATTGTGGCGCAGATCGAAGCCCTGCAGCCCTGCCCTCTGATCGAGTTCACCGGTGGTGAACCCATGCTGCAGGCGCGTGAACTGCTGCCCCTGATGCAGCGCCTGCTCGACGCACAGTACACGGTGATGATAGAAACCAGCGGCGAGCGTCCGCTGGCTGATGTGCCCAAGGCCGTCCACAAGATCGTCGATGTGAAATGTCCCGGAGCGGGTTCGGCCGCGAACACCTTCAACATGGCAAATCTCGATGCGCTGACACAGCATGATGAAGTGAAGTTCGTGATCGGCGATCGCTTCGACTATGAGTTCGCACGAGAGTTTATTCACACCCACGCACTCGCGACAAAATGCGGTGGCATCCTTCTTTCGCCGGCATTTACCAAAACGCCCACGGATGAGCGCTCCGCGGACAATATGACGCTCGATCCACGCCTTTTGGTCGAGTGGATGCTCGCCGACGGCCTTCCCGCCCGCCTCAGCCTGCAGATTCACAAGTTCATTTGGGAACCCCGCAAAAAAGGCGTGTAGTGGAGTAGGGAACAGAGATCAGAGATTAGAGAACAGAGATTAGTCTAGAGATCAGAGAACAGGGATTAGAGAACAGGGACCGCAACGTTCGTTGGGCGTTGATGGGCTGTTCTGCCAGCCATGAAAAGCGCCAACGGCGCGCTCTATACCAGCCCAGGCCGAAGGCCTGGGTTAGGTATTCACCCCGCGATCAAGGGCTGAAGGCCCGCTCTATTGGGACCTGCGGAACTCTCTGGATTACGCACCACATAGGACTGCGGATGGTGCAGGTCAGACTCTGCCGCGCCAGCCAATCGGACTGCCCATGATCTTCTTGCCCAGCGCGTACCATTGGATCGCGAGCAACACGGCCAAGCCCACCGGATGGAGCAGCGCCGAAGGCAGCGGCTGCTGGAACCTGCGCACACTGATGAGTCGCGGGAGAAAACTGCAGGCGGTTGCCACAGCGATAGCAGCGAAGAACAATGCCACGAGACGCGGCTGATCGAACGTCGCGCCGACAATGGCGGTCGAGATCATCAGAAATACACACAGCGCTGCGGCAATCACCGGCATGACTTGTCCCAGGATCAGTAGCAACGTCAGGGGCAGAATCCTGCCCGGTGAACCGAGTCCTTCACTCGCATTCTTCGCCAGTCCAGCCCAGACTTCTCGGGCAGAGCTATACATGCGCACACTTGCCAGGTCCGTGAGATCGCAGATGTCCGTATGAAAGCCATGCTCGCGGAAACTGCCCGGCAGCATCAGGCCATCATGGCGGCTTGCCCGAATCGAGGCGTGCCCACCGCTGGCAAGATACGCTTCGCGATCCACCAGCATGAACTGACCGCAACCCGCGGCATAGGCGGGGATCGTTGTCCTGCGCATACGCCCCATGGGAAGAAAGCCCAGCAGGACAAACTGGACCAGCGGCAACAACAGCCGCTCCATCCAGGTCACTGTGAGCACGCGAGGGAATCCTGAAAGCAGCGCGACATTCGCCGCCTTCTTCTGCGCGACGCATCGCGCTATCGCGTCGCGGCCCACTCGAACATCAGCATCGAGAAAGAGAAGCGTGGGTGCTGCAGTCTCCTGCGCCAGACGCCAGCAGGCGTGCTGCTTGCCGTTCCACCCCGGCGGCAAGGCGACGCCCTCGATCCACCTGACGCGTGGATCAGCCGCGGCCAAGCCGCGCAGAATTTCTGCGGTGCGGTCAGTCGAAGCGTCGTCGTACACCAGCACATCCAGCTCTACGCCGCGGTTGGCCAGAACCGCACCCACTGCTTCCGCAATGTTGGCTTCTTCGTTCCTCGCCGGGATCAGGACAGCGACATGCGGTGTTGCGTCGCCGGCGGAAGACACTGGCGTTCGAAAGCGCTGCAGGTTAATAAGAAAGAGAACTGCTGGAATGGCCGCACACAGCGTCATCAGCCCAACAAAGGCGGTGAACGCGGCCAGCAGCATCACTCTGCATCACCACCATCGCGCTCACGGGGCGTGTGATCTCGGAAGTGTTTTTTTCCGCCAACCCAGGAACCAAACATTTGCCTGATCCCATAAAACCCACCGGTACCGCGGCGTCCGTTCAACACCGTAGTGAACTGTCGGAAGTCCCGCGTCCTGGCAGCTTCGCGGAGTTCGTCCATGGATTGTTCCAGTGCCGCCTCAAGCTGCGCCGTGGCGCTTTCGACGGTCGCATCGGCTGGCATCTTAAGCGGATCGCCGAACCGTCCCAACGTTTCCGGCAGACGCTCATCCCAGAAGGTGTACTCGGCGGCAAGGGGCAGTAACTGTACACCGGGCACACGCAGTGCCAGCATGGCCAACCCCGCTTTGAATCGCAGTGGACGCTCGCGCACATCGGCAAACCTCGCCTGGGGTGTGATCCACAACACGCCACCGCTGTTCAGGATCGCCTGGGCTGTGCCCAGGAACTCCGCAGCCCCGCGGGACGAGCGCATGGCAACCGGGAAAATGCCTATCTTGCGCAGAATGGGATAGCGAAGCAGTTGTTCGTCAGCCATCGGCGCATAGTGTTTGCGGTGAGGCAGGTACACGCTGGCAAGCAGCGTGATGAGCATGGGATCCCACCACGAAGAATGATTGCCATAAACAATCAGCGGACCTTCCGCCGATGCCAGCTTCTCAAAGTGCTGCACCTGCACTGCGCGAAAGTGACGCCGGAAGTAGGACCTCACGATGCCCCTGAAAAAGCGCAGGGTGAAAGGGGAAATATGCGGAACCTGGCCAGATTGTGACATGACACGCCCATTGTCGCCCATGTAGCGCAGGTTCGGCACTCGAGCCCTAGGCAATCGAGAACTTGCCGTTTCTCGCATCTTGGTCGAGCGCGTCCGCGGCAATCCATCCCGACATCATCACCATCGGCATACCCGGTCCGGGGTGCGCGGCGCCGCCCGCCAGATAGAGCCCTTGCAGATCGCGGCTTCGATTGGATGGCTTGAACGCACCCGTGAACAGGCCATGAGAGGAAAGCCCGTAAATAGCGCCATTCAACACCCGGTAGCGATCGTGAATGTCCTGCGGAGTAAGCGCGCTTTCAAACACGATGCGCTCTTCAACATCCTCACAGCCCGCCGTGCGCTTGAGCTTGTCCAGAATGACCTGGCGGTATCCCGGCAACATCGTTGCCCAATCATGATGCGGACGCAGGTACGGCGTGTGCACCAGGATGTACATGGCTTCGGCTCCCTCCGGCGCGCTCGCCGGATCGGATGTCGACGTGCACGCGACATAGCAGGTTGGATCGGCCGCGGGCTCGCCAAGGTCGTAGATCGTGTGGAACTCAGTGTGGGGATCGCGCGAGAACACGAAGTTGTGATGGGCGAGATGCTCATACCGCTCGCGCAGTCCGAGATACAACACCACGCCGGAACATGCGGGCTCATAGGTGCGCGCGTGTTCGAAGTGCCGCGCAGCGGAGGTTCCGCGTAGCAACTCTCTATGCGTACGAACCGCGTCTTCATTGCTTACCACTGCATCGAAGGGCAACATCTCTCCCGCCGTTGTGACAACGCCCGCGACCTTACCATCGCCGTCTGGAGTGATGACGATCTGGGCGACATCCGTTTCCGTGCGGAACGTGACACCCAACTCCGTCGCCAGCTTCACCAGGGCTTCAGGCACAGCGCGCGTCCCGCCCATCGGGAACCAGATGCCTTCCTCTGCCTGCATGTGTCCGATCGCTGTGAGGATCGCGGGCGAAGCATCCGGGGACGAACCCACATACTGCACCATGTGGTCGAGCATCTGCGCCGTGTCAGGATCGGGGATAAAGCTGCGGATGGTGCCTGCTACCGAGCTTCCGAGGCGCATCTTAATAACATCGCGCAGGACCTTCAGATCCAACGCGCCACTCACATTGAAGGTGTCACGCATCGAGCCGACGGGCTTCCAGAAAAAGAACTTCTCGCTGATCTCATGCAGCTCTTTGGAAAGCTTCATCAGCCGCTGGTACTTCTCACCCATGCTGGGCCAGCGTTTCTCCAGGCCACGTGCCATGGCATCCTGATCGTCGAGCAGATCAATGACCCCACCCTCTTCAAAGAAGCAGCGCCACTGTGGGTCAAGCCGCATCATCGGCAGGTATTCATCCAGGTTGCGGCCGGCTTCGGAAAATATCCGGCGCAGCACGGAAGGCTGGATCAGGATGGTTGGCCCCATATCGAAGCGGAACCCCTCGGCCTTGAGTTGGGCCGCCTTCCCGCCAAGCCATGCGTTTTTCTCGAGCACGGTAACGTCATGTCCTCGCGCGGCCAGCGTGCATGCTGCTGCGAGACCCGCGAGGCCGGAACCGATGATGCCAACTTTCATTGGTTTCTGTTTCCCAAAGCCGCGCGGCCTTTGAAAACCTCACGCAAGCCAAGCCAACGCTCGCCCCACGTGCGCCCATGCAATACACGGATGAGATGGACAAACACAGAGGTGTCTTCATGGCGAGTAGGCTGCAGATGCCGCATGGCTCCGCCACGGCGCACCAGCAGTGTTTTCGTGGCGGTCATTTCCAGCAGGCCTTCCGCGCCACGCGTCGTACCGAAGCCGCTGGCGCCCATTCCACCAAACGGCACACGCGGATCCACTGTCGGCGCGATCAGATCATTGATGAGCACCGTGCCTGCACGCAGGGTATGGGCAAGGCTGCGGGCTTTGCGCTCTTCATTGCCGGCGCAGAAGATCGAGACAGTCAAACCGTAGGAGCATGCCGCGTAGGCCTCCGGCAGCTCCAGCATAGAACGCAGCGTGATCAACGAAAGCACCGGCGCGAAGATGTCGGCTCGAGTCACCGCCATGCCGACCGTTGCATCCTCGATCAGCAATGGCCTCTGAGCGGCTGTATCCACCTCGCCAGTCGGAGACGCCCCACTTGCTACGGCCTCGTCGACGAGCCGCCGCAGCGATGCACCCATCGCCGCACTGAGCTCAACTGGAGGAATGGCTTCCAACTCTCGCAGCAGCAATGGACGCAGTGCACGCATCGTGTTCGCTTCCGCAAACAGGCGTCGAGGCGACATGCAAACCGCGCCGCCGTTCAGGCGCAAGCCAAAGGCCAGCGACTTCGCGACAGTTTCGAGGTTCGCCCGGGGCAGCACCACGACGGCATCCGCGCCGGAAAGCTCCATCACCGCAGGTGTTGCAGTTTCCGCAAGGCCACGGAGCACGGCCCGCCCGGTTTCCGCCGATCCGGTAAAGATGACTTTGTCTGCGCCGCTGGCGAGCGCTTCGCGTGCGGCTTCCACCGTGTCCTCGGTGATGCGAAGAATGCCCTCGGGCAGGCCGGCTTCGCGCAATGCCTCGGCCATACATTCGGCAACTTCGCGGCCTCCGGCTCCTGGCTTCCACGTCACGTGATTGCCGGCGGCCAACGCTTGCAAAACCTGCACCCCCGGCGGAAACAAGGGATAGTTTGCAGGCCCAATAATCAGCACCTGACCCAGTGGGTCGTGGTGCACCTCCGCGTACACTCCACCCAGCCAGATGGGTCGCCCGCTTAGACCGAGCTTACGGGTGCGCAGCAGACGTTCCGCATTCTTTTCGAGAAACTTGCAGGCGGCCAGCAGTGGCAACAGTTCCGTCACCAGAGTGTCCGCTTCTGTGCGCGCAAGATGGGTTGAAATCGCACGGGCGAACACTTCGGGCCGGGCCGCCATTGCGTGCCTTGCCCTGCGCAGCACACCCAGCCGTACGCCGATGGGCAGCGTCGCCCATGATGCAGCGGTCGCTATGGTGCAGCCCCAGCCGGCGCATGCGGCAGACGCAGCGAAAACGCTCGCCGGTTTGGGGGCGTTGTTCACGACATGACCCGCATCATGTCGTCGTTCATCACCGGCTCTGGCGCTCGGTTCCACTGCGGCTCCAAACCCATGTCCTGCAGCAGAAGGCGCGAACTGATCCGCGCCGACTCAAAGATGACCGGCAGACCCGAGCCCGGGTGCGTGCCGCCGCCAACCAGGTACATGTTCTCCACGTCCTCAAATCGATTATGAGGCCGGCGGTGCAGCATTTGCCCCAACGAATGCGCCATGGAGAAGGTTGCGCCCTTGTAGAGCCCGAATTCTTCCCGCCATCCGGCCGGGGTGATCACGCGCTCGGTCCGAATGCGGCGCTTCACATCGTGCAATCCAATGCGCTCAATTTGCCTCAAAGCCAGTTCACGAAGCCGCGGCGTTTCCGTGCGCCAGTTCACGTTTCGAATTCCGCAAGTCTCGTGCGTCACGGGCAACAGCACGTACAACGTGGAGTGCCCTTCGGGGGCAAGCGTCGAGTCCGTCACCGAAGCATTCTGCACGTAGAAGGATGGATCGGCGGAAAGTTGATGAAGGTCTTCAATGTCACGGAGATTCTGCCGGTAATTTTCCGCGAGATAGATCGTGTGGTGGGACACGTTGTCAAAGCGGCCTTCAATGCCGAGATACATCATGAACGTCGAGCACGAAAAGCGTTTGCTCGCGATGGTAGCGTCGCTCCATTTGCGCCGCGCTGCCGCGGGCACAAGCTTGCGCATGGCTTCCGCGAAGTCCGCGTTCATCACCACGGCATCGGCCTGCAGGCGGCGTCTGGTGGTTCGCACCCCGGCGGCCCTGCCTTTGTCCATCAGCACTTCCTGCACCGGTTCTTCGCAGTGGAACGTAACGCCCATCTCGGTGGCGATACGCGCCATGGCTGCCGTCACTGCTCCGCATCCGCCCACGGGATGAAATACCCCATGCTCGTATTCGAGAAACGACAGAATGGAAAACAGGGAAGGGCAGCGAAAGGGGCTCATGCCCAGGTACTTGGATTGAAAGCTGAATCCAAGCCGGATGCGCTCATCCTTGAAGTGCGTCCGCAGATCGCCATCGAGCGACCGCCACGGTTTCAACAGCGGCAGCAGCTTCAGCATCTCCGGCTTCAGCAGATCGCGCCAGCTTTCAAACGGAGACGCGAGAAAGGGCTGAAAATTTCTCAGCTTCTCGCGATTGCGGATCAGGAAGTTGCGAAACTCCTTGGCATCCTCCGGCGCAAGCGCCGCGATGGCGCGCTCCATACGCTCGACATCCGGCGTTGCCTGCAGCTCGCCGCCTGCGCCAAAAACAAGGCGGTACTGCGGGTCCAGGCGCTTCATCGGAATTTCGGTGTCGAGATCGTACCCGGCAGCCGCGAATATCTCGCGCAGCACACGGGGGTAGAGAAAGAATGTCGGGCCGATATCGAACCGGAAGCCATCCTGTTCCAGCGTTGCAGTGCGTCCGCCGACTCGCGCGTGCTTCTCCACAACGGTGACCTTGACCCCGGCGCGAGCCAGCAACATCGCTGTTGCGAGCCCTCCGGGCCCCGCGCCTACAACCACCACATGCTTCCGTTGTTGACTTCGACTCAAATCCCGTCCGGCTTCCGCGGCGCGTTCTCGCGCTGGCGCGTTTTCCGAGTCTAGCCCGGACAGCGCGCTCCACGGCCTTCATCTGCAGAACGCATATCGCGGGATAAAGGATTGGGTTAGGGAGATGCGTCGGATGAAATGTTTTGCGGGGATACAGAGCAAATTCCCTGATGCTGTGGCGCCGACGGGCAGTGGTGAAGGCCGCTTTCCTGATAAGAAACGGTTCCGCCATCCAGGGACAAGGTGCTGTCCTTACCGCTGGTGGCGGAATAGAACAGCGCCAACGGCGCGGTATATACCAGCATGGGGCGGAACGGGGACCCCGGCGAGCGCTCTTGCCCTTAGCTCGCTGGGGAAGTGAAGCCCCATGAAAGGTCGAGCAACTCTTAAAGGGCCAACGGCCCGACATATGCTCTCCCTATCCCGCCCAAAATACATGATTCGTCCGCTATGTAGGTCGCAGGCATGCACCGGGCTTTCGTGGCTGCTTATATGTCGCGCCTTCAGCGCTCGTCTTCGATGGGCGCTGGTTCCATGGGGTTTTCGGCACCCCAGTGAACAAGTTCACTGGGGACCCCACCTTCACCCCATGCTGGTATATGCCGCGCCGTTGGCGCTCGCCGACTTGCTTGCATGTGAGTTCGTGACCTCTCCGATCACATAGGAAAACGGTCGTCCGTTTTCTATGTCAGAGTCGGAAACGATGGTGGACCGACTTGGAAGAAAACGGCTTGAGCAGCTTCGCCTTCAGCTACACATTCAGGGAACTTGCTCAGTCCATCAGTCCGCGGACAAACTTGCGGACCTTTTCCGTGACCACGCCGTAGAGCAGATGGGTGCTCGCCTCACTGGTGTGTTCGCGGAGGCTCTGCTCCTCGGGAGGCGCACTGAGTCCCATTGCGGGAAGCGCGCCTTCATGGGTCAGGCTCATCAGCGCAAGCCCAAAATTCGCGCCTTCCTTCCCCGTCGCTGCAGGATAAAACTCCGCCAGGGCGCCGTAGGCCGCTCCGGTGAGAGCGCCAAAGCCCCAATGGATGGTCTCAGCCGCAACAGTTTTCGCCGGTTCATCCAGGGGATGTCCGGCGAGCTTCTCGGCCAGCAAGGATGGCGGCTCAGGTTCGCCGTGGACACGCGGCGGATACAGCTTTTCCGCGACCGATTTGGCCGCGGTGGCTACCAGGCCCGCAATGGCGCCGGCCAGCAGCCCTTTCAACAACGACTTCTCAAATTCCTGGATCTGGGTATCGATATCGCGGCTCACCTAGGCTCTGATGCCTCCGGACGCCCACGAGGGTTGCTCGTTGGTCATTACAGCCAGGCTTGGGCCGCCGCTTCAGCACGATACGGCCGTATAACTTCCGGGTCGTCGTTCTGGTGTTCGATCAACGCGCCTTCTTCTTCGGGCAGGTCATCGCGCTCAATGGGCTCCCACTTGCCATCGGTATGGCTGTTGGGGTCGTAATTCCTTTCCCCGTCCTTGATCGCCACTTCCTCTTCCGCGCGCTCTTCGTCGCCCTTCTTGCGGTCGATGCCTTTTTTCGCGTCGTCCGCCTCATCTTCATAACCGAGCAGCCCGTCCATGCGAAACGCGGACGCCTCCAACTCGTCCGCGTCATCGTCTTCATCGTCGTCGTCATCTTCGTCGTCTAAATCGTCTTCGTCGTCGTCCTCATCATCTTCCTCGTCGTCATCTTCGAGGTCGTCGTCATCATCAAGGTCCTCTTCATCCTCGTCGTCATCCTCATCATCTTCCTCGTCCTCATCGTCGTCCTCATCGAGGTCGTCGGTGTCACGAGCACGCAGGGAAACCGCTTCTTTCTGCTCCGGTTCGTTTTCGCTGGAGCCGTTTTCGCCGGGGTTGGAGTTGACGAAGTTCGGATCGTCTTCAAAGGTTGCGGTGGCGTCATCACCAAGGATTGGCCGAAGCTCGTTGGCACTGTCCGTGGCAGGAATCGGATTCGTAGAGGGCATACATTCTCCTTGGGAAGGCAGGGTCGTCCCGCCTGCCCGCTGTTAGATGCAGGAACGAGCGCCGCGTCGGGGACGGCTTTCGCTTCTTTTTCTCATGACTTATACGCGGCAAATGTTACGGTCAGCTTGCAAAAGGAGCGAGTTGCTTTTCAGAGGGCCGGGGTGTCAGCAAGCTTACCGCGAACAGGCAAAGTAGAGAAGCGAGCAATGCAGGCAAAATGGCATCCCGCGCCCCAATTGCGGGCGGCAGGTGGGGTTGAGCGTACTTCCAGCATACGGTCACGATGGTTCCGGCCGCGATGCTGGAAACTGCCCCTGCTGCGGTGGCGCGCTTCCAGAAAAAAGCCGCCAGAATGACCGGCGTCAGGGCTGCGGCGTAGATGGTATAGGCATACAGACTCATGGCCAGCACGCTCGTGGTTCCCAGCGATTGCCACAACGCCCACACGCCCAGCCCCGCAACCATCAGGCGCGAAACCAGTAACACCCTCCGATTGCTGGCGTCGGGACTGATGTAGCGGACAAAGACATCGTTGACCAGGTTGGTCGCCGGGCTGAAAAGATAGTTGTTGGCGGTTGAAACAACCTTGGCGAAGATCGCCCCGACCAGCAGAGCGCCGAGGATCGCCAGCGCCTTGGATCCGCCAAATGCGTGAATCGCAGTGTAGGCCAGAATTTCCCTGGGCCGGTCCGCAACCTCACCGCCACGATAGATGGCCGACCCCACAACCGCCAGGGCGACAATCACCGTTTCCAGAATCAGGGTGCCGACCACCCACCCCAGCGTTGCGCGGGTGGCGTCCTTTTCGGTTTTTGCCGAGAAAAACTTCTGATACATGCTCTGATTACCCAGCATTAACAAGCACGTGGGTAGGAACAGTTCCAGCGCCGTGATGTGGCTGAGGTCACCGAAAACCTGGAAATGCGTTGCCGGTAACGTGGCCCGAATTGTGCTCCAGCCGCCCGCCATGTGCGCCAGCACCGGGAGGGCCGCAATCATGGTCAGTGTAGCCAGCATGCCGATCACCACATCCATATACGCAACCGAACCCATGCCGGCAATGGCCGTGAACACGATCACGAAAGCGGCCAGGATGTACTGACCCTGCACGGCGGTGATGGCATTGGGGAAGATCAGGTGGAGGATGTCGCCGCCACCAATGAACTGATAGCTGGTGATCGCGGTATAGGCGAACAAGACGGCGATCACGCCCAGCACACGCGCGGTCTGGTTATAGCGGCTTTCCAGCAGATCCGGGATGGTGAACTGCGCGAACTTGCGCGCGCGGGGAGCGATGAAATAAATCAGCACCAGTCCTGCCCAGCCTCCGGCGGACTGCCACAGGGCCGCGAAGCCATGTTTGTAGGCGTTTTCGGCGCCGCCCAACAGTGAACCCGAGCCAATCCAGCTCGAAAGCAGCGTAAACACCAGCACAAAAGCCGGCAGCGAGCGCCCGGCAACCAGGTAGTCTGCTTTGGTTTTCACTTTTCCCAGGCGTGCGATAGACACGCCCAGCAGGGTCACGACGATGATGCCAAGAACAATGACGTACAGATTCATAGATGTCCGGCAATTCTATGGCATTTCCCATGAAGGTGTACCCAGGGCGCCGCACGCGTCGCCTCGCACTCTTCCGGAGTCCAACCATAGCGAAGATTGGCTTGCGGCAGTTATCCTTCCACGCATGCGTTTTGGGCGGCTTCTGATTGCAGCAGTTGTGACGGGTATGGCGTTCTGTGCGGGCAGCGCGCCCGCACAGATGCCCACCGAGGCCTGGCGAGCAAAGATTCGTCATACGTTGTACGTGCCGGACAAGCTGCCTGCGCTCCATGCCAAGGTCTGGTCGACCTTTTCTCCAGTGCCTGGCGTGCTCGCCGATCGCGTGACCTATTCCACGGCTGACGGCATGCTGGTTCCCGCAGTCGTCTATCGCCCCGATCCGAAAGTCACGCGCTACAAGGGAAAGCTGCCCGGCCTGGTGGTCGTGAACGGTCACGGCTCCGACAAGTTCGGCTGGTACGCGTTCTATTCGGGATTGATGTTTGCGAAGGCCGGAGCGGTGGTCGTGACCTATGACCCCATTGGCGAAGGCGAGCGCAACGCGGAACGCCGCAGCATGCAGAACCCATCGCCGCACGACGCTGACATAAATCCTCCCGCTCCTTTGCCGCATGAAGACTGGGGCCAGCACCTTGCCGGCCTGATGCAGGTCGATCTAATGCAGGCGGTCAGCTATCTGGACGCACAGCCTGAAGTGGATCCGGCACGCATCGGAGTGCTGGGTTACAGTATGGGCTCGTTCGTTGCCGGCATTACCGGCGCTATCGATCCGCGCATCCACGCTGTGTTGCTTTCCGGCGGAGGCACTTTCGATGACGATACCGGCTACTTCGATCATGGCAACAAGCCGTGCCAGAGCTCGCCGTACCACGCCCTGGCCAAAGTGCTGCAGATCGATGGCAACCCCGCCCGGGGCATTCTGCTCTATGACCTCAACGATCAGCGCGGACCGATGTACGTGATGAACGGCCAGGCGGACTCGGTGATGGACATCGCGCATCACGATGCCGCATGGTTCGAAACCATGCATACGCGCCTGCTCGCCTTCAATGACAAGGTCATCCCTGCCAACGCGTTCACCAACATCATCTATCCCGGCATCAGCCATCGGCCGTCGTGGGTCAATCGCGACGGCGTTCATTGGTTGAATGCGCAACTTCATTTCGCCTTCTGGGATACGGACGCGAAGATCGATGCGCAGGGAACCACGCATGTCAGCAAGTGGATCACCGACAACCATGTCGCCATTTCACCCAACTACTTCCGCGAGGACCGTGAAGGCGGCCTTGACGCTGTCGGGACCGGGCTGCCCGCCATCGCCCGCGCCGACCTGATGGTGCTGCCGGATGCCGATTGGCGGCGGCTAAAAGATCAACTGATTTATGAAGCCTGGGCGGCCAAAACTTTGGCTGCGGAAAATGCACAAGTTGCAACGTCTAAGTAATCGATTCCAAGGAGTATTCATGCGCTTCTCCCGTTTTGTTCCGCTCGCTCTTCTTTCCGCGAGCGCTGTTGTCCTTGCCGCGCAATCCGCGCCTCTGACGCTTTCGGTCGACCTGACCGACGCCTCGCGCAAAATCCTGCACGCTACGGAGACGCTTCCCGCGCAGCCCGGTCCCATGACGCTGGTCTATCCCAAGTGGATTCCCGGCGAACATGCCCCGACCGGCCCCATCGACAATCAGGCGGGCTTCGTGATCTCCACGGCGTCGGGCGCGACCATCAAGTGGGAACGTGACAAGGTGGATATGTACGCCTTCCACATCGAGGTTCCCGCCGGCACCACGCAATTGCACGTGAAGATGGACTTCCTGGCGACAGCCGCGGCCTCAGGCTTTTCCTCCGGCGCCAGCACCAGCGCGAACCTGGCGCTGTTGAGCTGGAATTCGGTCCTGGTCTATCCGCAGGGCACGAATGCAGCCGACGTGATGGTGACGCCCAGCATCACGGTGCCCAGCGACTGGAAGTACGGCACCGCGCTCGAAGGCACAGGTGGGCGAGGCGCCGTTCATGAGTTCAAGACGGTATCGCTGGAGCAGCTCATCGATTCGCCAGTCCTCGCCGGCCGCTGGTTCCGCGAAATCCCGCTTGCCAGTGACATCCGTCCCCAGCACTTCCTCGATCTGGCGGGAGACGGTCCTGAAGACCTCGAGCTTTCCCAGGAACACATCGACAACTTCTCCAAGCTGGTGCGCGAGACCGGCGCGCTCTACAAGTCTCGCCACTATGGCGCGTATCACTTCCTGGTCACGCTCTCCGACCAGGTGGCGCATTTTGGGCTCGAGCATCACCAGTCCTCCGACGATCGCGTGCCGGAAAAGACCTTCGTCGACGACAACGAATTCATCGCACAGGGCCTTCTGCTGCCGCATGAGTTCACGCACTCGTGGAATGGCAAATACCGCCGTCCTGCCGGTCTCGCCACGCCCAACTACCAGGAGCCGATGAAAGGCGACCTGCTGTGGGTGTACGAAGGCCTCACAGAATACCTGGGTGATGTGCTGGCTTCGCGCTGCGGCATCTGGGCGCCGTCGGTGTATCGCGACCGCCTGGCGACCGTTGCGGGCTATCTGAATGACACCCGTCCCGGCCGCACATGGCGCGATCTCCAGGACACCGCCACCATGGCGCAGGTGCTGTACTTCACCGGCGGTCCCTACGACAACTTCCGCCGCGATACCGACTATTACGACGAAGGCGAACTCCTATGGCTGGAAGTCGATCTCACCATTCGCGAGAAAACCAACGGCAAGAAGTCGCTGAACGACTTTGCAGGCGCGTTTGAAGGCCTCAACGGCAACACCGGTCCGAAGGTTGTCCCCTACACCTTTGAAGACGTGGTTGCCGGTCTGAACGCGGTTGTGCCGAATGACTGGTCAGGCTTCCTGCATAAGCGCCTGGACTCGAATGAATTCCATGCGCCCGAAGTCGCGGGAATTGCGGCATTGAGTGGATACAGGCTGACCTATACGGACAAGCCGAACTACTGGTCGCAGCTTGCCGAATCGCAGACCAATACGGTGAATACGAGCTTCTCGCTTGGGCTGCAGGCGGGTACCGATGGCCACATCGGTGACGTCATTGTGGATAGCGTCGCCTACAAAGCAGGTCTTGGGCCGGGCATGCGCCTGGTGGCAGTCAACGGGCGCGGATACACACCGGCGCTGTTGCGTGCCGCGATCAGGGAAGCGGCCGGCAAGGGCCCCGCCGTTGAACTGATCGTCGAAAACACGGGCTACTACAGGGTGATCCGTCTCGACTATCACGACGGCGAAAAGTATCCCCAACTCGAACGCGTAAGCGGAACGCCGGCACGTCTTGACGACATCCTCCAGCCAATGACGAAGTAGCCCGTAATTGTTTCAAAGAGAATCCCGCATTCCGAACGAATGCGGGATTCTTTCTTTGCAGTGCAACCCAAACCTTGTCATCTCGACCGGAGCGCAGCGAAGTGGAGAGACCTGCTTCTGCCCCCGCCCATGCTTCGAGGCCCGCACTAAACAGGGTGCCCCATTCATCGCGGCTCTATCGCGATGAGTGGGCCATCGCGCGAAAGCGCGATCGCTCCCGCCCATCTTTCGGGAATAAAAGCCGTCTAAGCCAAAACAGGATCCGCTGGTGCTTTCTGGCTCAGTGTTCGAACAAACGCACGCGAAGTCTTGACCCACACTGTGAGCATCACGCCGCCGGCGCCCACCAATCCGGCCAGCAGCCCCCACCAAAGGCCTGCCGCCCCCAGGTGAATCTTGAAGGCCAGCAACGCACCCAGGGGCATGCCCAGCGCCCAGTAACAGACGAGGTGGGTAAGCAATGGCGCCGTCGTGTTTCCTGCCCCACGCAACGCGCCGGTCACAGTGATCTGGACACCGTCAAAGAACTGGAAACCTGAAGCCACCAGCAACAGCGGGACGGCTGCGGCAATCACTCCGGGGTCGGGGGTAAATACGCGCGCAATATGCGCCGGTATCGCCAGCAGCACAACCGACATCACCAGCATGAAGGCTGCGCCTGCGGCAATCCCGCTCCAGCCGGCAGCAGAGGCCACGGCTACAGATCCAAGCCGCGCCCGCACCCGGCCGATGGCGTGCCCCACGCGCACTGAGGTCGCCGAAGAAATCGCCATGGGCACCATGAAGGTGGTGCTGGCGCACTGCAACGCGACCTCATGCCCCGCCAGCGGCAGCGGCCCCATGGTCGCAATCAGCGCGGTGACTGTGGCGAAGATCGCGATCTCGACAAAGATCTGCGCTCCGGCGGGAGCGCCAAGAAGGAACAGCCGGCGCAGGTGTTGCCACTCGATGCGGCGCGATGTCTTGAGCAGCCCATAGCTGTGCCGCCGGTCGGCTCGCCAGACAGCGATGGCGAGCACCGCCATCAGGTAAACCCGGGCAAAGCTGGTTGCCCACGCCGATCCGGTTACGCCATATGCCGGGATTGCCACGGTGTGGCCCGCTAGTTGCCAGGTATGTCCGTAGATCAACACCCAGTCAGCCCCGGCGTTGATCAGATTGGCCGAAATCAGCGCGAAGGCGATGGGCCGGCCATGATGGGCCGCCTGCAGGTAGCGGCGCAGAGCGAAATACAACAGCAGCGGCAGCACGCCGTAGGTCAGGCCGCGCAGCGCGGGCAGCGCCTGTCCAAGAATCACCTGGTCGACCGGAAGGTGCCGGAGCGCCAGGGGACCGGCCGCAAACAGCCCTGCCAGGACGGCGGAAAGCGCCGCCGCCATCACCAGTCCGTGCACCAGCCAGCGGTTGGCTTCACCCACCTCTTTTGCGCCAAACGCTTGAGAAATCAGGGTATCCAGGCCCAGCAGCACGCCGCCGAAGCCCCACACGAAGGTATTGAACAGCACCTGGGCCAGCGCCGCGGCGGACATGGCAATCGCCGAATCCGGCAGCCGTCCGACCATCACGGTATCCACCAGCGACATCGCAATCCAGCCAAGCTCGCCCAGGATAAGCGGCATCGCCAGGCGCAGAAGGTGTGGCATTTCCGTGCGAATGTCCTTGAGAAGCATGAGTCAGGGTAACGCAGCTCGGCGAATTCTCTGGGGGTGCCCAAGAAGGGAAAAGGCTCAAGCCGCTTTCTCTCAAGGAAAGCGGCCTCCTCCGATTTCTGTCGGATTCGAAGCATCAGGGAATTCGCGTCAGTTCGTAGTTTTCTTGACAGGGGCGTGCGGCTACGCGATGCTTTAATCCACAGGTGTGATTGACCGGAAACGGCAGGCGTGTGTCTTCATGCGGTCGTGACCGGTATTTGCCCCGTCGGGCAGAAATCCCGAAATTTCAAGGAAGAAACGCGGCGTCCGCAGAAGCAATGTGCGGTTTTTCGCTGCGTAACCGGTACACGTGGCTTTGAGCTCCCTCGCCTTCGGCTTTGCAATGCTGGCCCTGCCCAACTTCGGGGCATTCGGCAGCCTTCCGCTTCTGGTACTGATGTTTGTAGCCATGTACTTTCTGCTGATCGCGCCCAACCAGCGCAAGCAGAAGCAGTGGCAAAGCATGCTTTCCCAACTCAAATCGGGTGACCGCATCACTACCAGCGGCGGCATTCGCGGCTCCGTCGTCAGCGTCAAGGACGATGTCGTCGTCGTTCGCACGCAGCCTGACGGTGTGAAGCTCGAGGTCGTCAAGAGCTCCATTGCCGCTGTCACCACCGAAGAAGAGACCAAGGCCTAACCCGCCGACTTTCCGTATTTTCAAGGAACCAACGCAATCATGGGCAAGAATCTGGGCACAAAGCTAGGCGCAATTATCGCGATCCTGGTGATCTTCATCTACGGCATCTTCTTCGGCAAGAGCTTGCCACGAACTGGCTCGCTGAAAACGCTGATCACCAACAACATCCATCTTGGACTCGACCTGCGCGGCGGTATCCACCTGGTGCTGCAGGTGCAGGTCAAGGAAGCCGTCAATGGCGCTACCGACCGGGACGTCCAGCGTTTGAACGCCGCACTGAGCGCTACCGGCGCGACCGCAACGAAGACGGATCCCATCAATCATCCCGAAACCATCACCGTGAGCGGCTTCCAGCCCACACAGGCCGGTACGGTGCATGACGAGTTGAATGGGAACGACTACAACATCTACGACGTATCCAGCACCCCTTCCGGCGGCTACGTGATGAGCATGAAGCAGTCGGCCATCAATGACCTGGAAGCGCGCACGCTCGAAACCTCGATCGAAACCATCCGCAGCCGCGTCGATCAGCTCGGCGTTTCCGAGCCCGTCATTGAACCCTATGGTCTGGGCGCGAACGAGATCCTGGTACAGATTCCAGGCGTCGACGATCCGGGCAAAGTGGAACAAATCATTCAGTCCACAGCGCGTCTCGAAATTCATCCCGTTGTCGCCCAATACAACGACGAGCAGGACGCGATGCAGAAGCTGAACGGCATCATCCCTCCCGACCAGTACCTGGTAAAAGGCAATGCCGGTATGGGCGGCCCTGATGTCACCTACCTGCTGAAGCGCGCGCCCATTGTGGAAGGCACCGATTTCCGCGATGCGCAGCCCTCTACCGATCAGAACGGACGCCCCAACATTCGCTTCACGCTGACCACGGAAGCCGGCGAGCGTTTCTACAAGTACACCTCCGCCAGCGTTGGAACCTCCATGGCGGTCGTGCTGGAAAACCGTGTCAAGGAAGCGGCCAATATCGAAAGCCCGATCCGCGACAGCGGTGAGATCACTGGCGGCTTTACGCAGGAGCAGGCCAATGACCTTAGCCTGATGTTGCGCACCGGTTCGTTGCCGGCATCGCTCAAGTACCTCGAAACCCGCGTCGTCGGCCCGTCGCTGGGTGCGGCGAGCATTCGCCAGGGCGCCACCGCGGCTATCGCCGGCATGCTGGCCGTGATGCTGTTCATGCTGATCTACTATCGCGGAGCAGGCATCAACGCCGACCTCGCGCTGTTCCTGAACCTGGTCATCCTGCTCGGCTTCATGGGCTTCACCGAGTCCACGCTCACACTGCCCGGCATCGCCGGCGTCATTCTGACCATTGGTATGGGCGTCGACTCGAACGTGCTGATCTTTGAGCGGATCCGTGAAGAACTGCGGCTGGGCAAAACCGCCGCGGCCGCAGTGCAGGATGGTTTTGGACACGCCTGGATCACCATCATCGATACGCACGTCACCACCATCGTTTCGGCATTCATCCTCTTCATCTTCGGCACAGGCCCGGTGAAGGGTTTCGCTGTGACCCTGGTGTTCGGTCTGCTCGCCAACGTATTCACGGCCGTGTTCGTATCACGCGTGATCTTCGACTACCTGCTCAGCAAGAAAGAGCGCGGCACCGCAGCCTTGTCGATCTAAGAACGAACCTCAGAGACCAGGTAGCTTCCGGCCTCTGAGGTTCCAAGCATTGCTCCAGGAAATTGAACCTGGAACCCCGTACCTGAGGAACGCATCCCGTGGAACTGTTTCGCAACGTCAATATCGACTGGCTGGGGAAGAAGTGGTACTTCCTTGGTTTCTCACTGATCTTCTCTGTGGCTGGAATTTGCAGCATGCTCTTCTGGCATCACATTCCCTTGAGTGTTGACTTCAAGGGCGGCACCCAGATCACCGTGCACTTCGACAGTACCCCCAGCGAAGATCACATCCGCACAGCGCTGGACAAAGCCGGCATCCATGATGAGCGGGTGCAGCGCATCTCGGGCACCAACGGCCAGTCGAACAATGACGTGATCGTTTCCCTGCCGCAATCCAGCGCGGAAGATACGTCGCATGATCAGGGCCGCGCTTCGGTCGAAGGCGCGCTGACGTCCAACTACCATGACTCGGGCTTCAGCGTGCAGCAGGTGGACATCGTGGGACCCACCGCCGGCAAGCAGCTCCAGAAGCAGGCCGCGCTGGCCACCGTCTACTCGCTGGTCGGCATGCTGATCTACCTGTGGTTCCGTTTCGAGTTCATTTATGGTCTCGCCGCAGTGGTTGCCGTGTTCCATGACACGCTAATTACTGTCGGCGCATTCTCGCTGAGAGATCAGGAAATCAGCCTGACGGTGATTGCCGCCATCCTCACCCTGATCGGTTACTCCATGAACGACACCATCGTCGTGTTTGACCGTATCCGTGAAAATCTGGCCACCAACCGCAAAGAATCGCTCTCCGATGTGGTTAATCGCAGCATCAACCAGACGCTAAGCCGGACGGTGTTAACTTCCGGGTTAACGTTCCTTACTGTGTTGAGCCTGTTCGTCTTCGGCGGCGAAGTGCTGCACGGATTCTCCTTTGCGCTGGTCATCGGCATCCTGATTGGAACCTACTCGTCAATCGCTGTGGCCGCTCCCATGCTGGTTGCGTACCAGGACTGGCGAGCCCGTAAAGGCAAACGGGCTGTCCTGCCGGCCGCCCGAGGCGTTCGATAGTTCGATAACTCGATAGTTTTTCCCAAATTTGCTGTTCAATCCGACCGGGGCACCGTAAACTGGTGCCCCGGTTACATTTAAGCTCTGGCAATAGCACAGATGTGTGAAATGCCAGACAACAAGTGTCATTCGGGAACAATCCAAGTCATTACGGTGTCTAAGCTCAGTAGCTCTCCCTAAGCGGGACCGAGGTTGCCTATGTTTGAAGACTCAATGATGGAATCCGGCGGCCGGATCAAGACGAAATCCAGGTATTGGATGATTGCCTCTTTCTTTTTCTGGGGCACTGTCCTTGCAACGATGATTCTGATCCCGCTGATCTATCCTGAGGCGCTGCCCAAGAACTCCTTGACGGCATCGCTGACTGCCCCACCGCCCCCACCCCCTCCCCCGCCTCCTCCGCCTCCTCCGGCGCAGGTCGTCAAAGTGATTCCCCATGTGTCGGAAATTGACCAGGGCCTGCATGCTCCGACAAAAATTCCCAAAGACATCAAGATGATCAAGGAAGAAGCTCCCCCACCGCCTTCCACAGGTGGCGTTGCCGGTATGTCCGGCATGTCGGGTGGATCTCCGGGCGGCATTCTGGGCGGCATGCCCGGTGGCGCCGGCAACGGTCCGAAGATCAGCGTGGCTCCGCCACCGAAGCCCGCGGGTCCGACTCGTATTTCGGGCGGTGTGGTCGCCGGTCTCAAGATTTCCGGCGCCAACCCGACCTACCCGGCCATTGCACGTGCGGCGCATATGGGCGGCACGGTCGTGTTACATGCCATCATCTCCAAGACCGGCACAATTGATCACCTGACGGTCATCAGCGGACCGCCGATGCTCACGGGCGCTGCGCTTGACGCTGTGAAGCAATGGCGGTACAAGCCTTACATGCTGGGGAACGAGCCTACCGAGGTCGATACGACTATCACGGTGAACTTCAACCTCAACGGCGCTGGCTGATCCCTGCTCCTCTTCATGGAAGCTGCTGCTCTTTTTCGGAAGAACAGCAGCCTCCGCAACTGCTGAACCTTTTCGCCCGTCCTTAACGGCAGAGCAATGGCCGCCCTTTTCAGGCCCGGATCAACCTCAAGCCGGCTCGAAAGTAATTTTGACTAGACAACCCAGGAGGAAAGACTTCCGTGATTCTCGCTCATCTCGCAACTTCCGTTCATGCCTCGGCAAGCTCGCTCGCCATGTTCTTCCAGGAACCCGCCGCTGATACCACCTTCAGCATCACCGGTCTGTGGAGCAACATGGGTTACTTCGCCAAGACCGTCGTTCTCATCCTGTTCATCATGTCCATCTGGTCGCTAGCCGTGATCATCGATCGCGCCCTGTACTACTCGGCCGCCCGCAAGCAGTCGCGCGAATTCGCGCCGAAGGTTGCCGGCGCCCTGAAGGAAGGCCGTCTGGACGAAGCGATCAAGGTCGCCGATCGTTCCAAGAAGTCGCACCTCGCTGAAGTTGTGACCGCTGGCCTCACCGAGTTCCGCAGCTTCGGTTCCGGCGGCGCCATTACCGAAGAGCAGGTGGAAAGCTCCAAGCGCGCACTTGAGCGCTCTGAGTCCATCGTTCACGCCAAGCTGAAGAAGGGCCTGGGCGGTCTGGCCACCATCGGTTCCACCGCGCCGTTCATCGGCCTGCTGGGCACCGTTACCGGTATTTTGAACGCCTTCCAGAAGATCGCCAGCAGCAAGAGCTCGGGCATCGGTCAGGTAGCCGGCGGTATTTCGGAAGCTCTGGTAACCACCGCGTTCGGTCTGCTGGTCGCCATCCCCGCCGTTATGTGCTTCAACTACTTCACCACCAAGGTGGAAGCATTCGACGTCGAAATGGACAACAGCTCCTCCGAGCTCGTGGACTACTTCATCAAGCAGTCCCACCGCTAAACGGCGGCGCTTCGGCGCAGCTTCTCTGACTTGCGAGAGTCACTGGCGCCGGGTTCGGAATCTTCGGGCCCGGCACAGCTTTCCAAATCAGCCAGACAAGCGGGCAACGCTCGCACGGAGTTAATGTATGGCACAAGCGATTCGGGATGAAGGCAAGAAGGTCAACTCGAACATCAACGTGACTCCCATGGTGGACGTCATGCTGGTGCTCCTGATCATCTTCATGGTCATCACGCCCATGCTCAATAACAAGGTCAATGTGGATCTCCCGGTAGTGGCTGCCGCCAGCGTCATGGAAAACGCCAGCAAGGAAGATGCAATTACCGTTGCGGTAACACGTGACGGCAAGGTCTTCCTGGGCGCCGACCAGGTGTCCGTCGATACAATCGGCAGCAAGATCGCCGATCTGCTGTCGAAGAAGACTGCCGCGGACGCTGATAAATCGGTCTACCTCCGCGCGGATATCCGCGCGAACTACGGCAAGGTCATGGATGCCATCGACGGCATTCGCGTAGCGGGTGTGAGCCAGCTCAACCTTCTGACCGACAACCAGGCGACGCAGTAGCCGTTACCAGCTCGCCTGCCGTTCGCAGGCGCAACAAGAAGGAGTTAACCGTATGGGAATGGGAACAAGCTCCGGCGGCGGAGCAGTTTCAGAGATCAACGTCACCCCGTTGATCGACGTGCTGCTCGTACTGCTGATCATCTTCATGGTCATCGTTCCGGTAACCCCGAAAGGCCTTGAGGCGCTGGTTCCCCAGCCGCCCAAGAACCCGCAGCAGGAAAAGCCGAATGACCGCACGATCGTTGTGCAGGTTACTTCGAACAAAGGCGGCCCTCCGGGATACAAGATCAATGACAATGACTTTGCCAAGGCTGCGATTGAGCCGAAGCTGGTCGAAATCTTCGCCGCCCGCCAGGAAAAGGTGATGTTCGTGAAGGGCGATAAGGATCTAGACTTCGCCCCAATCGCGGAAGTCATCGGCTACGGCCACCAGGCAGACGTCACCAACATCGGCATCATCACCCCGCAGGTGGAAGCGGGTCACTAAACTTCACGCAGTACAAAGCAAAGCCCCATCCTTTCGGGATGGGGCTTTTGCTTTTCGACTAACCTCAAGCAAATTTCCTGATGCTGTGGAGTCTATCGGCGGTGAAGGTCGTTTCCCAAAATAAGCAATCGCCTTGGTTGGCGCTTGCTCGCTGATGGCTGACCAGAACAGCGCCAATGGCGCGGCATATACCAGCATGGGGCGTAACGGGGATCCCGGCGAGCGCTCTTGCTCTTTGCTCGCTGGGGAGGTGAAGCCCCATGAAAAGCCAACCACAGGCTCAATAGGGCTGAAGGCCCGACATATGCTCGCGCCTATTTCCCAGAAATGTGTGATCCATCCGGCATGAAGTTTGTGCCCGTAGGCTGGGCTTCGGCGACTGGTTATATGTCGCGCCGTTGGCGCTCTTCATCAATAAGGGCTCGTTTCATGGGGTTTCACCCCATGCTGGTATATGCCGCGCTGTTGGCGCTTTGGGGCTTGCTCGTATGTGAGTTCGTGTCTTCTCCGATGACATAGAAAACGGTCGCCCGTTTCATCCATCGGAGTCGTCAACGACGGTGGCAGATTCGGAAGAAAACTCCCTTGAGCAGGTTCGCCTTCAACTACAACTTCAGGCAATTTGTCCTCGCCGTTCATGCCTCGCAGAATTCCACTCAGGCGATGTCCATCGCCTCCGCAAGCAACGCGTAGCTGCGTTTGCGGTCTTCATGGGAATGCGTGATCGTGTTCACAATGATCTCGTTCAGGTGAAGTTCCTCGGCGAGGCCACGCAGACGCGTGGCAACCGAGTCCGGTGTGCCCACTATGTAGCGAGGCCACTCGGTCTCCGGTTCATCCAGATGTCCGGCCGTGAACGGCAACAGAGGATTTGGTGCGGCCGGGCGTTCGGCAAGCTCGCGTAGAGCGTCCTCTGGGGTCGCTACCGGCCTCCGGTCGTCCATCCGGATACGCCGCTGCAACAGCCGCACGGATGCGTGGAGATGTTCCGCCTCCTCCTGGGTAGGCGCACAGATCACCCCGATAGCGAGCGTGGCCTCAGGCTGCTGACGGCCATCGGAAGCGGGTTTGCGCGCAAGTGTGGCGGGCTGGAAATTCCGTTGGTAGTACTCGAGGGCCTGCCGGGTGCCGGCAGCGGAGAAGAAGTGCGCATAAGCGTACGGCAGACCTTCCTGCGCGGCGGTGACCGCGGACCACATGGACGAGCCCAGAAGCCAGAGGTCTGGCGCTCCCGGAGCGTCCGGCGCTACTCGAATTTTGCGAAACGGATGGTCGCTGTCCTTCAGAGCGAAGCGTTCGGGATGGAGATAGGCCCGCAACTCCGCAAGCTGCTGCGGGAAGTCGTCGACCTGCGGACCCTGGCGCGTGCGGCGCAAAGCGTAAGCCTCAAGCTGGCCGCCTCCAGGAGCACGTCCAATTCCCAGATCGATGCGGCCGGGAAACATCGCATGGAGCGTGCGAAACACTTCCGCGACCTTGAGTGGGGAATAATGCGGCAGCATCACGCCGCCTGAGCCCACCCGGATGCGCTCGGTAGCACCGGCTGCGCGCGCAATCAGAATTTCGGGGGCCGTACATGCCAGCAAATCCATCGCGTGATGTTCGGAGTACCAGAGGCGCGTATAGCCAAGCCGGTCCACATGACGCGCGAGATCGAGCGAATTTGCCAATGCGTCGGACGGTGTAAACCCAGCCGGAACCGGTGACTGGTCCAGCACGGAAAGTCGAAGAGAGCCCATAGGTGTATTGGATGAAGCAGCTACCTCTGCGGACGCGTGCTTCCCAAACGACCCTGGTCATCGTCTACCCGGAGTCCCCGGGCCCTGGCTACCCGCAGGCCGGAAGAGAGCGTGACGGAAAATCACTCACTCCTGACCCCGGTCTTCGTAAAGCCTTCTAGACTTGCCTTGTCTGCTCACCGGAGGTGCCGTGTGAACCTCAAGCAATCGTCGCTGGTGTGCCTGGTGGCTACAGCGCTGGCGTGTACCGCGCAGCAGACTTCGCATTCTGACCGTGGGCTTGATCCCGCGCTTCTTCCTCTGGGAAAAGGCGCTCCACTGAACGTCTGGCTGATCCACACCATTTTTCCCGCGCCTGTTGTCGTGTCACAACCCGATTTGGGATATCACGAACAGACCGCAGGAGACTTTGGACGCACGGCAAGCGCCGCCGGCAACGTATCCAGCGATACAGGAACAACCGCCGGTAGTTTTGGCGAGGCGTCCAGCAACGCCGGGCAGACTGCGGGCAGTTATGGGCAAACTGCCGGCGCATTTGGACAGCCCTCCAGCACCTATGGGCAGACTGCCGGAAGCTACGGAACTCCCTCCGGCGACATACCCGCCGGCCCAGGCAGCACCAGCGAAGCGGCGGGAAACTACAACCGGGCGCCCAGCAGGGCGATCGCCTGGCCCGGATTAACCAATCCCGCCCTCGCTCATGCGCCGGTGAACCGGGCGTTGTTGCGGGACCCGCTTCTCGCGCAGGTCCCAGGCATCCGGGCGGATCTTGGGTCTGCGCGGATCAACTTCATCGACATCGACCCCAGTGAACTCGTCAAGCAACTGGCATCGACCGAGGGGACTCCGGACTTCCCGGACGTGCTCGTGGGGAATCCTCTTCCGCAGGAGTGGTCATCCTCCGGCGTTGCAGACCGCTATGGCATCGCCATGCTTGGCACCTCGGGAATCGCCGAGCCTGGGGAATCTTCGCTCCTTGAACCCAACTCCGTTCTGGAAACCGCCATACTCCGCCGCGGAGCCAATCGGCTTGCCGCCGAAGCATTCGTCATTTGGGTTCGCGATCCATGGCTCGGTGTTGAGTCTTCTCATCCCTACCGTAACCCGTCCATGACCGAAGCCATTGACCTGGCCAGCAGCACCGCTGCCTCCATCCTCGCCAAAGGACAAGTCGGCGGAGCTGCCGATGAAGCTCTGGCAAAGTTCACTCCCCCGCGCGCTATGCTGCATTCCCTTCAGCCGCCGCTGAATGCGTACTCCTACGGGGCCAGCGTGCGGACGGATGTTGTGGATGCCGAAGCGAACGATCGGCTTGCGGTCGTGGCACTACGCTGCATCGTGACATCGCCGGCTGGTTTTGGCGTTGCTCATCCTTTGGTGGTGATGCGGCGTGGACAGGACAAACATTGGAAGGTGCTGCAGATTTCTCCCGATCTCACGCCGCAACTGCTGGATGCAACCTTCGACGCCCTTGAACCGTTTGCCACGCCGGTCAAACCAGGGCAGGTGACCGAAGTTGGGGGCATTACGCAGGCCGCGCCCGCGGACGGTGACAACCGTCCAACTTTCCCCGACCTGTGGTGGGATAACGGCGGTGGAGCAGGACTGCTCGTCCTGGAGTGGCAGGAAAAGGACCGCACGTATGGACGAAGCGATGAGTGGAGACCTTCCCATATGGACATGCTCCCTGACAATGATCAGCGCTTGAAAATCCGTGTGCCCGCGACCTTTGCTTCCCAAATACAGACATACCGTTGGCGCGTTTGGTCGGTAGGGCTTGGCGGCGTCATGAAGATAAGTCCGT
The DNA here is from genome assembly GCA_036498835.1 of Acidobacteriaceae bacterium. Lineage (GTDB taxonomy): Bacteria > Acidobacteriota > Terriglobia > Terriglobales > Acidobacteriaceae > Granulicella. The sequence goes on along the minus strand of DASYEV010000250.1, from coordinate 61,087 downwards.
GGCGGACATTGAATATCGTCTCGTGACCATGACGAGGTGTTTTGGGTTAAGCCAGGTTTCGCAACGATGCCGCGTCCATCAACATTTGGTCAATCGAGCTCGATCTGGATGGGGCTGCGGAGTTGCTTCGCGATACACGAGTAGACTTGCGGGATCGCTCCCGCGGAGGTAGTTCCGTGCGCTTCCATCGATTCCCGGTATTTTGTCTGGCCCTTGCGACTCTAGCCTGCGCAGCTCAGCGCTCCGGTGGCATCGACGACGACCTGATGCCGATGGGCCGGCCTTTGATCGTGTGGGTCATCAAGTCTTCCACTGTGCCGCCGCCTCGCTACGCGAGTTACCAGGAGCAAACTACAGGCGGCTTTGGCACGACCGCGAGCAGTACCGGCCGTGCAGCCAGCGACGTGGGAACTCCGGCCGGCAACTTCGGGCACGCGGCCAGCGACGTTGGGCAAACCTCCAGTACCTATGGTCAGACCGCCGGTACATTCGGGAAGGTATCGAGTGACGCCGGCCAAACCTCCAGCACCTATGGACGCTCACTGAGCCAGATAAGTTCTGTGCCGCCCAGTCAGACGGCGAGCAGTTATGGACACCCACCAGCAAACGTGGGCAGTTCTATGACAGCAAGCAGCTCCACCCGGTCAGTCTCCTACCAGCCAACCTGGGAGCAGGCAATGCGTGCGGCGGCCTCCGCTTCAGGCGCCCCCAACCTGGGCCGTGTCGCGTTTGTCGACGTCAACCCGTCGGAACTGAGAAAGCGGTTGGAGTCGGCCACGATCATGGAGTTTCCCAACATACTGGTGGGAAACCCGTTGCCACCGGAATGGTTTTTCGGCGGCCTTGAGGGACGCTACGGGACGACCGTGCTGGGCTCGCTTGGTATCTGGGAACCGGTCGAACGTTCATTCCTCGATCCCGATGCGGGAGTACAAATCGCTGTCCTTACGCGCGCACCCTATACGGATGAGAGCCGGGCCCTTGCCGTAAGACTGAGGGACCGGCGGATTCCTGACTCGGAGGCAGCACGCAGGTTTCTTGCGTGGGCACAGGATTCGCGTGGACCCGTTCAGCAACCTCTGTCGCGCAATCAATCCTTATCGGATAAGGCACTTGATGTGGCAAAGAGTACTGCGGACAGCGTTCTGATGGGCGGCGACGCCGGTGGTGCGGGTGACGACGAACTGGCGAAGTTTTCAGGCGGTGACGCCATGCACAAAGCGTTTCTGCCGCCTGCCGGCATGAATCTGGCAGGCGCCAGGATTCGCACAGACGTTGTGCAGGCATATGGCAATGATCGTCTCGCGGTCGTCGCGATGCGCAGCATTCTTTCTTCGCCTACTGCTTTTGGTATTGTCCACCCGCTGGCTGTTCTGCGAAGAGCGCCTGATGGCGCATGGAAAGTACTGCAGTTCTCACCCAATCTCGCCCCACAACTCCTGCTACACACGGTGGACGTCCTGCGCCCTTATACGACAGCGGTCAAACCGCAGTTTGTCGCCGACGTTGGAGGGATTGCTCAGGCCGCTCCGATAGAGGGCGACAATCGAACGAAGTTTCCCGAATTGTGGTGGGATAACGCCGGCGGCGACGAGCTCCTCATTGTGGAATGGCAACAGCGCGATCTCTATGCGGACTGGGAACCATCTCACATGGACCTGATCCCGGACAACGATCACCGTCTGAAAGTTCGTGTGCCGGCGACCTTCGCTTCGGAGGTCGCAACTTACCGCTGGCGAGTATGGTCCGTCGGGCTGGGTGGCGCAACAAAGATCAGCGAATGGCGGACACTGAACATCATCGCCTGAAGCAAATTCCCTCATGCTGCGTAGTCTTTGAAATCTGAGAAGGCCATTTTCCTTGGGAGAAAATGGCTTCAGCATCTTCTCTCCGCTATACCTTGAGGGAATTTGCCTGAGCCTCCGCTATGCTCAATAGCGATGCCTCCGGAACCGCCTGCCGTAAATTCCACGCCTCTGCTTTCCGTCCGCGATCTGCACATTGCTTTTGGCGCGCAGGAAGCTGTGCATGGTGTGTCTTTCGATATTGGCGCCGGTGAAACGCTGGGGCTAGTGGGTGAATCGGGCTCGGGCAAATCGGCGACATCGCTGGCCATGCTGCGGCTTCTGCCGCCAAGCGCACGGGTTCAGGGAAGCATCCTGCTGACGCGTCAAGATGGTACGAACGAAGATCTGTTGCGACTCCCGGAAGAGACCATGCGCCGCCATCGCGGCCAGAGCCTGGCCATGATCTTTCAGGAGCCGATGACCGCCCTGAATCCGGTAATGCCTGTCGGGAGGCAGATCGGTGAGGCCTTATTGGCTCACGCGCCACGAACGCCGCGCGGCGAAGTCCGAAGGCGCGTTCTGGAAGCGATGCATGAGGTAGCTCTGCCCAACCCCGAAGCTCGTCTGCGCGACTACCCGCACCAGTTCTCCGGCGGCCAGAGACAACGCATCGTCATCGCCATGGCCATCCTCAACAAGCCGCGACTTTTAGTCGCCGACGAGCCCACGACGGCTCTCGACGTGACGGTGCAGGCCCAGATCCTCGCCTTGCTGCGCCGCCTGCAGCAGGAACACGGATTGGCCATGCTGTTTATCTCGCACGATCTAGCCGTTGTTTCGCAGGTTGCGGATCGTGTCGCCGTGATGCAGCGCGGAGCGATCGTCGAACAAGGCAATGCAGCGCAGATCTTTGGCAATCCGCAACATGCTTACACCCGCCGCCTGCTTGCCTCCGCGCCATCCATGACTACGCCGCGGGATCAACCGCTGGCTACGGTGTAAATGCGGCAGCAATCTGCGTCCCGCCACCGCATCCGTTGCCCATCATCATCAATCGGGCTAGTTCGCCGACGGTTGTTCAACGCGATCAATGACGAAAACATCGACGGGTGCTTTGACAGGTTTCAGCTTCAGGCCAAGTTGCTCTTCAATGGCTGTGAACAGGCCGGGAGCCGCGTTAGGATCGCTCGAAGCCGATTCGACGGAGGAGTAGCGCAGGCGAATGTCATAGCGGCCAGTCAGGCCGGTCTGGTCGACGATGGGGCGGTCGCGAACGAAAAATTGCATACCCATGGCAAAGTCGGTCATTGCAGCGCTGGTGTAGATTTGCGTCACCTCGGTACCGTGGCCGTTGGCTTCCTGGTCTGGCTCGGCGGCAGGATTGGCGGCAGGCGTCAGCTTCGCGCCCCCTTTGGCGATCTGGATAGCGTAGACGGAGAGGTCGCGCTTCTCGCGAGCGAAGTGGAGTTTGAAGCGATCCGCGAGGAGCTTCTGTAGCATCTCCTGCTGCTGGCGGAGGCTGGGCTCGCCGGGCGTGTCGGTTGTACCTTCGATGTCGTAGCGGTCAGCGGAGACCCAACCTGGCGCGCCCACGATCTGGTGTGGATGGATGGCGTAGGCGAACTGCATCAAGCTGGTGACGGTCTGGTTGCGGATGGTAAAGCGATCCCCTTGCGCGTTGAAGCCTTGACGGCGCGAGTTGGGGTCGTGTGGCTTGATGGTGGCAACAGCGAACGATGGATGCGCGTCCGCGGCCATGGGCTTTGCGGGAACGGACTGCGCCGGCAACGGCACAGCCAAGAAAAGCGAGAGGATCGCAAACAGCTGGAACCGCAGGCGCATTCGTGTTCTCGAGTACCGACAATTGCAGATACGCCTTCATCCTGCAAATGGTTCCGCACGATTGCCGGGTGTTTGCCCATGCGGACGTTCAACCGCAGAAGCAAGACAACAATAAGCCTAGAACCTGGAACCTCTTCAAGGCAACGCTGTCGCGAGTTCCTTACCCAACCTGTAGCTGAACTCGCTCGAGGCGGGAAACGTCATGTGCAGCACATCGCTGAACTCGTCCTGCCGCGGCATCCAGCTGGTTGCGTCGATCACGATAAAGCCTCGCTGCTCCGCGAGCGCTCGTATCCTGGCGAAGTAAGCGGACCAGGAAGCGCGTGTGTAGAAACGTTCGCTATGCGCCGGTGACGCCGGCATCGCCACCAGCACGACCTTCATGTTGTGCCGTGCTGCGTCGGCGAAGACTCGCTCGTAACTTGCACTGAAGTGCGTGGGGTTCTGCAGGAAGTCGTGGGCCTGCCGGTCGAAGTCGGCGTCGGAGCCAGCCTCCAGCGCGGCGAAATCCTCCACGCGGCCCATATCGTTGGTCGCGTGCGCGGTTGCGCCCATGTCGCCAAGCCGGCGGCGAAGCAATTCCACATATTTCCATGCGTTCATGCGATTGGCTGCCAGCGGAAATGCGCGCAGCAATCGCAATTGAGCCTGTTCCGTCCGGTCAAGATGGTAGATCGGCGCAACTTCAGAAACCGGAAACCTCGGATCGACGGCAATCATGTGCGTGCCGGTCAGCTCCATTGGCCTGAGATGAACGTCCTCTGTGAGCTGAAAGTCGAAGAAGCCGACAACCAGCGTGCGAAGACCCGGATGCAGATCAACCGCGTAATGCATCATCAGCGCCTGGTCGACGGGAGCCGATGCACCGAGCGCGGCATTCAAAGGACGGAACGTTGTGCCATCCGCGGCTGCGGCGCCAGTGTTCAATGCGTTCGTATCGATCCGCGCATCCATGAGCGAGTTGCCCACAAACACGATGTCGGGATTCTGCGCAGCCTCGATGTCGTCCAGCCGTTCGTGATACCAGAGACGCCGGCTCCAGGGCACCGTGGCAAGGTTGCACAAGGCCAGCACCACGAGGCACACAATGACAGTCGGAATGAGCGGGCGGGTGCGCATGAAATTTAGAAGTCGATGTAAATGAACTTCGAAGACTGTCCACAGAATGCATAGATAAGCGCAATGGCAAGCAGCCACACGGCCGACCGGAGAAGCCATGCGGGAATTCTGGCAAGCAGGGGGGGCGCAAGATCCCGCTCACCTGCCAGGTACTCCACGGATTGGCGGAAGCGTAAGAACATCAGACGGCCAGAAGCCTCCTGTAGAAAAGCGTAACAGTGTGCAGGTCCATACAGAAGAACGCCCAGCCTGCGTTGACCGCGATCAGTGTCACAACACGGCTGGCGAAGACAGGCAAAGGACGTGTGCTGGGCTCGCCGCGCCATTTGCGCCACCCACGATGCAGCGCCAGCAACAGGCCATGCCACAGGCCCCATATCAGGAAGTTGAGACCCGCTCCATGCCATAAGCCGCTGACCAGCATCACCAGCATGATGTTGATGTAGATGCGGACCGGCGCGACGCGCGAACCGCCCAGCGGGATATAGACATAATCCATCAACCAGCGGGTCAGCGAAATGTGCCAGCACTGCCAGAAGCGCTGGATATTCCGGCGTCCGTAGGGCCAGTCGAAATTCTCAGGCACGCCAATGCCAAACAAACGCGCCGAACCGATCGCGATGTCGGAATACGCGGAGAAATCCGCATAAATCTTCACGCCGTAGGCGAACAGCCACACCAGCAACATGCGCCGGTCGGCGAACGGAATATCGTGCGCATTCAAGTGGTTGGTCCATGCCGTCATCAGGTCGGCAATCGCAAACTTCTTAGCCAGACCGGTGAGAATGCGCGTCAGCCCAAACTCCCAATCGCTGCTCCAGTCGCGTGGCTTGGCACGCAGCTTGGGCAGGAAGTCCTGATAACGCTTGATGGGACCGGCCACCATGGTCGGGAAAAAGAGGATAAACGCGAGGTATTCGGCTAGCGTTCCCTGCTCCGTGCGCCCGGCCCGGCGATCCCAGGCATAGTGGTAGAACTCGAACGTGAAAAATGAAATGCCCAGCGGGAGGAAGGCGCTCTGCCAGCGGACGGGATTCGCATGATGCCAGAACAGGAGACCTGTAAAGAAGTTCCAGTATTTGAAGAAACCCAGCAGCAGCAGGCTCTGCACCAGGCCCAGGAGGCACCAGCGCGAACCCGGCTTATACAAACGGCTGGTAATCGACTCCCAGAGGAAGATGCCAAGACACAACGCACCCCACACACCCGCCATGGAATACGCGAAGTAAAGAAAGAACCCGCAGCCAAAAACGGCAATGATCCAGGGGCGAACCCTGTCGCGGGAGCAACGGTAGAGCGTTGCCGCGGGCAGTAGAAACAGCAGGTAATACGCGAACGTGTTGAAGATCATGCCGGCGTACGGTGGATAGCGGAAGCAGTCTCGCTAAGCCTGCAAAGTAAAGAGAGAGTGTCGAAGCCGCTTTCTCTCAAGGAAAGCGGCCCTTTCCAATTCTCGAAAGGGCATAGTATTGGCGAAACTGCTTTTCCCTGCCTCTCCGATGAGTAATCGCCAGTGTAGCAGCCGCGATTTCGCGATATCCCTCCTTTGCGGCAGATAGGCCGATGCCGCTTTGGAGTAGACTGGCGTTTCGCCGATATGCGCGCTTTAGTCCTTTCCGACATCCATGGCAATCTCCACGCGCTGCAGGCGGTGCTCGCCGCTGCTGGCGAGTTCGACGTGCTCTGGAACCTGGGCGACATTGTCGGCTATGGGGCGAATCCGAACGAAGTCATCGAAACGGTGCGGCCGCTGGCGACAGTCAACGTTCGCGGTAACCATGACCGGGTCTGCTGTGGCCTGACCAGCGCGGAGGGTTTCAATCCTATTGCCGCCGAAGCCGCGAACTGGACCCAGCGCGCGCTTTCGCCCGAGAACCTGGAATGGCTGCGCGCCATGCCCCAAGGCCCGATCCGCGCCACCGCGCGCGTGATGTGTGCGCACGGATCACCGTTGCATGAGGATCACTACATCGTTTCCATGCGCGATGCGTTCATGCCGCTGCAGCGGATGGAGTCGGAAATCACCTTTATCGGTCACACGCACCTCCAGGGCGGCTTCTCGCAGCGCAATGAAGATTGGGAAGAAGCGCGGCCTTCCTACACTGACGACGACGCGGTGGAAGGGATCGACATGGAAGTTCCCAAAGGAACACGGCACCTGATCAACCCCGGTTCCGTGGGCCAGCCTCGCGATGGCGACTGGCGGGCTGCCTTTGCTATCTACGACGACGAGATCGAGCGCGTAACCTTCTTCCGCGTCCCCTACAACGTCAAAGCCGCACAGGAAGCCATCCGCGAAGCCAAGCTGCCGGAGAGGCTCGCCAGCCGGTTGAGCCAGGGACGGTGAGGCGAGGGTCTAGGGTCTAGGGTCTAGGGTCTAGGGTCTAGGGTCTAGGGTCTAGAAAACGCTACTCGCTGCCCTTACCTACTTCCTACTCGCTACTTCCTACTTCCTACTTCCTGCCCTAAAAAAGCTTGCCCAGCGTGAAGATGAACTTTCGTTCGTTGTTGGAGCCGAAGGCCGGGGCGATGGTCACTACGCCGAACGGTGTTTCGGCAACCAGGCCGAAGTAGACATCCTGGCGCAACAGGCGGCCATATTCCGGTGCGCGCATTTGTCCGATTTCATAGGTTCCACCGACATAAATATTCGAGCCCAACGGCGCCGGCAGTTGCGCGATGCGTCGCAGATACCCCGGGGTAGCGAGAAAGTAATCCGTGCCGCGATATTGATCGATCGCGCTCGCGCCCAACCGTAAAGGGCCGCCCAGTGTGAAGCGGAACGGCTGCGCTACGTTGCGATTGAGAAGCGTTCCCCCTTCGAAGTTAGCCAGCATCGTGTTCTTCGTGCCCAGCGTGTGGGCAACCTCAATCTGGCCGGTGATCTGCGGTGCGTCCGGACTTCCCGAGGTGTTGTACAGATAGCCCACCGACCCGACAGCGCGTATTCCATAGCGCGGCACCAGGGCGCGGTCCTGGTTATCGAAGACATACCGGATACGTGCGGTTTGCGAATAACCGTTGTAAGCAGGCAGACCATCGGTGCCTGTGGTTGCGTTCCATTGGACGTCGTTGAATCCCCAGCCGGCACGCAACTCCTGGAACTTGCCATCCGTCCAGCCAACATCAGCCGCTCCTCCGGCAAACTGCGATTGCCGTTCGGACAGCCGGTAGTCGGGATTCGTCGCGGCATTTCCCAGGGTGCTGACCTGGTAGATGTAATAAGGCTGACGCGTAATGTTTGCCCTGGGGGCTACGAAATAATGCCCCAATGGCCGCGGTTTCCAGTAATACTCACCTTCCACGCGGGTCAGGAATCCGACATCGAATTTCGCGCGGAGTCCGGACCCATAGCCTCCAAGGTCCTGGTACTGCAAAGCTGTGGCCAGTGTCGCGCGCGTCACGCCACCGGTCTGCGCCTGCAGATTGAAGCCGACATCAAGGAACGGAGGGCCCGTCTTCTTGTCGTTGACGGCTACCAGGATGATCGGACGATTGGAATCCTTGTCGTCATATCCCACCGTATAGTCCGCGTCGTAACGGCCATCGGCACGAATGTCGGCAACCAGCGTTTCAATCTGTTTGGTGTCGACGGGCTTGCCCACGATGGGCTGAAACTTGGTGTGCACGACTGCGGCGACCTCGGCGTTTGGCGCCTTGACCTTCACCTGCAGCACGTCGCCGGGGGCGGAACGCTGCTTGGATCTGCGATGTTCCAGGTAAGCCTGCCACTGCGCATCGGAAAGCGCGTATTGCATGAGCTCCGCTTTGTGAGCCTCCGCGGCGGCATATCCGCGTTTGGCAAGATCGTCGGTCTTCAAATAGTCGTTGGCCGAAAACCCATTGGTGTCGGGCATGATGACAACGTTCGCGAGCTTGCGGTCGCGGGCCTCGTTGCTCTCAATACCCACCGAAAACGCGCGCTGCAACACGCCGAGAATCGAATCCAGATCGCCTTTGCCAACGGGTGCGAGGGGGAGACTGATGGCAATGATGACGTCGGCGCCCATCGCTTTGACGTCGGCCGTTGGGAGGTTTTGCAGGATCGCCCCATCGACAAATTCGTGACCATTCAACTCGAATGGCCGGAATACGCCGGGGATCGACGCCGATGCCCGCACCGCATCCTGCAGCGAGCCGCGCGAGAACGTTACCGTTCTGGCCGCATTCAGGTCCGTCGCCTGGCAACGGAATGGAATGGGGAGCGAATTGAAGTCGGTCTGATCGTTGTAGCGAAAAAACTCCCGATCCAGCAGCTCGTTCAGGCCGTTGTCCGTGAGCAGGCTATTGCGCAACGAGACTCCGTGTTTCAAGCCGATGCCGATACCGCTCGGAATCTCGCGTTGGTCCTCACGGCGCCGGTAACTCAGCGACGTGTAGTCGCTGCTGATCCGGAATACCCGGCTGACCGACTGATCGGTCATGATGTGCTTCATGTCCTCCGGGGTGTGGCCCGTGGAGTACAGCGCAGCCAGGATCGAACCCATACTGGTTCCGGCAATGACGTCCACCGGAATGTGATGTTCCTCCAGCCACATCAGCGTTCCGATCTCGCTCATCCCCAATGCCGCCCCGCCACCCATCGCCAAACCAATCACCGGACGGTCGTGCGGTACATCGGTGGGCGGTACGGAGGGATCGAGAGGCCCCAGCTTCAGCTTCTCGGTGCTGGCCGCACTTTCTCCGGCGGTGGCTGGCTTTGCTGACGATTTCGGGTCTGTTCCAGTAGGATTCGCGCTGGGCTGATCCTTCTGTCCCACACCGCCGGCCGCACCGGTCCTCTGCTGGGCTTTATTGCCGGAATCCTGCGTTGCGCCTGCGGGCGTGGCAGTGGGATGCGGAGCACCGTCCTGCGCGGAAGCGCGAACAGGTGACAGGGCGAAAAAAAATCCACCCAGAAGAACAACAATCCATGGTGCTGCGAAGAATCTTGCGTGCATGAATCGGAAACCATCCTGCCGGGCGGTCGTGCCTCGACATCCTGCTTTGAAAGCAACTTCTTAAGACGCCGAGACCTCTGCGCGTGGATGGCTGCGGAGGTCGACGGTTCGTCTAAAGAATGGGAAAAGCGGCGTTTGCGCCAGATGATTTTTGAACGACGTCGCTTTAGTGCTTATATTCCTGAAACAGTTCCGGGAATTGCTGCCCCAGTGAAGCAATCTTGGGGATGTCGCACACCTGGATATATGGATTGTGTGGATTCTTGATTGCGTAGTCCTGGTGGTAGTCCTCACCGGAGTAAAAAACTTCAAGAGCAGTGATTTCCGTGACAATCGGCTGACCAAAGATTCCAGCGCCATCAAGTTGTCTCACATACGCTTCCGCCACTTCACGCTGCCGCTCATCGGTATAAAAAATCGCTGAGCGGTATTGCGTTCCAACATCGGCGCCCTGGCGATCGCGTTGCGTGGGGTCGTGTACCACGGAAAAGAAGATGCGCAGCAGCGTTCCATAGCTGACCCTGGCGGGGTCGTACACGATTTCAATCGCTTCGGCGTGATCGGTATCGCCCTCGGAAACAGTCCGATACTCAGCCGTGGCGGCAGAGCCTCCGGTGTAGCCGACGGTGGTATGAATCACGCCCTTGACGCGCTGAAAGACCGACTGCACGCCCCAAAAGCAGCCACCGGCGAAAACCGCTGTTTCACGCTGCTCAGCGTCCCAGCCGCTGGCCGGCGCCACGATGTCCTGTATTGGAGCGGGTATCGGTTCCTTACGGGTGTTTGCCATGGACGTACGCCTCCAGACCGCGACGCCTGCCCAGAACACTCCCAGCACCAGAAGTATGCGGAGACTGAGCACGAGGGTGTCATGCGGCGTCACGGCCTATTGGACGCCGCAAACAGCCGGGACGATGCGATTCCACGCTGACAGCGATTCATTTCCGGGGCACTGAAAACTCCTCGCGCTCGGGTGCGGCGATGCTACATTTTCTGCATGTCCAACGAACGAATAGCCGACATGCGCATCATTCCCATCGAATTTCCGAAACTTGTGCAACTGGAATATCGATTTCTCGACGCTGACAAAAAACCCGCAGGTCTGCTTTACCAGGATCCGCCGGAAAAATGGTCGGAACTGAAACGGCGGCTCATCATGACCGAAGCCGATTTTGTTGGCGCTGAACCCTTGCTCCTTCGCGGTGAACCGCACCCGCTCGGCATCCAGCGTGTCCTGAAACCTTAAGGCCTGATCAAGCCTGGAACCATGAAGGTTAACGACCTCGAAGTAACACCTCAAGTAGAGCTTCAGGGTGGGGTTAACTCTCGTGGTTCTGGCTAACTGTTTGAATCGATTGGCGCGGCGTCAAATACCGCACCAAAATGCTTAGCCCGGAGGCCAGTTCATGTGTCTCCCACCCAGCAGATGGACATGCAGGTGATCAACCGTCTGGCCACCATCCGGACCGGTATTGATCACCAGCCGGTAGCCGTTGTCGAGGTCTTCCGCGCGCGCCACTTCACCTGCCAGATGCAAAAGGTGTCCGAGTACGGTGGCATCTTCCGGCAGTGCATGGGCGTGCGACGCAATATGGCGTTTCGGTATGACCAGCACATGCACCGGCGCCTGCGGGTTGATGTCGGGAAACGCGAGCGCGTGCTCGTCTTCCTTCAAACGCTTGACCGGGATGATGCCGGCGGCAATCTTGCAGAAAAGGCAGTCGGGGACAACGGATTCATTCGGCATAGGCAAAGGCGTTCGCGAGACACTGCGGCGAACGTGGTTCTACTCTCTCGCCTTCATCGTTTGCTGTCCAGTAGAACCGGAAGAAGCTTATTCGGAGTCAGCCTTCGAGAAATACTTCGGCTCCATTCCGGGCGCCCATGGATCGTACGCATGCGCGAAGGCAGCGCGGCGGCCGATGGCAGGATGGCTATCCAGCCAGAATTCAACAAAGAGATTGGGGTTGGGGCGATCGAGAACACTCTCCCCCAGAACGTCGAATGAGGTTTGCGCTGTTTCCTGGGGGTTGGCAACCAGGCCGTGAATCGCCTCCTGCCCATAGACATCGGCGTTATGTTCCACAATGCGGCTGATGCTGTTCTCAATAGGTTGAGAAACAACTTCAAAAATAGTGAATGCGAAGAAGAGTACGGCAATCGCTCCCCAGTCACTCTGCGAGGGAATGCGCCAATCGCCGCCGTAACGCCGAATGGCCCAACGGATCAAGTGATACCCGAGAAAGAAAGCCACCAGCAATCCCAGAATCACGAGCACCAGGCCATTGCGTACGTGACCCAGCACGTAGTGGCCGGATTCGTGGCCGAAGATAAAGAGCAATTGATCGGGCTTTCCTTTTTGCAGGGATGTATCCCATACAACGACTCGTTTTGAGCTTCCGAATCCGGTCACGTAGGCATTGATGGTCGTCACTTTGGCTGAGGCTTCCATCAGGAACATCCGCTCCGGAGGAATGTCCATGTGTCCTTTCGCCACGACCTTTTCCAGTTGTGCGACAAGTTCAGGATGAGATTGCTGCAGCGGTTCGAACTTGTTGTACAGGGGATCCAAAACAAGCGGCGCGAGATACGTTGCGAAAATTACCAGGGGCGTAACGATGGCCCAACAGACGGCCCACCATGCACGGGGAAGCAAACGAATAAGCAGCTTCAGCAGGGCGGCAAGAAATAAAGTGATTCCCAATGCGATCGCAAAACTCTTGCCTGTATCGCTCCACCAACTTGCCCAACTTTGAATAGAAAAGCCATAGTCCACCGCCAGATGGTGACGATACAGACCAAGTGGCAAATTCAGAAGCTCAGTCACGACCGTGAACAGGCCGGTAAAGACAACGCATTCTCGACAGAAGGCCCGAATCCGCTTGCCGCGTGCACGCAAGCGGGCAGCAGCCTCGACGGCCCGGTCCCGAATCCATGCAATCACTCCCAACCAGAGCAACAGCGCCAACTGGAGAATGTCCCAGATCGTGCCGCCGAAGCTGGTAACGGTTCGAATGGTATCGAGGTGTTGCGCTTTCGCGAGTTTATCGGGCGGGAGCGAGTAGTCCGGAAGGTTGCCGTGAGGCGGCGCGGCAGCAAGTTCCTGCGCGGCATAAACGTTGGCGGCATGCTCGGCCGGAGTTTCGCTGGCACGGGCTTCCTGAGTCCGTGCGCACAAGACAATAAGCAGAAGCAGAATGCCGGAAAATTGCAGGCGGCTTTTTTTGAGCATGAAGGTTGCTCCGAGTGTGCTCCCAAATGCCTCGGCCCGGCAAGAGAGATGAGAGAACAGAGATCAGAGAGCAGAGATTAGGCCAGGTTCCAGGGGAAACGGTTTAGGGTCCAAGGTCCAGGAAAGATGGGACCACCTGCGAGCACGCAAGCACAATCCCGTTTGCTAAACCCTGGCCCCTAAACCCTAACCCCTTTTCTTTCGGAGCCACCAGGAGCCGCCAAACCTGCCGCAAACCAGGCTATTTCGATACACTCGCTGTAAGGTCAATTACGACTTTGAAAGTGGGCCCGCATGCGTCACCCCTCCTCTATGCCGTCTCTCGATTTGCTGATGAACTCCCGCAATGCTCGTCTTTCCCTGGCTCTGATCGCGGTCACCGCGTGTCATGCAGCGTGGGCTGCAAAGCACACGCCCCCCAGCAGTTCCGATAAAAAAGGGCCGGCGGCCGCTGCGCCGGTGAAGACGAGCGTGGCGGCGCCTCCAGTCCTGATGCAGGCTATGCAAAGCGAGCTGACGCGTGCAATGTCGCTGCTGGGATCAGGCACACTCGCACCTGCGCCTGCGGCAAGTGCTCCCGCAACCCCGCAGCCCAAGCCGTACTTTGTCAGCTATTCCGTCGCCGATGCGGAAAGCATCAGCATCAGCGCGGGCTATGGTGCGATCACGGCATCGAACGCGGGTCACTCGCGCACCGCCGACGTGCAGGTGCGGCTCGGTTCACCCGCTCTGGATAATACGCACGGCGACCATCGAACCAGCGCGCTGACCACCATGCAGCTTCCGCTGAACGACGATCGCGACGCCATTGAACGCACCCTGTGGTTTGCCACCAACCGTGGCTACGGCAAAGCGCTCGATGCGCTGGAGAAGGTCAAGACCGAACAGCAGGTGCGCGCCAAGGAAGAAGACTCCTCCGCCGATTTCTCCGCGGAACAGGCCCAGTCGGCAGCGCTGCCGCCCTCCGCCAAGCTCGATGTTGACAAAGCAGCCTGGGAAGCGCGGCTGCGCGAAATCACCGCTGTATTTCGCTCGCACCCGGACATCTACTACGACACAGCCGTCATGCAGACCTCGCGCGAAACCGACTACTTCGTTTCCAGCGAAGGTGCGCACGTCATGGCCCCGAACCAGGTGGCACGCCTGGTCGTCGTCGCCCGTACTCGCGCGGCGGACGGCATGGACCTGTTCCGCATTGAGACCTTTGAAGCCGACAACACCGGACACCTGCCCGACCAGGCCGCCGTTCTCGCCAAGGTGAATGCATTGGCGAAGAACCTGGACGAACTGCGCAGCGCCCCCATCACCGAGCCCTACAACGGTCCGGCAATCCTTTCCGGCCGTGCTTCGGCCGTGTTCTTCCATGAGGTTCTCGGACACCGTCTTGAAGGTCAGCGCCAGCGCGGCGATGAAGAAGGCCAGACTTTCACCAAGCTGTTGAACAAACCGATCCTGCCGACTTTCCTTTCGGTGGCCGACGACCCAACACTGCGCGAGATCGACGGCCATCCCCTGAGCGGGCATTACGTTTTCGACGATGAAGGTCAGCCCGCGCGCCGGGTACAACTGGTGGACAGCGGTGTGCTCAAAACCTTCCTCATGTCGCGGCTTCCCGTGGCAAGCTTTGCGCAGTCGAACGGTCATGGCCGTGCCGAAACCGGCAAGATGCCGACCGGCCGCCAGGGCAATCTCATCGTGACCTCGACCAACAAGGTGACCGACGCGCAGCTGCGCGAGATGTTGAAGGCCGAAGCCAAAAAACAAGGCAAGGCCTACGGCTTGTTCTTTGAAGACATCTCCTCGGGCTTCGCCGTAACCACTCGCCGGTCACCGCAGGCGTTCCAGGTGATTCCGCTGGTGGTGTATCGCGTGTATGTCGACGGCCGTCCTGACGAACTAGTACGCGGCGTCAGTATCGTCGGCACTCCACAGGCTGCGCTGAACCGGATTGTGGCCACCGGCGATCACCAGGACATCTTCAACGGAGAATGCGGGGCGGAGTCGGGCACCATTCCCGTGAGCGCCGTCGCGCCGGCCATGCTGGTAAGCGAAATTGAAACGCAGCGCCAATCGCAGGGCACATCCCGTCCGCCGATTGTGCCGCCTCCGCCGTTGAATGATGCAGCCGGCGCGGCGAAGGGTGGTGCGCAGTGATCCGTTCACGACTTTTCAGCAATCCGTTTTCCGAACACCGGCTTGTCTCCCGTCCTTTGCTGCTCTGCGCGATAAGCGCGAGCGCACTGCTTGCAACCTCGCTCGTTGCCGGCGCGCAAGGGGCTTCGACACGTGACGCTGCGGTCACCGCCAACGATCCTCTTCTCACCGCGATGCAACAGGAACTCGCGCGCGAAAAGGAACTGCTGATCCTTCCCGGCATGCAGCGGCCCTATTTCATGGAGTATCGCCTTGAAGATCTGCATAGCTGGAATGCGAGCGCCAACTATGGCGCGCTGACCGGCGAAGGCGAGTCGCGCCAACGCGTCGTACGCGTGGAAGTACGCATCGGTGACTACAAGTCGGATTCGAGCTCGGCACGTGGCGAAGGCTCACTGGCGCTGGCCCCACAGGACAACGACACGGCAGCACTCAGGTACGCCTTGTGGACCGCAACCGATGAGGCTTACAAAAATGCCTTGCGCGCCTATGCCGCCAAGCAGGCAGCCCTGAAGCGGTTTCAGAGTCCTCCCACGGCGAATGACTTCACACCCGCGAAGTCCGTGGTACGCCTTGAACCGCTGCTCAAGCTGGACATCGATCGCGAGGATTGGAAACACCGCATCGTGGAGGCCAGCGGCCTGTACGCGACCGCACCTGAAGTCAACGCATTTGCCGCCGACGTGCAGTACTCCAGCGCAACCATCAGCGGCCTGGCCGTCAATCGCTACACGGTGAACACTGACGGTACCATTCTGCGTCACGGCTACGGCGGGTATGCCGACAGCATCAATGTGGGTGGACAGGCCCCTGACGGTATGCAGCTCGGCCGAAACAATGGCACCACCGCCGCCACCGCCGCAGGTCTCGAAAGCTTTGCCAAACTCAAGCAGCGCACCCTGGACGATCTGCGCAGCTACAACGAGCTGCGCAACGCGCCCGTGGTCGATGCCGAGGACTACCACGGTCCCGTCTTGTTTTCCGGAGACGCGGCTGCCGATGTCTTCAACCGTCTCTTCGTACCGAACGTGGAAGCTGACCGTCCGGACATGGGCACCACCGCCCGCACCCAGGGCGCTTATCAGTCCAGCCTGCACAGTCCCGTGTTGCCTGCGTTCCTCACGGTGATGGACGATCCTACGCTGCAGAAGTTCGATGGGCAGTCGCTGGTCGGCGCCTATTCCGTGGACGATGAGGGCGTGCCTGTAACACCGGTCACCATTGTGGACCGCGGCAAACTGGTCGACTACCTGATTGGCCGCGAACCGGTGAAAGACTTTCCAGAGTCGAACGGTCATGGACGCGCCGCCCTTGGTCAGGCGTCTCACTCAAAGGCCGGTGTCATCGTCGTCAAGCCCGCGGAGCCGCTCTCTTCGGAGGCTCTGCGGGCGAAGCTGCTTGCCCTGGCCAAGGATGAAGGACGCGACGTCTACGAAGTCGAGACACTGGCCGGCGACCTTTCGCCCCGGCTGTTGTATCGCGTATCGCCAGACGGCAAACGCTCCCTGGTGCGTGGAGCGGTCTTCGATGAACTCGACCAACGCTCGCTCCGCAGCGAGGTCATTGCCGCGGGCGGCGATCCCTGGGTTTCGCAAACCATCAGCCCTGTTCCTGAAACAACCATCGTTCCCGGTTTGCTGTTTGCCGACATCGCGGTGAAGCGTGCTACGGAGCAACAGGCCAAGCTGCCCTATTACTCGCCACCGGCGAACACCGAAGCGAAGCAGGTCGCGCCCGGGCACTAAAGCAAATTCCCTGAGGGAGAAAATGCCGCAGTCCTTTTCTCCCAAGTCGTCCACCGTCGTTGCCGACCTTGAGGATGAAACGGGCCGACCGCCTCATTTGTTGCCAGAGAAGTCACGACTCGGATACGAGCAAGCCCCCAAGCGCCAACGGCGCGGCATATACCAGCATGGGGTGAAATGGGGACCCCGGCGAGCGCTCCTGCCCTTGGCTCGCTGGGGAAGTGAAACCCCATGTCAGACCACACGGGATCTAAAGGGCTAAAGGCCCGACATATGCTCTCATCTATTTCGCCGAAATACATGATCCGTCCGGGATAAATGTTGTGGCGATGGCCCGCGCTTCCGTGGCTGCATATATGTCGCGCCTTCAGCGCTTGTATCTATGGCTACCCGTTACATGGGGTTTCACCCCATGCTGGTATATGCCACGCCGTTGGCGCTGGTCTGTTCCACTACCAGCGGCAAGGGCCATACCTCGGCCCCGATGCCAGGGTTGTTTCTTATAAGGAAAACAACCTCCTCCATCGCCTCTCGGAACCACAGCATCAGGAGATTTGCTCTAAGCCCGTACAATGGGGAGGTTGATGGTTAGCGTGCAGCCCTCCCCTTTTCGTGAACGGACGCCATCGCCGGCGGGTGCTTTGTCGTGCGCCTTTCCGCGAACGCACGTTGCGTTTTCAACCGCCGTCCTGTTTCTCCTGTTGCCCTGCGCCGTTGCGCAGAAGCCGGCTTCCTTGCAGAAGGGTGTGCCTCCGCCGCCGCAAACGGTCCTGACGCCGCCTGTTACCGCGGATCAGATCGCGGCCCAGCAGCACGCACAAAAAGTGCAGGACCTGCTGAAGCGTGCCGAGGACAGCTACCAATCGGGAGTCAGCAACTACAACTCCAACCGCCTTGACGCTGCCCGCATGGACTTCGACTTCGCCGTTGACATCATGCTGTCCAGCGATATGGATCTCAAGAACGATCCCGTGCTGGCCGACGAATTCGATCGGCTGCTCAGTGCGATCAACTCGCTGGAGATGGTGGCGCTGCAACAAGGCAACGGCTTCTCGCCGAAGGTCGAGCCCGCACCCCTCGATGAAGCCATCAAGGATGTCACCTTTCCTTCCAATCCTGTCCTGGTGGAAAAGGTCGAGGCCGAAGTCAAGACCACGAAATCCGATTTTCCGCTGGTCGTGAATGATTACGTCGCGGGCTTCATCAGCTACTTCAGTAATTCGCCGGCGGGCCACGCGCACCTGAAGCGTTCCCTGGAACGCGCCGGCAAATACAAGGACATGATCCTGAAGATCCTGCGCGACAATAATGTGCCCGAGGATCTGATCTACCAGGCTGTCGCGGAATCCGGTTTCCAGCCACAGGCATTGAACCGCAGCTCGGGCGCCGGCGGCATGTGGCAGTTCATGCCATTCGCAGGTGCGTATGGCCTGCAGCGCAACGGCTATTTCGATGAGCGCTTCGATCCCGAGAAGTCCACCATCGCGTACGCGCACTACATTAAGTACCTCTACAACCAGTTTGGCGACTGGTACCTTGCCATGGCTGCGTATGACTGGGGTCCGGGGCGCGTGCAACACGTCGTAAGCCGGACCGGGTATGCGGACTACTGGGAGCTCTACCGCCATGGCGGCCTGCCCGCGGAAACCAAGGCGTATGTGCCGGGCATCATCGCCGCCATCATCATGGCGAAGAATCCTCAGCAGTACGGGCTGACCGATCTTGTGCCCGATACGCCTGTACTCTCCGATAAGGTGACCACCAGCTACGCCATCAGCCTGCCCCTTGTTGCCGACCTGACGAACTCCAGCGTGCAGGAGATCGTCGCATTGAATCCCGCGTTGCTGCGGCTGAGCACGCCCCCCGATCTCTCCTATGACCTCCACCTTCCGCCGGGTACGCGTCAGCTTTACACGGACCGCCTGAAGGACATTCCTGAAAGCAACCGCGCAAGCTGGCGCTTCCATGTCGTCAAAGCCGGCGAAACGCTGGAAGGCATTGCAACAACGCTGCATGCGCGAGCCACCGAGGTCGCGCAGGTGAATGAAGTCACAAGTGCGAACCCGATTGCACCCGGCGACGAGTTGGTGGTTCCAGTGGCCGGCGCACGTGAAGGCGGAGCGGGCCAGCAACGATATACCTTGCGCCGCGGAGACACGCTGGTTGCTGTCGCCGACCGCTTCGGCGTCACGGTCGACCAGCTTCTGGATTGGAACCACCTGCCTTCAAGCCGTGTGACACCTGGGAAAACGATCTACGTGGCCGAGCCTATACGGCTCGCACCTTCAGGACGCGGCGGACGCCGCAGCCGCGGACATGCATCCAGTAAAAACGCGGGACGCAAGAGCGCGCACAGTGCAGGTACCCACAGCGGTTCGCGTTCTTCCTCGCACACGACCGCGCATTCCGCCGCGCACAGCCCTGCATCGTCATCCAAAAAACGGAAACGTTGAGTATCCTTCGGAGGTTCGAGCAGTGACTGTCGATGCAGGGTTACGCATAGCGCGACACTACGATGACAATTGCGAAGAAGAAAAACTCGCTGCACCAAAAAAGGTGCTTGCTATTTTCTTGTGCGCAGCGTAATTCTGGTGACATATTTTCGCGCAAGTGTGCGTCTACTTAAGAACGCACATAGGGAGCGAAGGAGATCAGGCGAATGGCTTTCGACGACGAAACGATCAAGCTCTACGCGGCAGGCTTTGATGACACAGACAGCGCCGACGACATAGACAACGTCGACGAGGAAGATGAGGAGGAGGAAGAGGAACTCGACTCCGACGTTTCCCTGGATGCAGATGACGATGCTCCTGCAACCACCAGCAACCACGCGGAAGAAGCCGAGCTCTTTGCCACACCCTCCACACCTGCTGAACCGTACGAGCCCCCTTACAAGCTTTCCGCTGAGCCGACACCAAGCGCGACCGAAACGTCCAGCGCTCCAGTGAAGCCGGCGAAGAAGGCCGCTCCCAAGAAGGCAGTGAAGAAGGCCCCGCTCAAGGCAGCCGCGAAGAAAGCGGCTCCGAAGAAGGCAGCCAAAAAGGCAGCCCCCAAGAAGGCGGTAAAGAAGGCCGCTCCGAAGAAGGCAGTCAAAAAGGCAGCCCCCAAGAAAGCGGCGAAGAAGACTGCTCCCAAGAAAGCGGTCAAGAGGGCTGTGAAGAAGGCAGCTCCGAAAAAGGCCGTCAAGAAGGCGGTGGCGAAGAAGGCCGCCAAGAAGGTTCCCGCGAAGAAGACAGCGGGTAAAAAGATTTCAAGTTCTGCCGCGAAGACTGGTGCTCTGCGCGGCGGTAAGGCTGTCTCCAAAAAGGCAGCAGGCAACAAGAGCACAAGCAGTAAAAAATCAACTATGAGAGGTAAGACCTTGGCAACCAAGAAAGCAGCAAAGAAGGCAGTGAAGAAGGCAGCTCCCAAGAAGGCAGCGAAGAAGGCAGCTCCGAAGAAAGCCGCCAAGAAGGCAGCGAAGAAGGCAGCGAAGAAGTCGTAGTCGCTCCTCAACCTAAGGCAAGCAAAAACGCCCGGCGCCTCGAACGAGGAACCGGGCGTTTTTGCGTCTGCAGGAATTCTGCAGAATCAGGCCGTTTACTTCTTGGAAGCTTCGATCGTAGCCAGAACATCCGCGCTGTGGTTCTGGATGTCCTTGACTTCCCACTCCTTCACAATATTGCCCGAGGGCGAGATCAGGAAGGTATCGCGCATGGCAATGGACGCCGGACCATCCTTGGTCTGGAACGTCTTCACGGGCACACCGTAAGCGTCAACGACCTTATGTTCAGGATCGGCAAGCATCTTGAAGGTGAAGGAGTCCTTGGTGCACCAGGTCTTGTGACTCTCCACGGTATCCAGCGACACACCGAGAACGACGGCGTTCAGCGCCTCGTATTTCGGCAGATCGCGCTGAAAGTTGTGAGCTTCCATCGAGCAGCCGCTGGTCTGGTCCTTGGGGTAGAAGTACAGCACCACCCACTTGCCTTTGTAGTCGCTGAGCGAAACGGGTTTGTTCTCCTGCGACGGCAGGGTGAACGACGGTGCTTTGCTTCCGGTTGCGGCAAGATCACCGGCGGCGAGCGCGGCAGGCATAAGCGCCGTCAGCGAAGCCAAGCCAAGTGCGAGCCCCGATACGAACTTTCTGGAACGAAGCATAATTGCAATCTCCTGGAGGCGCGTTGACGGACACAGAAAGCATTTCTCATGATGCGGCGCCCTCGCGAAACGATGGAAAAGGTCGTTTTCTTCGGGGGAAACGACTTCAACATCTTGGGCCCTGGGTACGTCTTCATGAGAAATGCTCGAGCGTTCCTGATCTCGCTCCCGGTGATATTTTACGCGCAACATGTTGCGGCCCGTGGAAGGCAAAAGGTCATTCCTTTGTCACACGCCGGTATTCGGCGCCGGCGCTCCGGCCGATGCGACGATCGCAATGCCGGCCTCATTGGCCGCCTGCACCATCGCTTCGCGGTCGAATAGCAACGTCCGTCCGGCTTCCACGCAGAGGCAGGTTGCGCCTGCCGCCGCCATGGTTTGGACCGTGGGGAGGCCAGCGACAGGAACATCGAAGCGCATATCCTGCTTTGGCTTGGCGACCTTGACCACCGTCAGCCTGCGTTCCAGCGTGCTGGCCTCGGCTTCCATGCGGCGCAGCAGCTCGCCGGCGCGAGCGATTGTAGCGTCGGTGCCTTCCATGGCCTCCACCGCAACACATGCGCCCGCTGCGATGACTACCGTCTGCCCCAGATCGAAGCCGGCAATACCATGCGCGACCTGCAAACCGTACTCAATATCGCCGCGCTCCACATCATCCGGTGCGCGGGCCGTCAGCACGCCTTCCGGAGCCAGCATGGGCTCCAGGAAGGCCGTCGAGGAAAGCAGTGTGATGCCTTCATCCTCCAGAACCTTCGCAACCGCACCCAGCAGCATGTCGGTGTTGCGCGAGCGGAGATTGAGCAGGAGCTTGGCCAGCCGCCAGTCAGGACGGATGCTGGAGAAAATCTGCTTGTGCTTGACCTGACCGGCCATCACGGCGCGCGTTACACCTTCACGCTGGAAGGTTTCAATGAGTTTGGACAGCTCACCCAGAGAAAGCCAATAGACCCGCACATGGTCCGGTTCCTGCGCGGCGCGCTCATTCATCTCGGGGTCTGTCTCTTCCTTGATGGCCGCGACGACGACCCGCAGCCCATGCGCCCGCGCAGCGTCCAGCAGCAGAAAAGGAAAGCGGCCGTTGCCGGCGATCAGACCGAGATTGTTCATGCCACTTTCAGTTCGAGGTGAACTTTCAACCCCAGGGATGCGGTCATGTTAAACAGCGCATCCAGGGAGAACTTGTCGATCTTTCCACGTAGCAGATCGTTGATGCGTGGCTGGGACACGCCACAACGCTTCGCAGCCGCAGCTTGAGTCCAACCATTCCGCCGAATGATTTCCCTCATCTGAATCATGAGTTCAGACCGTGCACGCAGGTTGGCCGCTTCTTTCGCTGAAAAACCCAAATCCTCCCAAACAGATTCAGACCTTTCGAGTACGAGCGGCTCTGCGGTTACGCTTTTGCTCGCAGCAGGTTTTCCAGCCGAGCGCGAGCCACCTCGATATCCCTTTTGCTTGTCTGCTGCGTCTTTTTTTGAAACGCGTGCAGCACGTACACGGCTTCTGAGAGCCTTGCGATGTACATCACCCGATAGGTGCCCGATTCCACCCATACGCGTATCTCCTCCACGCCTTGGCCAACGCTAGGCATCGGCTTCGAATCGCTTGGCTGATTGCCCAACTGCACGTTGAACAGTTCGAATCCGAAGTACCGGCGCGCCCGCACCGGGAAAGCTTGCATCGACTTTTTCGAATCGCCCAGCCAAACAAGGTTCTTCAAAGGAATATATCAAAATCAGTATAAAGGCTACTTGATCACGCCACGAGCGCTGCTTGCCACAAACTCTGCCAGGTACTTCACATGTTCGTTGCCCGCACCTTGCGCCAGCATGTCGTTGATTGTTTCAAGGGCCTGGGTCGTGTTGTGCTTGCCGCCGACGAGGAGGCGCATCGCGGTATTCAATACGCGGATTTCCTCGGCGGTGAAGCCGCGCCGCTGCAGGCCGACCTTGTTCAAACCATAGGCATGGTTGTCGCGCGATTCCGAAGTCAGCGAGTACGGCATCACATCCTGGGTCACAATGGTGCCTCCGCCAATGTAGGCATGCTTGCCGACCCGCGCAAACTGGTGCACCGGGCTCATGGCGCCGACAACGGCAAAGTCTTCCACCGTGACATGTCCGGCCAGTGTGGCGGCATTGGCAAGGATCACGTTGTCGCCCACCTGGGAATCATGCCCAATATGCACATAAGCCATCAACAGGCAGTTGGATCCGAGCCGCGTCACACCGCCGCCACCTGTGGTCCCGCGCGAGATGGTGATGTACTCACGGATGGCGTTGTTGTCGCCGATCTCGACACGGGTCGGCTCGTCGCGATACTTCAAATCCTGCGGCGCAATGCCGATGCAGGTAAACGGAGACACGCGGTTGCAGCGGCCGAAGGTCGTATGACCTTCAACAACCACATGGGACACCAACTCGCACTCTTCCCCGAGCACCACGTTCGGGCCGACCGTGCAGTAGGGACCGACGCGGCAACTGTCCGCGATGACTGCGCCTTCCGACACAATGGCCGTGGGATGAATGTTCACGCTCGCGCTCCGTTCTGCAACTTTACTGGGCGTCCTGCGCTGGGGATGGCTCCCTGCCCGTAGCTGTCTTCTCAGCCTGATTCACACGGGGAAGGAGTGCACAGGTCAGGGTGGCGGACGCCGCAAGCTGCCCTTCGACCGTGGCCACGCCGCGGATCTTCGAGAACTTTGGCCGCCAGGCAAGCACTTCCACTTCGATTCGAACCTGGTCGCCCGGCACGATAGGACGGCGGAACCGCGCCTCTTCGATCCCGGTGAACACCATCAACCGCTCGGCCCGGTCGGGATATTCCGACAGAAGCAGGACACCACCGGTTTGCGCCATCGCCTCGATGGTCAACACGCCGGGCATGATGGGGTAGCCGGGAAAATGCCCGGTAAACTGCGGCTCGTTGAAGGTGACGTTCTTGATCGCCACAATGCGTTTCTTCCGCTCCATCTCGATCACACGATCGATTAATAGGAACGGATAACGGTGCGGCAGGATGGACATGATTTCCTGAATGTCCATCACGGTTGTCGAAACTGCGGCCGATTCGTCCTTCGGCTGAGAGTCCTGGGTAGCATCACTCATAGCGAACATGAGTATAAACGCGAGGGCCGGGCATTGCCCGGCCACGTCACTTCTTGATCTTCTGCGCCAGGGGCCGGTCGGGATCAAAAAGATCGGGCGCCAACCCGACGTTGTAGGTCACCTTGGTCAAAAAGCGTTGTGAAACCATGTCGCCATTGCGAAGGCGGGTCAGGGTCAGCGGGGTCATAATGCCCTGGATAGGGTGGTAGTCGTCGTACTCTTCGATGTCGGTATCAAGATCGTGATAGACCGGGTTCCGCGACTGAAAAGAGCGGCTGAGCGGCAGATGGGTTGACTCGTCGAGCTCCAGCACAACCGCATCGTTCGTGGCAGTCAACACGCTGATCTTGTCCGCAAGGTGACGGTCGACCATATCCGTGCCTTCATAGGTGACCAGGACATCCGGCTGCTTGAGCCAGTTCTTGACCACCACATCCAGCGTGTGGGCACGGCGCAGTTTGTAGTCCGCAATATCTTCCTTGAGCAGCTCTTTTTTGCCGCGGAAGGTGATTTCAAAGCCGTCATCCGGCGTCCATACTTCGGCGATATCGCGTTTGGTCGTCGGAATCAAGACCCCCATCTTCGAAACAATCACCACGCGTTCACCGTAGGGCTCGGCGCGGTAATAGCGCTCGAACTCCGTGACATAGGGATTCGCCGCGCCCTTGTAAAAGGTCGCGCCTTTCCCGACTTCGATCCAGTCCTTGCGATTGAGCCAGGCATCACCGCCGAGCGCGGTCACCATCTGGCCGAGAAGTTTGCGCCCGCGGTTTTCACCCGCCACCTCGGCTGGCTTCTGCGCACTCGGAATGGCCGAGGCCTGCGCCACGGCGCGCGCCGCAAAAGTTCCCAGCAGGACAACTGCGAGCCCAAGACTCCCCCAGCGCTTCTTCATCGACATCGTTCCAAACTGTCCCATCGCAAGTCCCTTCACGATCCAACCCGCAAACCCGGCCGCCGTTGCGCCTCCATTACCCAACCAGTACGGCGCCGCCGTTCACATTCCAGATTTCGCCGGAAATGAAGCCCGCCCAAGGCGTGCAGAGGAACACGACCGGTCCGGCAATCTCATCCGTGGAGGCGGCCCGGCCAAGCGGAATAAAGCCTAACGCTTTCTTGGACGCTTCCGGGTCGCTCAGGGTTCCAGCCGACATCTCCGTAACCACCCAGCCGGGAGCCACACAGTTGCATAGGATGCCTTGCGGCGCGAGTTCACTGGAAAGGCTTTTGGTCAGGGACAGTAAAGCGCCTTTGCTGGCTGCATAGTCGGCATGGAAGGCCTCGCCACGCTGGGCGGCGGTCGAAGCGACCAGCACGATGTGTCCGTGCGCAGCCGTAACGCCGCTTTCGGGCATGCCTTGACCTTCTGCCGCCTGTTTCAACATGATTGCCGTGCCGGCTTGCACCAGCCCGAACACGCTGTCCAGATTGACGCCCAGGGTGAACTTCCACTGGGTAGCACTCATGCTCTGAATGCCAACATCCCTTGGTGGCCATACTCCGTGATTGACGATCAGGCAGTCGATGCGGCCGAAAACTTTGGCGGCATCCGCGACGAGCTTTTGTCCGTCCTCAATGGTGCGGAGATCCTGCTGGAGAGGCTTACACGCTTCTTCGCCACCACATTCTTCCGCGAGATCCAGAGCCTGTTGTTCGGCTGCCCGGTAGCTGAATACAACCCGCGCACCTGCCTGCCGCAACAGCCGTACCGTGGCTGCCCCAATGCCGCGAGACCCGCCGGTGACGAGGGCAACTTTGCCTTCAAGAGAAAGAGAAAGACCACTCAAAACAATTCGCTCCTTAGAAATCTCAGTAGCTTCTGGGGAAATCTCAGTAACTTCTGGAAGTGTAGGCGCCATGCATGGCAAGCAGCAGCATGCCGAAAACGGAAAGCAACAGGTACACCCCGCCGAGCACGTAAAACACCATCGAGAGCTTAGGCCAGACCGCCGCCGGCATCCGATCCGCCATCTTGTCGCCCAATGTTTCGGACATCCGGTCAGGAAACGCCTCGTGACCTGCACGCTTCATCCAGCGCGACGCTATCCAGGTTCCACGGATATTCGCGAGCAGCAGCCCGAATGCGATCAAATCCAGCGGTCCCGGAGAGCTGCCCAGCGCGATCACGGAACAGATATTGATCGCATAAGCCCCCGCCACGTAGATGGCCGACGTCACGCTATGTTCGCGTACGCCGATTCCACCCAGAAAAAAGAAGAGGAGCGCAACAGCCCCCGACAACGGTTGGGCACGTAACACCAGGAAAACCAGGGA
This sequence comes from Acidobacteriaceae bacterium, assembly GCA_036498835.1. Lineage (GTDB taxonomy): Bacteria > Acidobacteriota > Terriglobia > Terriglobales > Acidobacteriaceae > Granulicella. The sequence goes on along the minus strand of DASYEV010000250.1, from coordinate 34,747 downwards.
AAGGACGCCAAGGATCAGGCATAGCCAGAAACCCTGGCGGCCCAGCGTATCGACCTCCGATGGATCCGGGCTGGGCCAGAACAGGCGCTGGAAAAAATTCTCGTCCTTGGATGGGCGATCATCCAGCCCTAAAGTACTCATGCGCTTGTTTGTATCAGAAGCTGTGGTCTTTTCCTTCAGAGATGCGGGTTGCCCATTTCGCTCTCCTTCAGTGCCGGGATGGGGGCAGGCAAAGCGCTTCACCCTGACAAGGGCTGCTTTGGATGTACACCCACGGCCTAATTCCATTAGGCTGGAAGCCTCACGTACGGGAGGGTTCAACGATGAAGTGGGTCATTCTTGGTGCGCGCATTCTGCTGGGTCTCGTTTTCTTCGTTTTCGGCCTGAACGGCCTGCTTCATTTCATTCCAGCGCCTCCAATACCCGGCGATGCCGGGATATGGGCGGGGATCATGGCCAATCATCACTGGATGACGTTCATCGCCGTGGTGCAGGTGATCGGCGGCCTGCTGTTGCTGGTGAACCGGTTCGTCCCGCTTGCCCTGACGCTGCTAGCGCCGGAACTGGTAAATATCCTGCTGTTCCATCTTCTGCTGACCGAGCGCGCAGGTATTCTCCCTGGGGCTGTATGCGCCGTTCTGGAGCTATTCCTGATCTTCGTGTATCGCCGGAACTTCATGCCGTTGCTGGCCATGAACCCGGAGGCGGACACCAGCAGGCCGTAGCGGACAAGCCAGCCGGGAAGATCGCAAAATCCCACGAAAGGGCTGACAGACTCCTGCCGGGGATGACGTTCGCGGAGGCCGCTCGTCCATCCCTTATCGCCTTCGCGCGCCCATCTGGCTCTGCGATAATAAGGTATTGTGCCCGTGTCCCTCCGCTCCCTCGCATTTCTCGTTTCGGCCTCTCTCGTTCTCGGTTGTCATGCCCAAAAGCCTGCGACACCGGCGCCCGCTCAACCCGCCACGCCCGTAATCGCCGGGCAGCCCATTTCGCCGGAACTTGGCCACCGCATTGAAGCGATGATCCGTCAGAAGGCCAACCTTCCGCCGGGGTCGACGATGCACCTCAGTGGACGCGTGCCTTCCGAGCTTCCGGGCTGGGATACGGTCGCCGTCACCTTCAGCAATGAAGGCGTCGTGTCGCACCCCATCAAGTTTCTGCTTTCGAACGATGGCAAGACCCTCGCCCAACTCACCTCCTGGGATATCTCGGCGAACCCGCGCAATCTGGTATCCGCGGACGACCGACCTGCCCGGGGTGGCCCAGCGACAGCACCAGTGCTGATTGTCGGATTCGACGATCTGGAATGCCCCTACTGCGCACGGCTGCACCAGAGCATCTTTCCCGCCATCACCAGGCGCTATGGGGACTCCGTCCGGATCGTGTACAAGGACTTCCCACTCGACCAGCATCCTTGGGCGATGCGTGCGTCGGTGGACGTGAATTGCCTCGGCGCGCAATCGACACCCGGCTACTGGAACGCCGTGGACTACATCCACGCACATTCCTCCGAGATTGGACAGCCGCCAACCGCCGCTGCTGCCGCCAAGGACAAGGATGCAGCGCCTGAAGGCGAGCGCACGCTCGAGCGCGCCAACGGCCAACTCGACAAGATGGTGCGCGAGCAGGGCGCCTTTCAGAAGGTGGATTTGACCAAGCTCGATGCCTGCATCGCCAAACAGGACACCACCGCCGTGGCCGCTTCGCGGAAGGTAGGCGAAAGCCTCGGCGTCGATTCCACGCCGTCCTTGTTTATCAATGGCGACAAGATCGATGGTGCGATCCCGCTGGACTTCCTCTTTGCCGAGATCGACGATGCGCTCCGCGCTGCGGGTGCGACTCCCCCGGCGCCCTATGCTCCGCCGGCGCCGCCTACGCCCGCAAAACCGGTTGCAGCCAGCGCTCCGGCAGGCAAGTAAAACCGCTGCGAAACATCACAGCGGCGTAAAATTGGGATTGTCATGATGACTCGTACGAACACGATTCGCTGGACTGGTCTTTGCGCGGTCTGGCTCGGCCTCGCAAGCTTTTCCCCGCTGCACGCGCAAGAGAAAGCCCCTGCCTTGCCGGCGCCTGCCACCACCACGCCCCAGGCTCAGACCACGACACCGAAAAGTCAGCAGCCGGAACTACAGGAGCGCGATCCCTCCCTGCCCGAAACCGGCAAGATCAGCGTCGTGGTTCGCGAAGTCAATCAGGTCTTTACGGTGACTGATCGTCACGGCAAATTCGTTACCGGCCTGCAACAGCAGAACTTCGGTCTTCTCGATGACGGCCGCCCACCGGTCCGCGTGGTGAAGTTCTCCCAACAGACGAACCTCCCGTTGCGCGTGGGCCTGATGATCGATACGTCCAGCTCGATCCGTCAGCGCTTCCAGTTTGAACAGCAGGCCGCAACGGACTTCCTGCTGCAGGTTCTGCATCCCGCTGATCGCGCCTTCGTGGAAGGATTCGACGTCAACACGGACATCTCGCAGGACTACACCAACCGCATCGACCTTCTCGACACCGGAATCCGCAAGCTGCGGCCCGGCGGCGGTACCGCCCTGTTTGATTCGCTCTACAAGACCTGCCGGGACCAGATGCTCACGCTCAAGCAGGAGCAGGCCGTCCGCAAAGCCATTGTTCTGGTCTCGGACGGCGATGACGATTACAGCCGCGTACTGGAAAGCGAAGCCATCAAGGAATGCCAGCGCGCTGAAACGATTGTCTATACCATCAGCACGAACGTCGGTCCCAGCAAGGACAAGGGCGATGACGTTCTGAAGCAGATCTCCGAAGCGACCGGCGGGCAGGCATTCTTTCCCGACCGCATTGAAGATGTGTCGATCGGCTTCCGCAACATTGAAGAAGAGCTCCGCAGCCAGTACCTGCTGATCTACGTGCCGGCAAACTTCCACCCGGATGGTTCCTTCCGCACCGTCTACCTTCAGGCACTCGATTCGCGCTACTCAGTTCGCACCCGCAAAGGCTACTTTGCTCCCAAGGTCGAGTAAGACGAGAGGGACAGGGTTTAGGGTCCAGGGATTAGGGTTTAGAAGGCGGACGACAGCGGTTTGATCGCTATACCCTGGACCCTAACCCCTAGAGCAGTTCCGGTAATGGTGTAGACCGAAGAGAGGGTGCTGAAGCCGTTTTCACCCAACGAAAACGGCATTCTCCACCGTTCGGGAAGACCACAGTATTACCGGAACTGCTCTAAACCCTCGCTCCGCCGGTGCTCCCAAGAACTTTCTCGCCGAAAATGCGTCTTACCTTCCATGAGGGTTCCGCGATGAAGCTGCGTCTGTGCGTCGCTGTTCTTGTAGGTAGCTCCGCTTTCTTTCCGTCTGCCTCGGCCCAGCAGCCACAGCCTCCCGGCGTGTCCGAAGCCCTGATGAATATCGCTTCGCAACCCGCGACCCACACATCCGTGGTGTTCGACCGGGACATGATGCAGTCGCTGTTGAACAATCAGGCGCTGGCATCACTCAACAACATCACCATTGAAAGCTACCGGTACCGGGAACCTGCGTTCTACACGCCGGAAGCAATGTCTTCGTTGATCGTTTCCTATGACCGTGCGGGCTGGCATCACCTGGTCAATGCGAATGTTTCGCCGGGAGAGTCCGCCTCGCCGCAAAAGCCGCTGACCGATATGTGGCTGCATTTCCACGGCACCGACATCGACGGTTGCACGGTAGTGATCCGCGCCATCAAGCAAATGAATGTGATCGAAGTTACCGGGCTTTTCCGCCCGCTCGATCTGGTCAAGCTCAGCGGGCACTTCGGCATTCCCAAAGTCGATCCCAGTGCGGTCATGGTACCCGCGCCGCCGGGACATTAATTCGATCTTCTTTCCGCGAGCAATCAACACGTGCCGTACAGTGTTGCCGTGGCTACAAAGACCCGCAATCAGGTGGTGTATTTGTATGGCGTTTGCCTGTGTGGCGGTTTTTGGTCTCTAAAGCAGTTCCGGTAATGGTGTAGACCGAAGAGAGGGTGCCGAAGCCGTTTTCTCCCAATGAAAACGGCATTCTCCGCTGTTTGGAAGACCACAGTATTACCGAAACTGCTCTAAGCATGGTCGCTATTCATTTCGTAAGGGATCCCTACACAAGACAACACCCGATGGCTGATCTCATCGTCGCCCCGCTTGTCGGTAGCTTCTTCGGATATTTCGTCGGGCTGCGCTTATGGGATCGCATCCAACGACAGCGAAACTCCCAATGAAGCGAAGGCCATCGGACTTCCCCTACCAGCCGTAACGTTCTACCTCACCCAGCAATATCAACTTGCGCTCTGGTGATAGAAAGCTCGCTTCGATAGAATTCGCCGCCAGCTCTCGCATCTGGTCGAGTGGGAACTCGAATTCACGGTGCGCGAGTTCGAACTCATCCAGCAGCGTAGCGCCGAAGAACGGCGGATCGTCGGAGTTCAACGTGACCATCAAGCCCTCTTCAAAATAGCGGCGTACAGGATGCTCCTGTAGCGAAGCGCAGCATCCCGTCTTGACGTTGCTGGTCACATTCAATTCCAACGGAATCTGCTTTTCCGCGAGCACCTCAATCAGGTCGGGATCCTGCTGCGCCGTCAGCGCATGGCCGATACGTTCCGCGCCAATGTTGATGGCTGCCCAGATGCTTTGCGGTCCACATGCTTCCCCTGCATGGCAGGTCAGGTGCAGTCCCTTATCTTTGGCTTCCTTGTAGAGCTCTCGAAATTCGTGCGCCGGCCCGCGCGCCTCATCGCCACCGATACCGATGCCGACAATGCTGGGATACTGGTCACGCAGCTCCGCGGCTTTGCGAAAAACACGCGCGCATTCTTCCAGCCCGAAATGCCGCACCGCATCGATGATCCACAACAACGAAACGCCGAAGTCCTGCTCCGCCCTGGTGCGCCCGCATTCCGCAGCCTCAATCACTGCGTCTACGTGTAAACGGTCAAAACGATACAGAATGCCGATGGACAGATAGGCCTCGGCATGGCGGACGCCCTGCGCCGCAAGATCCCGCACCATGTTGTAGGTAATGGTCTCGTAGTCTTCCGCGGCGTGCAGCCTTTCGGTCACCGCTTTGAAACTCATCAGGAAGCTGAGAAAGTCCTTGTACTGGTAGGTTTCGCGAGCCTGCGCCAGCGTGAGCGGAGCGGAGTCATTGCGGGAAGAAAGCTCTACCAGCGTTTCAGGTGTGATTGAACCTTCAAGATGCAAGTGAAGCTCCGCCTTGGGGAGTCCACGCAACCACTCCTTTGGGTCGGTTTCCCCCACCGTCTGCGCTCTTCGAGCCATCGCTATAGTCTAGAGCAGTTCGGGAATACCGTGGCCTCTTGAACGGTGGGAGAAAGCTGTTGCAGGAGTCTTTTCGTCCCGGCAGCGACGCTGAAATCGCTGTGTAGAAACCGGCGACTCAAATCCAGGCTTCGTTCCTCATCTCTGTTCTCTGATCTCTGTTCTCTCTCTTTTTCTCAGCGCGTGAGGAGGAAGGAGTAGACGTTGGGGTGTTTGAACAGTTCGTGGGCGCGGAGGTGAGCCGCAAAAATGGCCAGAGCCAGCGTGAAGGCTGATTCCGCGAGGGCCACAGGGAGGTCTCTGCCTAGCTTGTTCGAGAGGAAGCGGCGTGCGTAGAACCCTCCCCAGGTACCGGCGACTGCGCCGATGACGCCAAAGAGAATGCCGCCGGCGAGAGGATCCATGAAGGAGGTTGCTGTGATTGCGCCCACCAGCCCAGCGAACACGACACGCGAAATCGCGGGTCCCGGCGCTGTACGGTTGGGTGTCTTTGGCAAGGTATCGGCCACGTACTCGCCCAGCGCCATGAGGCTGAACACGATCACCGCGAAGAGGTTGCCGGACCAGGACGCCCACGTGCCATGCACGGGGAACAGCGCCAGCCAGGCGAACCAGCACACCACCGCTATCGGGGTCATGCAGCGCAGGCCGGTACAGAAACCGAGCACAAACAGCGTTATCATCCGGCAGTCTCCCGGTAAGTCCGAGCTTTGAAGGGGCGGGGCTTCAGTCCCGCCGTACATCCGTCAAATAACAACGCGGCTTTAGCCTCCGAGGGAATGTCGAAACCTCTCGAAAGGTTTTAGGCCCTGAGCCAGTCGTAAAGCGGAAACTTTTCCGCCAGTTCGCCCACCAGCCCACGGATGTCCGCCAGCTTCGCACTGTCGTTGCGATGTTCCAGTGCAATGCCAATCCACTTTGCGATGGAGCGCATCTCGTCTTCCTTCATGCCGCGGGTGGTCAGCGCCGGTGTCCCCAGGCGAATGCCGCTGGGCTTGAGCGGAGGATTGGTGTCGTACGGGATGGCATTTTTGTTGACCGTGATGCCGGCCAGGCCGAGCGCTTCTTCCGCTTCCGAGCCGAGGATGCCCTTGGCGAAAACATCGATCAGCATGAGGTGGGTATCGGTGCCGCCGGAGATCACGCGGAAACCTTCCGCCTGCATAGCCTCCGCGAGCGCTTGGGCGTTGGCCACCGTCTGCGCCGCGTACTGGGCAAACTCCGGCTCCAGCGCTTCCTTGAAGGCGACTGCTTTGGCCGCCATGATGTGGACCAGGGGTCCGCCCTGCTGTCCGGGAAACACGCTGCGATCCACTTCGGTCGCGAACTCCGCCTTGGAAAGAATCATGCCCGCACGCGGCCCGCGCAGCGTTTTGTGCGTCGTGGTGGTCACGATGTGGGCGTGTGGAACCGGCGAAGGATGCACATTGCCGGCAACCAGGCCTGCGAAGTGCGCCATGTCGACGACCAGGTGAGCGCCGACCTTGTCCGCGATCTGCCGCATGCGCGGGAAGTCGAAGGTGCGAGGGTAGGCCGATCCGCCGCCGATGATCACCTTGGGCTTTTCGGCGGTTGCCTGGTCTTCGAGCTCGTCGTAGTCGATGACCTCGGTGTCTTTGCGTACCTTATAGCTGGCGACCTTGTAGAGCTTGCCGGAGAAATTGAGCTTGTGGCCGTGGGTCAGGTGGCCGCCATTGGCGAGATCGAGGCCGAGAATGGTGTCGCCGGGTTTCAGCAGCGTCATGTAGGCGGCGGCATTGGCCTGCGAGCCGGAGTGCGGCTGTACATTGGCGTGGTCGGCGCCGAAAAGCTGCTTGGCGCGGCTGCGGGCGAGGTTTTCGACGACGTCGGCGTATTCACAACCACCGTAGTAGCGCTTGCCCGGATAGCCTTCCGCGTACTTGTTGGTGAAGACAGTTCCCGCGGCTTCCAGTACGGCACGCGAAACGAAGTTCTCGCTGGCAATCATCTCCAGGCCTTCATGCTGGCGCACGGCTTCTTTGCTGATTTGGGCAGCAATGTCGGGGTCGGACTGCAGGAGGGTTGCATTCAGATCGATCGGCATAGAAGCGATTCTACGCTGTGGTTGTGAAGCTTATGACGCAAAGGTGGCAGACCGCCGGGATGGAAGGGGATAACGAAAATCGCGCAGCGCTTCTTCAATGGATCACGTGGATGATGTGTGCGAACACGGCAAGGGAGAAGAGATGGCGGCTCGGATCATTCCGTTCCCACAACGTTTGCGCCGCTTTTCTCCCGCTGCGGTCTTCGCATCACATGCCGGCCAGTCAGCCCCGCATCATGCCGTCGTGCGCGGTACTTCGGGTCTCCATGTCGTGCCTGTCGCCGAAGCCCTGAAGGGCAGCCAGCAGCAAGCTTTGCGCATCGTTCATGAGGTAGAGCAGTGCCACGCCGCTGCACCGTCCACTGCGAAAGGCCCGCAACGCACGCAGGATTTCTGGGACACTCTTCCTCTTCCACAGTCACGCCGGGATACGCCGCTCTCTGTCGCGCGCCGTCTGATGCACATCCTTTTCGAGCCCGCCCACAGCGCGTAGCACTTCGCTAACTTTCCCGAAATCTGTCACCCTCCGGCCCGATCGTGATGGGTGGAACGGTTGAATGTCTCCAGTTGTTGTTTTTGCTTTTCTTTCTGTCATCCCCGTAGGGGATCTGCTGCTTCTTTGTGCTCCCACAACTCTGTCATCTCGACCGGAGCGTGTGGCGGTTCCTCTCAAGGTGTTAGGAGAAATGAGGATGATCAAGCCGTTTTCCTCCGAAGAAAACGGTCCCCAATGATTTTGAAAAGGCGAAGTATGAGAGGAACCGGCAGCGTAGTGGAGAGACCTGCTTTCGGGATGTAAGCGCGGGTGCGGTCTTCAAGATGGGCAGGAGCGTTCGCGCTTCGCGCGATACCCCACCCTTTACACCCCAGCCAACAAGTTGGCTGGGGACCCCGTTTTGCCAAAAGGCGGCAAAGGATGGCCCACCAGGTCGTTAGGGTTGCCAAAGCGACGTCTTCTAAACTCTAGACCCTAGACCCTAGACCCTAGACCCTGGAAAGTCTGCAACGTTCGCGGTAGAACGTGGTGACGAAGGTAAGTAATAGTTCCCACGTGGGATTGGTAAGCCGCTTTGCGCCTGACATGCTCTCTCTACGGATGAAGCGGAGCCTTCCCGTAGAAAAAGGAGATATCCCTTATGCACGATTTTGCGGTTGGAGTGACGTTCATCCTGATGGTTCTTTCGCCGGTTTTCGTGACGACGTTTTACCGTGAAAGTACGGAAGACGCTATCCCGGGCTCTGCACGCTAGCAAAAGTTTTTCGGGCCCCAGTCGGTCGACAATTTTCCAGGTTGCTGCACGCAAGACAACTGACCCCATGAAGCGGAACGAAGGCCCCGCTTCATGGGGCATTTGTCTTTTTGCGCAGCTTGACTACGCGGAGCGATCCCGACGTTCGGACGCGAGCTGTTTGAAAGCGCTGTGCACGAACGAGCCCATGTACCAGCCATCGAGATACTTGTAGGGCGTTTCCCCGGTCGTGTAGTGACCGCACGGCAGCACCTTGCTGACATAGCGGATACCGTGCAGGTCGAAGTTGCGCAGCACATCGAGTGAAAATTTGCGGACGAAGGTCAGATCGTAGGTCGCGTGAATGATCAGCGAGTGACGGTTGGTCGTCTCCGCGAAGGGCTTCATGTAGCTCATGGGGCTGACGCCCACGAACATTGAGCGCACTTGTTCCTGCGTGAGACCGGCGTGCCGGAATGCCGCGAGGATATGGCGTGTGCTCTGGCCGGTCCAGACAACATCGCCGAAATAGGTGGATACGTGGTTGAACGCACATACGCGAAGGCGCGGGTCCATGGCTGCCGCGATGAAGGCATAACAACTGCCGAGGCTTGTACCTAGCACGCCAAACTGCTCATAGCCCTGCGCGGCAAGCCAGTCCACACAGCTTCGGATGTCGACCACGGCCTGCCGGCATGCGGCGGTGGTGCGGCCGGCGTTGGCGCTGACCGCATAGTCTGAGCGTTCCAACTCGGCTGGACGCCGGGCATCATGGTAAGGCTTGGAAAGACGCAGGCAGGAAATGCCGAAACGGTTGAACAGAGTGCAAAGGGCGTTATGGCTGAAGGCATCCGCATTCCATTGCGGCATGACGATCATCGCCTGCCGCGGCCGGGACTTGTCCTTGTGCTCGGCCGGGTACCAGCGCGCGTTGACCGTATCGTTTTCAGGGTAGGGTGTGCGTATCGGCGAGGTGAAGCGCAGGAACGGCACACGGCGCAGTTCGCCTACTTCCGCGCGGCGCTGCCATTCGCGCTCCTGCTCCAGGGTCTCGGGCCGGACGTTGGTGGGGTAAAGCTCGGGGAAGTGTTGTTCGAGCCGGAAGTCCGTGGGTGTGACGTAGTCGAAGAAGGCATGCGGCTCAGCGGCGATACGCTGGTTCAGCGCGATCATGGCTTCGAGGGGCGTTGTCTCACCGTCTGCGATCGCCTGCAGGGCTTCCGTTCCGCCGAAATCGGCGAGATGATCGAATCCCCACTCCAGCGGCCGCTCGATACGGTTCTCATCGCGCGTGGTCAGCGCGGTTTCCCACTGGTACATCCACTTTGCGTAAAGCCTTGAAAGCATCACCCCAGTTTACCGTTTTCTGGGGAACGGCTACACGCCGGTGAAGCGTGCCCGAATGCCGCAGAGGATGTCATAGGGAATGGTGCCGCTCCAGTTCGCGTGATCCTCCGCGGTGGCGCCCTCTCCCAGCAGCGTGACCTCGGTGCCCTCGGCTACGTCGTTGATGTTCGTGACGTCCACGGTTGTGAGGTTCATGGACACACGGCCCACCACCGGCGCGTGCATGCCGTGGATGACCACCCAGCCGTCCCCGATGCCCGAAGAACCGGCGCGCCGGAAGCCATCGGCGTAGCCAATGGGCAGCAGTGCGAGCCGCATGGGCTGCGCAGCGGTGAAGGTTGCGCCGTATCCGACCGTGGTTCCCGGAGCGATGTCCCGCAGACCGATCACCCGCGTCTTCCAGGTAAGGACCGTGGCCAACTCAGGCGCGAGTAGCGGCGCATGCGCTTCATCCCCATCGATCGGGAGGCAGTGGCCGTAGAGCGCAAACCCGGTGCGCACCATGAGCTGGGTGTCGCCATCGTCGAAGCGCTCGCGCAGCCATTTGAGCGGTGCGCCTTCATCCACGGCGGAGCTGTTGCAGATGTGGATGAACTCCGGCATCAGCTGATTGACGAACAGCATGTCGGAAGCCAGCAGAAACTGCTGCCACTGGCTGTCCGTGGTGTCCGCGCCCGCGGTTTCGGAGCAGCACAAGTGGGTCATCAGGCCTTCGCACAGAACCCGCGTCGACTTGTTGAGGGCGGCGATGATGTTCTGAAGATCGTCGCCGGGAAGCGCGCCCTGGCGCGACATGCCCGAATCGATTTCGAGATGCACGCGGCAGCGCGTGTTTGCTCCCGCCGCCGCCGCTTCCAGCGCCTCAATATGGGATGGAGCCCACACCACGGGCGTCAGGTTATGGGCCAGCAGCTCGGCAGCGTCGTCTTTTTCCATTCCGCACATCACCAGGATGCGCGTGTCGTCCTGCCCCAGCACGTGCCGGACCGCGATACCTTCTTCCACATCGCTTACACCCAGCCAGTTGGCGCCTGCGCCAACCAGCAGCGGAGCGCACAGCGTAGCGCCATGACCGTAGGCGTTGGCCTTGATGACGGCAAGCACCTCGACGCCTTCGCCGGCAGCCGTCTGCACCGCACGAAAGTTGCTCGCCAGCCGCTCTCCAGAGATTTCAACCCAGCTCTTCAATACGCCCTTGCCATACCGTGAACTTGTTCCGTCTGATTATCGCTGGAATGCCTGTGAAGGCGGCAGAGAGAGTGGAGCATTTCCCATGATGCTATGCCCTCGTGAAGCAGCCGAACAGGTCGTCTTCTTTGGGGGGGAACGACTTCAACCTCTTCGGCCCTGGGTACGCTGTCACGGGAAATGGCGTAGGCTCGCCCCAGAATGCTGCCGCGAAAAATTTTCGAGCGGATTGCTCTTCGGTCCGTCCTTGAAGTAGCAGGGGCGGGGATGATCGCGGCCGGAGAGCAGCATTTGATGTGGTGGAGAGAGGCCGATGAAGCCGGGGAACCCGACCTGGCGGCGCTCATCACGCAGTTTTCCGGACTGATCTATCGTGTGGCGTTCAGTGTCGTACGTCATGCCGCTGAAGCCGAAGACGTGGTGCAGGAAACGTTTGTGCGTGTGCTGGAACACCGCGCAAAGCTGCCCCAGTTAGAGAACCTGCGGGCATGGCTGGTGCGCATTGCGTTGAATCTCGCGCTGGACCGCGTGCGCCGCATGCGGCCGGTACCGATGGATGAGGTCATTGCCGAAACAGCCGCCTCGCCGGCACCGGGCGTCGCGACACAGGTGATGAGTGCAGTGGAATTGGCGCGCGTGCTGAACGCCATGGAACGTTTGCCGAAGGCCGAGCGGATGGTATTGGTCTTGACCGCGTTTGAACAACTCAGCGCGGCGGAGATTGCAGGCATCGTCGGCCGGTCGCAGTCGAGCGTGCGCGCCTTGCTGTTTCGCGCTCGTGAACGGTTGAAACAGCGTTTGAGCATGCAGGAAACCGGGAAAGGAGGAGCGTGATATTCGAGAGGATCGATGAAGACGCCAAGGACGAACGGATTGACGCGGCACTACGCGTGCTCGCACATACGTCTCCGCCCATCGGGCTCGAAGAGCGCGTGCAAGCCAGGGTTCGCGCACATCGGCGCGATCTTGTGACGCAGCGACCGGCAAATCGGAGATACGTTGGGTGGGCTGCGATTTCGCTGGCCACGGCTGCCGCTCTGGCGCTGCTGGTGATGGAGCATCGAAACCCGCTCCCCGCAGCCCGAACCGAATCCGCGACGCTGGCCGTTACTGGCGTTCCGTCGAATCCGCCGAAGGTGTCGCATTTTGACGCCGCCCCTGCGCCGGAGATGGCAGTGCGGCCCCCGCATGCTGCAAGGGCTCGACTGCAAACGGCGCTGCCGAGAGGCCCGGAAAAACTGGAGACTGGAAAGCTGCAGGAAGCGTCGTTCCCCGCGCCGCCCGCACCGCTGACACGCGAAGAAAAGCTTCTGCTTGAGATGGCCCGGCGCAACAACTCTGCTGCGCAACCGGAAGTAGCCGCACTGACCGTCTCGGAAGTGGTCAAGGGACATGGTTTGGCGGCGGACACAACATTTGCTCCACTCGCAACACCTTCGGAATAGGAGAACCGCAATGAAACGATTCGCATACCTTTTGGCGCTGACGCTCTGCTTTGGAATCGCGGCAGAAACTCTGGCACAGACCCCGGCGGCGTCGAGCGCATCCAAGCCCTCCGTGCACAGCTACCGGCTCCTCTACACACTGTCGGAAAGCGATAACGGCAAGAAGATCGGGGTGCAGCACTTCATGCTGACCGTGAATAACGATTCCGGCCGTGCGGATTTGAAAATTGGCAGCAAGGTTCCGATTTCGACTGGCGGCGTCAGCAAAGACGGGAAATTTGACCCGAGTGAGTATCAAATTCAGTATCTCGACGTTGGTCTCAACATTTCGGTAGTGCTCAACGAGATTGGCGGCAACCTGCAGCTCAACAGCAAAATCGAGCAATCGAGTGTCATCGATAGTCCCGCAGCCACAACTCAGCATCCGGTCATCCGGCAGACGGTGCTTTCGAACACGGCCTTACTCAAAGGCGGCGAAACTGTCGCGCTGGGCGCAATCGATATCCCCGGAAGTACGCGGCACCTTGATATCGAAGTGAGGATGGAACGGGTGGACTGAACGGCATGCCCTCTGGCCGCGGAGCCTCGGAATTGGGAATGCCACCGTACGGCTGGTATCCTAGAGGTTCGCGGCCTTTGTGCTTCGCTGGACTTCATGGACCCCAAATTTATTCGTAATTTCGCGATCATCGCGCACATCGACCACGGCAAATCCACGCTTTCCGACCGGCTGCTGGAAATGACCGGCAGCCTCACCGCCCGCGAAATGCAGGCGCAGGTGCTGGACGCCATGGACCTGGAGCGCGAGCGCGGCATCACCATCAAAGCGCACACCGTGCGCATGATGTACAAGGCTTCGGACGGCAATACCTATCAGCTCAACCTGATCGATACTCCAGGCCACGTCGACTTCAGTTATGAAGTGTCACGTTCGCTGGCCAGCTGCGAAGGCGCCCTGCTGGTGGTTGACGCTTCGCAAGGCGTGGAAGCCCAGACCCTGGCCAATGCATACCTTGCGATTTCGAACGGCCTTGAGATCATTCCGGTCATCAACAAGATCGATCTGCCCAGCGCGGACATTGAGCGCACCAAGGAAATGATCGAGAAGTCCGTGGGCCTGCCCGCGGATGACGCCATCTGTGTCAGCGCGAAGACCGGCCTGAATGTTCCCGACATCCTGGAAGCCGTGGTGCATCTGCTGCCGCCACCCAAGGGCGATGGCGAAGCGCCGTTGCAGGCTCTGATCTTCGATTCGTGGTTTGACGCCTATCGCGGTGTCATCGTGCTTGCCCGCATCATCAATGGGACGCTGCGTAAAGGCGACCGCATCAAGGTGATGTCGAACGGCAGGGTTTTCGATGTGGAATCGATGGGCGTCATGACGCCCAAGCCTGTTGAACTGGATGAACTCAGCGCGGGCGAGGTCGGGTTCTTTGTTGCCACGATCAAGAACGTTGCCGACACCAAGGTCGGCGACACCATCACGCATCTCGACCGTCCCGCGGTCTCGGCATTGCCCGGCTTTGAAGACATCAAGAGCATGGTCTTTGCGGGCCTGTATACCGTGGACACGCATGAACACGGTATGCTGCGCGATGCGCTCGAAAAGCTGCGGCTCAATGATTCCAGCTTCAACTTCGAGCCGGAAAGCTCCGTGGCCTTAGGATTCGGCTTCCGCTGCGGATTCCTTGGTCTGCTGCATCTTGAGATCATTCAGGAACGCCTGGAGCGCGAATACAACCTCGACCTCATCACCACGGCTCCGGGCGTTCGTTACAAGATCACGATGACCGATGGTAGCGTTCTGGAAGTCGACAACCCCTCGCGCTGGCCGGATTCCACCGAGATCGAGCAGATCGAAGAACCCATCATCACCGCGAAGATTCTAACCAACGAAGAATATGTTGGCGGCATTCTGAAGCTTGTCGAAGACAAGCGCGGCCGTCAGCAGAACTTTGAATACGTCAGCGAGACGCGTGTGATGTTGACGTACGAGCTGCCGCTGAATGAAATCGTGCTCGACTTCTATGACCGTTTGAAGAGCGTGTCGCGCGGTTACGCGTCTCTGGACTATCACCTTGCGGGCTCGTGGGTTTCGCCCATGGTGAAGATGGACATCCTGGTGTCGGGTGAGCCGGTCGATGCGCTCAGCATCATTGTGCACCGCGACTTCGCCTACGAACGCGGCAAGTCGCTGGTCTCCAAGATGCGAGAACTGATTCCGCGGCAGATGTTTGAGGTGGCAATCCAGGCAGCGATTGGTTCCAAGATCATTTCACGCGAGACGGTCACGGCCATTCGCAAGAACGTGATTGCCAAGTGCTACGGCGGCGATATCAGCCGTAAGCGCAAGCTGCTCGACAAGCAGAAGGAAGGCAAGAAGCGAATGAAGCGCATTGGCAAGGTAGACATTCCGCAGGAAGCCTTCCTTGCGGTGTTGAAGATCGGCGAGGAATAAAAACGCAGGCACCCACCAACGGCACTACGAAAGCCATCGCTTGCTTTGTAAGATGCTGATTATGTGAGGCTTAATATACCACCAGATGCTGTGCTATCGTGTCTGCATGGCGATCCTCTATGAGCAGCCAAAGGATTGGATTCGATACGATCTACTGGCGATTTCCAATGCGCTCATAGCCGCAAAAGCCGCCCTGAGATCGCTTACGACAGTCCCGTATCAGCGGGATTGGGTGGAACGGTTACAGCAAATCCAACTCAAATTGGAAATTGCTGGTACGTCCCGCATTGAGGGTGCTGATTTCACTGAGCAAGAATTGGAAATAGCGCTCAGGCCAGAACAGAGCTCCGAGCAGTTGACCACTCGATCACAAAAACAGGCACATGCAGCGATCGGTGCTTATCGATGGATTTCTGCGCTTCTGCGCTTCCGGAAGACTACCCGTTCACGCTTGGGCTCATTTGTGATTTGCACGCGAGGATTGTCACGGGCTGCGATGACGACGTCTGCCCGCCAGGAAAAGTTCGAACTTCCGATCACAACGTTACTTTCGGTAGCCCAAGTCATCGGGGCGCAAGTGGTGGTGCAGTCTGCCAGGCCGCAATCGAGCAACTTGTTCACGCGGTTCAGACTGTTTATCGAGATCACGATCCACTCGTACAAGCCATCGCTGTCCACTACCATGTCGCGGCTATGCACCCGTTCTTGGACGGCAACGGTCCAACAGCACGAGCGCTGGAATCTTTCATGTTTCAAAAGGCCGGTCTTCGTGACACAGCGTTTATCGCAATGTCGAGCTACTATTACGACGAAAAAGCAACGTACCTTAAGACGCTTGCAGACGTTCGCTCAAATGCACACGACTTGACTTCGTTTTTGATCGTCTCCCTTAGGGGGCTGGAAGTTCAGTGTTCACGTCTGTTACGTGAAATCAAGCGCCAGATGCAGAAGGCGCTTTTCAAAGACACCATGTTTTCGCTGTTCAACAGGCTTCGCAATAGCCGAACTCGAGTCATTCAGAAAAGACAAATCGACATTCTGCAGGCTCTCCTGGAAGCCGAAACCGTGCTTCTCGAAGATCTTTGGCGTCGGATGCGTCCGTCCTATTCATCGTTGGGTGATCCAGTGAAGGCATTCAATCGTGACATTGGGAATCTCATTGACCTGAGAGCAATCAATGCTACGCGGATCGAAGGTCCTCCGGCGGGTTGGCGTATGGGTGTCAAGTTGGAATGGCCTTCGCAAATAACCGAATCGGAATTTTTCTCCCGCCTGAAGACTTTGCCGCGAGGGAAAACCTACAGCTTCTTAACTTGAATGCTTGTGAGCCCGCGGCCAATAACAACGGCCACCCGAAGGTGGCCGTTGTTCTTGCTTGCGTAAGACGCTTACTTCTTAGGTGTGGTCGGAGTTGGACGGCGGGTCGCCGATGGGGCCGACGGTGGCGGCGCTGCAATACCCGAAGAGGTGTTGTAGGCAGTCACAACAGCCTGGGAGATATCGGTTGCAGGGTTCCACCACAGCATGGGGCTGGCCTGTTGCTGACCGCCGCTGTTCATGATCAAGGTGAAACCATTCTCCTGCGCATACTTCACGGCCGTCTGACCAACCTTCTGGTAGATGGGACCGATCGACTTTTGCAAGTCTTCCTGATAGGCGTTGTTTGCATTCTCCGCATCCAGGTTCAACTGCTTTTCGAGCTTGTCGATTGCCTGCAGACGCTTGGCGCGCTCGTCATCCGGCGTGGTGGGGGGCAGAGCCTGAAGCTGCTTGCGCAGGTTTTCGACCTCACCCGCCTGGGTGTCGATCTTGGCCTTCTGCGGCTCATACTTCTTCTGGACATCGGCGATAGCCTTCTGTCCTTCATTGGTTGCGAGAACGACCTGGTCGAAAGCGATGATGGCAATCTTCGCCGGCAAAGCCTGAGGAGGGACAGCGGCGGCGGGCGCTGCGGCAGCAGGGGCAGCTGCAGTCTGCGCGCCAAGGGTGGCGGTAGTCAGGCCTGCGGCCAGCACAGTAGCGAAAACAAGGGTGCGGTTCATGCGGTGTTTGGAGCTCCTTACGGGATTGCGAGGATCATCGTCCTGAGTTTGGCTGGGGTCGTCCAGCGATGCGATCGGCATCACGGGCCCACTGCCACACCTTCCTGCACCCGCGCGGGTACCGCCGGCTAGCTCTGTCTCGACTGTGGATAAGGAGAGATTTCGCGGGGCGAGGCGTTCGGTTGGCTGCATCGATTATAGGAGCGGGCCCCAAGGCCGGTCAATCGAAGTGGGACGGCTCGCGGCAAGAAAATATTACGAAAATTAGAAGCCTTTCGGTCACCTTCTCCGGTTTTTGGAGGGAGTGCGGGCAGAGAGGCCCGCATCCTGCTGATATTCCGGGGTCTGGGTTTGGTACGCCGATTGCAATAGCCATTATGTTCGAGCGCGAGCGACTTGAGGCGGAAGCCCGGCAAAGCGCAAAGGATGTTCGGGATGAAACGGGCAGAAGCAGCGCCGGAAACAGGCGTGCCACCCTCCGGACGGTTCCAGAAATGGGGCCATTTTGGGAGGCCAGTGACTGGCCGTTGCGAGCTGAGGGCCATCTCTCGGGGAGGGGAGATGGCCCGAAGGCTTTAATGGGTGTACTTTCGTGCGCACGAAGGTGTGCTTGCTTCGTCCCTATCTCACGCGTATGATAATGCTCGCAGCGGTTGACAGGCTGAAACTGCCCTGAGAGTTGCCGGAAAAGGCGCTCGAGCGGACAGGATGCACGCCGGAAAATAAAAGGCCCCAACTTTAGGCTTGATTTTCAAGGCAAATGCCAGTAACTTCCGCTATATTTCCTCCGAAGAGATCCGCACAACACGACGGGTAGCAGGAAATGGAAGGATATTCAGGTCCGGGCGCAGAAGTGCCAGGACCTTTCATCGGATGCCGCGGGTCCGCATCCAGAGCACGATCTGTCCGCCGTGAGATAAGCGGATAGCTGCAGAGGACCGGTGAACAGCGCAGGCTGGAACCGGGAGATCTGCGAACACAGCACAGGCTTTATTCGAGTCAACGCTTGAGACTGTTTTTGATGCACCGCCTACGGGCTGTCTGCCGTCCGCTCCCCAACCGGGATGCGGAGGGCGTGGATGTGCATCCGGTATGCGTCTTCGGAACAGCCAGCGCCCAATTGCAAGGGGAACCAACAGCACCATGTCAGAGCAGAATGTAATGGAAGCTCCGGCGCAGAGCGCCGGGGACGACTTCGACGGCGACTTCGGCGGAGAATTTGAAGGCAGCGATGATGGCGGCTCCAACGGTGGGCCAGTGGCTCCCGGAATGGGACAAAGCAAGAGCAGCCGCCGCCGCCGCCGCAAGCGCAAGAACAAAGCGGCCGCCGGTCCTACGGAAGGCGCACCCACGCCGGCAGGCTCCGAAGATGCGGCCGGACAGGGACAGGCATTCAGCGGCCCCGTTGTCATGGAAGGCGAAAGCCTCGCCCTGGCAACTCCGGCAGCACCGTTCCAGCAGCGCCGCGCCCAAGGGCAAGCCGGTCAGAACGGCCAAGCTCAACAGCAGGGTCAACCACAGGGACAAGGCACCGGCAAACGCTGGAAGAAGAAGTTCCGCGACCGCGATCGCCGGCAGCCGCGCAGCGAAAATCCAGGCAATGACTTCCGCGTCGACAGCAGCAGCAACAGCAATGGCGGTGGATTCAGCAGCGGCTATCGTCAGGATGGGCGCCCCGATAACTTCGGCAACCTGAACGGTAATTTCAAGCGCAAGAACAAGGGCAGCCAGCAGCAGGGCGGGCGCAAGGAGCGCGGTTTTGTCGGTCCCATGGATCACAGCTACCGTGAGGTCAACGGGAACTTCGCGGACGGACCGCCGGCAACGATCCAGGTACATAACGGTGGCCGGCGCAGCGGGCATCGCCATCATGGCGATTCGCAGCCGATCGATCACTCCATGCCGCGTGCGATTCCCATTCCCGAAAATGCGCAGATCCACATCTACTTCTTCATTGAAGACCTGTTCCTGACGGCGAAGATTCAGGAAACGGCGCGTAAACAAGGCATCAAGGTTGCATTCGTCAAGAATGAAAAGGATGCGATCGCGGAACTGACCAGCGGTGAAGATACCAACCGTCCGGCGCTGATCGTATTCGATCTGAACAACGCGAACGCCAAACCGCTGACGCTGATTCCGAAACTACGCACCAAGCTGAAGCGTTCGGTGTCGATTATCGGATTCCTTTCATCGATCCAGGGTGATCTGAAGGCAAAGGCTGTTGAGGTCGGCTGCGACACGGTGATGCCGCGGGCGGCTTTCAGTCAGAATTTGCCCAACCTGCTTCGCCGCTATGGCGTCGAAGAGGTTGACGAAGTGAATTACAACTACTAAAGCTTGGTAAAACTCGCACGGATTGTCGTAGTCTGTGCGAGCGCTCTCCATACAACGCGGTTGGGCTCCGTTGTGCGCAAGAAACGTTTCGGCTCGATGCCACGAAGACTCGCTGGAGGCGGCGAGCTTCCCTGGACGCAGAGTAACGAGCAAATGACAACTCCTGGGGATCGTCTGCGGTAACCGTATCGCGATACGTGTCCATCTAAACGGATGTAAGGGTGAGAGCAGAACGCACCCGTGGACATCGTGGTCCAGAACGGAACCCTTGTAAGCCGATCGTTGAGATGGCACGTCTCCTATGAGCTACCTTTCGCTTCCTGATCTGATCGCGATGTCGTGGCTCGCCGTTGTGCTCGCGCGATTTCAGCGCAGACGCGCCAATGACCTTCTGCACCTCTGGATATTCGGCCTCGTCCTCATCGTGGTGGAGGGTGTGGCCCGCATGGTCTACCAGGCCGTGGACCAGGTCTCACTCACCCACGCGTTGACGCATGTCATCGCCCTGGATGCTTACTTCCTTGCGGGCGTGGCGTTTTTCCAGTCCGCGGGCGGCAAGCTTCGCCTGCTTCCCCACAGCGAAATCTATCTGATGATCTGTGCGGTGCCGCACCTGATCGTGCAGACCCTGTACGGCAGCAGCCTTGTTTTTGCGCCCTGGTATGTGACGGTCGCCATTCTGGGCATGCTGGCTTCCGTGGGAACGGCAATGTACCTGCGAAGGCATTGGGCGCACGCGGTATGCCATCTCATCGTCTGGACCCCGATCCTCGTTGCGGCGTCACTGCACAACTTTCGCATGGCGGCCTACCTGTCGCTGTTCTTCGTCTACTTCGCCACCGCAGCGGCGTTCTACCTGACGCTGCCGCCCGAGCGAAGCGGACGCACCGTGCTGGTCACGGGTTTTCTTGTGTGGTCGCTCTGCTTTCTTTCGCACCCATGGATTGCGGAACACCACATGAATCTTCAGCCCATGGCGGAGAAGATCTGGGACCTGCAAAAGTTCTTCGTCGTGTTCGGTCTGCTGATTGTTTCGCTGGAGGACTACAGCGCGACCAACGAGTATCAGGCACTGCACGACACGCTGACCGGCCTGCCCAATCGCCGGTTGTTTGAAGATCGCCTTGACCAGGCCATCGTGCGTACCCACCGCAGCCATCTGCGCCTGGTGTTGTTCAACATGGACCTCAACGACTTCAAGCAGGTGAATGACACACTCGGGCACGACGCCGGAGATGAGTTGCTGCGTGAGGTTGGACGGCGCCTGCTGGCGGTGACCCGCGAAACCGATACGCTGGCGCGCATGGGCGGCGATGAGTTCTACCTGCTGGTCAACGACTTCAACCTGCCGGATGAATCGGGCGAAAGGGTCGTGGCATCTCGCGCAACCGCCCGGGAGCTCCATGGCCGGGATGGGATTGGCAACATGGCTCCCCTCTCGCGTGTGAAAGAGCAAACCGCCCGGATGGTTGAACAGTTCCGCCGCGCGGTGGAAGGGGCTCCCTTCCTGCTGACGTTAGGCGAGGACACGCATGAAGTCTGGGTGCAGATGAGCCTTGGATACGTGGTATTCCCGGACGAGGCGCTCGACCGCAACGAGCTTTGCCGTCTTGCCGACCAGAAAATGTACGCCGACAAGAAGGCGCGGGCGTTGCCGGATGTTGTGATGCCTGTGCAGTAACCCACCGGCAGGACGACGCTTCGACAGCGAGGTCTGAACAGATTCTGATCCCTCTTAAGTGACAGCTAAGGTTCTAAGCCATAGAATCCGTGCGAGTTTTCCGCGCGTCATTCACGCGCGCGGAACTGCTCCATAAAGGATAGCGATGAAACCTGGGCTCCTCTGCGTTCGTTTCTGCTGCATTCCCGTACTGTTTCTGTCTGCCGCCGCATTTGCAAAGGCACAGGACACCCCCGCCGCTCCGCAGGCAACACCACCTGCGCGAACGTCCTTGCCGCTGGGCCCATCCAGTTCGCAGCAGGATGCGCAGACGCCGCAGGCGCAGGCGATTCCCGCATTCGCTCCCAAGGAAATCATCGCGTGGTCTCTGCTGACCGAGTCTGCGGGAGAAGGCCGCAGCGCGCACGACCGTGTGCAGGCAATGGCGGCACTGGGCACCATGGGCCGCGATGAAAAGGCAGCACACCTGATCGAAGAAGGCATCAAGGCGCACGACCCCGACGTGCAGGTGGCGGCGATCCTGGCGGCTGGCCTTACCCGCAATCCCGCGCTGTTGCCCAGACTGGAAGCGGCCCTGGACGACGATAAGCCGGAAGTAGCCTTCGCCGCCGCGTCGACGTTGTGGAAGATGCATGACTACGCGGGCGAAGATCTGCTGACGGCGATTGCTGAAGGTGATCGCAAGGCCAAGCCGGGATTGATCCGCGCTTCCAAACACAAAGCCGCCCAGGAACTGCACAGCCCCAAAGCGCTGACCCTGATTGCCCTCGAACAGGGCTCGGGATTCTTTCTGGGACCGTTCGGTGTGGGCATCAAGGCGATAGAGTATGTCGACAAGAACAGCGGCGCCGGTGCGCGCGCTTCAGCGGTTGACCTGATTGCGCAGGAGCACACGGACCACACGCGCGACGTGCTGATCGATCTCCTCACCGATGGCGAGCCGGCCGTGCGCGCAGCCGCGGCCAAAGGTCTTGGCCGATGGCCGGGAGATGCGACGATGAACGCGTTGGTCCCGCTCTTCGGCGACAATAAGCTGGCGGTCAGACTGACTGCGGCTGCCTCTTATCTGCGCGCGAAAAACAACATCGCCACGCCGCAGGACTGTGAGTGTGGCGAGCGGTAGATGGTGGGTCAGTAAATACATTTATGCATGCTTGCCGTATATGCGTGTGGAGTGCCGTCTGACGCAGGTGGGTCGCGAGCGTGTATCTGAGACACCAGGGGCTGCGGACAAGGTTTCGTTTGAAGGCATCCAAAAGTGAATGACCGACACACTGACTAAATCAGAGAGAAGTGTCCGGATGGCGCTCGTTAAGGGCGGGAACACAAAGCCTGAGCTGTTGGTGCGCAAACTTGTACATGCGATGGGCTTTAGGTACCGCCTGCATGTGCGCAATCTCCCCGGAAAGCCCGATCTGGTGTTTCCGCGGCTTCGAAAAGTCATTCTCGTGCACGGCTGCTTTTGGCACCGTCATCGCAAGCGTGGCTGCCCACTCGCAAGGTTACCGAAAAGCCGCCTCGCTTTTTGGACGACGAAACTCGAGGGTAATCGTGTTCGCGATTTGCGCAACAAGCGCCTCCTGCGGGCTCTTGATTGGAAAGTTTTCGAGGTATGGGAGTGCGAGACAAAGGATGTGGAAGCACTTCGCTCTCGTTTGAGATACTTTCTGGAGGATGAGGTCTATTGAGCTTTTTGCTGGAGCGGGCGGATTGGGCATGGGACTACATGCTGCGGGGTTTCATTCCGCAGCAGTAGTCGAGCGGGATCCTTACTGCTGTGAGACGATTCGAGAGAATAAGAAGCGCGGGCCATTGGCAATCCGTACATGGAACCTGGAGCCCTCTGATGTGCGAGACGTCAATTTTGGCGTTTTCGAGGGGGCGCTGGATCTCGTTTCGGGCGGTCCTCCTTGCCAGCCATTTTCTACGGGAGGAAAACATCGCGCTTATGAAGATACTCGCGACATGTTCCCACAAGCTGTTCGAGCTGTGCGCGAAATTAGGCCATCCGCTTTCATCTTTGAAAACGTCAAGGGTCTGACTCGTGAACGGTTCAGGAATTATTTCGAGTACATAAAACTCCAATTGCAGCATCCGGAGATCATTCTTAAATCTGGCGAAACCTGGTCCGATCACCATGCAAGATTGGAACGATTCGAGACTTCTAATCGTCGCGAAGGGCTCCATTACAAGGTTGTTACTCAGGTTTTGAATGCTGCGGACTATGGTGTTCCTCAAAAACGCCACAGGGTCTTCTTTGTCGGTTTTCGAGATGATCTAGGAATCGAATGGGCTTTCCCGCAACCAACTCACTCCTGGGACGCACTTCTTTGGGATCAAAGCTCACATGGAAGTTATTGGGATCGCCATCGCGTTTCAAAATCGAGCAGGTTTTATGCGATGCGAGATCGAGACCTCGGTCAGAACCTCATATTTCCTCCCGACCTAAAACCCTGGCGAACTGTGCGTGATGCTATCTCGGATTTACCTCCGATCGAAACGGGAAAGGTGTCAAGGAATTCCATTACAGGTCACCGAGCTCAACTTGGCGCGCGCACATATCCAGGGCATACGGGGAGCCCAGTGGACGAACCAGCTAAGGCACTCAAAGCGGGTGTCCATGGCGTACCTGGCGGTGAGAACATGATCGCCAATACCAATGGTTCAGTCCGGTATTTCACTATGCGGGAAGCAGCGCGATTGCAGACATTTCCTGACGATTTCCTCTTCACTGGTTCATGGTCCGAGACGATGCGCCAACTCGGAAATGCTGTACCGGTAGATTTAGCGCACGTGGTGGGTGATAGCGTGATTGCTCAATTACGAGGGGCCTTGAAGGCTTCGCTTGTTTAGCAATTTGTTGTCCGTCCACCTTGTGACACGACCAGTAGGAGACTGATGTCAGATTCCAAAAAACCTGCACAGAAGCTCGTTGAAAAGCTTCGCGAGGATGTGAATCGTGTCCTTGAGGATGCACGTAAACTAGAGCTAAATCCTCGTAGTCGTTCTGTTTTGAGCGGAGAACTGCAGCGTTCGGCTGCAGCCCTAAATGCGCTGCTAGCGGATATTGATCCCATTGAGCGGCCGACAGCGATCTTCGATCCGGGGAATCCTCGTACCGTGGGCTTCTTTGTGGCTCTCGCGCTAACCGCACAGACGAAAAAGCCACTGGCAAGCCTGACCAGCTTTTACGGTGGCGGAATCTATGCCTTGTACTACAGCGGCTCCTACGCCGCCTACAAGGCAATTGCTGGCTCCGAGACGCCGATTTACGTGGGGATGGCTCTTTACGGCGCCTCCAGTAAACAGAAGGCGCTGACTTTAGGAACTCCACTTGCTGGGCGTCTTACGGAGCACCGCAAAAACATCGAGCGTGCGAAGGAGACCCTGTCTCTTGACGATTTTTCGTACCGTGCACTTGTTGTACAAAGCGGGTGGGAAGCACCCGCCGAAGACTACTTGATCCGAATGTTTCGTCCACTTTGGAATCGGGAAACCAATATCCTTTACGGCTTCGGAAAACACGGCGATAGTTCGGAAACGCGCAAAAACAAGCGGTCTCCTTGGGATACATTGCACTCCGGTCGCAAATGGGCAATCGGAGAACATCAAGTCGACGCGAAGACATCCGATGAAATCATCAAGGCGGTCGAGAGCCATTTCTCGAATACGAAAGTCTTCAAGAAATTCCAAGATGTTCTAAACGATTTTGTCTCTCATCTCCAACAAGTTGAATAGATAAGGTTCACGTTCATGCTCCTCGGCAGATGAACCTGGGCTTTGAATGTCTAGCTGCTGGTGTACGGATCCAACGTTCCGGGCGTGCCGACCGGCGGCGCTGGCGGGTTTTCGGGGCGCTCAGGATAGACCGCGCGGGCGGGATCCTGGGAGTGATGGCCGGGAGTTGGTGTCATGCCTCCACGAAGCCCGGCAAGAATCTGCGACTGGAAGTCGTTCGCCGCGCCGGGACTGTTGGGCAGGAAGAGCGTGTTGGTGCCGCCACGAGTCCCGATGTCGCGCAAGGTGTCGAAGTATTGTGTGAGCAGGACCAGCGACATCACCTCTTCGGCGGATGACCCGGGAACACCCTTCTGGAAATGTTCGATCGAGGCGGAAAGACCATCGATGATCGCCTGGCGTTCGCGGGCGATGCCGTTGCCCTGCAGCGCCTTCGATTCGGCCTCGGCCTCGGCGGCTTTCACCTTGAGAATCTTTTCGGCTTCACCGCGGGCCTGGGCTGCGACTTGCGCACGCTGGGCGGCATTGATGTCGTTCATCGCGGTCTTCACCTTAATGTCGGGGACGATGTCGGTGACGAGCGCGGTGAGAATGTTGAAGCCGAAGCTGGACATCGTGGCATCAAGCTCGTTTTTGACGGCGACCGAGATACCTGACTGCTGCTCGAAGGTTTCGTCGAGCGTGAGCTTGGGCACGTGGCCCAGGATGGAATTGAAGACAAAGCTTTCAATTTGCTTCTGCGGCGCGGAGAGCTTGTAGAACGCGTCGAAAATGTGGTCGCCAAGCACCTGGTACTGCACGCTGACCGGGATCTGTACGAAGACGTTGTCGTGGGTCTTCGTCTCCACGGCGAACTGCGCCTGCTTCACCTGGAGGTCGACGAAGTAGACGCGTTCGGCAAACGGGATCAACGCATGCAGCCCGGGCTGCGTGATGCGGCTGAATTTCCCAAAACGTTCCACGACACCGGCGGAATAGGTGCGGACGGTGTACAGCGTCTTGAGAATCAGGACCAGAATGACGATGGCGGCGATGCCCATCATGACGAGTGCGAAGGTTGCGGCGGGATTATCGGACATTGGGGGACGCTCGGTTCGGGCTGGATGAGTTGCCGCAAGGATACCGCAAAGCGAGGAATGGAGGGTCAAAGCCCATGCGGCACACTCCGATCAGCCGCGATCCATGCGCTTCAGGGTACGCGCACGATCTTCGGGTAGTGAAATCGGGGATCGTATTTCCACCGAAATCGCAGACGCAAGCCGGAAAAGACCTTGTGTTTCACGTGGAACCATGCTGGTTAACAGGTAGGCCCGGTGGACCAAGCTGGTTAACCCCGCTTCAAGGGTTACTTGAAGGGTGGGCGAACGGGAAGCGGCGTGTTACAAGAAAACTACTGAATTTTCAAGGAGATGCGCGGATGAGGCTTTGCAGTCGTGTGCTTATGGCGGCAGTTTTGGGCGGGATTTCGGTGTGCGCACTGGCGCAGGGAGCACCCGCCGGGAACCATTTTCCTATCGCATTGCCGTCGAATCTTCCCATGCTTCCTGCCGCCGAGCAGGCCAGGATGGACCGCGACCTGATGGAAATCACCATCCCGCAGCTCCACGAGCTTTATGCGAAACACAGCTACACAATTGAACAGGTGGTTCGCTGGTATCTCGGGAGGATCGCCCGTTACAACGCGATCTACAAGCCTCTGCAAACGGTAGATGCCGCGGGGGCACTGGCAGTGGCACGGGCGGAAGATCATGCGGATGTCGCGGCCAAGGCAGGTCCGCTCTGGGGTGTGCCTATCGTGATCAAGGCCAATACCGCGGTGAAGGGTCTTCCCGACACGGACGGCTGGCAGGGCTTTGCGATCGAAGGGCATGCCTTTGTCGCTCCCAAAGACGCCACCGTGGTGGCGAAATTGCGGGCGGCAGGAGCGGTGATCCTGGGGATTAGCAACATGCCCGACTTTGCTGCCAGTGACACCAACCGCTCCACGGTATTTGGCCGTACCGGGAACGCGTATGACGTACGGTTTTCGCCGGGCGGCTCTTCGGGTGGGACGGTAACGGCAGTGACGGAAAACATGGCCGTGCTGGGCAATGGCACCGATACCGGCAACAGTATCCGCATGCCCGCAGGCACCAGCGCGGTGGTGGGGGTGTTTCCGACTCGCGGGCTGGTGAGCATTGCCGGGATCGCGCCCCTGGATTGGCTGCTCGACAACACCGGCCCCATCGCGCGCGATGTCACGGACGCCGCCATTGCGCTGGACGTGATGGCCGGCGAGGACCCCCTGGATTTCAAGACTGCGGGTTCGGCGGCGAAAGCCCAGACCACTAGCGGCCCCAGTGCTTCGTATACGCAGTTTCTACGGAAAGATGCGCTGAAGGGCAAGCGCTTCGGCGTTCCAGGTTTCATTCTGACGACAAAAAGCACACCATTGCAGCCTGAAACCAAAGCCATGCTGATGAAGGCAGTGGAACAGCTTCGTGCAGCGGGAGCAACAGTGGTCTTTGACGACGATCTGCTGCCGAACAGCTTTCTGGCTGCCGCCCATAAGATCAATACCAATCCCTATCGCCGCGATGGCGCCAGCCAGTGGCTTCATGAGTTTGGCCCGGCCGAATACAAGTCGGCCGACGAGTACAAGAAAGCCACGGGCAAGCCGTTACCGCCGGTGTTCACAGGGGAAGCTCCGCCACTGGAAGATCTGGCTGCGGGAGCCTCGGCAATGGATGCACCACCGACGGCAGCGAATGCTCCGTCTGCGGCGAGGGGTTCGCAGCGCTGGCGGAATCTTCCCGTTCAGGTGGCTCTGCAAAGCGATCCCGATGCAGAGAAGAACTACTTCGGGCCACAGAAGGCAGCGATCGCTCTCTACCGGGAGGCCTTTGACCGCTTCCATCTGGATGGACTTGTGTATCCCAGCGCGCAGATGCCTCCTCCCGACGAGACCATGCCACAGGATGGAAAACTCAGCAGTGGACCGCACAGCGAGACCGGCTGGGTCAACGCTCTGGGCGTACCGGCAGTGGTGGTTCCGGATGGGTTTTATCCAGGCGGCTTGCCGTTTGGACTGGAATTCAGCGCCAGGCCCTGGCATGACGGTGACATGCTGGGCTGGGCCTTTGCGTTTGAACAGGCGACCCGGCTGAGGCGGCCTCCGGTCCTGGTGGAAAGCGGTCTGCTGCCGGTGCAGTAAGGCCAGCTTGCGGCTGGCGCTCTTGTTGTCATCGTGCGTGATGATGCTGGCTCGGGACTCTCTACTTGTCCTTTGAGGGCAACCGTTCGTGACGCATCCCAAATACGGGGGTCCTTCACCTACGGCTCAGGATGACCCAACATAGAGGGTGGTGCTGACCTGGAAACATCGGCGGGGGCGATGAAGCAGGTCTCTCCACTACGCTACGCTTCGGTCGAGATGACAGGTTTGGGGGAACGACGAATTCGCTTTAAACCGGCTGCGGCTCGCTGTCCAGCGTCTCTTCGAAAATCTGCGCTATGCCTTCCCAGACGGGATGCTGGTGGTGCTGCGGTTCAAGGATCGGTTCGTCTTCTTTGGGGACGTTGAAGGCGGTGCCGCTGCGACGCATCAGGGCGGGCATGTTTGCCTCAAGGTCGGCGGGTGAGAGCGGCTTGCTGATCAGCCAGCCCTGCGCACATTCGCAACCCATGGCGGCGAGTTCGGAAAGTTCATGTTCGGTTTCGACGCCTTCCGCGACAACGCGTTTCCTCAGCGATTGGCCAAGATGCACCACAGTGCGTACCACTTCGCGACGTTCGGGATGGCGATGCATCTCGGATACGAAGCTGCGGTCCACCTTGACTTCGTCGACCGGCAGGCTCAGCAGGAAGCTCAGTGAGGAGTATCCGGTACCGAAGTCGTCGAGCGAGATGCGGATGCCGTAGCCGCGAAGCTCATTCAGGATCTGCTTGACCGTCGCCTCATGGACCATAAGCACCGATTCAGTGATTTCCAGCTTCAACAGGAAGGGATCAAGCCCGGTGCGTTCGATCGTGCTCAGCAGCAGTTGGACGAAGCCTGGGTCGGCAAACTGGCGTGGCGACACGTTGACGCTGACGGTAAAGCGCGTGCCCCAGGCGCGATTCCATTGGGCGACCTGGCGCGTGGCTTTCTCCAGGATCTGCGAGCCGAGATGGACGATCAAGCCGGTTTCTTCTGCGAGCGGAATGAACTCTCCGGGTGAGATGGCTCCGCGGTCCGAATGGTTCCATCGAGCCAGGGCTTCAAAGCCTGTGATTGCCGAACCGTTGATGGTAGCGATGGGCTGGTAGGCAATGTCGATTTCATCGCGCTCGACGCAGGCCCGCAGGTCGGCCTCAAGCTGCCAGCGCCCGCTCATCTGGGACATGGTGGCGTCGTCAAAGAGCTGTACGCGATTTTTGCCGAGTTGCTTGGCACGGTACATCGCGTGGTCAGCCGTCCGCAGCAGGTCTTCGATGGTGGCGCCTGGCGTCATGACCACAACACCGATGCTGGCGCTGCAACGCAGCACATGCTCGCCTACGATGCAGGGCTGGCGAAGTGCTTCCAGCAGATTCTGGCCGACAGTTTCCGGGTTGATACCCGTCTCGGTGGAGGCCAGGACGACGAACTCGTCACCGCCCAGTCTGCACACAATGGAGTCCGACGGAGACGAATTGCGCAGGCGTTTGGAGACTTCAATCAGCAGGCGGTCGCCGATCGAGTGGCCCAGGCTGTCATTGATCGACTTGAAGCGGTCGAGATCAAGGAACAGCATCAGCTCTCGCCGCAGCGGTGAAAGCGTACACAGGCGTTCGCCGATACTGGTGCGCAGTTGGATACGATTACCCAGGCCGGTCAGCGTGTCCTGCAGAACAGTTTCTTCCAGGCGTCCGTGGGCTTCCTGCCAGGCGCCTTCCCGGGCGCCCGTGCGCACAGCGAACAGCAGGAAACAGAAGGTCATGGCGATGCCGCCCGGGACCGGGTGCTGGCTGGCCAGCAGCGCCGATGCTCCGATGGAAAGAAAAGCCAAGGCGGCGACGCTGAGACCGGAAGCGCGCTGGAAGAGTTTCGCCAGCCGGTTCCGGCCCTGCTCATGCTCGAATGGCAAGCCCGCATCGCGAAGCGTGAGTGTAATGTACAGCGCGATGGGGAGAGTCCAGACCAGATCCACGGGAGAGCCGGGCTTCCAGCCGTGCAGGTACATCAAGTCGCCAAAGGTCTCGAGCACGCCGTAGGCGAGGAGGAAGATGCCGAGGCGGATGAAGAAGCGCCGCTCGCGCGCGGCGACCGATACCGGCAGGCGCAGCATGCAGCAAAGCAGCAAAGCGAGATTCTGAATGATGTACGCAGTGTTCTGGTTCAGGCGGTCGGAGCGCAGAAACACCAGAGCGTACAGGACCACGAAGAAAGCGATTTCCTGCAGCCGGTCAAGCCAGCGCACCCGGTCGACGCCGTGATACGTGGTGTTGATGGCCAGCAGGATCGGCAGGCCGAAAAGAAGCCAGAGCGCGTCGTCCAACCGTACCCCCGCAAAAGTCCGCGCGGGGTGGTACATGAAAAACACATAGAGTGTCTGCGCCAGGGACCAGATGCCGAACGATACGGCAACGGCGGCCCAGCAGCGGCGGCCTACGGGATCGGCCACAAAGGTGCGCTGATGTAACGTTACTCCGCAGGCGATCAACGGAAGAATGAGTTGGGCAAGGTTGGAAAGCAGGACGGCGTTATGCACGAACAACAGCACGCTCAGGTGCGCCAGTACGGCTAGACAGACCAGGAAAAACAAGGGTCGTGCCATGAAGGTCCTGCTCCTGTTCGATTCCTTCATGTGCGTACGGCTCCTCCTGCGGGTGTAAGTCCTATCGGCATTGATACCGAATTCATTCAGGCGACGAAATACCACGGAAGCGGAGCATCCAGTACCGTGACGAAAGGCGCTCTGGGGCCCATTTCGGGCGGGTTTACGCTCAAGTCCGTCCGCCGAGGTATAGACCAAAGTGACGCAGGTCAACGCCATTTCTTCGCTTGGAAATCAAGTCTTTTGCGGGTTCCTGGATGCCTGGGGAATAAGCGAAACTTGCCTAAGTTGCGGGAGTGCAACACAATCCAGCCGCGTCCCGTAGAGAATGGGTAGCAAGGCATGGCACAAGAGGATCAGGTATGGAAACGGTTGACATGAATGGTGTGCACTCGGACGCGCTGGTATTTTTCGGGGCTACCGGAGATCTGGCGTACAAGAAAATCTTTCCCGCGTTGCAGTCCATGGTGAAACATGGCTCGTTGACCGTGCCGGTGATTGGCGTGGCAAAGGCGGGTTGGAATCTCGACCAACTGAAAGCTCGCGCCAAGGACAGCCTGGAGAAACACGGCGGCCTGGACGAGGACGCCTGGAAGAAATTGAGTGGCCTGCTGCGTTACGTGGACGGTGATTACAGCGACCCCGCGACGTTCGAGGCGGTACGCGAGCAACTGGGCGAGGCGAAGCACCCCGCCCACTACCTCGCGATTCCGCCGTCGATGTTTGAAGTGGTGGTCGAACAGTTGGTGCAATCGGGCTGCGGCAAGGGCGGCCGCGTCATCGTCGAAAAGCCGTTTGGGCACGATCTCGCGTCGGCTCAGGAGCTGAACCGCATCCTGCACGCTTCCTTCGAGGAGCGTTCGATTTTTCGCATCGACCACTATCTGGCGAAGAACTCGGTACACAACATGGTGATGTTCCGGTTTTCGAACTCGATCATTGAGTCGATGTGGAACCGCGACCACGTGGAAAGCGTGCAAATCACGATGGCCGAAAACTTCGGCGTACAGGGGCGCGGAGCCTTCTATGACGGCACAGGAGCTATCCGCGACGTGATTCAAAACCACATGTTCCAGGTGATGACGAATCTGGTGATGGACCCGCCGGCACGCGGAGACAGCGAATCGATACGGGACGAGAAGGCGAGGGTGCTGAAGGCGATTCCTCCTATCGAAGCGAAGAACCTGGTGCGCGGACAGTTCACCGGCTATCTGCAGGAAAAGGGTGTCGCGCCGGGGTCCAGGGTGGAGACCTTTGCTGCACTCAAGCTGGAAATCAATTCCTGGCGCTGGCAGGGTGTCCCGTTTTATCTTCGAGCCGGCAAAAATCTGCCGGTGACGGCACTGGAAATACTTGCACGGTTCAAGCGGCCTCCTGTCACGAACATCAGCCCGCGGCAGCGCGTGCAGAACTACATACGCTATCGCCTGAGCCCGGAAATCGCCTTCGCGATTGCGCTGTCAGGCGCACCCGAGGTGAAAGGCGGAGAACGGCGAACGGTAGAGTTGGTCGCGAGCCGCCACACGCGTCCTGAGGAGATGGAAGCCTATGAACGGGTTTTGAGCGATGCCATGTGCGGTGACGCTACGTTGTTCGCGCGTCAGGATTGCGTCGAGGAAGCCTGGCGGATCGTGGACCCGGTGTTGAAGCAGGACACCCCGGTGTACGAGTACGCACCCGGAACATGGGGGCCAACGAACGTGAATGAAGCGATACTGCCGGAAGGCGGTTGGCACGCGCCGCGGTCGGAAGAGGCGGAAGACCTGCATGTCGTGCCGACGGAGTGCTAGGGGTTAGGGTTTAGGGTTTAGGGTTTAGGGTTTAGAAAACGAAACGTCGGCGGAGCTTATCTTGCAGGCTGGAAGATGACATTGACTTTCCGCTGCCTGAGCGATGAGGGTTCAGGACGGTCGTTCGAAGGTCGCGATCAACTCGAGTGTTCCGACAATATTCTCATTGAATGCAGCGAGGTCTTCCGAGGGTATCCAGTATTCCAGGGCACTGACACCGCCGACTTTTTGCACGGTGTATCCGGCCAGGAATGAGGATCGGACATCGAAGCGCAGGACATGGCCTATATGGCCGGAGAACTCATCCTGCGTGTTCCATTCGCGTGCGATGAAGCTCGCATATTCTTCGTTCAACACGGGGTAAAAGATAGGCTGCCATTCGAGCCGCGGAGGAAAGGCGCGATAGCCGCTCTCTGCAATGAGTTCTAACTCACGCTTACCGACCGGACGATAGAGCGTAGTGACTTCCTCCATGGTTTACGCGGTTTTCCCACGAGCCTGAATTTCCAGGAAGCACTGGATGAGTGAAACGGCGGCGGGTGTTACACCTGCGATGCGGCTGGCCTGACCGATGGTCATGGGGCGGATGCGGCTCAGCTTTTCGACCATCTCGCGCGAAAGGCCGGAAGCGCGGGTGTAGTCGAACCATTCGGGAATGGGGCGGGCTTCATCCGCGCGGAGACGTTCGATGGAACGCTGCTGCTGTGCGAGGTAGCCGGCGAACTTGATCGATGTTTCGACCGTCTTCATCTCATTGCGCACCCAGGCGGGAAGCGTACCCGTTGTTGCCGTGTTGGCGGTTTCGAGTGCTGCGGTCCAGGGCGCCAGTGCGGGAGCGGCGGCTATCTTCGCCAGGAGAACGGGAACGAGCTGTTCGACGGCGATATGCGGGCGCTTGAGAAGCTGCGCAACGCGATCGCCCTTGAGGAAGGGCTGCTGCGGTTGTGTTCCCTGGTACTCACCCAATTCGTGCTGAAGTTTTGCCGCATCCTCTTCGCTGAGCTTCGTGGTTTCCAGCAGGGTAGTGAACGCTGCTGCGCGAGCCTGCTTGGCTTCATACGCTGCCCAGGCCTCATCGTCGATGAGACCAAGCGCACGGCCATGCGGCGTGAGACGCGTGTCCGCGTTGTCGATACGCAAATGAAGCCGGAATTCCGCCCGCGAGGTGAACATGCGGTATGGCTCATCCGTGCCCTTCGAGATAAGGTCGTCGATCAGAATGCCCGTGTAGGCTTCCGTGCGATCGAGCGTGAAGACCGAGGGTCTAGGGTCTAGGGTGTAGGGTGTAGGGCCAAGTGAGGCGGTGTCGTCGCCTTCTAAACCCTCAGCCCTAAACCCTAATCCCTCACTCTTCGCGCTTCGCGCAAAGAGCGCCGCATTGATACCGGCCATCAGGCCCTGGCAGGCGGCTTCTTCATAGCCTGAGGTGCCATTGATCTGTCCGGCAAGGTACAGGCCGGTGAACTTTTTCACGCGTAATGTGCGGTCGAGCTCGGTGGGGTCGATGGCGTCATATTCGATGGCATAGCCGGGCCGCAGCATTTCCGCGTTCTCAAGTCCGGGAATGCTGTGCACCATCGCGGCCTGCACGTCCATCGGCAGCGAGGTGCTCATGCCGTTGATGTAGACCTCGTGGGTGGAAAGCCCTTCCGGTTCCAGGAAGAACTGGTGCGAAGTCTTGTCGGGGAAGCGAACGATCTTGTCTTCAATCGACGGGCAGTAGCGTGGCCCGACGCCTTCAATCTGGCCTGTAAACATCGGCGAGCGATGGACGTTGTCACGGATGAGCTGCAGTGTCTCCGGCGTGGTTGTCGCGATGTGGCAGGAGATCTGGCGGAGAGGAGGGGTCCAGGTCGTAGGGGTTAGGGTGCTCCCGTCAGCAGTATCGGCGGAAGCCGACCCCACCCTTTGCGATGAAGCTGCAAAGGATGGGCCACCCGGATTGGTGGTGGTGGACAGGGACTGCAAGCTGCGGAAGCTGAAGGGTGTGGGATCGGTGTCGCCGGGCTGCTCTTCGAAACGTGACCAGTCGATGGTGCGGCCATCGAGGCGCGGCGGCGTGCCGGTCTTGAGACGCGTTTCACGCAGACCAAGCTTCTTGAGGCTCTCTCCCAGCAGCACGCTGGCGGGTTCGCCGGAACGGCCGGCGGTGTACTGCTGTTCGCCGCAATGGATCAGGCCGTTGAGAAAGGTACCCGTCGTGACGATGACAGCGCGCGCATGAATGGTGCGTCCATCGCGGAGTTTTACGCCGGTGATACGAGGGGTCAGGGATAAGGGATCAGGGATCAGATTCGCATTTTCTGCTTCCTGCCCTGCGATCTCTGTTCTCTGATCTCTGTTCTCTGTTCCTTCGATCACCAGATCGACGACCTCTG
>DASYEV010000249.1:0-58389 GCA_036498835.1 Acidobacteriaceae bacterium | reverse complement strand
GCTCAAGCCGCGATCTTGCCGCAACATACGACACGGGTGAACCCGTGTCCTTAAGCAAAACAAGACCTCGTGCGACGTTCTCGCGTAGCGTTTTTCACTATGAGGCAGACACCTTGAAAGGCATGGCCTTCAGCCCTCAATTGCTTATTGCGACTGTACCTAGGCTTCGCCCGGGGATGGTATAGCGTCGCGCCGTTGGCGCTTGATGATGTGGCTGGATACGCATGCATGAACGCCGGGTAAACGAGAGTCAGTCCTTCTCTCTTTTTCTCCAAACAAATCCCTTCCCATAGTCATTCGAGTGGAGTATGCTTCGTTCCCATAGCCATTCGAGTGGAGGAGGCAGTCTTGGCAATGAACAGACCACCCGATGCTGGAGAGATTCTCCAGGGAACACTGGACATGCTGATTCTGCGCACGCTCCTGCTGGGCGAAGCGCATGGGCACACCATTGCCCAGGCCATTGAGCGCTCGTCAGAAAACGCACTCGAAGTCGAGCAAGGATCGCTTTATCCCGCGCTGCACCGGTTGGAACGGCGGGGATGGGTCTCGTCAGAGTGGGGTGTGAGTGAAAACAACCGCAAGGCGAAGTTCTACCGGCTCACCGGCAAAGGCAGAAAAGAACTGAGCGCAGCGGCGGGACGATGGCGAAGGATGACGCACGCAATTGGCCTCATCCTGGGCGAGACTTTCGAGTAAGCGAGTAATCGAATAACCGAAGAGGAAGGTCAGCATGAGCTTGCGGGACTTTGTCGACAGGTCAAGAAAAGATCAGGACCTGGCTGAAGAAATCGAATCTCACCTCGCCCACGAACAGGATGTCAACCTGGCGCGAGGATTGACGCCTGAACAAGCCCGGCGCAGCGCCAAGGTTCGCTTCGGCAATCCCCGCACAACCCGCGAGCGGGTTTGGCGCGAAAGCTCATTTCCCTGGATCGATACCATCCAACGCGATGTGCGCTTCGCTCTGCGAACGCTGGCGAAGACTCCCGGATTCACGGTGATTGCCATCCTTCTCATTGCTGTGGCGACAGGTGTGAACACCGCTGTCTTTTCCGTCACCGACGCTGTTCTTCTCAAGCCCCTCACCTACCCCGATCCCCAGGCCCTGGTCGAATTGCGGAATACAAGCACGCAAGGGTCTTTCACCGGCGCCAACATTCCCAAGTTCAACGTCTGGCGCCAACAGACATCCGTTTTCCAAAAGGTCGCCGCATACGATTTCGGGGGATCGGGACTCAATATCACTGGTGGTGACCACCCGCAGCAGGTACAGGGCATTCATGTCTCCGCCGACTACTTCGCAATGTTCGGTGCTCCTGTGGCGGCGGGGAGAACCTTTACCGCCGCGGAAGACAGCCCTCACGGCGGTCACGTCACCGTGCTGAGTTATGGCTTGTGGAAGGATCGCTATGGCGCCAACCCGAAGGCTGTGGGCTCGACCATCCAACTCGATGGACAACCCTATCTCATCGTCGGCGTCATTGCCCGCGGCTTTGTAACGGATACGCCCGCCGATCTTTGGGTTCCCTTTCAATTCGATTTGAACTCGCAGGACATGGCGCATTTCTTTACCGTATCCGCCCGCCTCAAGCCCGGCGTCAACGTAATGCAGGCTAACGCGCAG
This sequence comes from Acidobacteriaceae bacterium, assembly GCA_036498835.1. Taxonomy (GTDB): domain Bacteria; phylum Acidobacteriota; class Terriglobia; order Terriglobales; family Acidobacteriaceae; genus Granulicella. The sequence goes on along the minus strand of DASYEV010000249.1, from coordinate 56,762 downwards.
TTACAACTCGCTGCGGATCAGTTCCGCCGGCTCTATGGAGCACAGACGCTTTCGCCGGGTGACGGATTCGATGTCGTCTCTCTTCAGGATTCGACGATTGGAGACATGCGCTCTTCGCTTTTCGTCCTTCTTGGAGCGGTTGGACTCGTTCTCTTGATTGCCTGCGGGAATGTTGCCAACCTGCTGCTGGCACGAGCCGCGGCCAGGAAGCGTGAGTTCGCCACGCGAGCCGCCCTGGGCGCCGGCCGAGGGCAGATCATTCGCCAGCTTCTGATTGAGAGCCTGACGCTGTCACTCTCCGGCGGTTTCCTCGGCCTCCTTCTCGGGTTTGCAGGCGTGCGGCTTCTGCTCAGGATCAATCCAGGCAACATTCCACGCATCGGCGAAGACGGCTCGGCGATCACTCTCGATCCGAATATTCTGCTGTTTACCCTGGGAATCTCTCTTTTGACGGGCATAATTTTCGGACTGCTTCCAGCCCTCAGCGCATCGCGGCCTGACCTTGCCGCCGCTCTCAACGAAAACAGCAGCCGCTCTGGAATGGGTGTCCGTAGCGGCAGACTCCGCGGCATCCTGGTTATCGCGGAAATGGCCCTGACGGTGACGCTCGTCATCGGAGCAGGTCTTCTGATCCGGACCTTTCACAACCTGCAATCGGTAGACCCGGGGTTTACAACACATAACGTTCTGAGCATGGCGATGTCAGTCAGCGGAGACCGGTTTCAGAAAACTGCGCCTGTCGCCCAGGTGGTCCGGCAGGGGATGGATCAGTTGCTCGCGGTTCCCGGTGTCACCGCTGTCGGAGTGTCCAATTGCCTGCCGATGGCTGGTGGGTTTGGAATGAGTTTCGACATCGTCGGCCGTCCCAAAGGCGATTCATCGTCGACCGGCGGGGCTGGTTTCTATTCGACGTCGTGGAGCTACTTCAATACGCTCAAAATTCCGCTGATGCGCGGACGCAGCTTTACAGAACAGGACGATGCCGCCGGACCGGCGGTGGCCATCATTAACGAGACCATGGCCAGGCAGTATTGGCATGATGGCGACCCGCTGAAAGACCGGATCCGGATTGGCGCCGGCGCCGGCCCAGCCTTTGCCGAAGGGCCGCGCCAGGTCATCGGAATTGTAGGCGACACCCATGATGGAGGGCCGAACCGCCGGCCAACTCCGATGATGTACATCCCCATCGCCCAGATGCCGGACCTTGAGACCGCGCTCAATTCACGCGTGGCGCCGCTCTGGTGGATCGTGAGGACCGAGGTGGACCCACATACCCTGGTGATACCCATTACCGCTGCTCTTCGTGCAGCCAGTGGAGGCCTGCCGGTTGCCCATGTGCGCACCATGGACGAAGTGGAGATACGCAACATCGCACGTCAGCGATTCAACATGCTGCTGCTCTGCGTCTTCGGATCGGCAGGGCTGCTGATGGCAGCGATCGGCATCTACGGAGTCATGTCCTACTCGGTCCAACAGCGCACCCAGGAACTCGGCGTACGGATGGCGTTAGGAGCGCAGACATCCAGCCTTCGAAACATGGTGATTCGTCAGGGCATGCTGCTGACGGTGATCGGTGTCATGATCGGAACCGCTGGGGCCGTCTGGCTCACACACTTCCTGGCGAGCTTCCTCTTCGGCGTGAAACCTCTCGATCCCATCGTCTTCGTTGCGACACCGCTGGTGTTGAGCTTGACCGCCCTGGTGTCGGTCTGGGTGCCTGCGATGCGCGCGACTCGCGTGGATCCGATGAGCGCGCTGCGGGTCGAGTGATACCAGGCTGGCTTGAGTTGCCATGCTTTGTTGCCAACAACGAAGAATGGAACGGGTTGGAGGGCTACGGAAGCGGTTCTTGGAGGATTCAAGCCTGGCTACAGCAAGCGTTATTCCGCGAGGTTGCTGGGTCTCTGAAGACGGAGTCACAGAGCGCTGAAGGCGCGTTCTATACCAGCCTGGGGCGGAGCCCCAGGTACGGCGGCATCAAGAAAGTGAGGGCTGAAAGCCCGACCTATAGTGGCGCCACGATAGGTCGGGCCTTCAGCCCTCTTTGCATTGTTCGGACGCATACCTAGGGCTTCGCCCCAGGCTGGTATCGCGTCGCGCCGTTGGCGCTTGAACCTTGCCTGTTTCGGCTTCCCGGTGTCCAACAACTTTCACCCAGACCACGGAAACTTGATCTGCTGCGTGCCTATGTGCTCCCCTGCGGCTTCTGAAGACATATCCACGACTGCCTGCACTGAATCCGTTTTCGCTACAGAAAGGTTTTACTGTAATGCATGAACCCAACAACTTCAACGATCTTGTCCTAGAGCATTTCCCATGATGCTGTGCCCTCCCGAAGCGGCTGAAAAGGTCGTTTTCTTTGGGGAAAACGACTTCAACATCTTTGCCCCTGGGGTACACCTTCATGGGAAATGCTTTAGTCATTCGGTACGCAACGCCTGGATAGGGTTGATCCTGGCCGCTCGTCTTGCGGGCAGCCAAGCGGCGGCAACCGTCATCACGATGACCGCGACGACCGCAATCGAGATGGCCATCGGATCGAGCGGGCTCAACTCGTAGAGCTGACTTTTCAGAACGCGTGTGGAGCTCAGGGCAACGGGAACGCCGAGCGCCAGGCCAAACAACAGCAGCGGAACGCACTCGCGAAGTACCAGCCACAGCAGCGTTCTGGATTGCGCACCCAGGGCGAGACGAATTCCCAGCTCGCAGGTGCGGCGCGCGACCGAGTAGGAGAGCAGGCCGTAGATACCGATGCACGCCAGAAACACCGCGACCAGGCCGAAGAAACCGGATAAACGCGCGATCAGGGCTTTCGCTGCAATGGAGTTGTCCACTTCATCTTCGAGACTTTCGATACCGTTTACGAGGATGTTGGGATTGGTCTGCGCAATGGCGCTTCGGACCCGCGAAATGATCTCCTGCCGGTTGGCTCCTTCGTCATAACGCACGGCGAAGTTTCCGTAAAATCCCACGTTCTGGCTGCACGGGAAATACGCGGCCATCGGAGAGCCTTCATCCAGCGAAGCATATTTGGCATTCTTCACCACACCGATGACTTCAATTTCACCAGGATGCTCGGGCGTTTCTCCGAGGGAAAACCGGCGGCCGATGGCCGAACCATTGGGAAAGAAGCGGTGGGCCATGCTCTCATTGATCACGGCAACTTTAGGCGACGTCTGAGTATCCTGCGCGCTGAACCCTCGCCCGGCGACAAGCGGAATACCCATCGTCGAGAAGAATCCGTTGCCAACATTGTTGAAGAAGACATAGCGGCTGTTCTCTGGAGTTCGCGGTGCGCCTTGAAAGAGAACAAGGTCGGTCCAGCCTCCCTGGTTGAAGGTGAAGAACGCGAAGCTGGCCGACTTGACGCCTGGGATGCTCTCCACGCGGGATTCAATCTGCTCCTGAAGATGAACGGATTGGACCTCTTCCGGCTTGTGATGGGTAAGATTCGCTGTGCTGGAGTCCATGGAAAAGACAAGCACGTTGTGCTTGTCGAAGCCCGTATCGATGCTGGTAAGACGGATGAGGCTGCGGACAAAGAGCCCCGCAACCACAAGAAGCAGAACCGAGAGCGCGATCTGACCCACGATCAGCGATCGAGCCAGCGCGCCGCGCGCAGAGCCCGAAGAACTGCCGCGGCCATCCTTGAGTGCAGGCGTGAACTCGAAGCCCGTTGCTCGAAACGCAGGGAGACAACCAAACAGCAGCGCCGTCAGCACGGTAAGTCCGACCGTGAAGCCCAGGACAGGCAGGTCGGGCGTGAGGTTCAGGGGCACCGGCTCGGGACCCGGGGTCGCCATATGCAGCAGAACAGCGCTCGCCTTCCACGCCATGGCTATTCCGGCCACTGCACCGGCGGCCGAGAGCAGCATCGACTCCACCAGGAGCTGAAAGACAATGCGGCCACGCCCGGCGCCCAGGGCCATGCGTACCGCGATCTCGCGCGTACGCGCGACGCCTCGGGCCAGAAACATGTTGGCAATATTGGCGCACGCAATCAGGAGCACCACGCCGACAATGGTCATCAGGATCATCAGCGGCATGGAAAATGCGCCGCGCAACTGCGAGACCCCTCGACTTCCCGGGGTCAGATCGATGTGGGCATGCGCAACGTCGTCGAGATGTTTCTGCGTCGGCTGCGGACCAAGGTATCCACGTACTATCTGCCGGAAGAGCACATTGGTTTCCGCATTCGCCTGGACCATACTCACGCCAGGCTTGAGCCGTCCAAACAGGATCAGCGATTGAAAGAGCGTGTTCTCAAGGCCGTTGCGGCCGGGAGAAAGTTCTTTCTCCATGGAGAGAGGAATCCAGAGGTCCGCCATCTGGCCGACCGTGGTTCCGTTGAACCCTGGCGGCGCCACGCCAACCAGCGTGTAGTCGTGGGATTCGACGCGAATAACCTTGCCGAGCGCGGATGGGTCTCCTTTGCAGTGACGCAGGAACCAGGCGTAACTGGCAACCGCAACAGGACCGGCGCCGGGCGCGCGATCGTCCGCTTCCACGATGGTGCGGCCAAGAAATGCGGGAACACCCAAGACGGAAAAGTAGTTGCCGGAGACTATACCGATATGCGTCGTCTCGTAGGCGGCGCCGGCAAACGAAGCCTTGCTGCTGAACTGGCCGCTCTGAATGGCCACGACGCCTGAATACGACTTGGCTTGCTGCTGAAAGTCATGAAAGAAGGAATACGAGAAAAGGCTTGTGTTGCCGTCGGGGATTCCTCCCGTACTGCCTGAAGCCATGCCGTCGCCGAACAGGACGAGCTCACCGGGATTGTGCACCGGAAGAGGCCGCAGAAGGATGGCATTGACCAGCGTAAAGATCGCCGTGTTCGCGCCGATTCCCAGCGCAAGGGAAAGCAGGGCGATGGACGTAAAGGCAGGTGAGCCGGCAAGCTGACGAATACCAAAGCGAGTGTCCCGCACAAGATATTCGAGCCAAAGAGTTCCGCGGCTTCGACGGCAGTCTTCTTTCACCTGCTCGATGCCACCGAACTCCAGACGCGTGCGCCGCCGGGCTTCGCTGTCGGAGAGACCGGCCCGAATCTTTTCGGAAACCTGCGTTTCAAAGTGGAAGCGCAACTCCTTATCGAGGTCGCTTTCCAGACGCCTGCGGGAGAACAGTCTGCGGACCCAGTTCATGAGATACCCTCCAGCGTTCCTTTGAGGATGAGGCCGACGACGTCGGTGAGGCGGCCCCAGTTCTCGGTCTCCGTCTTAAGATGGGCGCGGCCAACGGCGGTCAGCTCGTAGAACTTGGCTTCCCTGCCCGTCTCGGTGTCCTTCCACGTGGCTTTGAGCAGCTTCTTATATTCCAGGCGATGAAGCGCCGGATACAGCGAGCCCTGCTGCACCTGCAACGCTTCGCGGGACATTTGCTGGATTCGCTGCGCGATGGCGTAGCCGTGAATCGAGCCAAGCGCCACAATCCTCATGATGAGGAGATCGAGAGTTCCCTGCGGGAGATCAAATCGGTTCGGTGTCTTCATACCTGTGGCTTCTACATGTACACCTGCTACATGTAGAAGGTCAAGGCGTACGGGACGAAACGCGTAGGAAAGCGCCAACGGCGCGCGCTACATCATCCCATCTCCAAACCATCTTCTGCCAAGGTAGCGAGCTGTCTGGATCGCCTACGGACACCTCGCATCAGGAAATTCACCCTACCCAATCGAATAAAGTTTCACAATCTGCTTTCTGCTCACACTCTTCGGCGAATACATCAACACGGCATTTCTCAGCGAGCGAACGATCGGGTTCTTGATGTGGCACATCTTTCCGATCGTCCATGAGGTGGAGACCGCCCAGTTCACCTTGTCCCGGCGGCGTTGCTCGAAGCGCTCGAAGGCCGCTTCGCTCAATCCCACTTCCTGAAACGACTTCGCGAGTGCGAGTGCATCTTCGACGGCCATCGCGCCTCCCTGCCCCAGGTTGGGTGTCGTTGCGTGTGCCGCATCACCGATCAGGCCCACCCTGCCTGACGACCATTTCTTGAGCGGCTTCAAATCCGAGATGTCGGTTCTCAGGATTTCCTCGGGGCTGGTGTATTCAAGCAACCCGCCCCACTGCGGAAAGAATGTCTTGAAGAGCGAGCCCGCATGAGACCGCATCTGCTCCACCGAACGGGTTTCACCTGCGGGGCTGTCGAAGGTCATGTACCAGTAATAGTCATCGGCATTGATCTTCGAAAAGCCCACACGGCATCCCTCTCCCCAAATCTCATAGGCTTCGTGATCGGACTCTGCAGGCAGAAGTCGAGCTCTCTTGGCGATAGCGCGATAGGAAGAATATCCGGAATAACGCTTCTCACCACCTAGGGACAGATGACTTCGAATCCTGGAGTTGATGCCGTCGGCCCCAACGACTACTCGTGCCCTGACGCGGGAGCCATCCGCGAGTTGAACGGAGACTGACTCTTTGTCCTGACTCAAAGCCTTGACCTCGGTCCCGAAGAGGACGGTATCTGCAGGAAGCTGCTCGAACAACACTTTCTGCAGCACCGAGCGATGCAGGGCAACCGTCTCAAATCCGAACAGCTTCGCGACCGCGGACATGTCTGTCACCTGGATATCGAATCCGCGGTAATCCTGCAGCCGCAGACGTTTGACCATCCAACCTGCGGCCGTGACGTTTTCAGCGATGCCCAACTGGTCGAAGACCTGCATCGGGTTCGCTGCCATCCAGATTCCTGCTCCAACTTCCGAAAGCGTTTCCGAGCGTTCGACGATCTTCACGGAATATCCGCGCTGCTGCAGCGCGATTGCCAGCGTCAAACCGCCAATCCCCGCGCCCTGAATCAGGATGTCGAAGTCCGCTTCTCGCTGCTCTGTACCCATGGGTTTATTGTAGGTAGGATGGCGAGCAATGACTCGCCTTTTTTGCTCGCTTTCGCGGACCCCGGGAGTGTAATGAAAAAGAGCATAAAACCCAGGAAAATGCCGCAGCAGTCGCGCTCGCGGAAGACCCGCGAAGACATTCTTCAGGCAACTGCTCTCCTTTTGAATCGTCATCCACTCGGCGAGGTATCTACCAATCACATCGCCAGGAAGACCGGCATCAGCATCGGAACGCTGTATAAGTACTACCCCAACAAAGACTCCATCCTGGCCGATCTGTCTCTCGAGTACATGCAACAGGATGCCGAACTCCTGGAACATGTCTTTGACAAGTACGCCGCTCGGCCGCCGGATGAGCTCCTCGATGCGTTGGTGGACGCCCTTATGAAACTTCACAAGGAAGACGCTCAGGTTCGTGGCGTGCTCTATCAAAATCTTGAACGGCTGAAGCTGGTGAGTCAGGCGCAAAACACGAGGCGGCAAATCCTCGCGAAAGGAACCACCCTTGTTTCCAGGTTCGACCCGGTTCTGACGTGGGTAGCGATTTCGGCAGTCAATGCTGCCGTGCATGCGATGTCTCAACTGCCGAAGCAGGATCAGAACTGGAGCTTTGTGAAGAGTGTCTGCCGGCAGACATTCGGGCTGTTGATGGCGCCTGAATAACGGTGTCCCTAAAAACATAGAGGGCAGGAGCACGCCCTCAGGGGCTGAAGCCCGATTCGTGACGTGCCGTAATGTCCGGTCTGAAGACCGGACCTACCGTGTATCGCCCCAATCGCGAGTGCAAATTTCTCCTCGTTTGTTTCTTCCCACGCGATGGATTCCTTCCCACCTTTGTTAGAGAAATGTGCTCTATCCACAATGATCCGCTCCGAAAAACGCTGTGTCCTGCGCTTCCACTAAACTGGAGAACAGGATGTATACGGTTGCCGCTTTCTATCGTTTCTTTGCACTGCCCGACCCACAGGCCCTGCGTGATGAACTGCACGAGACCTTTGCCCTGACCGATCTTCGCGGGACCACGTTGCTTGCGCCCGAGGGCATCAACGGCACCATGGCGGGTTCACAGGAAACGGTTGATCGCTTCCTGGCTCTGCTGGACGAGCGAACCGGCCTCAAGCGCGCCGACGTGAAATTCTCGACCGCCGAAAGGGCTCCATTCCGGCGTCTCAAATTCAAACGCAAGCGCGAAACCATTACCTTTCGTGCCGATGATCCGGTCGACCCGACGCGGCCCGGCACGTATGTCGATCCCGCCAACTGGAATGCGCTCGTGGCCGATCCCGGCGTGCTGCTTCTCGACACCCGCAACACGTACGAGAGCGAGATCGGCACGTTTGCCGGCGCGGTGACGCCGCCACTCGAGAAGTTCTCCGACTTCGCGCGCTGGGTCAGCGAGAACCTCGATCCGGCCCAACACACGAAGGTCGCGATGTTTTGCACCGGCGGTATCCGCTGCGAAAAGGCTTCGGCCTACATGCTTCAGCACGGCTTTCCTGAGGTTTATCACCTGCGAGGCGGCATCCTGCGCTACCTCCAGGAAATTCCAGTGGCGCAGAGCCGGTGGAAAGGCGATTGCTACATCTTTGATGAGCGCGTCGCCGTTAACCATTCCGATCTGAGATCCGAAGAACAGACGCAGGAATAGAGTCAACCTTCGGACGTTGCAGTTTCGACGGAAATGGTAGCAGGCCGCTTTACGTGAGATCCCTTCCCCGTTGGGGCCAATCTTGAAGCGTCCTTTCGGAACGTGCGTAAAGCATCGCCACAGCAGCGTTCCCAGGTGCGGCATCCGCCGAAACGCTTCCGCTATCGCCCCGCGACAGCGTATCATCTGCTCTCACAATCCGAGGTGAGTTATCCGTCGTTTCATCGGAGTGACGGTTGGAGTTGCTGTGGGGCTGGTGGCGGTGATCGCACCCATCTCAACCTCGCTGTACCTTGCCCGCCGGCAGAGCATATCGGCGCAGAGGGTACAGGCGTTGAACTACGCCCGCGACGTGATGCGCCGAGCCGAGGAGACACGCGACGAGTTCGGCCGCGCCGATAGTGAGCTCTCCCAGGACGGCTTTGCACCTTGTTCGACGCAGGAGATCGGCGTCATGCGCCGGCTCGACCTCGCCTCCAGCTACATCCAGGCGGTGGGCAGGCTCGAAGGCAATCAGCTTATCTGCACCTCCCTGGGCACGACGCAGCCTATCGACATCGGCCCTCCCGCCCTGATCAGCGAGGGCGGTGCGGCCGAACGCTTCGGCGTGCATCTTTCGCTTGCGCCTTCCTACTCGTTCACCGTGATCTCCAAGAACGGTATTGCCGTGCTGCTTGATCCGCACCTGCTAGTTGACACACCCACCGAGGGGCCGGATATCTCCATCGCACTGTTCGTTCCTTCCATGCCGGACCACGGCGTGATCGCCGCGTATGGGAAACCGATGCCTGCAGCATGGCTGCGGCCTATCGCCAAAGGCACGGAGACGACCATGATCGATGGGGACTCGATCGTCTCCACCGTGCGCTCCGGCGATGCCGACCTTGAGTCGGTGGTCGCCGTGCCGGAACTCTATGCCAACCGCCACCTGCGCGACTTTGCCATCGTCTTCGTGCCGTTGGGACTGCTTTGCGGCGCAGGACTGGTATGGGCGGTGATCTATCTCTCGCGCTACTGGCTCTCCATGCCCATGGTGCTGCGTGCGGCCGCAAGGCGCAGGGAGTTCTATGTCGAATACCAGCCCATCGTGGAGCTTTCTACCCAGCGCTGGGTTGGCGCAGAGGCTCTGGTGCGCTGGAAGCGCAACGGCAAGGTCATCCGCCCGGATATTTTCATCCCAGCCGCGGAGCAGAGCGGCGTCATCACACTCATTACCGAGCGCGTCGCCGCTATCGTCGCCGCAGACCTGCCGAGACTGCTGCAGATCGATCCGCATTTCAAGGTGGCCATCAACCTTTCCCTGGCCGACATGCGTTCGCCGAATACCCTCAAGCTTCTGCAGCAGACTCTCCGGCTTGCCGGCGCGAAGGCTGTGAACCTCGAAGTCGAGGCCACGGAGCGCGGCTTCCTGCAAGGCTCGGAGACCAGCGAGCTGATCGACCAGATCCGCGCGCTCCAGATCAGCGTGGCCATCGACGACTTCGGCACGGGATATTCAAGTCTTTCCTGCATACAGACGCTGGGACTCGACATACTGAAGATCGACAAGACCTTCGTCGAGACGATCGGCACCGATGGCGCGACCAGCCAGGTGGTACCGCACATTATCGAGATGGCCCACTCACTCGGCCTGGAGATGGTCGCCGAGGGCGTAGAGACAGAAGCGCAGGCCAGTTTCCTCGAAAGCCGCCGCGTGCACTACGCCCAGGGCTGGCATTTTGCCAGACCGATGGCGATCACCGCGCTCTGCGAATCGCTGCCCAGGCACACCACCGGCAAGCAGACCACGCCGGTGTAGCTTGAGGGCGCACAGACGATCGACCGTTCGTCTAAACGAAGGACACGGCTTTCTGCAGAACAAAGTTTTCGTGATGCTTCAGCCCATTGTTCTGACCGATGTGCCCTGTGGCGCGTATCTTCAAGATTTCGGGTCCGGACTTGGATGGGGGTTTCAGCCAGGATTTCAGTTCGCGCATGGCATCGTTATTCGCGTTCATCTTGGCGCCAAGTCCATGGTCGACAATCCACGGGTCACACACCACGACTGAAGGATCGTTAAACCACTGATCAAAGTCCTGCAGAACATCATTGGCTCCGCTGCGGTTCAGGAGGATAAAGAAATGTGCGCTGGAGTCGGACATGCCATAGATCAACTCCATCCGGATGCGTTCGTTCCCGATCGGCAGATTGTTGATCGATTGGATCGTTAGTAATGTGGCGAACGCGGCACAACCGCATTCTTCACAGTTCCCTACTCCAAAGCGAGATGCGCTCAAAGCGCTGGAGCGGATGTACGTCAGTGGAAGCTCAGGCAGTGAACGGCCCTGCATGCCGCGGTCGCTTCGCAGCAGTTCCATGCTGACGGTCCTCATCACCTTTTCGGCCCGGAATAGTTCCTTGCCGTTACGAAATCCTCGATTGTTCAGGTACTCCGCCAGAGCCGCGCCAAATTTGCGCGAATATTCCTTTTCGGTAGCCAGGTTTGCCTTATACCGCAAATCGATGGCTTTGTTATCGACCTTCCCTTCGCGAAGAAAATCGCGGACAGCCTTCTTCAGATCTCCGACTGAGGCATTATTCGCGCTCTTTTTTGTATAGAGGCAGCCGTAGGACTTTTTGGTGACGACTTGTATCTGATTCTGAGATCCGACTTCCGTGTTAAGTCGGGCAATGCTCTGAAGAAACTTCGTGTATTCAATCTCGTCTTCGGAGTGAAGCCAGTCAGTCGCGTTTGTATCGTCCTTAAGAAAACGGTTCGAGCTGCGGGGAATCTGCCGGCGGACTTGTGTTGCCACGCGCTGAGCGACCGGGGCAATCTGATCGGAAGTGAACGACATTCGGGTGGAGCCTCTCAATCAACATACGGAAGAGGACAATTCTCAGCGTCTGCCGTTATCCGGGAATCTTAGCATCGCCCGCCGTCAGCTCCATGTGTGTCGCAACAAGACTGTGAATTCCTTTCAGTCATCTCGCGCGCATTAAAAAGCGAGCGGAGTCACGGAGACTCCGCTCGCAAGAATCGATTCGCAACTGGTCTCGTTCTTACTTCCCTGCCTCGGCACGCCCCATGCGGAAGAGCTGGTTCACCGTACGGACGAAGTGCTCTGCCACGGGAGGCGTAGGCACGCCGCCATGCAGAACACGCTCGTAGGGCACATCATGACCATAGAGCTCCGCGGTGTCCTTCACATTCTGGTTCACCTCATCGCCCTGCAGATCAATACCGGCGAACAAGCCCTTGTTACGCGAGTAGGTCAGGAACTCAGCGTTGGCAAGCTCTGTGGTCGACGCCTGCGCGCTGCGTCCCACAGGACCAGCCGCCACGGACGCGTCGCCACCCAGCTTGACCTTATCTCTCAGCAGATGGTCCAGCGCGCGGTGAGAACGGCCGATCAGAACCAGATCCGTAGACTGGCCACCGATCTGAAAACCAAAGCTGCCGCCGGCCATCTGCACGAACACCGGAGCGCTCCAGCCACGCGGTGTGCGGCAGGTCGCGACACCCTGGCCGTATTCGCCGCCGAAAATGAAGGCGCCTTTCTTGAAGGCGGGCACCACGATCACGCACTGTGCGGACGCGGCAATGCTCAGCGGAATGCCTTTGTCAGGCGTGTCCATCAGCTCGTGCAGAATGGCGTGGGCAGCATCGATACGATGGACAAGCTTGTCCGGCACCTGCGCCTGAGCGGCAGGGATGGCGAGGACGCCGACAGCGACAATGGCGGAAGCGATCAATTTACGCATGGGTCTCCTTCATGAGTTCCAGTCATTGGAGACACTTCGACCCGGGAATGTTGTCCTCAGGGGCAACAAAAAGTCTCATCCGTTTTCGAAGAAGACTCGGTATCCCTCACCCTGATGCCCGGCAAGCCCCGGAGCCGCCTCGGCCTTCGAAGCATCCTCTTGCAAACAGACAATCAATGACGCAAGCGTAATTTTCGAGGGCCCGAGCAGCGCCCCCGGGCCGATGAATGTCCTTGCGTCCATTGCTTGCCTTCAGCGCGATCCGGATACGAAGCTGAAAAATAAATGAGGGGCGGTTCCCTCCCTTTACGCCTTCTTGTCGAACTCTGAACGGAATGCGGGCGACACTCGCATCGACAACCATCGGCTTTCATGCCATCACGAGGGAGAAATTCTTGACAGTCTCTTACGCGCGCAGTCTGACATTTTGTTTCTTCGCCACGACGATCGCGGTTCTTTCCGGTTGCAATACCTCCGGGGTGCAGGCCGGCGGTGGTTCGGCGGCAGATATCTCCGGGCCGCCTACCTTCAACGTGGCCTATCAGGCGCGGAATCCGCGCGTCTGCTCGAAGGTGATGAGTCCGCCCACGCCCACCCAGGCGGTTGCCCTGGTCCAATGCGACATTGAGTCGGACACGACCGGCGGCTCCACGCCATTGCTGACTCTTACGACCGCGGTTCACGTGGAGATGGGATCGCCGCGCAACTATATTCCGGGAACGGACGACCGCACGGAGATCGATCCCAGAGCGAAGGTGTACCCAATCCGCGGCGAGGGCGTGATGTGGCAGTGTTTTGCCGCGTCCAGCAGGGCGGCGGGGCAAAACTGCGTCAACTATCCCGCAGTCCCGAAAGGTACGGGGATCTGCTTCAAAACAACATTTCATGACTGGCAGTGCGCCATGACCCTGGGTGGGCCCATGCAGGTACGAGACCTCAAGGGGCCAGTCACGTATTAGATAGCCATTCGCAGCCTCTCCCGAGCGGCCCAGCTTTGCAGAAGCTGCAGTGATTTTCCGGATGCGTCATGATTCGCCTTGCCGCGAGCCTGAACCACGGCACGCTTCTCCGGATCGACCTCGACGGTCAGGACGTGACGAACTTTTTCACCCTGCCACAACCGAAGCGACCAGATGCTGGAAACACCGCGACGGCAGCGATCGGCATAACTGGCGACGCAATGATGCAGCGCGGCTCCTTCGTTCCGGAGAAGTGCGCTGTTGGTGAGTTCCATCATGTGCCAGCGTCTCGGGATATCCGGACGATCCGGGATAGGCTCTGTCACTACCAGTGGTTGAAACGGTGACCGCGCCCAGGAGAAAGACGCGCCACCCACTCCGAGACTTCGATGCCAGGCCTGCATCAACCGCAGCATCGATTGAACCGTTCGGCCCTTCATGGAAAACTCCGGGTGCGCTGGATCGAGTTCCATGACTCCATCCGGCGTCTCCGTCTTGATCCGCACGTGCCGAATCGCGTGAAGATAGTCGATCATGGGGCCGATCTGTGTCGCTTCTATCTCACTGGCGTTCGCGATGAGGAACATCCAGACGGTGCGCCAGAACTCGCCATGACGTAAGTCCATACCCAGACGACTCGCTAGAACCGCGCCGACAAATTCGGGCGATACTCCCAACGCAAGCAGCTCGGCTTTACGGAGTGCGTGTTCAATCGGCAGATGATGCTGGGAAGCCAGGAAGATGTGTTCCATCTTCCTGGTCATCCGGATCGGCAGATTGAGCGATCGAAAGCTGCTTCCCTGGGAATGTGCGACAAACCAGCCACGTTTGCCGTCCGCAGACGAGTCGGCCGCATGCCAGGACGAGGCAAGAAATACTGGGACGCTGTATTCGCAGATGAGGTGATGCGCCAGCGATGAGACGGCGGGACGCCAGGATGACGACGTGCCGGCCCAGTCCATCGCCGGCCGTATATGTGCGCTTCGAAATCGAGACAGGTTGACGAGTGCGTCTACGCCGGGATGACGCCCATGGCAAACCGGCGCCTCGAACAAGCGCACCGCCCGTTTCCGGGCACAGTGCAGCATCTCATCAAATTTCTCCAAGGCGGGCTGATCCAGTGCCAATGCAGCATAGGCATGATGGATGGCGTAATCCGTACGCAGCCTGTGATCCCGAACAGAACGTTCAGACCAGGACATAAACTTCTCCTAAATTTTCTAAACCGTTGAACGAGCAGCGCGAAGATGCGCCGCAATGTCACATACAAAAACAGAGCCGCCCCGACTGCCGAGTGGGGCCGCCTGTTTTGTCCGGTTTAGATAACGGAGAAGAACATCACGTGCTCATGATAGAGCATTCGATCGTGCATTCGTCAATTGCCTGCATGACAATCGCCTCTGCCTGAAGAAATCTTCCTGGAGCCATGTATGTCCCGCCACTTGCGGTCTCTGGCGGAGCTGAAAATCCCCAGAAACGAAGAGGGCCGCTTCGAGCGGCCCTCTTCGTTGGGGAGGAATGCAACAACCTCATTGCACGTTCAACGTCACATCATCCAGCGTGAAGGATGTCTGCCTGGACCCATTCTCCTTGCCCGTAAACCGCAGGACAACCGTCTTTCCGATATACGGAGCCATGTTGTAGGTGTGCTGCACATAGCCCGTAACCTTGTTCAGATTGCTGAACGTGGCCAGCGTGCCCAGTACAGTTCCCGAGGTGTTCAATACCTGCACGGTCAACGTATCGTTCGTGGCCGTGGTGGTTGTTTCCGCCGTATCGATATGGAGGAAGAAGGCCAGTGTTGCGGTCGTCTTCCCTGCCGGGATCGCGACCTGCTGGCTGACCGTATCGGTGTGCGTGGTGCCGTAGCCGTCCAGCCAGGCGAAGTGCGTACCGGCATGAGCCGATTCGCCACTTCCGCATGAGGCCGAAGTGCAGAACGTCCCTGAAGACATCGACCAGGGAGCGCCTGAACCGGTCTCAAAGCCCGAGTTCACGATGAGCTGCGTCTGCGTGCTCGACGAGCTAACCGTCAGCGCGATGGTTGCGGTGTGGGTCAGCGTGCCCGAAGTTCCGGTAACGGTCACGGTCGCCGCGCCCACAGTCGCAGTCGCCGAGGCCGTGAGCGTCAGTGTGCTGGTGCTGGTTGTGCTCGCCGGGCTGAAGCTCGCGGTGACGCCCGAAGGCAAACCGCTCGCGCTCAGAGCCACGCTTCCGGTAAAGCCGTTCAGCGGGCTCACCGTAATTGTGCTGGTTCCCGCCGCGCCTTGCGTCACCGTCAGACTGCTGGGTGAAGCCGCGAGACTGAAGTCCGCGGTCTGCGTGACTGTACCACCGGCCAGTGTGTTGATCAGGGTCTGGCCGGTTGGGCTTCCCCATCCGGTAACCAGGTCATACCCCACCACCGCGTTGAAGCCGTTGCCGCTGCCTGCCGACGGCTTGTTGTTGCCGCTGGTGATGTCGTGGAAGTTGGATGTGTAGGCAGAGCCCACGCCGATGTTGTAGATCGCGGGATTCAGGAAGCCCAGGGTTCCCTTCCCATTCGCCGCTGCCTGCTGATTCGCCAGCGCGATAAAGCCGGCCCAGCGCGGTGTCGCGAAGCTGGTTCCACCGTAGCCGGTTTCAAAGCTGCCATTGATGACCGTGGAGTTATCGAAATCCGCTTCCGCCGCGATATCGGGGGCGTTGCGCAGCGTCGTCGAACCCTTGTTCGAAGAATTGATGACGCTAGGTAACTGCTGGTAGCTGGGGATGGCCGTGCCGCTATGGGTGCCGCCACCGCTGTCCGCCCACCCTACTTCCGAAGCCCACGGACCACCCGCACCCGTGGTCACAAGATCCGTGCCGCCGACCTGCGTAATGTTCGCATCGACCGACGGTGGATCGTAGGTGGAGTTGTTGAACTGGCCGGAATCTCCGGTGGCATTCAGATAGCTCTGGCCTTGTGCCTGAAACTCCTTGAAGATCGGGTCCGAAGCCGTGCCGAAGTCGCCGCCGCCCCAGGAGCTGCTCAGTACCTTGGCGGTGTTATCGCTCGCCATCTGGTTCAGTACATCGGTGGCGCTGTCGCCTTCGTAAAACAGCACCTTGGTCAGCCCTGGCGCCATGCCGATCACGTTGACGATATCCAGAATCTGTTCGCCGTCATCGCAGGTGTTTGGGTTTTCCTGCCCGCTGCTGGTGAATCCAAAGCAGGCGCCGTTGTAACCGGCAACCAGCACGTTCTGGACCGGCACCGTATTGGCCATGCCCGTCTTCGAGTAGTAGAGCGTCACATCGGAGGCGATATACCCGTCGAACGAAAAGATGCCAACGGTCTGCCCTGCGCCGGTCAGCGTGCCACCGGGATAGTAAGCCTTACGCATATCGCTGGGCAGATAGGTATTGCCCGGGCCGGAGCCGCTGATATGCGCAATCGCGTGTTCGGCCTCTGTGGCGTTCTGCACAGAACCCGAACCGAGTCCCAGCGACGCTTTGCCACCCTTGTGATAGTGCGGATGTTTCGGATGCGCATCGCTGAGCCCCGCCACCGCATAGATTTCCACCGGCGCATTCACGCTCGGCTCACGGTCGGGCGCATGAAAGGTCCGTCCGCGCGTGTCGTCCGAATAAGTGTTCAGGCCAACATGGAACGCGCTGCGAATCACATCCACCGTGCCATCCACGTCAATGAGCCGGCGGTTCCCTGTGATGCGCGTGACTGTGAAGCCCTGACTCCTGGCCCACTGCACGGCCGCGTCATAGTCCGCCTGCGAAGGGGCGTACTGCGCGGTGAAATCATCCGCGCTCAGGTAGTGGTGGAAGAGAGGACTCTGCGGGTCATAGATCGACTTCAACACTGCATCGAGCTCATCTTCGTTGCGCAGCGGCAACGTGATGGCAAGCTTCAAATGCTGGTTGCCGGCCACTGCGCCAAGGCTTTTGGCCTCACCGGAGCTGACCATCTGGGGAACATGGTTACCGTGCAGAGGCTGCTGCGCTGCCGCCAGGCCAGCGACGGACATCAGCGCGGCAATTGCCGGCACGACGCGAAGGAACTTCCATAACGATAGGGACATGACCGGCTCCATAAACAACAACTCGGCTGGGAGGCTGAATAGGGATGTTGTTACCTTCGAGCACTTAGGTAACGGCGGCAAGTTACCGAGGAGCTTATGCACGCCAACCAGGGACGTCAAGCGCAAAATATGGGACGAATTGACGGCATGAAATTCCCATGTGCGATTGATTTTGCAGGAGCTTTTACAGGAAATGACGAGCTACTCCTCTGTCGTCTTTGCTCTTCTTGTTGTCATCCCCGCAGGGGATCTGCTGTCCGGTGCTGCTCACAACTCTATTGTCGCGACGGAAGCGTAGGGCAAAATTCCCCGTTTGCTGTGGAGTCGATAGGGGGTGAAAGCTAGTTCTCCTAACAAGAAACAATCCTGGCATCCGGAGCCAAGGTGTGGTCCTTGCGAAATAGACCAGCGGCAATGGCGCGGTCCGCAGTTTCTGTTCACCGCGCAGACTAGGCGGAAAATGCCAAAGCCGTTTTCCCCCAAGTGAAAACGACCCGCTGAAACCCGTCTGGGACCGAAGTATGAGCAAAACTGCCATATACCAGCATGGGGCGTAACGGGGACCCCGGCGAGCGGTCTTTGTTCCTTGCTCGCTGGGGAGGTGAAGCCCCATGAAAGGCCAACCCACAAGCTCAGCAGGGCTGAAGGCCCGACATATGCTCTCGCCTATTTCGCCGAAAATGCAGGATTCGTCGCCCACGGAGGTTGCGGCCGTAGGCCCAGCTTTCGCGGCCGCTTATATGTCGGGCCTTCAGCCCTCTTCCTCAATACGGCTGGTTACATGGGGCTTCGCCCCATGCTGGTATATGTCGCGCCGTTGGCGCTCAGTAGCGTGCTCGTACACACGACGCTACGGCAAATTTCCTGAAGGCTCATAGGAAGCCGAGACTGCTTAAGTCGTTTTCTCACAAGTCGTCCACAATCATTGCCGACCCCGATGGATGCAACCAGGGCGGCCGTTTCATATCAGCGACGGTCAATTTCGCGTGGCGCTTTGCCATCCGTTCCGGCATACTGGGCACGACTATTGCGGGCCGTCCTCAAGCGATGGCGAACATTCCATCTTGATGGGCGCCGGATCGCCGAAGCCAACCATGAAAACCGATGAAACAGAGCTCCGCGAAGGTCACACCCGATACCGGCAAATCGCTGTTGCGCTGATCCTTCCAGCTCTCCTGGTTACAGGAATTCACGAAGGCCGCCATTGGACAGCCGCGCTGCTTTGGTGTGCGGCGCTGCTGATGGTCGGCGCATTTCTCGGAATGTTTTTTGCCGTTCCAAGGTTTCGCGTACCTCCGCCAAGATCGAATTCAGAGCCCGGCACACAGCTGTCGTCTGCCGATCCGAGCGCGGTGAATACCAATCTGGAATCCATTGCGGACTGGATGACCAAGATCCTGATTGGAGTTGCGCTCGTTGATATCCGGCAGGCGCCGCAACAGATTCGACAGCTTACGCTCTACGTGGAATCCAACCTCAACGGAAAGGGAGACGAGCCGTTCGTCACGGCTACGCTTCTTTTCTTCTCCCTTTCCGGATTCATGTTCAGTTACATCGAATCGCGATTGTATTTCCGCACTCTCGCATCAGCCGAAGGAGCCAGGACGATCGGCTCGCTTTCGAAAGCTCTTGAGGCTGCCCTCAGCGCACCGGCCATGGTGAATTATCAGGGGGTGCTCTGTCTCGGGATACGTCAAGACGGAGAAAGGCTCGATCTCAGCCATAGCCCTGTTTCACTCCGGCAACCAAGCGGCCGCCTGGAGTTGGAAGTCTGGTTGCAAAGACATAATCCGGATCAATCCAACATTAGCTGCGTCCCTGTGTCGATTACTGGAGGCAAGAACGCTTCCAAGGCTGAGTTTGAGATTCGTTTCGACAGCGATAGCTTTCAGTCTGACAAAGCCTCCCAAACGGTAGTTGCTCCAATTGAAGGTGTGACTCGGCGCGTGCTTTTCCGCGCCGAATTCAATGAACTCTCACGCATGCCGGAGCAGCCATTTGTTCAGGAGTCCGATACTTCGGCGCCTCAAAACCCTGTCTGGGTCATGCTCTTCCAAAACAATCGCCTCGTGCAGACCATGGCGTTGGACTTCACCTTGAGGTAATGCGGCAATGGCGGTGTCGGCCCAGGGGAATCACCTCACCATCCAGGTCAACATTGGCTCGGAGACGAGTTCCGTCGTGCTCAGCGCTCCGGGTGTGGAGTCTCTGACTCTCCAGAGCCAGTTGAATCAGGGGAGATTGAGCGAACTGCGTATCCGGATGCGCGATCAACTGCAGCTCTTCGCCAGACTGGCGGAAAGTTCGTTCGAGTTACGCGGCAGCCAGCGATGGGAGCAAGTCGATGCCGCCATGCAATGTCTGCGCAGGCTGGGAAGCATGTTTGGCTCTGCGCTTTTCAAGTACGGCGATGTGCCGCGTGTGGAGCAATTCTGCCGCGATGCTTGCCGATGGACAAAGAAATTAGGTCAGCCGCCGAGGATCGAACTGATCGTCGGGAACTATGCGCTGGCTCCATTCGAATTCATTCCTTTCTTCCAGCGAAAATCTCCAGGAAAGATCACCAAGCCGGAAGAGCTGGAGGATGAGGCAAGAAGTTATCCGGCGTTCGTCGGCATCATCAAACGGACAATCCATTCGGCTCCCGAGCCGGCGTCGCGGCTTGCTGGACGCCCGGAGCTGCGGGCCAAGGTATTTCAATATGCCCCGCTGCTTGCGGTGACGCGGGTGGGTCCCGAGCTGGAGAAATGCGGTGTCACCCTCAGCCCTAATTTCCCTCAGAAGGTTTTCCTGCCTCGGGATTTCGAATCCCGGATGATGCATATCTTCAGGACTTCCAAAGAGCAGATCTTTTACTTCGGCTGTCATTGCGATACCACCGATATGGACGCAATGAATCACCATGTAACTCTGATGGACACGGCCGAAAGCGAGGAAAGGCAGCTCTCACTCGGGACAATCGATCTGGACCTTTATGAAAATGGGCCTCGCGCGCCTCACGGTCCACTGGTCTTCATGAATGCCTGCGGAGGCGCGGACGTCATGCCTTCCGGTTTGAAGTCCTTCCCTGAGGTATTTTTGACCGGCAACTTTGCCGGCTATATCGGCACGGAAACGATCATCCCCGACACAACGGCCGCTGCCTTCGCGACAACTTTTTTCAAAACGTTCCTGAGAGGAGAGACACTTGGCGAATCGATGTTGACTGCGCGACGCCGTCTACTCGACCGCGGAGACCCCCTGGGCATTTTGTACACTGCCTACGCTTCTTCCGACCTTCTCGCACTGAGAACCCAACCCTAAGGAGAATTGAAATGGCAAAGACAAAACGGCGGGAAAAAGAGGCGGCGAAGGCAAAGACGCCGGCGGGTTCCTCGACGGGTGAAATCACCATTCTCGGAAGATCGGAGCCCAGCAAGGCGGACAAGAATCGCTTCCTCAGCGACAAGATGATCAAGCTATCCGACTATTTGTATGAAAAGAAGGTCAAGACGTCGACGGTGAAAGAAAATCTGACCCGCTTCCTGACCGAGATTGGCGATGTGGTGGCCGAAGTCCCTGAACTCTTCGGCAGCTATGAACTGGACGAGATCGAGGTCTCCGCGGAACTGACGATTTCAGGAGAATTCAAGCTGATTGGATTGGGCGGTGGCGAAGTAGAAGGCAAGGGCGGGCTGAAATTTACGATTCGGCGAAACTCGGATAAAGCTAAGGTTGAAAAGCCAAAGCCCGCTGCCTAAAGTATTTCTGGCGAAGATGTACCCGAGGACACCTTCGCGAGAAATGCCATCAAGCAAATGCCCTGATGATCATGTCATCGGCAAGCTGAAGGCTTGCTGCTACTCCTGGATGACGACGGTGGTGACATCCACCAGGACGCTTCAGCCGGCGTCATTGTCTTTCAAGAAACACTGCCTCTAGGTCGCATGTTTCGCCAGGATCTCTACCCAACTATGCGCGGTGCTTCTCCACGGACCCCACCAGTACAAGGTTGCGGCCAGCCCTTCCATCGTCAACAACCCTGCCGCTCCCACCACGAACGACCGCATGAGCCTTCCACGCGACCAGTCCCAGGCCGTCATCACCGCTATCAGCGACACGTTCCCGTAGAAGATATACAAAAACCACAACAGAACAGAATGCGGTTCCGTTGGCCACAAAAACCCGGAAAATCGCGAGAAGCCCGGATCGGCGAGTGAGATTGTCGCCAGGATCATCATTCGCCGGTGCGCGGCCGGGTTCTTCCGCAACGCGATTCCCCACCCAAGCAACACCACAAAACCCGCGATATCCGTGAGGTTCACCACGAGGAACGGCGCAATCTCAGGGATGCTCACGGTTCGTATATGCGACACAATAGCCGCCCACGGACCTAACACCGCCATCAGGCATGCCCATCCCGCGGCAAACCATCCCAGCTTCCGGTGCCATGCCACACGGTCACGCAAGACCAGCAGCACCTGTGCGGTCAGCAGCAGCATCCATCCCGTGAACACCGCGCCATGCAGATGCAACAGCAGCGGAGGCGCGGGTTTCTCATGCAGGTATCGAGGCATGTCCACGCCAAAACCCGCGAGGATACCCAGCCAAAGCAGCCCAAGCCATACCGCCGATGCGGTTCGGTCGTCGCGCGCACTCCAGGTTCCGCGCACATGCAGGGTTGGGCCCGGCCTATGTGCTGCCACAACTGTGCCCATCCACGCCTCGTTCGTTGCTTACTGTTGAAGCTATGAGACTCGCTGGTTGCAGTCAACGTGTTTCCGGGCGTGACGCCGCGCTGGCGGTCCATCCATTCGCCTAAAACATTTTCACAATCAATTCGCGGTGGGCCGCTCTACGTGATCGACAACCAGCACCGGGACGGAAGCGTGCGTGCTTTGCAGCTTCAGTCCGAGCTGTTCCTGCACCGCGGTGAAGAGGTCGGGGTCACTGCTCTCCGGGGCGGTCGGATTGTCGCGCGTATCGAAGTGCAGATCGAAGTCATAGGAGCCGGCCATGCCCGACTTGTCGACAACGGTATGCCCGACAGGCATGGCGAGCAGGCTCGCCAGAAAGGAAATAGGAACACCCTTCCCTGCCAGATGCCCTTGTGAGAAGGACATTTCGCCATGCAGCGGATCGGCTGCCGGTTTCATGCGAAGTCCGCCTTTCGCGACGGTAACGGCGTAGACGCTCCGCTCCTTCGATTCCCAGTGAACACGCAGGCCGAACCGGTCCTGAAGCAGCGCCTGCATCATCAGCATCTGGCCGGTAGGCTGCCGTGCAGTGAAGGCCGCGATGGTTTCCTGCATCGAGATACCGGAGAGCTTCTTGAACGCCTCGACATCGTCGGGATCGACTCGAGCCAGAATGTCATACCGCTCGGTCTTCGCCCAGTCGGGAAGGCCGGATATCTCATCCTCGCGGAACGGCATCACGCTGAAGTTATAGCCTTCGGAGATAATCTCCCGCAGGCTCATGCCCCGTTCGGTCATCCCGTCCGGCTGCTCCCGGCTGTAGTTGTTTCCGTCTCCATTGGGATCGCTGACATGGATAGAGACCGATGCCCAGGACAAGGGCGGCTTGGCAGACGGCGTTGACGCCGGCAGGCCAGAGGACGCCTGGAAGAGTGTGGCCAGGGCGATCCAACAGAGATTGCGCGAAAGAATCGGCATGTCCATCACCTTTCCCAGGCGACCTTACTTTCGGACGTTCCCATCTACAGCCGCAAAGACAGGAGGAAAGACAGACGGAAACACAGAAAGGTATCGGGCCAATTCATTCTGTCTGGAATAGGCAGCGACTGCTCGCGGCGCATCCATGACTCGCACGTCGCGATCGGTCTGGCCGTTAGCCCGGACGGCAACCGTCTTCCCAGCCGTTGTACGCCGGCCTCCAACGCCATTCCATGTTGGCCCGGTATACGTTCCTTGTTTTTCTATGCGACGGTATGAGAGATATCCACTCCCGGCAAAGACATGCTCCGCGCCTTCGAACTCCCGGAACTGCGAGAACTTCGGGGCTGTTTGTCCACCGGAAGACGAGGAAGGCGTTGTCGACTGTGGTGTTGCGGGCGCGCCGGAATTGTCGATTGCAAAATATTTGTCCAGGTAGAGGACGACCTTGTCGATATCTTCCTTCGAGCCATCCGAGCCGCGAGCCGCCATGTCGTCGACGTTTTTTCTCCACTCATCCGGAGTTTTCTTCGCACGGAGCACCATGCCCGCGGAATGACAGTCCAGGCAGTTGTGGATGAATTCCGCCTTTCCCGGGCCGTCCGGCAGATTCTGCGCAAACGCCGGACTCACCAGCAAAAGCCCGCACAAGAATGCGCGCGTCACTCCAGGCACTACTTGAAGTTTCCGGTCCATATCTCTATCGCTCTTCAGGGTTACAGGAAATGGAATCGAGTGGATTCTCCGCTGCTTCGACTTCGACTGTCTTTCAATTTGCAAATGTGCGATGTGACAGTTCCGGTCTACCGCCGGCATACAACGGTGGACCGGAAGTGTCTTGTCTTCCTGCCTTATTTCGGCGTCAGGTGGAAAAGACCACCGGTCTTGGAATCTTCGATCATCCAGAGCGAGCCGTCAGGAGCAACCTCCACATCACGGACTCTATGACCTACATCCCAGCGCTCGGCAGGTTTCGCGCCTCCCTTGCCGTCGAATGTGATGCGGGTAATCGACTTCGAGACCAGGCCGCTGGCAAGTGCTGAGCCCTTCCACTGCGGGAACAACTTTGCGTTGTAGAACACGAGGTTGCCTGGTGCAATGACCGGCGTCCAGTAAATGACAGGCTTGGCCAAATCAGGCCGCGTGTCCGGACTTGCGATGGGCACGCCGTTGTAGTTGGTCGCGTAGGAAACCAGCGGCCAGCCGTAATTTTTTCCGGGTTCGATCAGGTTCAACTCATCGCCACCCCGCGGGCCGTGTTCCAGCTCCCACAGCCGTCCATCCGGCGCAAATGCCAGACCATAGGGAGTACGGTGTCCCGTGCTCCAGGTTTCCGACGGCGTCAGGTTCGGGCCGGGAAAGGTATACGTCCTGACGACAGGAGCCGTCTTCGCGACATCCGTATCCTCAGGCGGGTTAATGACGGGCACAGTGGCCGCGCCTGTCTTGCCGGCCATGGGATTTCCCGGAGCGGGCTTGCCATCCAACGTCAGGCGCAGGATCTTGCCCAGCGGCTGGTTCGGGTCCTGGGCGGGCGTCATGCGCTGCCGCTCGCCCGAGGCGAGGAAGAGATACTTGCTATCCGGAGAAAAGGCGATGACCGCGCCGAACTGTCCGCCATTCCCTCTCTCGCCGTCGTGCCAGAGGACTTTGAGCCCTTCGAGGCTCGCCGCATCCTTACCGATCTTCAACGTGGCCCGTGCCATCGCAAGGCTCGAACCTCCGTCACCCGGTTCCGAGTACGTGAGGTAGACATAGTGGTCTTTGGCATAGTGCGGGGAGAGAAAGACACCCAGCATTCCACCCTGACCCCTCCAGAGAACGGCCGGAACACCCGTAACGGGGGTCTTGGCTCCCTGCTGGGTGACGAGCTGCAGGTCGCCAACCTTCTCGGTAATAAGCATTCGCCCGTCGGGAAGAAAGGCAATCTTCCAGGGCAGGTTCAACGTCGCCACCTGGACCATGTTGAAAGGCAGGCCAGGCTCAGGTTTCTGTTCACCTGCATTGATCTGTGCAGATACGCCGCTCGCGGACATGGCTAAGAGCAATCCCGCGATTGCTACATGCTTCATCTTGTTCTCCCTTTATCGATCCAGTGATCCGGCATCAAAATCTTTTCCCACCAGCGCTTGACGGCGCAATATGCCGCACCCCTACAGGGTACCGCGTTCGCACAACGCTTTCACGCAACTGTTTCCTATCTGGCGGGTAGACGAACTGGCGTCATCGCGAGACGCACAGAGTCGCTATCTGAAATGGATTGTGTGGGTTCATCGGCGCGCCCTATGATCTGATCGCCGGATACCATGTGATCGCCTATGCAGAATCCTAGGCGTGGCCGCGGCTTTTATGGGAGCACTTGGGGGCTTCATGGTTGGTTTCAGACAAGAAAATTGACGAACTTGACCCTGTTGCGCTGATGGCCAAACCCGTTCATCGTGCCTCGAACTCACAGCCCAGGAATCTTCTGTTGCCAGAACATCGATTTTCCGTACACTGAACCGGATCATTTCCCCAGCAATCGGAAAAACCCTGGAGGGCACGCAATGGCGCATCGCAGCTTCTCGGTCCGGATTGAAGAAGGCCGTGTTTTTGTGAAGCACCATGTGCCCGCCTTATGGGCCACACTGGGCTGCCTGCTCTTCCTGCTCATTGGCATTTGTTTCATTCCCGGCAATCTGCACTCGCTTGCAGAAACCCGCGCTACAGGCGACTTCTTTTCCGGATTCAAGGCCGTGCTGGGATTGTGTATTCCCCTGTTCGCCATCTGGATGTGGCTGCTCCTGCTGCATGCTGGCGAGGTGCTGGAATGCGATGCCAAAGAACTCCACCACGCCCGGCAACGCATGTGGGGCTACTGGCGCAGGTGGCGATACCCCTGTTCTGGTATCCAGGCCCTCAAGATCGAGATTCGCCCCGGCGGCAAGACCCACTATCACGTGCTCACGTTTCAGTACGAACGCAAAAAGGTCGACACGCTCATGGGCATCAGCGCCGAAGATGCAGACCGAATCCTCAAGGCTTGCCAATCCATGGGTCTCGATGTCAGTACCGCAAGCTGATTGGCGCCGGCATGATGGATCCCGGATGACGAATGAAACGGAAGCGGTCGTTTCGTTTTGCGATTGAAGCGGGAACGGATCTACGTGCAAGTACATGGTCAAGCGCCAACGGCGCGGCATATACCAGCATGGGGTGAAACCCCATGAAATGGCAGGGTGTTGCGGCAGAGCGCTGAAGGCGCGACATATAGACAGCCATTGGAGCCGTGTAGTTGCCCATTCTCCTTACGCTGGACCGAATGTGCATCCCCCCAAAATGGACGAGAGCATATGCCGAGCCTTCAGCTCTTCAGAATCGATGCGACCTAACATGGGGTTTCAGTACCCCAGTGAACAAGTTCACCGGGGACCCCACTTTCACCCCATGCTGGTATATATCGCGCCGTTGGCGCTGGGTCTCAGTTTGGAATCTACCGCACCTTCAGCTCTCGCGTGCGGCGGCTTGCAGCGCGGGCAGGTTCATCTTGACCATGCCCATCATGGCTTCCATGGCCTTGGGGTGATTGATCAGCTCGGTGATATTGCGTGGCACAATCTGCCAGCATAAGCCGAAGCGGTCCGTGAGCCAGCCGCAGGCCATGGGCTGGCCGCCGTCAATTAACTTGTCCCAATAGCTGTCAATCTCTTCCTGGGAATCGCAGCGGACAAAGAAGGAGAAGGCCGGGTTGAGTTGTTGCGCGGGACCGCCGTTGAGGAAGACCATCTCCTGGCCCTCGAGCTCGATCGTGATCGTGGCGATCTTGCCCACGGGCCAGGGACCGACACCTTTGGAGCGCAGCTCTTCGAGCTTGCGTGCGTGGGGAAAGACGCCCAGATAAAACTCAGCGGCTTCTTCGGCGTTGTCATTGAACCAGAGGAATGGCGCGAGATTATTCATGTCAGGCATCCTACCAGCGGGCACGTCGCTTCCGTGTTCGTTGGCTATGAAATTTAGCTTTTCTCATGATGCCGAGCCTTGGCGAAGCACGATCGAACATACCATCTTCTTCAGGGGAACGTCTTCATGAGAATGCCCTAGTTCTCCGACGGCTTCTCGATGTGATCGATGACCAGCACCGTCCTCGGCCCCTTCGCAGCTTCAACCTTTAGACCAAGTTCTTCCTGGAGCGCCCGATCCATCGGCGGCATCGGATCCAGATCGTCGGCGCTTCGGTCGCGGTCCCACCGGCCTTTGTACTTCAGCACAAAATCGTACTTGCCCGTCAGCCCTGTCCTGTCGATCACCGGACGTCCAAACTGGCTCGTCAGCATTTTCGCGATCTGATCCATCGAGCACGCATGTGCAATGTAGTCGTATCCCTGCCCATCGTTCTTTTGATAGAGCGCCGGTACAGGGTGCTCTCCAAACCGTTTCGACTCATCGGGAGACGGCGGCGCTGAGCCTTCCGGCGCCAGTTTCGGCCCTCCCTTCGCCACCACCAGGTTGAAGATGTCGCTTTCCTTCGTCTCGGTGTGGGTCTTCAGTTTGAACCGTTGCTCCAGCAGCGTCTGCATCATATGCATATGCATCTGCTCTGCGCGCTGCTGCTTTTTGGTCAGCGTCGCCAGCCTGGCATCCGCCTCGCTATCGCTCTTGGCCTCGATAACAAACACGGTTGGAAATGGCCACTGCGGGTCACCCACAATCTGAAACCGATCCACTTCGTACGCAAAGCTGATCAGGTTTTCGATGTCCCAGTTGGTCAAACGCAGCGTTGCCTTATCGGGTGCAAGCTGTCCACTCATCGTGACCCCGCTGCGGAGGTCAACATCCTTGTTTTCCCGCACGGACGCCACATCGAACGTCATGGTCGCTACGTAAGGAGTATCGACAGCCGACGGTAACGCCGGCGCGATCGCCGCCCCACCCGTCTGTCCGAGGGAAGAAGCCGTACCAAGAGCCGCCAACCCAGCCGCAACACACAGAGGACGGATAACACAGCGCAATTTTGGAAAAGCACGCTTATCCATGAGGACAACGGACCTCGCTCGAAAACGGACACCAGATTATCTGGTTAGACGGCGTGTGTCTGAAAGGTTACATCTCTCCGCGAACGCAATTTCAGTTGCGAGCATCTCCAAGGGCGCCACCGAGCTCGGCAACTTAGTGGCCACGATGCTCAACAGCCGCTTGTCTTCGGGTGACTGAATCGAGCCGAAACGAGATCGGCCGCTAGGTGCTTAGAGCATCCCAACGGCCGAGTTACCTCTCATGACGCAAAGTCCTGTTTATCCTTTCGGTCCCTGGGTCAGGGCGAAGTGGCCGCCCTGGTCATCAATGCCCTGCAGGATGCGTGAGCCGCCGGGGACATCCATGGGCGGCATCGTGACTGTTCCGCCCGCATCGAGAACGCGCTGCTGCGCTGCCTCGATATCCTCGACGTTGAAGTAGAACTGCCAGTGTGCCGGGATGCCCTCGGGAAGCCCTGGTCCCTTGCGGTTCATCATGCCGCCCTGAAAGAAGGGCTTGTCCATACGAAACGTCTGGTAAATACCCATGGCGCCCATGTCATGAGCAAAGTCCTTTTCCCAACCGTAATGTTTGGAGTAGTAGTCGAAGGCTTTCTCCGCATCATCGGTCAGCAACTCGTGCCAACCCACGTTGCCTGCGGCCTTTGCATCCAGGCGAGGCTGAGGCTCTCCCTTGCCGGGCTCAAAGAGCAGGTGTTTCACTTTTTGCGGATCCAACACGATAGCGAAGCGGCCTACGCCCGGAATGTCCTGTGCGGGCTTGATGATCATGCCACCGTCGTCCGTGACGG
This sequence comes from Acidobacteriaceae bacterium, assembly GCA_036498835.1. Taxonomy (GTDB): domain Bacteria; phylum Acidobacteriota; class Terriglobia; order Terriglobales; family Acidobacteriaceae; genus Granulicella. Next base: position 28,055 of record DASYEV010000249.1, on the reverse strand, counting down.
CCTTCAGCTCTTCATCCAGATTGGCGGTGTGGATGTGGCCCATCCACTCGGGAGGCATCTCGGGTGCACCGGCGCCGGCCCAGGTCATCATGCCGCCAACGTCCTTGCCGTCTTTCCCGAAAAGCATGTAGGTAAAGCCGGGCATACCTGAATCCTTGACGTCCCAGCCGACTACCTTCTTGTAGAAGTCGACTGCCTTGTCCATGTCGTTCGTTACGAGCTCGTACCAGATGAAGCCGTCTGCCATGTGAGACCTTCTCTCTTCGTGAATGCGCGGAGCAAAGTGAACAGCGTCCACATACGCTACGCTTCCCCGGTGAACGCTGTCCACATTCTTTTCCCCTCGCGATACACTTCAGTTGAACGCACGATGAAAAAAGGCGCCTCAGTTCAGAAACGCAGGACCTTTCGGCATGGCGATCTGCGCAATGCGTTGCTGGCTGCGGGACTGGAAATGGCGCGGGTTGGCGGCCCCGACGCAGTCATTCTTCGGGAAGCGACACGTCAGGCAGGAGTTTCGCCCAATGCGGCCTACCGGCACTTTGCCAATCAGGCGGCTCTGCTGGAGGCGGTGCGATCAGCCTGCCTTGCCCGGCTGGCAACATCCATTGAAGAGGAGATGGCCCGTATAGCGCGAGTCCGCGACCCCCAGGCATTGGCTCGAAGGAGCTTGCGCGCCGTGGGCATGGGGTATCTGGGATTTGCGCTCGCAGAGCCAGGAATGTTTCGCACGGCCTTCTCGGTTCCACCGCTTGTCCACGAGCAGAACCCGGCCAACACCGCGTCGATGGGATTGAATCCGTTTCAACTGCTTTCCCTTGCCCTGGATCGCATGTCGGCGAGCGGGCTGCTCAAGAAGAAGGATCGTCCAGGTGCGGAGTATCTTGCCTGGTCGACAGTGCATGGCCTGGCGCTGCTGGCGCTTGAGGGACCGCTGCACAGCATGCCGCGTGACATGGTGCTTGCATTGGGTGAGCGGTTGGTTGCTATGGTGGAACGCGGTCTCAGCTAGGGCGGTCGTGCTGATGCAGGATTCGCCTGTATTTTTCGTCAAGGATCACCCTGAGCCGTCGCACTCGCCTTGTGCGAGTTATGCCTAGGATGAAAGGTCAGACCGTTCATGAGGTTTCCCTCCCCTCCCCAACCCTGTCATCTCGACCGGAGCGGAGCGTAGCGGAGAGATCTGCTTCTGTGCCCCTGCCCGTGCATGATCGCAGCCACGAAAGAAAGCAGATCTCTCCGCTGCGTGGACGATAGAACCGTCCACTTCGGTCGAGATGACAGAGTTGTGGGGGTATTAAAGAAAGCAGATCCCCTACGGGGATGACAAAAAGAAGGACAACGACAAAAGCTACAAGCAACGACAAAAGCTTGAGACTACTCCTCCTGTTGCGATATCGGAAATGAAAGAGGGTACTGTTTCCAAAGGAAACGATACCCTCTTTCCCTACACACATTAAGGAAGCTGCCCTAGTTCTTCTGAACGGTCGCAGGCCACGACACCGGCGCAGCCTGTGCGGGCAGCGCTGCGGTGCATGGGCTCGGACGCTCGGGTGGAGTGGCTCCGGCGGGCAGCATGAACTCTGCTACCGGCGTTTGCGGCACGTTGGAATTGCGCGCTGCCAGAACGCGAGCATTGGGAACCGGTGGCGGAGGCATGGTGGCAGCCGAACAGCGCGGCACCATCTGGTCCGTGTTCGCCAGCGCGTAGAGGGTCAGTGCTTCTTCGACTGCCGCTTCGCGCATATCGGGTTCGTAGATGCGCTCATAGGTGTCGAAACTGGTGTGATGCGTGTACGTGTTGTAGTCGAACGGATCCTGGCTGTAACCAACACCCGGCAGCCCCGCGTTGTTGAAGGAGGTGCTGTCGGTGCCACCCGTCTGACGGCCGACGGTGGGATTCACTTGATTGAAGCCCCAGTCCTTGAAGTTGCCCATCGCGGTCTGCACCATGGCGGCGGCTTCGGGCGGACCGAAGACGCTGGCGGCGCGCGGCTTGCCGGTGCCATCGTCAAGGTTCAGATAGGCATCGAGTTTGTACCACTCCGGCTTGGGATTTTCGGCGCTGCCGAAGTGCTGAGCCACATAGGCAATCGAACCGTACAGGCCTTCCTCTTCCCCACTCCACAAAGCGACGCGAATGGTGCGGCGATGCGGCAGCTTCATGGTTTGAATCAGCCGCAGTGCTTCAACCGCCACCGAGCCGCCGGCCGCGTTGTCGGTGGCTCCGGTCGCGGGATTCCAGGAGTCGAAATGACCGCCGGCCATCACGACTTCGTCGGCCTTGTCCGTGCCGGGTAGTTCGCCCACCACGTTGTAGACCGTATGCCCTTCGGGGTAGAACTTGTTGCGGATGTTCAGCCGCAGGACAACCGGCATGTGGTCAATGGTTGAGATGCGATAGATACGTCCGTAGTCCTCATTACCCATCACCAGCGTGGGCAGGTTCGGACTGTTGGGGTTCTCGTTGTAACCCGCCGTCGACTGCTGCAGGACGATGCCATAAGGCCGGCCGGAGTCGTTGATCCTGGCCAGCGCGCCATTTGCGATCAGGAACTTGTTCACCTGGCCGTTGATCTCGGCCAGAGTAAGACCTTGGGGAGCCGCTGGACCACCACGTACACCTGCCGGCGGGCCGCCGCGGCGTCCGCCGGGCTGTGCCCACGCCTCATCGGTGCGGCGCAGAGGCGCGGGCACGAAGTTTTCCGGAACCTGGATGTGCGGACCGTACAGGATGATGGAACCCTTCACCTTGCTCTTGATCGTCGCCAGATACGCATCGAGGTCGGCCTGGGTCACGGGCTTGACCGCGACGGTTGGAGCAGCCGGCATCGGCGGAGGTGCGCTGCCGGGATTCTGAATGGCTGCCAGCTCTTCAGGTGTCGGGCCTACCGCGCGTCCACCAAATCCACCACCTCGTCCGCCAAAGGCCACCGGCGGCGGTTGCGGCGGTTCCACAACCAGCACCGGACCTTCAACCATTCCGTTCGTGCCGGGAGTCCAGGAGACCGCGCGAACATTCAACGGCTGTTGAAACGGCGAAACCGTGTTGGCCACCAGTTCATAGTTCTGCCAGCCAGGGTGATTGAAGCTCCAGGGTTCGATGTGGACGTTCTTGAAGCCCCACGCCGTCATCTGCTTCACGGCAAAGTCCTGGGCAGCACGCAGGCCGGGCGAGCCGGTGAGGCGGGGACCGTAGACATCGGTCACTTCATGCAGCCACCACATCAACTGCGAGTCTTTGGTTTCCTGAGCCCGTAACTGGTTGTTGACGTCGGATAAGCCGGGCGCTTGCGCCATGGCCGGAACCGCCAGGCAGCAGGCGGCAAGCGTGTGGACCAAATACCTGTTCATCTGGAACTCCTCAAGGTGAATTAACCGGAATACTGTTGTGGGATTCCCTATCGTATACCGACAGTCGCGGCTGCCAGCGACAAGTACGCAGTCTTCCCCACTGTTCCTCTTCTCCGCGCAAGGTGGCCGGATTCAATCGCAAGGCCTGTTGGTCCAAAGAGTGAGGGGCTGAATCCGTTTTCTCCCAATGGAAACGGCATTCTCCGCTGTTTGGGGGGACCACAGTATTACCGAAACCGCGTTAGAGCGCGGTTGCAGGAGCGACTTCTACGGCGGCAGATAATAGACACATGGCGGCTTCTCCCTCCTGGTTCCCGGTGGACGAATACACACGCAGACAGCAGTTGCACGAAAAACAGGTGGAAGAGCTTGAGGCGAGACATCGCCTTCTTGGCTATCTGAAGCTAATCCTCGTTGCGGCGACAATACTCGCCGTGTGGTCCTGGTACAGCGGCTTCCATACATCACCCTGGCTGATCGCCCTTCCAGTTCTGCTATTCGTCGCGGCAGCCATCTACCACGTGAGCGTGTTGAGAAAGCAAGCGAACGAACGGCGCGCCATCGCGGTCTACACCAGCGGACTGGCCCGGATCGAGGATCGCTGGCCGCGAACCACGGAGCGAGCTCTGCCGGCAGAACGAATCACGCCAACCCTGTATGCCAAAGATCTGGATATCGTTGGACCAGGAAGTCTTTTCGAGTTGTTGTGCATGGCACGAACGCGCATGGGCGAGCGCCGCCTTTTGGAATGGCTCCTTGCCCCGGCTTCCCTGAAGACCATCGAACGGCGGCAGAACGCAATTGCCGAGCTACGCACGCAGCTCGATTTTCGCGAAACGATGGCAGTCTCAGGAGAAGCCGCTTCTCTCGGGGTCGATCCCGATGCGCTCACGACGTGGGCTCAATCCTCTTCGTCCTTTGCCGCACCACAGGTCCGATGGCTCGCAGCAGGACTTGCGCTGCTTGCGTTGGGTGCAATCGCCTTCTGGATCGCGCAGGGGCGTATCGCGCCTCTGGTCGCGACGCTGATCATCGAAGGGTGTCTGGCGCGCTGGCTGAAGCGGCGGATGTCCGCTGTGTTGAACGGCACCGGGGAAGCTTTTCAAAACCTTCAGCTTGTTTCCGCGCTCCTGAGTGAAATTGAGAAGCAAACGTTCGAGACACCGTATCTCAGGAACGTCCAGGAGCAGTTGCTCGCGCGGCAGACCGTCGCTTCGGAAGCGATCGCAAAACTTAGAGCTTTGGTTTCCTGGAAGGACGCTCTCAAGAACCCTCTGGTCCTGCTGTTCAATCTTCCACTGCTGTACTCGGTGCAACTGGCATTTGCTGTCCATGGATGGCGCGAACAGTATGGCGCGGAGCTTGAATCCTGGCTGAACGCGCTCGGCGAGTTCGAGGCTCTCTTATCTCTGGCCACCTACAGTTACGAACATCCCGACGACCCGTTTCCCACCTTTACCGACGGGCCCGTCAGCTTCAACGCTCAGGAGATGGGCCACCCGTTGATTCCTGCCGCAAGCTGCGTTCGAAACAGCGTGGCCATAGGTGAGTCAACCAGGGTGTTGGTGATCAGCGGCTCGAATATGTCGGGCAAGAGCACATTGATGCGTACCGTGGGGATCAATACGGTGTTGGCATTGTGTGGCGCACCGGTGCGCGCCAGGCAGATGCAACTGACGCCGCTCCGCATAGGAGCGAGCCTGCTGGTGAACGACTCGCTGCAACGCGGTGTTTCGCGCTTCTATGCCGAGATCGAAAAGCTCCAGGCGATATGCGTCCTTGCCCAGCAACCCGGGACGCCTGTACTTTTTCTGCTGGATGAACTTCTGCAAGGCACCAATTCCGCCGACCGCTTAGTCGGTGCGGAAGGAGTTGTGTGGGAGCTGGTGAGCGCCGGCGCGATCGGCATTCTGACCACGCACGATCTATCGCTCACCAGGATCGTGGACGGAAACGGCGAGCTGAAGAACATGCACTTCCAGGATTCCATCGTCGACGGCAAAATGCAGTTCGACTTCTGCCTGCGAGAAGGTGTGGTCACCCGCAGCAACGGAGTCGAACTCATGCGGCTGATCGGGCTCAAGGTGTGACAGCACGGTGGAAAGCAAACGTACTTCGCCACCGTCCAGACGAAGACGCGAAGGTTGAAAACAACATTCCGTTGTTTACGAGACCACAGTGATTACCGGAACTGGTCTAAACCTTCGCTGCGCCTCCACCTTCCACAGCAGCCTGCGCAGCTGGAGTAATGGCCGCCAGAAACGCTGCTTCCGTGTAGGTTTGGCCCGCATTGAGGTACGACGGCGCAGGCGCCAGGGGAACAACAGCACCGCCTCCGGGGTTGGGCGATTTAAGCCAGAGAGCAACGATATAAAGCGCGGGAATATTGAGAGACGCGACCTCATAGTTGCCGGTAGTGAGGTGCGTGTTGCTTTGCGCTGAGTTGACGGCATCCACAAGGGAAGAAACGAAGGGACCGCGGTTCAGCATGGAGAAAACCGGAGCGGCGGGCGTCGCACTGGCTGCATGGCCGGCCGGTTGCTGTGCGATCTCCGCCATGGCTGTGGTTTCGCCATCGGAAAGAAGATAGCGCCAGGAAACCAACACAGCGGCAGCCAGACCTTTGCCGGAAACAATGTCCGCCGCACCCAGGTTGTATGCCGGGTGGGGAAGATGCACATCGATACCGGAGTCCGCGACAAAACTGATTCCCGCGTTGGCTGCCTGGGGAGCCGTGATGGGATGCGCCATCCAGTTCTGCACAGTGGATGTCAGCACCTGCATGGACTGTTCCGGTGCATTGGCAATATTGATGGCCATGTTCGTTCCTCCTCGGATGCGGAGCGGTTGAAGAAGGCTCTAAGGCTTCGTGAAGTAACTGTGAGTCCAGTTTCCACTGCCCTGATAACTGCCAAACATGGTGGCGTAGGAAACCACGGAAGTTCCGTAGATAGGATCCTGGATGACCAGCAACTGTCCCTGCTCATACCCGGTTGCGGCGATAAAGTGCGCGCCTCCTCCCGACCATGCGACACGAATGCCAAACGGATGCCAGACGGAAACCTGGTTCACCACGGTGGCGTAGGTTTCGGTGCTGGAATCCACGTGGTCCAGATGACCCACGAAGTTCAGTGCCTTGTCCAGGTAGCCGGATTGATTGCAGTTGGATGAGCCGCCGTTGCTGCAACAGTCGGAACGTCCAAGCTGGTTGTTGACCACCTGGCACTGCGTGACGGTGCTGCTGGGATTATAGAAATGAGCCACGCTGGTCGAAACGCCGGCCCAACACCAGTTGCTCTCCAGCTGATGCTGCATATCGAAGCCGGTATTGATTTCCAGGGTGAGCGGGATATCCGCCTTTTGCGCACCGTTGTACCCGGAATAGTGGATCACGAAGGACTTGGAGGATTGCAGGGGAGTGCTGTGAGTGACAGAAAAATTCAGGAAGATACGGCGGCTGGCGTTAGCGGCGAAGTTCACTACAGTCGTGACTGGAGCCACGCCGGCAGGAAGACCGCTATACGTAAAGTTAATTGGAGTAGCCGGACCGGAAAGATTGAAGTGAACCGATACCGCGAACGCCTGGCCCTGCGCGGTATGGAATGCAGATCCTAACGGCAGGGTGTAGGCGATGGTATTGAGATGGATCGGCGGAAAGCGGATCGGCAGTACGATCTGCGAGATCGAGATCTTGTTGACCGAACGGAGGATCGAAGTCTGCGGGACCGCCTGGAGCATCGCCGCCGTATTCACAAGCGACTGGCGGTTGGTAACGAGCTGAACCGCGACCGGTGTGGCCTGGGCAATCGGTTTGTTCGCAGCCGGTGGAATGTTGGTTGCCACGGATGTTCCAGTATGGACCGTCAGCGGGGTAACGAGATGACTGGGGAGTTTTTCATCTGTAGCCATTCTTCTCTCCTGGAGTTGCGTTAGGAGCTGGGCCGATGGATGCCCGGATGCGGATGAAGAAGCCGGCGGGCGCTCTGTTGGTGAGGAGACTAACCTGTGACAGGAGATTCCGCAAGGAAAAATAGAAAGCGTCGCGTTGCGTTGCGATGGCAATTTCAATAGCTTGATGTCCAAGCACCAATTGGCTTCCCGAAGACGCGATATTGAGACCGGACAACGACTCAACCCGGTGGTGACAACCGGCGTCCCGGGATTCTTCCCGCGGCCTCCATCGGCTTGAAAGGGCTGGCGTGCCGGGCGGTGGCAGTGCAGCAACGGATGGAACGATAGACGGTTTCTGGCCGTTGTCGTCGCCTTTGCTGTTGGCTCTTTGCTCTTAGCTCTTTTGTTGTCATCCCCGCAGGGGATCTGCTGTTTGCTCAAGTCCCCACCACTCTGTCATCTCGACCGAAGCGTGCGGCGATTCCTCTCAAGGTGTTGGTTGAAATGAGGGTGATCGAGCCGTTTTCCTCCGAAGAAAACGGCCTCCACTATTCTTGAAAGGGCGAAGTATGAGAGGAACCGTCAGCGTAGTGGAGAGACCTGCTTCTGCCCCGCCCACGCATCGGCAGGAGCATGCCCTCAGCGGCTGAAGCCGGACTTATGCCGTGCCTTAATGTCCGGTCTGAAGACCGGACCTACCGTGTCTTGCCCCAAGAACACGTGTGCCTCGCCGCGCATCGCTTCTTAGGTCGTTTCCTCTTGTGAAAACGGTTTCATTTCTTTCCCGCCCTGCGTACACTCTCCAAAGAAATGCACGACGCAATACTCGCATTTTGACGCCCCACTTAAGGAGCCCTACCGCATGTTCCGTTTCACGCTGGCCTGCCTCGCCCTTTGTGCCGCCACTCTGTCTGCGCAGGTCGCATCTGGCCCCGCTCCCGCAGTGAATCCGCATCCGTACACCATGCTCTATGTTTTCGGCGACAGCTATTCCGATTCAGGCGCGGGCTATGTGGATGGCAACGGCGCCACCGCCGTGGTGTATCTCGCGCAGCGGCTGGGCATTCCCTTCACCTACTATGGAGACCCAGGCAGCACAGGCAAGGGGCTGAACTTCTCCGTCAGCGCGGCGCAAAGCGGCGAGAACCCCGGACGCCATTTCCCTACCGGCCCTTTCTTTTCCTTCGGCATGAAGAACCAGGTCGCGAACTTCGTTCAGTTTTCGAAGAACAAGTACATCCCAAAGATCGACCCCGAGAACACCATGTTCTTCTTCGCCGGCGGACTCAACGACAGAAATCTTCCGGAAGGTTCCACCCGGACCAACATCGAAGCCGAGATCGATACGCTCTATGACCTGGGCGCTCGGCGCTTCATGGTCGCGCTTCTGCCCGTGAAGATTCCAGGGTTTGCCGCCGCCGGCGTCAAGATCAATCCCGACCTTGCCAGGATTCCCGATGAGGAGCGCGCCAGGCATCCGGACATCCGCATTGCGAACTCCAACTGGGGACCGTTCTTCGACGAAGCGATCACGCATCCGGAAAAGTACGGCTTTACCGATACGACAACGGCATGCGCGCAACGCGCGTTTCGCCAGGAGCCCATCGAGGTCTGCAAGGATCCTGAGACTCACTTCTACTACCACGAGTCTCACCCCTCGACCGCGGCTCACCGCGTGGTCGGAGACATGCTGTACCAGGAAGCAATCACCAAGGCGCCTTAGCGATCGGACCGAGTAGCTATTGAACCAGGAAGATCGCGAATCGAACTGTCAGCAGTTCCTCATAGAGCCGGCGATCCCGTGTCTGTGGCCGCACGAACCAAAACACGTAAACGGCGTGGCTCTTCCTGTGAAGACAGTTAACCTTGAAGCATCCCGCAATACTGGGATCCTTCGCCTGCGGCTCAGGATGACCCATGTTAAAAATTGTGCTGATGGGCAAAGCCTGCGCTGCCCAGAGACAACCCGTACCGGCTACTACGCCGGGACCAGCCCTCTACTTCTCCACCGTACGCTTCCTCTGCTGATAAGCCGCTACCTTAACCTTGTTTCCGCAGAGGTTCATGCTGCACCAGCGCCGCGAGCCCTTCTTGCTCGTGTCGAAGAAGTGCACCACGCACGATTCGCACTTGCGGATACGCGAAGTGTCCGCTTCCGCAAGCAGGCCGGCTGCAGCGTCTGCGATCGGCGCCCAGAGATCGGGGGGCCGGTGAAGCTCAAAAACGGCTTCACGCATGAGCTTCCCTTCCCGCTTGTGAAGCAAGGCAGGTAGAGGATGCTGCCGCAGCAACGAGTTCACCTCGTTCAGAAACGCTTCCGGCGGAGCTGATCCGGCTTCGATTCGTAAGACAGCCTCGCGCAGCTTCTCGCGAAACACGATCAGTTGTTCCAGGAAAGCGGCAACATCCTCCGAGTTGCGCGAATCGCGCCAAGCCCGCAAGGTGGCCTTGGCCTTCGGCGTGTGAACCATGCCCGACGCGATCAACCACCGCTCCAGCGCGCGCGTATCCGGCAACAGCTCCGTCGGACCGTCCGCAAGGACGGGCTTCGTATTCACCAGATCCAGGATCGGCCTGTTCGATACGAACAGAAATCCGTCGATCCATTCCGTCGCTGCTTGAGGGGCCGGGTGCATGCAATCTCTATTCCATCACATTCTTCAAATATTTACGACACCGTTATTGACAGTTTTACTGGTGTCGGAATATGCTGACTTCTGTATCGCGGATCTGAGGTCCGCCGGGAAAGGGAATCAATGACGACATACCAACATGCAACGGTTCGCGGATTGAAGATCTTCTATCGCGAGGCAGGCTCCCCCACTTCACCCACCATCGTGCTGCTGCACGGCTTCCCCAGTTCGTCGCATATGTACCGCGACCTGATTCCCAAGCTGGCCGGCAAGTTTCACGTCATCGCCCCGGACTATCCAGGCTTCGGTTACAGCGATGCTCCGGACGCGTCCATCTTCGAGTACACCTTCGACAATCTTGCCTCCCACATTGAAGAGCTGTTCTTTAACGTGCTCGGCCTGAAGAAGTTCAGCATCTATGTGCAGGACTATGGCGCGCCGGTGGGCTATCGCATCGCCTCTCGTCACCCCGATGCGATTGAAGGCATCATCGCTCAGAACGGTAACGCTTATGCGGAAGGCATCGGCGCTGGATTCGATGCCATGAAGCCCTTCTGGGCGGAGCGCAATGCCGAAACCGAAAAGCCTGTGCGCGAACTGCTCAAGAAGGAAACGACGATCTTTCAGTACACGCACGGAACGAAAGACCCGTCCCGCATCAGCCCCGACTCCTGGACCATGGATCAGTTCCTCCTTGATCGCCCAGGTAACGACGCTATTCAGTTGAGCCTTCTTCACAACTACCAGACGAACCTCAAGCTCTACCCGGCGTGGCATGAGTTCTTCCGCAGCAAGCAGCCGAAGACCCTGATTGTGTGGGGCAAGAACGATCCCTTCTTTACCGTCGAAGGCGCGCAGGCCTATCTGCGAGACATCCCGAAGGCGGAACTTCACCTGATCGACACGGGTCACTTTGCGTTGGAAGATTCATGCGAGTTCATTGCGGAGCAGATCAACCGCTTCTTTGCTTGAGTCGCTGCCGCAGGTGCTTTTCCTTCTTCCACATAGAGCAGTTGTACCGCGAAAGGAGAATCATGATGGATTATCCGGAACAGATAGGCGGAACGGTCGTTATGGCCCATGGAGCGTGGGCCGATGGCTCGAGCTGGCAGGCCGTTATAGGGCCGCTGGAAAAACGCGGCCTCAAGGTGATCGCAGCGCCGCTTCCGCTCACTTCCCTGAGCGACGACGCTGAGGCATTGAAGCGCACAATCGCCCGCACCGAAGGTCCGGTCATCGTCGCGGGTCACGCCTATGCAGGAGCCGTGATTGCAACAACGCATGACGAGCGCGTCAAGGCGCTGGTCTATGTTGCGGCGCTGGCGCCCGACAAAGGCGAGACTGTGGCCCAGGTCTTCTATCGCGACGACGTACATCCGCAGGCGCCGCACCTGGCTCCCGACGCCGACGGCCTTCTCTGGATGCCGGAGGAAGGATTCGCCAACGCCTTCGCTCAGAACGCCGGCGATGAACAGATTGCCTTGTCCAAAGCCGTGCAGCGGCCGATCTCGGTTAAGAGCATCCAGGAACCGGCTCCCGCGCCCGCGTGGAAATCGAAGCCCACCTGGTACCTGCTTGCGGAACAAGACAGAATGATCAATCCCAAAACGCAGCGGTTCATGGCGGAGCGTATGAACGCCACCGTGCGCTCGTTCGCGGTGGATCACACGCCGTTGTTAACCGCTCCGGACAAGGTCGTCGAGATCATCCTGGAAGCCGCCAGGGCAACGCTGTCATAGCAACTGCGGCCGGCAATAGCGCTCAACCATTATGGAGAACATCGTGAACAATACTGTCGCCATTGTCACCGGAGCCAGTCAGGGCATCGGCCGCTCCACCGCCCTTCGTCTCGCCCGGGACTTTTCCGCCATCGTCCTGGTAGCGCGTAGCGCTGAAGCGCTGGAAGAAGTGGCATCCGAGGTGAAACAGGCGGGCGCCGAAGCTCTACCGCTTGCGCTCGACCTGAGTCAGGTCGAAGCTTCCTACACTGTGGTCCAGCGCACGATGGAGCGCTTCGGCCGCATTGACGCCCTGCTGAACATCGCCGGCGCCGTGCCGCAGATCGATCTCTTCGAAATGACCGATGAGCAATGGAAAGCCGGCATGGAGCTGAAACTCCACGGAGCACGGCGGCTAACCATCCGCGCCTGGGATGCGCTGAAGGCCGGCAAGGGATCGGTGGTGTTCATGTCGGGCAGCGCGGCACTCGATCCCAAGCCCGCGTTTGCGGCGGTCGCGGCCACCAACGCCGCCATCCTCGCGATGGCCAAGGCATTCGCGGAGCAAGGCATTCAGGATGGCGTGCAGGTCAACAGCATTATCCCCGGAGCGGTGATGACGGGCCGCCGCCGCTCGTTCCTGGAGAAGTGGGCGCCGGCGCACAATATGAGTGTGGAAGAGGCGATGACAAAGTTCCCGCAGGAAGCCGGCATCAGCCGCTACGGCCAGCCGGAAGAGATTGCCGAGTTGCTCGGCTTCATGGTCTCTCCCGCGGCGAAGTGGATGACAGGATCGTCGCTGCGCATGGACGGCGGCGAAGTAAAAGGCATATGAAGTTCTTCTGAGGCGTCTATTCGTGCCCGCAACTTTGGGACTCGTGCTCTGTCGAGCGGATGCGGAGATCGCCAAGGGAAATTTCCTTCGAACAACTCGAGCTATTAAGGAGGCTCGCTCATGGAAACAACGACACAACCTGAAGAATACGATCTCGTGCTGCTGGGCAGCGGCGCCGGCGCGAAGTTGCTTGCCTGGACGTTTGCGGAGCGCGGACAGCGTGTTGCGGTCGTTGAGCGGAAGTACGTTGGCGGAGCCTGCCCCAACATCGCTTGTCTCCCCAGCAAGAACATCGTTCACACCGCGCAGATCGCTCATTACGTGAGGAACAGTGAGGAGTTTGGAATATCCACCGAAGGCTTCACAGTGAAGATGCCTGCGGTGCGTGAACGCAAACGCCGCATGGTGCAGGGTTTGGTGGACACGCACCTTGCTCTCTATCACCAGAGCGGCGCCGAATTGATCATGGCCGAGGGCCGGTTTACAGGGCCCAGGACACTCGAAGCCACTCTCCCGGACGGAACCAAGCGGCTGCTTCGAGGGACCAACGTCGTCATCGGAACAGGCACCCATGCCGCCATCGACGCGGTTCCAGGTATGGCGGAAGCGCAACCGTTGACCCATGTGGAAGCCCTTGAACTCGATGTCGTGCCCGAGCACCTGATCCTGCTTGGCGGCGGCTACGTTGGACTTGAGTTTGCGCAGGCGATGCGCCGCTTCGGCAGCAGGGTAACCATTGTCGATCGCAACGGCGGCCTGTTACATCGCGAGGATGCGGATGTCACCGATGGTCTCCAGACTCTCTTTCAGGATGAAGGCATCGATCTTGTGATGGATGCGACATTGCAGCGCGTCACTGGAACATCCGGGCAATCCGTGGTCCTGACGCTGCTTCAACACGGGAAGGAGCTCAACCTGGAAGGCTCGCACCTGCTGGTCGCAACCGGCCGCGTGCCCAACACCCAAGGTCTCGGACTGGAGCTTACCGGGGTGGAGCTGACGGACCGCGGATACATCAAGGTGAACGAGCGCCTGGAGACGACGGCCGCGGGTATCTGGGCCGTCGGAGAAGGAGCCGGCAGCCCGCAGTTCACGCACATCAGCGAGGACGATTTTCGTGTCGTCCGCGACAACATCCTTGGTGGCAATCACGTCACCACAGGCAGACAGGTTCCCTTCTGCCTGTTCACAGGGCCGGAGTTCGCGCGCATCGGACTCAGCGAAACCGAAGCCAGGGAACAAGGGATCGCGTATCGATTGTTCAAAGTCCCCATGGCCGCTGTCCTGCGCGCCCGCAGCCTGATGGAGACCCGCGGCTTTCTGAAGGCCCTGGTGGAACAAGATAGCGATCGCATTCTCGGATTCGCCGCTTTTGGAGTGGGCGCAGGCGAAATTATGGGAGCGGTGCAGATCGCCATGCTCGGCGGCCTGCCTTACACCGCACTTCGTGAAGCCGTGCTGGCTCATCCAACAATTCCCGAAGGACTGATCTCGTTGTTCTCTTCAAAGCCATCACAGGTACGGGCCGGCGCCCAGGTTGAATAAGGATTGGCTGTGTGATCCGGTTGATACCCAGCGCCTTTGAGACCTTCAAGGACTCACAAGAAACAATCTTGATGGAGGCCATCGCAGTTTGGGAATTCTGCAGGTCACCGATATTTCTTTCGCCACATTTTTAATTCAGGGTCATCCTGAGCAATCTGACTCGCTTTCAGCGAGTTACGGATGAAATGACCGGGCACCTGAGTAGCCCGGTCATGAGGAGCCGTAGGCGAAGGATCCCCGTATTGAGAAGCCGTTGCAATGCCCCGATATCCATCTCCACCACGGCCGAAATACGGGGATCCTTCCCCTTCGGCGTTGCTCAGGGTCAGGATGACCCTCGCTGAGGGGATGGGCCTGCCACGAGCATAATCGGGCCGATTCGTCGCTTCCAGTTCAACCCTCGAAGCTGCGCAGGAGAAATTCTCTGGTGTTCGCGAGCACTTTCTCCCGCATGGCCGGCTCGGGCAGCATGCGTGCGATTTCGATCGCCCCAATCATCGTGGAGAAGATCGCGAAGAACGCCTTTTCTTTGTCCGCGGTTCGCCGGCCGGGCATGAATGGCTGCATTCGGTTTTTGTAGTTCACCAGCTCGGTAAACACATGAGGCTTCATCCCCTTGTCCACTCGCGCCAGTTCGGGTGCAAGCGCCGCGAGGGGGCAGCCGCGCCCCGGATCGTCGCACAGTTCCAGGCTCAGATAGGTTTCTACGACCGCCTTCCACGCCTCCCCGCGGGGCGCCTGTTCCGCGGCGCGAGCCAGGGTTTCTTCGATTTCGCGAAAAGCCTCGCGCAACGATTCCACAAGCAACTCATCCTTGCTCTGGAAGTGCTTGTAAAAGCCTCCGTGCGTCAGCCCGGTATCGCGCATTACCGCGTTGACCGCAGCGCCATTCAGGCCTTCGCTGCGGACGCGCCGCGAGGCGTCTTTCACAATCTTCTGGTGAACTTCGATCTTATGGCCGGGCTGGTAACGCATTTGCTCTATAGGATGCCGCCAATCATCCCAAGAAGCAAACCCCTGGTCCCATCCCGTGCAGGATCGAAAAATACTTTGCGCCCATAGGATGATTGACGTAATCCTATGGGTCATAAGAGATCAATCTGCGACTTCCGGCTCGCGCCGCTTGCAGGAGATCTCGATAAGGAGGAATTCATGTCGCCGCAGCTCTGCTTTTTCGTCAGCATCGCATTCAGTGTGGTCGCGTGGTGGATTGTTGCCGCACAATACATCTGGCCGAAACTTCGCGGCCAGACACAAGCCGAGGCCTTGCGGCCCTTGCTTATCCTGCACAGCTTCCGCTTCATTGGACTGGCTTTCCTTGTCCCAGGCGTTGTGTCGTCTGCCCTGCCGGCGGCCTTCGCGCGAGCCGCGGCTTATGGCGACATCATCGCTGCTGCACTTGCGTTGCTTTCACTTCTTCTGCTGCCACGTGGGGTGGGCATTGCTGCCGCCTGGGTGTTCAATCTCTGGGGCACCATCGATCTGCTCGACGCGTTCTACCAGGCGCCCCACGCTGGTCTGCAGCCAGGACAGTTGCAAACACTGTTCTTTATTCCGACGCTTCTGGTACCCATGCTTCTGATCACCCATGTGCTGGTTTTCCGGGTGCTCCTGCGTGCGGAGAATAAGGCCGTTGTCCATGAAAGGCAGATAGCGTAGGAACATTCGTGAGCTAAGGCTCACTCCTACCCCTTCGAAAAAACATCAACAAAGACCAGAACAAGGGGGTAGAGGCGAAAACAGGACAACAATTACGAACGATGCAGCGCTGAAGGCGCGTCCTCTACCAGCCCAGAGCGAACCGGGGTTCCCAGTGAGCTTGCTCACCGGGGTGGAGAAGCCCGGGGTATAGCGACCATAAGAAATTGAGGCTGGAGGCCAGACGTATTGTGGCATCACTATAGGTCGGGCCTTCAGCCCTCGATTCTTCAATGACTCCCGTACCTGGGGCTTCGCCCCAGGCTGGTATAGGGCGCGCCGTTGGCGCTTGAAACTGTGTCCCTTTTCATCTCTCGCAGGGCTGCAATAGCTCTCTTATTACACGTCGACCGCCGATGGCGGTTGGCCGCCCTGCTACTTCCTACTCGCTACTTCCCACTTCCTGCTGCCCCTCGAACAGCAATGCCCATATTTCATCTGTTCGTTCCAGGCCATAGGCCGTCCTTCACGGGTGAAGTCGAAGAGATTCCAGAGCGGTTCCAACGTTCCTATGTGGCGTGGGTCCTGGCCCGGTTCCGGGGCGGCGTAGAGAATCTCCGAGCTCCAGAAATGCCGGATTCCGTCGCTATCGCGGTGAAAGACCGTCAGCATCGGCATCTGAAAGCCTTCCGGCGTTTCCGCAACGTAGTCGTGTTTGAAGCTGTTCCCTGCCGTTGAAAGGAGGCGCATATTTCGCCAGCCTCGATCTCTGGCAACTGCCATGACTCGTTCGATGGGGGCTTTCGCAATGACGGCAAAGTTCAGGTTCTGCTCAACGTGCTCGATCGCCCCATCCAGTTGGTCGAGAGTCGCCACGCACGAGGGGCAAGGGCCTTGATCCAGCGGAAGCTGAGCGAGAGAGCCTTCAGAGGGTCCTGGACGGTCGTCGGAAGGATGGCGGGGGAACATGAAGTTGTAAATGACGAGCGAGTCCTTACCGGGCTGGAACAACTCCGATAGTTTGACCGGGCCAGTTCTCCCTTCCTCATCTACGCCCTCAAAAACATAATCTTCGGGCACCAGGCCGCCCGGCGGAAGCGAGCGCCGCGCGATCGCCACTTCTTCCATGGCGCGGCGAAGCTCGATTTCTTTCTCGAGAAGTTGATTGCGGGCAGTTCTGTATTCGAGCGATTCTCCGGGCGTTTCCATGGTCTACAGCTTAGTACGGCGCTCATGACCAAACAACCCATCGTGCGCCCTCCGATCTTTCGCTCTCGTTCCATCCGCCTGTGTTCACTCCAAGGAGCGCCAGCAGTATCATGGGGTAAAGAGATATCCATGAGAAAACAAACCGGCCAGTTCCTTCGCGTTGTCCTTCTACTGTTGTTCGCGGCTTCGGTCGCTTCGGCTCAGACAGCCGCAACCACTCCCGCGCCCGCTCCGACGTTCGACGTGGCTACGATCAAGCCATCGGCTCCACTGGACATGGCGAAGATCGCCGCAGATGTGCAAGCCGGACGGATGCCAAGGTTCGGCGCCCATGTAGATGGATCGCGGGCTGAATATATCTACATGACGCTGAAGGACCTGGTTGCGAATGCTTACAAGGTGAAGGCCTATCAGGTCACTGGACCAGCGTGGCTAGGCGCCACACGATTCGATGTTGTGGCCACTCTGCCGGAAGGCGCCTCCAAGGATGACGCTCCCCTGATGTTGCAGGCGCTGTTGAAAGATCGCTTCAAGCTGACGGCGCATCGCGAAACCAAGGAACACCCGGTTCTCGCGCTCGTGGTGGGCAAGGGAGGACCGAAGCTGAAGGAATCGCCTGCGGCTCCGGAGCCGATCCCTGCGGACGCTCCCCTCAAGCCCGGCGAAATGAAGATGGACGGCCCGGATGGACCGATTCGCGTAACCAGAAACCCCGATGGCTCCATGAGGATGAATATGGGAGCGAAGGGCATCATCACGCAAAAAATCGACCCGGGGACCCAGACCATGCATATGGAGTCCACCACGGTGACCATGGATGGCTTTGCGGACATGCTGACCAACGTGATGCAGATGGCGGGTCCGGGTTCACGCCAGGTCGTCAACATGACGGATCTCAAGGGCAACTATCAGGTGGCGGTCGACCTCTCGCTCGCGGATATTATGGCCGTGGCGCGCTCCCAGGGATTCGACACGCCAGGGGCCAGAGCAGGAGGCGGCGCAGCAGATGGATCGGCAGCCCCGGTCGCGTCCGACCCAAGCGGAGGCTCGACCGTGTATGCCTCCGTGGAAAAGCTCGGGCTGAAACTGGAACAGCGTAAGGCGCCGGTCGAACAACTGGTTGTCGATAGCGCGGAGAAGACGCCGACGGAGAACTAGGGTCTAGGATCTAGGGTCTAGGGTCTAGGGTCTAGGGTCTAGGGTCTAGGGTCTAGGGTCTAGGGTCTAGGGTCTAGGGTCTAGGGTCTAGGGTCTAGGGTCTAGGAAATCGATCGAGGCTTTCGCTGTTGCAGTTGCCTTTCTGTTTGTCATCCCCGTAGGGGATCTGCTGTTGACGGCCTTCCCACACCAACACTGTCATCTCGACCGCAGGCGCTTCAGCCCCGTAGCGAAGAGATATGCTTCTCCACCCGCCAATGCTACCCATGCTTCAGGCAGGAGCAAGCCCTCAGCGCCTGAAGGCGAATCGTTGGCGGACGTGAATGTCCGGTCTGAAGACCGGACCTACCGGGTAGTGGTGACCCATGACATCGGCAGGAGCAAAGAAACAGGTCCTCGTGGGAATAACAGGACAACCGACAAAAGTCCGCCGTCGTGGGTAGCCGCCTCCTCGACGGGATCAGCATCGCTAAGATTCTCGGCCGGCTTTCCTACTTTGCCGTCTCCAGCGTCGTCTCGATCGGCGGTGTGCTCTTCAGTTCTTCCGCTCGCTTCTCCACCGCGCGCATTACGCGTAGTAGGTTGCCGCCGTAGATCTTCTTGATATCTTGCGCCGTATAGCCCTTCTCCAGCAGTGCGCGGGTAAGTGCCGGGAACTTGTTGTAAGAATCGAGATCGGACGGAACGCAGCCCACTCCGTCAAAGTCTGTGCCGATGCCGACGTGATCGATGCCGCCCACCTTCACCGCGTGATCGATCTGGGCAACGACGTCGACTAACGTTGGCGGCGTGATCTTTCCGGCGTTTTCTGCACGCAGCTTGTCCAGCGCGGCTTCGCGCTGTGCGGGATCGGTGATCTTCATGATCTCGGCTATGCGCGGGCGCAGCGCGGCTTCCAGCGGCTTGGACTCGTCATAGTAGCGCTGCGAAAGATAGCCGCAGTCGAAGTTGATCTGCATGGTGCCGCCATTCTTTGCCAGCGCCCGGATCATGTCGTCGGTCATGTTGCGGGTGTGGTTGGATATCGCGCGGCAGGAAGAATGCGACGCAATGATCGGCGCGGTAGACACTGCGATGGCGTCATAGAAGGTCTTGTCGGCGGTATGGGAAATATCCACCATCATGCCCAGGCGGTTCATCTCGCGAACCACATCCTTGCCAAACGGCGTCAGGCCGTTATGGTGAGCGACCTTGGTGTCCTCAAAGTCTCCCTGCGAATCCGCCCAGTTGTTGGTGTTGAAGTGCGTCAGCGTCATGTAGCGGATACCCAGTGCATAGTAGTCGCGCAGCAGGCGCAGTGAGTCTTCAATCGCATGCCCACCTTCAATGCCCATGAGCGCGGCAATTTTCTTTTCCCGGTGCGCGCGTTCGATGTCAGCAGCCGTCGTTGCAAACACGAAGTCGTTCGGGTGTTTCAGAATGATGTCGGTGCGCACGGTATCGATCATGGCCAGCGTGCGATTCGCCGAGTGGTGATCCTTGTCGTAGCTGGCATCGACAAACACCGCAAAGAACTCCGCTCCGAGGAAGCCCTTCATGCGCGGAAGGTCGGTCTGGCCCTGCTTGTTGGGAGTGGCGATGTCGTAACCATCCACGGTGCGCGAAGGCACGTCGTCATGGGTATCGATGAGGATGGCGTCGCGCGTGATCCTGTCCACTTCGGCCTGGGTGACTGGCTTGGTACGCGGGGTCTGCGCGGCAATTGGAAGAGCCAGACAGAGAGCGAGGGAGGCGGCGGTGGAACGCGATCGAGCCATGGAGAGACCTTTCGTGAAAAAGATAAAGCGCCGCGAAGTGATCACGGTGCGCTGGATTACATGCTCGGCTTCATACGAGAGCGTTGAATGGTTGAGCTGACTCTTCTTTTGTAACATCAAAGCAATTCTCGATTCATCGCACATGCTGCCAGGGCTTCTGAACAGGCCGGCGTAGCGTGTTTGAATGAAAGGAATGACTCAGCAACGGCACGATGAAACAGCGGCGGCAACGCCTCGGTTTGAGACGATCGACCTGTTGCGCGGCCTTTCCATTCTGGCGGTTGTGCTGCTGCATTCCTGGCTCCGGTTCTTTTTGAACGATGTACGCGTGGGAACGGGACTGCCCAAGTGGCTGTTCCATCTGCTCCTGAACAATGGCGGCAATGGCGTCACGGTCTTCTTTGCCATCTCAGGTTTTCTCATTACCTTCACAAGCCTGCGGCGTTTCGGCGGTCTGGCCGCGATGCGGCCGCGGCTGTTTTACCAGATCCGTTTTGCGAGGATCGCGCCGCTGCTGCTTCTCGTGCTTGCGGTGCTGAGTCTGCTGCACTGGGGCAGCCTGCATTCGCGCATGTTCGATGCGTGGCATGTGAAGAAAGCGGTTGGCCTGCCAAGGGCGTTATTTTCTGCGATCACCTTCCACCTGAACTGGTTGGAGGCAAAGACCGGCTATCTGCCCGCGAACTGGGATGTCATGTGGTCATTGAGCGTGGAGGAAATGTTCTATCTCTTCTTCCCGTTGGTCTGTGTGCTGTTTGTGGGAGAAAGGTCGCCACTGCGGCGGGCGGGGTGGCCGCTGCTGTTTCTGCTGGCTGCGGCATTGTTGGTGCTCGGGCCGTGGGCTCGGGTGGTGTGGATCAAGACAGATATCGGGCAGGAGAAAAGTTACCTGGGCGGTATGAATGCGATCGCGATGGGCTGCCTGGCGGCACTGCTTTGTGATTGGCTGATGCGTTCGGCGAAGAAATTCGACCGGTGGTTGCGGGTGGTAGAGGCAGCGGGATGGGTGCTGATCGCGTGGATGTCGACCTGGCCGCGGTGGGCATGGCTGCATAGTGCCAGCCGTTTTCTGGCTCGAACGGATTTGGACGATACGGTGTTGCCGCTTGGAGTGTGCCTGGTGATGGTGGCAACCGTACTCCGCGGGGCTCGGGGTGGAGGCTGGATGACGGCACCCGTTCGCTGGTTCGGACGACATAGCTACGAGGTCTACCTGACACACGAGTTTCTGGTGCTGCTCGGGGTCATGGCGTTTCTGCGTTGGCACGGAAGCCGGCCAGGGTTATGGGTCGTGGGGATTACGTTGGCAACGGCCCCGCTGGGGTGGGCAGTAGCGCGATGGTTCACTGAGCCGATGAATCGACGGCTGCGAGGAGCAAGGCCCAGGAGTCAGGAAGTAGCGAATAGGAAGTAGGAAGTAGCGAGCGGGCTGGCGATCTATGAATGCATTTCGCGGATGACAGAGAAGAGGCAAAAGACCGAAGCCCAAGGGCCGCGCCTTCCTACTGTTCGCTGTTAACTGTTCGCTGTTCCCTGCCCTACCGTTGTCGTCTTCGGCCACTCGTCCTCACGGCACCGCGATACAGGTTCAGGCACGTTTCATTTGCCGTTGTGCTTTGACCGTCTATCTGACACAATTCCTGCACACTTACAGCACGGCCTGTGTTTCGCGTCTATTGCACGCATCCCACCAGAAACTCGCCGGGAGTCCGATGAGCAATATCAACGGAAAAGTCTACGCGCTGACCGCCATCACACCCATGAAGCGATGGAAGACTCCGCTTCTGCGTCTCACCTTCTGGGTGTTAGGCACCTTCAAGTCAGCACAGGAAGACCTGATCAACCTCAAGTTCATCCAGTTTGCGCGCTGGGTTATCGTGCCGGCAGGCAGCTTCCCGTATCTCGGCGGCGGACAGAAGCAAGAGTCGCTCAAGTACGACTACCTGCTCTTCTTCAGCAATTTCAACGGCACATGGAACCAATACATCGACGCGTTTTCAGCGGTTCTGTCGGCAGGGCTGAACAAGGTCTGGCGTTGGAGCGAGAAGTTTCCCGGTTCTGTCCCGGTAACTCCTTTCAAGGCTTACATCAGCAGCGTGCAGTTCGACACCGACTATTACTTCAGCGCCTATCCTCAGGCCACGCTGAACGACGTGGAAGCCGCCCACTTGGTCAACGGCGCGTTCGCATCGCTGTGCAGCATGGCCGCCTCCCAGACACCCGAGGAGTTCAGCCAGTCGTATCTCCAATTCGTCATTGCCAGTCAGGCACATCTGGGCTCGACCGGCGAGGCTCCAGAAGTTTTCTAGAACCGATATTGCTTCTTCGTATCTCAGGCCCATACCTTCCGGAGCCCATCTATGCCCAGCGCGAATGGCAGTGTCTATGGTTTGACCCTGCTCTGTCCTATCCTCAATGATCCTGCGGCGGTGCCCTCGCACGATCTGCAGATTCGTGCGCATCTCGCCCAACTGTCCGCCGGTGCGGACAGCCCGTTCGCGATTGCGCCCGGCACACACCTCGCGCGGTTGGTGGTGCTTGACGATGTGATCTATGTCGGCGCGCCCTCGTGTGAGGAACACCTGAAGTCCAAATATTTGATCTTCGAATCGAACTGTGACGGCGGCCGCGATTCGTATCTCACCGGCCTGGCAAAGGCGATCCCGCAGGAACTCGATACCATCTGGAATCATTGTGCCGGCTACCCGGAGGGCGGCGCCGCCAACCTTTCCGCCTTTCTCGCCTACATGAAGCGTTGCGAGTTGGACACCACCTTCTTCTTCGCGCCGGTCAACGACAAAACGCGAACGGACACCCTGGTGGCATTACGCAACAAGGCCTACATCGCCAACTTCATTTCCCAGCACCAGGGCAAGCCGGCGGTTGAAATCCAACAGAAGATGCTGGCGTTGTTTGCCCATTTGAAGTCGCTACCCGATCCACAACCCGCTGCCGTCCACGTCGCACGCAGGGTGGCTACAGGAGGTCGCAATGAGTAAGTTGAATGCAAGCGACATCCAGGGCTTCGCGCTCCGCGGATACAACATGCCCTTCGCGCGCTACCTGTTCCTGCAATTCACCGAGCCCGAAAAGGCGCGCCTGCTGCTGATGCGCCTGCTGCCGCTGGTTACGACAGGGCAACTCTGGGAGAAGAAGCCCGAAGCCACTCTCAACCTCGCCTTCACCTATGGCGGGCTGGTTGCGCTCAAGCTTCCGCTGGCTACTCTGATCAGCTTTCCGCCTGAGTTCCAGCTGGGGATGAAAGCCCGCGGCAGCATCCTGGGCGACCTCGGTGTGAACGCGCCCGAGCACTGGGACGAGGTCTGGCAGGCAGGTCATGTTCACGTCTGGCTTGGAATCCACGCTCTCAGCCCGGAAGCGCTGGCCGCGTGCTTTGTCCAGATGCAGGCCTTGCTGGAGGAAACCGGCGGTGCAACGCTGCTGGGCTTCCAGGACGCCGGCTCCTTAGCCATCGACGGCAAGTTCACCACCAAAGAACATTTCGGTTATACCGACGGCTTTGGCAACCCCGACTATCTCCACATCTGCCGCGACACGCAGCCCGGCCAGGGCAAGCTGATGAAGGATGGCACATGGGCGCCGCTCGCAACCGGTGAACTACTGCTGGGCTACGCCGACGAATCCGGCGAGCTACCGGTAATGCCCGCACCTCACCTGCTGGCCATGAACGGCACCTTCATGGTCTATCGCAAACTGCATGAGAACGTGGGAGCCTTCCGCGAGTTTCTCAACAAGTGGGCCACCCGCTACGGCGCGGGCGACGAGGCTGCGAAGGAAAAGCTAGCCGCCAAGTTCGTTGGACGCTGGCGTGACGGCACACCGATTGAGCTTTCGCCTGACGGTCCCGACCCCGCGATCGTCGCCGATCGCAACCGCAACGTGAACTTCATGTTCGGCGACGACCTGGGAGGCACTCGCTGCCCGGTCGGCGCCCATATTCGCCGCGCCAATCCACGCGACGCGTTCGGCTTCAGTGGAGGCCTTGTGCATCGCCGCCGCATCTCGCGGCGAGGTTTGCCGTATGGCCCGCCCGCTCCGCCGGAAGATCAAAGCGCCGACGCGCATGCGATCGATGCAACCGACCGCGGTGTGATCTTCATGGCGCTCAACGTGAGCCTCTCCCGCCAGTTCGAATTCATCCAGCAACAGTGGATGGCCTATGGGAACGATGCGCACCTCGGCAATGAAAAGGACCTGCTGCTGGGCCATCACTGCCAAGGCGAACACTTCGCCGTCCAGGGTGACACAACTGCCGGCAATCCCCCGCTCTTCTGCAGCGGCCTGCCCAACTTCGTGGAGCTGCGGGGTGGCGACTACTTCTTCGTTCCCAGCATCACCGCGCTGGGCATGCTTGCAATGAACCTGGTGGACCCGAGGTAAAGAGAGACCGGCAGATGTCAGATCTTTAGATCTGATAGATGTTAGATGTTAGTCACAACCGTTGTGCCGACCCCGATGGTCGAAACGGGAGCGGCCGATCGATTTCTCGTCCACGAGATTGCGCACCTACCGTTCGCTGTTCCCTGCTTTAGTGCGGCTTGAAGGTCTTGCCGGTCTCGATAAGCGTTTTCAGGCGCGACAGGATGCGAGGCCAGCCGTCGATGCAGGAAGCGTAGCTGTTGTCGTCTTCCTGCCATTGATCATGGGTGACCGAGACTTTGGTGGCTTCGCTCTCAGGTGTGAGCTCAACCGTGACCCGCGAGGTCTTGCCTGAAGAAGCCATGCTGAAGCTGTATTGCAGGAGCTTCGGTGGATCCACCTGCAGCACTTCGCCTTTCACGAAGACCGTGCGCGAAGCATCGGCCCCTGCACCCACCCAGTTCATGGGACCACCGGGCCGCAGTTCGGTATCGAGCTCCGCCCCGGCGAAGATGATGCGGTTGGATTCTGCAGAAACAAAGCCCTCCCAGACCTTCTCAGGAGTCGCTGCAAAATAGAACACAAAGTTCAGGGGAGTTGGTTCGGCCATGTGGGTCTCCTTCGAGTTTGGTAGTGCACTCACAGATTGGATGCCGGCAAACGGTCCAATCGGGACGTTATTCCTCACCCGTCTGCCAGAAAGCCAGTTGGTACTGGATAAGATCGTCTTCGTCTTCCGGAATATGAAACTCCACGGTGCACGGCCGGTCTGGGAACTGCCACTGAAGTTTCGCCCGGTAGATCTCTGTAAGGGTCTTGCCAAGCAGGATGATCTTGTCCTTGGAGGCATCCTCACAGCCGTAGAGCTGAATGTCGGCAGTGTGCAGATGATTCATGACCCATTCCACCGATTGCCGTGTGCTACCGGGCTGCCGCTCAAAACCTCGCAGCGAGCTTTCTGGAAAACCGGCGCGGAGAATGTATCCCTCAAACAACACAAACTCCGGCCAGAACACCGTGGTATATCCCACCGCAAGAGAAAAATTTCCTGCAAAACCTATCCAGGATTTGAGATCGATCCCGTCGCCGTCGTTCCAGGCCGCCAAGTCATGCTCTCAGGAGTTTCCATGCGCTTCCCTTTGTGAACCGTCGACATCGTTCGTCCTTGCGCCTCAGTGTCCCACTGTCTACTTACGTTCTACAGCAAGTAGAATCCGAATGCGGCCCCTGAGAGACAGCGCGTATGAAGCACTATCGATCCTCCATCCCGGCAGCGGCCGAAGAGCAGATCGTCTCAACCCATGCCTCGAACGGCTCGAAACAACAAGTCAACCTCGTTTTCGAAGGCGAGGTTGTGGGCTCTCGCTGGTTCGACCGGGAAGGCCTCATGGCCTCCGAAACGCCGCTGAAGAATGGCAAGGCTCATGGGACGCTGTACTACTTCGACGATGAAATGGATGGACCTCTCCGCGTAACCTTCGCTGAACCTTATCGAAACGGTTTGGCGCACGGTACGGCGAAGCAATGGTCTGCGTATGACGGGCGACTGCTCGGTACCTACACCATGAAGCATGGGACCGGACTCGACCTTTGGCGGGTAGAAACCTGCGGTGGATCTTCGGCCTACCTGGCGGAAGCGCGTTATCACCGGGATGGCAAGTGGCATGGCTTTGAGTGGTGGCTCCAGGAGGACCAGACGTCAGTCCACAAAGAGAACCACTTCTCTGAGAATCTGCAACACGGCATCGTGCGCGAGTGGAATGCCGCCGGTAGACTGCGGCGTGGCTATCCACAATACTGGTTCAAGGGCGAGAAGGTTTCCCAAAAGCAATATCTTCGCGCCTGCACGCGAGACGCCAGCCTGCCTCCCTTCCACACGTCGGACAATCTTCCGCAAAGGAGTTTCCCCGCCGAAGTGCTGGCAGCAATTGCAGAAACAGGAAGCAGGAAGTAGAGAGTAGCAAGTACAGAGCGGGTTTGGCGTCCTAAGGTGCTGATGCCACGTCTAACTTTTGCGCGGGCCTCG
Organism: Acidobacteriaceae bacterium; assembly: GCA_036498835.1. Lineage (GTDB taxonomy): Bacteria > Acidobacteriota > Terriglobia > Terriglobales > Acidobacteriaceae > Granulicella. Next base: position 1,911 of record DASYEV010000249.1, on the reverse strand, counting down.
GCTTTGCCGCTTCTTCGACGGGCAACGATGGCCTGCCTGGAGCAGGTCGATGAAAACGATTCTTCTGGCGTGTGTGATGGTGGGCGCCTCCCTTCAGGTCCAGGCCCAGGACCCGGGGATGGCTGCGGCGCAGCAGGCGATGGATCAACAGATCCAGATGCAGCAGCAAATGCTGGTGCAGCAACAAGTGATCCAGCAAATGCAGCAGGTCCAACAGCAACAGATCCTGCAGATGCAGATGGACAATGCCTTCCTGTTCGCCAACAGTCCGTGCTGGAGCTCTTCTGGGAAAGGGCGTCAGATACCCGGCCAAACCGCCGAATTCAAGCAGTTCGCATCCCAGCAGATGCAGTCGCTCACAGCGCCTCTCGAAACCGGCAAGCATCCTCCGAAAATTCCGGTGTGGGGCACGTGGCGAATCGTTCCCCTGAAGAATCAGATGTCCCTCTCGGTTCCTCCGGGCACCGTGCAGCCGGGAACGGAAGTCGACATCCGCTGGCGTGGCAAGGAAAACGATAAGCCGGTGTATTACACAACCGATGGCTGGTCACCCAATCCGTCCTCCACGCGTTATACAGGGCCGATCACCATCACAGGGCCAACGCATCTCCAGGTGATCGCCATCACGTCAGGCCCGGGCGGCGGCGGGTGCCCTAACTGGTCGCACAGTCAGATTCTGGATGCTTTCTACAATGTCTCCGGACCCGCGGACTCGTCTGCCGCACCTGCAGTCGTGACGGACGGCGTTCTGCATCAGGGGACAACACTGAAGCTGGTTGCGAGTACGGCGGTTGACTCCATGGCTGCAAAAACCGGAGACCACGTTCCGCTCCTGCTCGATCAGGATGTCACCGTTGGCGACAAAGTCGTGATTCCCAGGGGAACGCCGGTGGACGCCGTACTCGCGGTCGCTGTCCGCCCGCGAACTACGGCCGGCTCAGGCATGCTCGTGGTTGCGGTGCGAGGACTCAGCCAGGCCGGAACAGCCATCCCGCTACACAGCGTGGCAACCATGGAAGGCCATCCCGGAGGGCTCCCCGCGCAAGCGACGATCGAACCCGGTATGACGATGCAGGCGACGGTCACGGCGGATGTAAAGTTGGAGTGAGGCAGGGATCAGTTAACAGTCAAAAGGCAAAGAAGAGAACAGAGATCAGATATCAGAGAACAGCCGGAACTGATCTCTCTTCTCTGATCTCTGTTCTCTTGCCTCATCAATTAGGGCTCGGCATCGACACGGACTGCACCAGCAGAACATCCACGGGAGCACGCGTGGGTTGGAGCTTCAGGCCGAGTTGTTCCTGGATCGCCGTAAACAGAACAGGCGGCGCGTTGCGATCCGCATCTTGAGCGTTCGCGGGGGCATTGGCCGGCGTGTAGTGCAGATCGAAATCGTAGTGCCCCTGAATCCCCGTTTGATCCACGACCGGCCGGCTGATCTCCGCCGAGGCAAAACGCTGCATGAAAGCCGCGAAATTGGTCATCGTGCTATTCCGCACGGAGAGAAAGCCTGGAGCCACAAGGGCGCCGGCAGGGATGCCATGCGGATCACTGTCGTTGCGGACGAACTTGATCTGCATGCCCACTCGAACGATCGCGAAGACGGGAAGCTCGCGCTTTTCACGATGTAGCACCAGGTGAAAGCGATCGCCAACCAAACGTCCCACCATCGCCTTCATTTCATCGGAAGACGGCCGCTTTTCGGTTTCCGGATCTGCCAGGACGTCGAACTTCGCGGTCTGCATCCAATCCGGGCCGCCAACGATCTGGCTCGCGTGTACGTTGTAGGCGTAGATCAATAGATCGAAGAGCGTCGTTCCCGTTGTTGCGAACTTGTTGCCGCGAATCTGCGTCTGCCGGGGAGTATCCGGTGCGCTGGGCTTGACGGTTGCAACTTGAAACTCCTGCTGC
>DASYEV010000248.1:0-45381 GCA_036498835.1 Acidobacteriaceae bacterium | reverse complement strand
GGTCGTGCCGAGAAAAAGATGTTTGCTGTCCCCGGGGTCCGCGGCAAACGCGCGAGCATCCCCACCATAAGGCCCGAGAGGAAACCAGGGGGCAGCCAGCGCCGGGGCGGAAAGCAGCCCTGATAGAAACAGGCACAGGCATAGCCTGCGCGAAAGAACCCCAATCATTTTAAACGTCATCGCTCCAACTATCAGCTTAGAGCATTTCTCATGATGGCGTGCCTTCGCAGGGCGAGCGGCAAGGTCGTTTTCTTCGAGGGGAACCGGCTCCAACATCGTCTCCGCTGGATACACCGTCATCGGAAATGCCTTATCCTCTTCGCCACATTCGTCACAACTTGACGGTGTCTTCCAGGGGATGTCTTTCTATTGGATGCGGAGGCAGGAGGAACTCCTGGACCTCAACAGAAAAAAGAACGGCTGACTGGTTTCCCAGTCAGCCGTTCAGGAGTTACGCGGCTTGAACTACTTCTTGGCCGCTCTGTGATGGTGGTGAGCCGGAGCCGTGCGGGGCTGGACCTTGACTGCGCTCTCATCCACAGGGGTGAGACCGGTAGTGTCAAAGTTCGCGCCCGTCGGGATCAGGGTCGTTGCCGAGCTCTTGGTGCCAGCCGTGCTGGTGTACACCGAGATGCGCGAAGCATCGATGCCCTTCTCCGTTACGAGGTACGCCTTTTCGTTCACGGCGCGCTCTGCAGCCTTCTTGTCGCCCATCTTCTCATCGGCGGCGGAGCTGCCCGAGATGGCCAGCTTGGCTTGCGGATCACGCTGTGCGCTGAGGGCGATGTCGTCAAGGCAGGCCTTGGCTTCATTGTCCACACGGGTCGGACGCTTCGCGTCGCGATCGAAGGAGATGGTGCAGAGGCTGGTGGTGCTCACCGGAACAACTGCCGGCGCCGGAGGAGCAGCCACGGTGACAGTGGTCATCTGCGAAGCAGTCTGGCCCTTGTCGTCAACCACGTTGCAGGTGACGGTGATGGTGCCAGGAGCCACACCGGTCGTCGTCAGAGTCGCCGTCGAGGTGTTGCCGCTGACCGAACCGGCCGTCGCGCTGTAGCTGTAGGTGAGGGGGCGGTTCTGCGGGCTCATGCCGTTCGCGGTGATCGTGGAGGGATCGCCCGGATTGACGGTGGAGGGGTTCGCGGAGCAGCCGACTGTCGGGGGCTCGAAGTTCTTCACGGTGAACTGGGCGGAGCAGTCAGCCATCTGACCGGGCTTGTTGCCCTGCGAGACGTGACCCTTCACCGTGTAGGTACCGGCCGAAAGCGCCTTGGTGTCGATGTTGGCGACGGTCGAGGTGCCCGAAACCGTGCCGCCATCCGAATTCCAGGTGTAGCTCGCGTCCTTCTTCGGGTTGAGGTTGGTGGCCGTACCGGTCACCGTCACCGCGTCGCCAGGATAGATAACGCCGGCGGGCGCAGTCACCGAGCAGGTATAAGCAACCGGCGGCGGCGGGATGATGTGGCCGAAGTGCACCAGGATGCCGGCGCTCAGCTCAGCAGCGCCGAGGTTGGCGCGGCCGCCGAGGTTGCCGGAAGCCGGGATGCTGGGCTGCGGTGGACCGTAGTCCACATGGGTGTAGCGATAGTCGGCCTGGAACAAGCGCAGGCCGAAGCGGTGATCGAAGAACGGCAGGTCATAGTCCATGCCGCCGCCGACCAACAGGCCAACGCCCCAGGTGTAGGGTTCGTGCTCGAGCGCTGCCGCCGTGTCGTTGTTCGGTCCGGCAATGCGAACGCCACCGGCCGCGGCATGCGCGAACAGGGTGAAGTTCTGCATCGGCGCACGGAAGATCGGACCGAGGTAGCCGGCGTACAGGCCGTCGTTCTGGCCATCCGGGTTATCGATGTTGATCAGTTCCGCGCCGACATACTTGTTGAAGTAGTAGGCGCCGCTGCCAATTGCGCCTTCGTCCACGGACGAGAAGCGAATGCCATACGGCTTGACCGTGCCATGCGCGCCAAAGTACGAATAGCCCGCAAAGAAGTCAACACGTGAAGGATTCGGCCCACTGGGGGCAGTTGCGGGCGCGGACTGCGCGCTCAGACTCAAGGCTCCAAGGCTGACCGCACTGGCAGCCAGCAAGCACCGGCCAATACTGCGAAACGGGCGATAAGACATTCGAAAATCCTCCACTCAATACGGCTAAAAATTCTACGGACTCGTTTCAGCAAAGATCCGCTTTGTTGTCAATTTCGTCAAAAGTGTATCGCAGTTCAACTTTCTGTCGAGAAGAAAATCTACTGCGATCAACAAATTAAGCAATTAACCGGTGAGCTGACCCTTGGGTGCAATGGTCCGGATGGGCCAACGTACCTTAAGAGTCACCAGTTACTTTCTATCCAACATCCGCAATGCGGGGCCCGCGTTCCTCTACGTACTCAAGCCAGATTTAACGTTTCTTTCAACGTCCCACGCTCTGACTGAATCTTTTCCTGCAACAAGGTAATGGCGTACAGCAACTGCTCGGGACGAGGCGGGCAGCCCGGAACATACACATCCACCGGGATCACCTGATTCACGCCCTGCAGCAGAGCATAATTATTGAAAACCCCTCCCGAAGTGGCGCATGCCCCCATCGAGATCACCCACTTCGGCTCCGGCATCTGCTCATACAGCCGGCGGATGACGGGAGCCATCTTCTGCGACACGCGTCCTGCAATGATCATCAGGTCGCTCTGCCGCGGTGAGGGACGAAACACTTCCGCACCAAAACGGGCAATGTCATACCGCGAACCGCCCATCGACATCATTTCGATGGCACAGCACGCCAGCCCGAATGTCATGGGCCAGATTGAGTTCTTGCGAACCCAATTGATCGCCGCGTCCATCGAAGCCAGAACAATGCCTTCCGGCTGCTCGTCACCCCAGTTCACCTCCGCGATCTTGTCGCGGTTCTTGCCCATACTGTCCAGCGTTCCGAAGATGTAGCGGTCATTCCGCTGCGGAACGGCTGTCGGCCGGCCATTGGTGCTGGTCTGATTTGGATCGCTGTTCATTTCTAGTCAGTATACGTTCATGAACCGTCTCAAGCAGACCCTAATTTGAGCGGTAAGCTGCTTGTTATCTCTGAACTCTACTTCGTGTTTGTTGTGATGCGGGAGCAACCTTGGCGGTTGGTTGCGCGTTGCACGATTCAATATGCGCCCCGGCGACGGGCTTCGCGCCTGGAGAAAGTTCCAGCGCAACACGAAAACGCAGCGTCTCGACCTTTCCCAAAGGCGTCGGCGCCGCCGAAGGGTCGGCGCTATGGGGAGTTGTTGAGAGATGCGAGGCAACAGTTGCAGCCATGCGCGCCTGGTCGGCAATGCCGGGAGCAAGCCGGGCATCCAGAATGGTCAGCGTCGCCTGGGGCTGCACCGCCAGCAGGGATGCCAGTTTGCCGGAGCTGGCACTGTCCCCTGCAAGGACGGCAGGCTGCAGCGATTCCATGGTGAGAAAAGCGGCCTTGTCCTTCGCGTACTGGAAGCGCCGCGGGTTCCACGCGACCGCGTCCTGCGCCCGGAAAGCCCAATCCGTGCTGATCAGCAACGGGCTTACCGACTGGTAAGGCGGAGTCGCCAACTCCGCATAGTCATGCGGGCCTCGCGCCTCATCCGTGGGCAGGATCCGCACAATCCAGCCGGAAGGCAGCGGCTCAAGACCGAACTTCAGTTCCCTGGTAAACGCCTGTTCAAAACCCTGCCCCGCATGCACCTCGCCTTCAATCACGGCGCGGCGGCAGGCGGGCGGCGCCGGAGGCGGCGCGGCGATAGCACTGGAGAGCGTTCCGGCAGCCGCCAAACCTATGGCAAGCGACGCAAACAAAGTCGTAGGACGGTTACCAAAGCGCGCATTACCTCTAGAGCATTTCTCATGATGCCGTGCCCTTCCGAAGCAGCCGAAAAGGTCGTTTTCTTGGGGGGAAAACGACTTCAACATCCTTGCCCCCGGGTACACCTTCATGAGAAATGCCTTAGCCTGCATTCGCTTCGATCGCTTCCAGTAATGCGGCCCGCAGTTCCGTTTGCTGCTCTCCATGCAATGGCTGGCCATCGTATGTCAGGTAAAAGACGTCGATGGCTGTTTCCCCTTCGGTGTCGACAAGCGCCACTTCGACGTTATATCGCAAGCGGCTCAGCGTTTCGCTGATCGCACGCAGCAGGCCGGGAATATCCTGCGCGACCACCTGCAGCAATGTGCTGTGTGTAGAAGCGGTCGAGTCGAACTCGATCCTGGTTTCCACCTGCACCCGCGGCGCGCGCCTGCGGCGGCCCTTGCGGCCGCTGAGCATGCGCTCGATGGAAGTCTTCCCCGCGACCATATCGCGGACGCTATCGACAAAGCGCTCGCGCTCGCTGGCATTGAGCTCCAGCGTGCGGAACGTATCCGTGAAACGGAAATTGTCCACGATGACGCCTTCCGCGTTCACAAAAGCATCCGCCGTGACCACGTTCATGCCCCACGCGGCCAGCGCGCCGGCCATGCTGGAAAACAGGCGCGGACGGTCGCGCGTGATCAGAATGATTTCGTTGACCGCCGCGCCACGATGGAAAGCAATCTGAAAAGGCTCATCCGCAAACCTTGTGCTCATCTCAAAATGCTGGACGATGGATTCCTTGGAACGGGTCTTCAGGTAACGCTCGGGAAACCCTTCAAGAAAGCGGCGAGCCTCCACCTCCTTCCCGGGCAGCAGCGCCAGCACAGCAGCGACATCTTCGCCCGCCTCCTGCACATGAACACGGTCCTCATCGACATTCCTGTCGATCTGGTTGGCGGCGCTCATAGAAAGCCGCCACAGGTTTTCCGCCTTCCAGGGCGTCAGCGCATCCGGGTGCACCGCTTGAATATCCGCATAGGTGAAGAGCGTCAACATGCGCAGCGCTTCGTGCGTTTGAATCCTGGCAGCAAATGCCCGCACGGTTTGGGCATCGAAGATGTCGCGGCGCAGTGCAGCCGACATTTCGAGATGCGCTTCAATCAACCGCAGCACCAGCGCCGCGTCGTAGGGATCCATTTCCAGACGCGTCATTACAGCTCGCGCGATCACCGCGCTTTCGACCGCGTGGTGGTCGCTCATGCGGCCTTTCCCTGTGTCATGCAGCAAAGCCGCCAGGTACAGCAGACCTGGGTTCTGCAGTTCGCGGATCATCGCGCCAAGCTTGACCCGCCATTCCGGCGCACCCGCTTCCGGCGGAGCTTCAAGACCGTGGAGCGTATCGATCAGGACAAACGTGTGCTCATCCACGGTGTAGCGGTGATACGCGTCGCGAATCACCAGCGCGTCAATGCCGTGGAACTCAGGCAGGATCAGTTCCAGCACGCCGATGCCGTGCATGGCGCGCAACGCAAACCCGGCACGCTCACCGGTCAGAATGGCGCTCAGCTTCTGCCACAGCGCGGGGCCTTCTTCCAGATTTGCCGAAAAGCGATGCAGCGCGTCGGCTATACGCTCTTCACTCGCCGAGGAAAGATTCGCTCCCGTCTTCGCAACGGCGGCAAACGCGGACAGCACCACCTCGGGCTCCACGGCCGGATCGACAGCGGCGCCGGAATCAAGCACAGCGGGGTCCAGCACTACCTGGCCGTCCTTCAACTGGAAGCCGTGTGTGGGCGTCACTTTCACACGCCGCAGTTCCTTGCCGGGCAAAAGCTTCAATCCAGCGCTTTCCAGCGTGCGCTGCAGCCACCAGTCGATGATGCGCGCGTGGCGGAAGTACGAACGCATCCACGCCGCGGCATCTGGCGAGGCGGAACCATGCAAACCTACGCGGCTTTCCGCGGCGCCGTCCTGCGCCTGCCAGTCGAGCGTGTTCTCATCACGCTGCTGCCGGTAGTGCAGAAAGCAGCGTGCCGAAGTAAGGAACGCCATGGCATCGTTGAATTCCGCGTCTTCAGCAGGCGCCGTCACGGAGCCCAGCATGTGCAGCCACCCGCAGACATTGGCGTCGCGCAGGCCGCCGGGGCAATCCTTGATGTTCGGTTCCAGGTGAAACAGCGTGTTGCCGTACCTGGCATGGCGCTCACGTGTCAGAGCAAGAATTTCCCCGCGGATCGCTTTCGCATCGCGCACCATCAGCTTGCCGGCAACGCGTTCATCCAGTTTGGCGAAGACGGCACCATCCCCCGCCACGGAACGGCGGTCCAGCAGAGACAGGCTGAATTCCGCGTTCTCGGGAGCGAACCGTTCGCACTCCGATAGAGCGCGCGCTGCCGGCGAAAAACGCACGCCACAATCCCACAGTGTCTGCGACAGACGCCGGATGGCATCCTTGGCTCGCTCGGCCTCATTTTTCGCGGCGCAGAACAGCACATCCACATCCGAGAACGGAAACAGATGCCCACGGCCGTATCCGCCTACGGCGACCACGGCGATGCCTTGTGCGATCCTGGGGTCCGCGGCGATTTCATCCGCCCACAACACCCGAATCACCTCATCGAGCAGGGCCGAGCGCGCCTCTACGGCAGCCTCGCCGCTGCCCGAGACTTCAAACGCGCGGCGAATTTCACCACTCCGCCGCTGATACATCGTTCGAATAGGTTCGCTGTTCGTTGCCGTCACCCCCACCTCGTAAAGACACGTCCGCAAAGACGCCAAGCTTGAGGAACGTTTCTACAGCCTTACAGTGCGATTTCGCCGCGCTCGTCGTTACGAATGCGAATGGCCTCATCGATCTTTGAAACGAAGATCTTGCCGTCGCCAATGCGTCCGGTGCGGGCCGCGCCAATGATGGCCTGGATGGCTTTTTCGACCATGTCGTCGCGCACCACCAGCTCCAGCTTCACCTTGGGCAAAAGGTCGACCGCGTATTCGCGGCCACGGTAAAACTCCGTGTGGCCCTTCTGACGGCCATGGCCACGCGCCTCAAAAATCGTAATGCCCGCCACGCCGGCTTCAACCAGCGCATCTTTCACGGCATCCAGCTTGGACGGTTGGATGACTGCTTCGATTTTCTGCATCACACTCTCGCTTTTCTCATTCACGAATTGGCTAAGCTGCTTCCCAGTCGTAGCCTTCTTCTCCGTGCTGTGTCAGATCGAGCCCTTCGCGCTCATCATCCTCACTTACACGCAGGCCAATCAGCTTATCAACTACGAACAGAATAACCAGCGTTCCAACAATAGAAAGTGTCCAGGCAATCGCAACGCCAATAGCCTGGTTCAGCAGCTGACGATGATTTCCTTCCAGAAAACCGGTCGCCTTGCCCGCTCCGAAGATGGGATTGATGGCTGAATTGGCGAACAATCCCGTCAGAATCGCTCCCAGGGTTCCGCCCGCGCCGTGCACGCCGAAGGCGTCCAGGGAGTCATCGTAGCCGAAGATGTTTTTCACCTTGACGACCATGAAGAAGCAGAACAGGCCGGCGACGAAGCCGATCACCAGAGCGCTCATGGGGGTCACGAAGCCGGAGGCCGGCGTAATCGCGACCAGCCCGGCCACCGCGCCGGAGATAGCGCCCAGTGCCGAAGGCTTACCGTTGCGGAACCACTCGGCAACTGCCCAGCCGATAGCCGCGGCAGCCGCGCCAAAGTGGGTCGCCACAAAAGCCGATGTGGCAAGACCGCCGGCGGAAAGCGCCGAACCGGCGTTGAACCCGAACCAGCCTACCCAGAGCAGACATGCGCCGATAAAGCTCAACACCACCGAGTGCGGCGGCATGGGCTTCTTGGGGTATCCCAGGCGCTTGCCCAGGTACAGCGCCGTCACCAGCGCACTGACACCCGAGGTCACGTGCACCACCGTGCCGCCCGCGAAGTCGAGACACGGGAACTTGCCGCCCAGGGAGGCATTCAGCAGCCCATTGATGCCCCACACCATGTGCGCCATGGGGCTATACACAATGATTGCCCACAGAATCATGAAGACCAGCATGGCGGAGAACTTCATGCGTTCCGCGAATGCGCCAGTAATCAGCGCAGGCGTAATGATCGCGAACATGAGCTGATAGACCATGAAGGTCTGGCCCGGAATGGTCGCCGCATATTCGGTAATCGGGCGGTCGGCGGGCACACCGTGCAGGAACGCATTGTGCAGGCCGCCGATGAAGGCATTGCCGGAACCGAAGGCCAGCGAATAACTGACCAGAGCCCACAGCACGGTGATCACGGCCATCATGGCGAAGGTCTGCATCATGGTGCCCAGAATATTTTTCTTGCGTACCAGTCCGCCGTAGAACAAGGCCAGGCCCGGGCCGCTCATCATCAGAACCAGAGCCGCGCTGACCAGCATCCATGCGTTGTCCGCATTCGAAACCGCCGAGGGCGCTCCTGCGGTCTGCGCCGAAGCGCTGCCTGCCGCGCCTATCAGGATCAAACCCGCCACGACCCAATGGCTATTTCGCCGTACGGCTGGAACCAGCTTTGTCATCCAAGAACACCAAGAACGCATGTGTCGATACCCTTTCGCCAAAACCCGTTGGTGAATGAACGCCTCCCGCTGCGCGAAAGCACAGTAGGAGATACACGTGTCCCGCAACCGATACGGCCCGAAAAACGTCTGCGTTGTGAACCTGTTGGTGAATACTTTACAACGGACTGGCTTCTGCTCCAAACGCGAATAGGCTCGTTCCCTCCCGTTGATGGGCTACCGATATTGCATTGGGACAAATTCCCTGATGCTGCGTTCTCGATAGGCGATCGCTCAAGCCGTTTCCGTGAGAGAAAACGGCTTGAGCGATTTGCCTTCCCCTACACCTTCAGGGAATTTGCCATTCCCTTGTAAGCTGAACGACATGGCATCCACCACTTCCGCACGCCTCGTCCGTTGGAGCGATGTTCCCGTCGAAGAGCTCAATCCCCTTCTGGGCCGTCAGTTCATTCATGGGGAGCAGGCCATGATCGCCCAGGTTCACCTCAAAAAGGGCTGCATTGTCCCGACCCATTCTCACCACAACGAGCAGCTTTCGACCGTTGTGACCGGCTCCATGCGCTTCACGTTCGATCCGGAAGGCACTGCCGAGGAAATCGTGGTTGGCCCTGGGGAAGTCCTGGTGATCCCGGGCAGTCTCCCGCATATGGCCGTTGCCCTGGAAGACACGTTGAACGTCGATATCTTTGCGCCACCGCGCCAGGACTGGATCTCGGGCTCCGACGCGTATCTTCGTTGATTCCGCTGATACCGCGGCACGGATCGGCTTCTCCGCCCTGCCGATTGTCTGTACGCTTTCTCATGAAGGCTGAGCGGCTTCAGCCGCGTTGGGCGCTCGGCCCACAGGAGCTGCAATGAAGACAGTGACGGTTGGCAAACGGACTCTCGGCCCCGGCCACCCCTGCTATGTCATTGCGGAAATCGGCATCAACCACAACGGCAACATCGATCAGGCCAAGCGCTTGATCTCGGTTGCCGTGGCCGCCGGCTGCGATGCGGTCAAGTTCCAGAAGCGCACCATTGACGTTGTCTATACCGCGGCGGAACTTGCGACTTCACGGCCCAACCCCTTCGGCGAAACCAATGGCGACCTGAAACACGGGCTCGAGTTCGGTCACGCCGACTACGAAGAAATCAATAGCTTTTGCAAACAGATCAAGATCGACTGGTTTGCTTCACCCTGGGATGAAGCGTCCGTCGACTTTCTCGAAGAGTTCAACCCACCGCTCTACAAGATCGCCTCCGCGTCGCTGACCGACGACCACCTGTTGCGCCATATCCGCGCGACCGGCAAGCCGATCCTCGCGTCTACGGGAATGAGCACGTATGAGGAAATCGACCACGCCATCAGCGTGCTGGGGAAAGACGACCTAGTCCTGATGCACACCACGTCAACCTATCCGGCCAAGTACGAACAACTGAACCTGCTCGCCATTCCCACCATGGCCGCGCGGTACGGTATTCCAGTCGGCTATTCCGGTCACGAAACCGGAATTCCCACGACTGTGGCCGCCCGGGTTCTTGGCGCCTGTTGCGTGGAGCGCCATATCACCATGGACCGCGCCATGTGGGGCTCGGACCAGGCAGCCTCGCTGGAGCCCAACGGCATTACCCGGCTGGTGCGCGACATCCGGCTGTGCGAGCAGTCCATGGGCGATGGCGTCAAACGCGTCTACGAAGAAGAGATTCCGGTGATGAAGAAGCTGCGCCGCGTCGGAGCCGCGCTCTAAGCCATGCCTCTCCCCCCGGACCAGCTCGCGAATGCTTTGCGCAAACTGCAGGCCATCGCGTTCGATGTGGATGGCGTCCTCACCGACGGCATGCTGACGTGGTCTCCGCTGGGCAAGGAATACAAGACCTTCAGCTTTACCGACATCATGGGCATCTCGCTCCTGCGCCGGCTGGGTATCAAAATGGCGCTCGTTTCCGGTGAGAGGTCGGCTCACGTCGACCGCTATGCGGAGAAAATGCACATCCAGCACGTCATCAAAGGCACACGCGATAAGGCGGGAGCGATGCGCAACTTCGCCGGCAAGCTGAACCTGTCACTGGCGCGAACCTGCTACTTCGGCGATGACGTCAACGACCTGTTCGCCATGGAACTCGCCGGCCTGAGCGCCTGCCCTGCCAACGCCGCGCAGGAAGTGCTGGACTATGTCGAACCGCGCGGCTTTGTCTCGCAGCGCAGCGGCGGCCACGGCGCGGTGCGCGAGCTTACCGACGCAATTCTCGCCGCGCGCAAACTCACCGGCCGCGAAGTCTTTCTGATGAGCCCGCCTGACTAAAGCATTTCCGTTATGGTGTAGACCAAGCGGAAGACGCCCAAGCCGTTTTCTCCCAATGAAAACGGCCTTCTCAAATCTTTCTGGGACCACAGTGTTAACGGAAATGCTCTAAGCCGATAGGAACCGGATGAAGCTCTCGGATTATGTGTTGCAATTCGTCGCCGGCCTCGGCGTGCGCCACGTCTTTCTGGTCACGGGCGGCGGCGCCATGCACCTGAACGCTTCGCTGGCCCAGGAGAGCCGCTTAACCCCGGTGTGCAACTCCCATGAGCAGGCCAGTGCGATGGGCGCGGAGGCGTATGCCAAAGCCGTAAACGGACTCGGCGTGTGCATGGTCACCACGGGTCCGGGAGGCACGAACGCTGTAACCGGTGTCGCGGGCGCGTGGCTGGATTCAACACCTGTGCTTTTTCTCTCCGGGCAGGTTAAGCGTCCCGATCGCATGTTCGATGCGGTGACCAACCGTCCACTAGGAATGCGGCAACTGGGCGTGCAGGAAATCGACATCGTCTCCATCGTTTCCCCGATCACGAAGTATGCGGTCACCGTGCTCGACCCATTGGACATTCGCTACGAGTTGGAGAAGGCACATTATCTGGCGATGAACGGGCGGCCCGGGCCGGTGTGGATCGATATTCCACTCGACGTCCAGGCCGCGCCGCTGCCCGAACCTGAGACACTGCGCAGCTTTGATCCGGTAGAGCACCAGGCCGCGCAGAAGAATGACAATCTCAAGGACGAAGTCGAGCGGATTGTCGCGGAACTGCAAAAGTCCAAACGTCCCCTGCTCTTCGTCGGCAATGGAACGCGGCTGGCTCATGCGGAGGCCTTATTTACCGAACTTCGCCTGCTGCTCGATATCCCCACCGTTGCCACATGGTGCGCCGCGGATCTGGTGCCTTCCGATGTCCCCACCTTTGTCGGACGTCCCGGGAATGTTGCGGCACGCGGCGCGAACTTCGCCCTGCAGAATTGCGATCTGCTGCTGGTGCTCGGGGCACGGCTGGATATGGCGATCACCGGCTATGCGCCGCAGAATCTCGCCCGTGAAGCGCATAAGGCCGCGGTCGATATCGACGCCGCGGAACTGGCCAAGCTTCATCCTCATCTGCAACAGCCGGTGGTCGCGGATGCACGCGCTTTCCTGGAAGAGCTTCTTCGTCAACTACGCGCGATCACGCTGGACCACGCACGCTGGTCGGCATGGAATGCACGCGCGGCGGAGTGGAAGGTGCGCTACGACGTCGTCACCGACGAGCATCGCAGGGCCGAGGGTCTGGTCTCGATCTACAACCTCGCCGAAGTCATCGGCACCGAATCGCAACCGGACGACAAGCTCGTCTCCGGATCGTCAGGCTCCGGAATCGAAATTTTCCTGCTGGCCTGCCCCACCCGCAGCGGGCAGCGCATCTTTCATACCGCCGGACTTGGGGCCATGGGTTACGGCTTGCCGATGGCGATCGGGGTTTCCATCGCAACGGGCAATCAGCGAACCATCCTGGTCGATGGCGATGGCGGCTTTCAGTTCAATATTCAAGAGCTGGAAACGGTGCGCCGGCTGCAATTGCCACTCAAAATGTTCGTGCTCAACAATGACGGGTACGCTTCCATCCGCGCGTCGCAGACCGCCTACTTCGGCTCACCCCAGATTGGCGCCGGCGTGGAAACCGGGTTGACCGTACCGAACCTTTCAAAGATCGCTTCTTCCTACGACATCCCCGCATTTGTTATTGAAGACCAGCGCAACCTGCGCGAAGACGTGCGTCGTATTCTCGCCATGCCTGGCCCGGCGGTGATCGATGTCCGTGTTCTTCCCGATGAGATCCGCGCGCCGCGCCTGCAGAGCTACCAGAGGTCCGATGGCAGCTTCGTTTCGAAGCCGCTCGAAGATCTCTTCCCCTTCCTGTCGCGTGAGGAATTTCTGGCCAACATGATCGTCAAGCCATTGGAGGAGTAAGGACCATGATGCTTCACTCCACCGCAATTCCCGGCTGCTTCGGAGTCGAGTTCACGCCGTCCCGGGACGCCCGCGGCAGTTTCGTGAAGACCTTCCGCGCATCTGCCTTTCGCGATCTTGGTCTGGAATCTCATTTCACCGAAAGCTTCTTTTCGACGTCGCGCGAAGGCGTCCTGCATGGCATGCACTTTCAACTTCCACCCGCGGACGGCGCAAGATTCCTTTACGCGCTGGCGGGTGAAATTCTCGATGTCGCGCTCGATCTTCGGGTCGGCTCGCCCGCGTACGGGCAGACCGCGACATTCCGGCTGACGGATGACCGTCCCCTTGCGGCGTATCTTCCGCGAGGTGTCGCACATGGCTTCCTGGTAACGCGCGGTCCCGCAACGCTCGTCCACAACCTTTCTTCTGAGTACTCACCCGAACTCGATAGCGGTGTGCTGTGGGATTCGTTCGACTTTGCCTGGCCGACCGATGTGCCCATGCTTTCCACGCGGGACCGGGCGCTTCCATCCTTTACCGGGTTCGCAAGTCCGTTTCGCTTCGACGACAATGAAATGACAGCATGAACACGAACCCCCAGCCCCAATCTCTCGTCGTAGGAACCTCCGGCCAGGTCGGCGCAGCACTTGCCGCCGTACTTGGCGAAAACGTCTTGCCTGCAAACCGCCTGGCCTCAGAAAACGCTTTGCAGGTTGATCTGGTTGCGCTCGCCGAGCGGCCGCAGCTTGCGGCTGAGCTGCTCGCCCCGCTCCACCTCTCCGCTGTCTACTGCGTCGGCGGCGCCACCGACGTCGAGCGTTGCGAAAGCGATCACACCTGGGCTATGCAGACCAACTGTTTCGGTCCGGCCGCCCTTGCGGCGGCTTCGCGCGATCTGCCCTTCGTCTACTTCTCCACGGAATACGTCTTCGACGGTACCGATGGCCCGTACTCGGAGACCTCCGCAACCCATGCCATTTCGGTTTACGGAAAATCCAAGCTCGAAGGGGAACAGCGTGTTCTGGATGCACATCCCAATCCGCTGATCGTGCGCACCACCGTTGTCTACGGTCCGGACCGCCAGGGTAAGAACTTTCTCTACACCTTGCGCCGTCTGCTCAGTTCCGGACAACCAATGCGCGTACCAGCCGACCAGATCTCATCACCCACCTACAACGTCGATCTGGCGCATGCGACTGCCGAGCTCGTTGAGCTCGGCGCATCCGGCATTTTCAATGTCTGCGGTCCGGAGATCGTTTCGCGTTACGACTTCGCACTGCAGGCCGCGGAAATCCTCGGCCTCGATGCGTCGCGTATTCAGCCCGTCACCACCGCCGAATTGAACCAGAAAGCGCCGCGGCCGTTACGCGCAGGCATGCTGATCGACAAGCTGCGCGCCACGTTGCACCAGACATCCATGCGCACCAACGCGGAGGCCATCGCCGATTGGGCTCAACTGGAGCAGGCGAAGGTGGAGGCGGCGAGGCAGGAATGATCTCACCCAAGGCCAATATCGGGATTCCTGCGCCGATGCCGTTTGTCGCTGGGCGTCTTCTCCGCGACGGCTGGAAGCTGCTGCGCGTATGACTGGCACGAATCGCGAAGAATCCGCATGGCGAGGGCTAGTAGCCTCGCTGATTGCGTATTTTCCGCCCGGCCAGTTTCTCCGCTACATCCTCGTCGGCAGCTTCAACACAGTTTTCGGCTACTGCACGTTCGCCGCACTGAACTGGCTGCTGTTTCGCCATCACGTTCCTGTCTCCTATCTATTCGCGGCTGTTCTGGCCGTCTTTATCAACATCCCGGTCGCCTATCTCGGATACAAATGGTTCGTTTTCAGAACCCGGGGGCACTATCTCACGGAAGGGCTGAAAGCAATGGCTGTGTACGGTTCCAGCCTGCTGCCCGCATTGGTCCTGCTGCCCGGGCTCGTATTCCTGCTGCGGCGTCTCACGCCGCTGAACGATAAGGCTCCGTACGTCGCGAATGCCATCCTGATGGTATTTGGCGTGGTCTACAACTTCATTGGCCACAAGCAGGTTACGTTCCGGCGCCAGTATCCAACCTGAGACCCGGCGCCCGTTGTGCTGCGCGGGTCGGATAAACTTGGCTCACTTTTGAACGCCTCATCCGCATCCATGGACGCCAGGAAAACCATCTCGATCATCACGCCCTGCTACAACGAGGAAGCCAACGTCCTGGAACTCTACAACCAGGTGCGCGAGGTGATGGCGCGCATCGGCCGCTACCAGTACGAGCACATCTTCATCGACAACAGCTCGCGCGACAACACGGTGGCGATCCTGAAGATGATTGCGGCGGAAGACCCGAATGTGAAGGTCATTGTCAACTCACGCAACTTCGGCCATATCCGTTCGCCCATCCATGCCCTGTTCCAGGCACGCGGCGATGCCGTGATCGGCATCGTTGCCGACCTGCAGGATCCGCCGCCGATGATCGCGGACCTGATTCATGAATGGGAGCGGGGAGCGTATTGCGTCCTGGGCATCAAACGCAACAGCGAAGAAGCCTCCCTGATGTTCTGGCTGCGTAAGCGGTACTACAGGCTCGCCGAACGCCTGAGTTCCATCGAGACCATCCAGAACTACACCGGCTTCGGGCTCTATGACCGTAAGGTCGTGGACCTGGTGAGGTCCTTCGACGACCCGTATCCCTACTTCCGCGGCATGATCGCGGAAATCGGTCTCCCGACCGTCAAACTGCTCTACGACCAACCAACACGCAAGTTCGGCGTAACCAAGAACAACTGGTACACGCTCTATGACATTGGCATGCTGGGCATCATCAACCATTCCAAGGTGCCGTTGCGTCTGGCGACCTTCGCAGGTTTTCTGGGTGCGCTTTTCAGTTTGCTGATTGCCCTTGGCTATCTGGTCGCGAAGCTTGCTTTCTGGAATACCTTCACCGTCGGTGTCGCACCCATGCTGATCGGGGTGTTCTTCGTGTTGTCGATTGTTCTGGTATGCCTTGGCATCATGGGTGAGTATGTCGGAGCCATCTATACCCAACTTCAACACCGTCCCTATGCGGTCGAACTGGAGCGTCTGAATTTTGACGCCGGCTTTGGATACCCACGTGCGGAACCCATCCTGGCCGATCGGACGTAGAAACGAAGGCCGCCTCGATAGCCTGAACTGCTGGGCATGCTCGTCCCCGAGGCATGGGCAGGAGCAGAAGCAGATCTCTCCACTACGCTTCGCTTCGGTCGAGATGACAGAGTTGTGGGAGAGCAATCAGAAGGAAACGTGTGGGCCTTTATGCGTTTCCAATACCTTCACGCGAAACAGTGAGTGTGCGCTCGGCTGAGATAGCGTCGCTATACAGGTGCCCTTGCCCCTGCTCGCAGCCCGTGTGAATCAGCGAATCCTGCTGCGCAAAATCCTGAATACCATCCGCAACCACCGTCATTCCCAGGCCGTGGGCGAGGCCCACCAGAGCCCGGACAACACCTGCGTCTTCCTTCTCGGAAAGCATGCTGTGAACGAAACTGCCGTCGATCTTGATCTTGTCCATTTTGAAATTTCGCAGATGGTAAAGGGTCGAATAGCCGGTACCGAAGTTATCCAACGCAATCCTGACACCTGCTTCGCGCAAACCACCCAGCACGTCCCTGGCAGCCTCAAGATTGCGCACCAGGGCGCTTTCTGTGATCTCGATTTCAAGACGCTCCGGAGGAAGGCCTGTTTCGCGAAGGATATCCAGCATGCGCGTCTTGAGATTCTGGTCTTTGAGTTGACTGGAAAGCACGTCCATGGAGAGGACGACATCGCTGGGCCACTGGACCGCGACAGTGCAGGCCTGGCGGAGAATCTGATCGGCGAGTTCATGGATCAGGCCGCATTCCTCGGCAAGTGGAATGAAGCGGTCCGGCATGACCTCTCCGAAAGCCGGGTGAAGCCAGCGAGGCGAAACCTCAAAACCAATCACCCGTTTTGTTTTAAGGTCGATGGACGGCTGGAAGTAGGTGCGGATGCTCTCGTTCGCTACGGCAAGGCGAAGTTCCTGCACCAGCGCCTGGCGTTCCTGGATTCGCTTGTCCATGGAGTCTTCGAAGAACCGTACCGCCGACCGCCGCTCTTCCTTCGCACGATAAAGAGCCAGATCCGCTTTCCTCAGTGCCTGTGCCGGAGTGGCCGCATCGCCAGGAATGAGCGATATTCCTATGCCGGTATCCACCTGATGCCTTACCGAACCGATGATGACCGGCTCTTTGAGAGCTTCGATCACCCGGAAAGCAATATTGGTGGCCGCTTCGGGACCGGCCAGGTGTAATGCAAGAACTCCAAACTCGTCCCCACCGAGCCGCGCCGCCAGATCGTCGTCATGCATCGCTTCCAGCAAGCGGTGCGCCGTCACAGTAAGCACTTCATCTCCAATGCCATGACCGTAAACATCATTGATTTGTTTGAAGCCATTCAGGTCCAACAGGATCAAGGCGTGCACGGCGCCTTCTCGCGGTGGAGCGGCACATGCGGCCTTCAGGGCATCGTCAAACTGCCGCCGGTTGGCCAGCCCCGTCAAAGCATCCTGAAACGCAAGCATGCGGACATGCTGCTCCGCTGCAATGCGGCGGGCGGTTTCGCGCTTTTGCTCCAGATAACGCCGGATGGAAAAGGTCAGCAGAGCGAACGTCATCATCCCGCCGAGAAGCAAAGCTTCATCCAGTTCGATGGTGCGCTCGTGCATGCTTACGCCGTCGGAGTTTTTAAAGATGTCGTACTCAAACGTCCAATAAAGGCCGGCCAGCAGAACGGCGATCAGGATCGAGATGTCCTTGAAGCTCCGCCGGTGCCTGATCACGAAGTTCTTTATATACGCAATACCCATGGACTGCTCCGCGTGCTCGCCGGTTATGCGGAGGAACGCCGGCGGCTCCATGAATCAGTGTCCCCCGAACGCCGAACGGCCGGTCTACAACTTAGGGCTGGCAGGAAGCTGGCGCGCCAACTGACGGTAGATTTTCCCGTTTTGTCCCGGCTGTGATATTCCACGAAAAACTTGCGGCCCAGTGCGGTTGAGAAGCGTATATCATTTGGCCACTTGCCTGAGCCTCCCCTGCTCGGTAGCGAGTGCCAAGGCATTTTTCATGAAGGTGTACCAGGGCCAAAGATGTTGAAGTCGTTTTCCCCCAAGAGAAAACGACCTTTTCGGTCGCTTAACAGCGGCACAGCATCATGAGAAATGCAATCGGGCTCCGGCACTCAGTTCGACCTTGCAACACGCAGAGGCGGATATGAAGACGATCTACGCAGTTCTCACGTTGTCAGCGGCGCTCTCCTTGGGCGCTGCATTTGCCGCAGCACAGAGCGCGGCCGGCACCATCCCTTCTTCCAACCAACTCCCTGTCTCCTCTCAGGCTCCAGCTACGCCTCAGAGCGCGGCAGCTACCTCCCAGAACGCCACACCCGCACCTCAAAGTGCTCCTGCGGCCGCAGCGGCCAACGACGATTCTCCAGAATCAGGCGCGTCCGAAGTCCGCATCGTGCGTCTCAGCCAGGTGCGTGAAGGCACCCTCATGGACCGCGGAACGGGAAACGGCTTTGAAGCCGCCTTTCCCAACCTTCCGGTCATCCAGGGTTCCAGGCTTCGAACTACTGCCGGCATGGCCGAGGTGGAATTTGAGGACACCAGTACGCTGCGTGTAACACCCGACACGGAAGTCGATTTCACGACGTTGAACCGCAATGCGGACGGAACCACCAATTCCACGATGACAGTCGTTCGTGGAACCGTCTATGTCGATCTGGAAAAGAGCAAAGGCAATCACTTCACGTTGGTTTCGGACAGCGGCGCCATCGTTGTTCCTCCAGGCGCCAGGATCCGGCTCAGTCTCGGATATCCAACCAGCCACCTCGCCGTGTTTGCTGGAAAAGTAGCGTTCACCAGCTCTTCAGGGGCCGTGACCTACGTCGACAAGAAGCAGCAGATCGCGATCGACCCTGCAAATCTTTTCGCCGCGCAGAACGCCTCCCCGATCCAGGAAGGTCCGTGGGACGGTTGGAACAACATGCAGGAGGACTTTCACAAACGCTACGCCAGGGGGTCAGCCCTTTCCGGTTCGACCAATGTGTCCGGGCTCAGCGATCTGAATTACTACGGAAGCTGGGTTAACGACGGCGGATGCGGGCGGATATGGCGGCCTTATTTCGCCAGCGCGGCGTGGGATCCGTACGCAAACGGCCTATGGGCCTGGTATCCGGATTACGGCTATTCCTGGGTTTCCGCCTATCCGTGGGGATGGGCGCCGTTTCATTCGGGAAGCTGGATGCAATGCGGTGCAGGTTGGGGCTGGCAACCGGGCAATTCCTTTGGCGGCCTTGGCGGTCCGCGCCGGCATCATGAACCGCGCGGCCCCGGTGAACCGGGGCATCCACGGCCTATCCGTCATCCGTATCCTGTTCGTCCGCCACGCGGACCGTTTCCGGGCAGACCTCTGCTTGCAGTCAACCAGAAACCGCTTTCGGTGTCGACTCTCAATCCCCGGACACAGTCCTTTCAGTTCCGTAAAGATTCAGCCGGAGCTGGGATACCGCGAGAAATGTTCGGCAACCTGCACAAATATGCCTCCGAGGTCGAACACGGCAAACCGGCCACGATCGAGATGATGCGGACTGGAGGTGGACCGGAGTACGGTGCCCCTCGAGGCGGAGCCGGGTCCGCTGAGCATCAGTCCGGCGGCTGGAGACCAGCCGGCGGCTCCGGCAACCATAATTACGGGGGCGGCAACAATAGCTCCGGCACCCACAGTTACGGAGGCAATAACAATTCCGGAGGCCACAACTACGGTGGGAATAACGGCGGAGGCAATTCCGGCGGCCACATGAGTGGCGGAGGCAGTAGCGGTGGTGGCGGCGGACACAGTGGCAGCGGTGGTAGTGGTAGTGGTGGTGGCGGCGGCGGCGGCGGACACAGCGGAGGCGGTGGTGGTGGCGGCGGGGGCTCAGCATCTTCAGGAGGAAGCTCCTCAGGCGGGCACCACTAGAGCAGATGTCCTGAAGGTGGTGCTGTAGGAACAACGACACAAGTCGTTTTCCAAAGAAAACGACTTGTGTCGTTGGCAAACCACGGCATCAGGAGATTTGCTCTAAGGCCGGGCTTCTTTAGCGTCAATCCGCATTCACCGTGCCGCTTGCTGCGTTCCGGACTTTTCAATGGAGTCAACCGCCCATAGTGTCTGATCGGCGGAGAGCATCACCAGGCCCTTGCCTTTGTCTTTGAAATGGGCGAAATGCAGGGGCGCGCCCAGATGATAGTGCGCCAATTCCTTGCCTTCGGCGTCGTACACCATCGTTTCATCGCGACGATTCGCGACACACACTTTGCCTGTATCGGGATCGAGCGCCACGACACGGCCAAAGATCTCGCGAAGCTGTTTGCCGGTCTGCAGCGAATAAACCATGGTGCGATCGTCGGCCCCTGTAACGTACAAGAGATCTCCTGCGCGGTTCAGACCGTCGGTTCCATTGAAATTGAGTGGCAGTTGCAACACCATCTGTGCCTCTGTTTTGCCGGTCTCCGCATTCACAATTTCAACCAGCCGGCCATCCTCTTTGACCTTGATGTTGGCGGCTTCCCCACTTAGCGCGCTGTCCGCCTTGATTTTCGCCTTGACCTCGGAATAGCTGGTCGGCGAGTTGAAGATCAAATCCCGCTCCCCGAAACTCCGGGTGTACCGGGGTGCCCCATCACTGAACGTCCGTGTCCAGGTCACCGAATTGTCCGCGAGATTGTGCATCGTCAACACCCAACTATGCTTTGCTCCTTCTTTCCACTCCATCAGAAGGCCATAGCGCATGCGCAGCCCGTCGTCCAGTTTGTAGTCAAGAGACTTACTCGAATTTTTTGACGGACTGTACATCGCGATAAGTTCGTCCGGCTTCTTCGCATCGGGCGCTCTCTCGGGCTTGGTGAACTGCGCGTACATCGTGCCGTCATCGCTCCAGGAAGAGCTCTTGAAGCCGCGTAACAGCGTTACGCGATTGCCTGTTTGCGTATCCCACACAGCACCTCGGGTTCGGGAAGAAACCGCAAGATAACGCCCGTCGCGGGATAAAGAGGTGGACTGTTCGCGGCTGAGCGGGCTCAATGGCAGATTCAGCACTTTGATCTGAGTAAGTTGATTCGTATGCGCATTGCCTATCGTCAGTTTTGCGGTGTAGACGCTGCCGTCAACGTTCTCGCCAACGATTGAACCATTGCGCATGTCCAGGGCGGGGGTCTTCGACCCCATCACAATTTTCGCTGTGTCGAGGTCTGCCAGACCGACTTCAAAATCTTTCAGGCCGCCCAACAGCACAAAATTATCGCTATCGTCATTCGAGGTCGAATAGATACTGCTGAAGTGCGCGTCGATCTTCTTCAATGACCTGCCGTCCGGAAAACTAACCAGGCCCGAGTTTTTGGAGTTGGCACGATTCAGAACAAGAAGCCGGTCATCGGACACGAAAGCATATTGCTCGACCGCCCAGTTTTTAACATCGCCAGAAATTTTGATCGGAGTTCGTGTTCGGAGATCGATGGCCAGCTTGGAATCTCCTGGCCCGATCAGGAGCGTGTTTCCGTCCGGGGTAATGCTGGAAGGAACCAGGTCGCTAGGAATTTCATCAGAATGCACCAGAGCCATGGCTAAGGCAAAGACGAAGGACGGCGAAAAGAACGGCTTCTTTTCAAAGACAACAGCCCCCGTTGCAACGTCGAGCAACGTGAGATTCAGCTCCAGCGTAAAGTTGACCTCAGGATTCATCCAAACGCAGATCATGGTTCTGCCGTCAGGAGACAACTGAATCTCCAAACAAGGATGAGCAAAGATCAGCTCGCGAGCCGATTCCAGTTTCCTGTCCGCCACACTCCATTGCTCGGTATGCATTCCCGGTGTCGCGAAAACGATGCTCCTGGAGTCGGGGCTGAACTCCGCACGCAATGCGTTGTCGGCGTCAAAGCGAAAGAGCATTTCATTCGTATCCGCGGCGACGGCGAATACTGAGCCTGCATCCTGCGCCAACAGGGTCTTTCCATCGCGGCTGAAATGGACGCGGTCCAGATCCATATGCAGTGGAGGGTTGAGTTTGACACTCTTCGCGCCGGCGACATCCACGACCACCGCACCCGCCTGATTTTCGGTAACGGCTTTGCGCCATTTCACGAATGCCTCGGCATCCGCTTTATATGTGCCTCCACAGCCGGCAGGAAGAGCGGTCGCCATCGTCTGCAACAACCGCAGGCGCTTCTCATCTGGCTTGGTAATGCCAAAGAAATCGGAGATCCTGCTGCCGGTTCTGCCCCGGACAAAGAACACGCGGTTCCAGAACTCCGCATTGGCCTGGGGACGATATCCTGCCGCCGCAGCCGCATACACGCCGATGTGATCGGCTTCATCCTGCTTGCTGTCGGAATCGCCACCTGGCAGCGGATGTTTGTCCGTCAGACGGGCGGTCATCAGTTTGCGGAACTTGTCGTAAACGTCAGCGCGGTCGCCCACACTGGTGATGCCCAAAAGCCGCTTCAGGTCGCGCGTGGTTTCAAAGGCAAACTGATGGGAGGCGATGTGGCCGATCTCGTGCCCGATCACGGTCGCAATCTCATCTTCATTTTCAGCGGCGGCCGCCAGCTTGCGTGTGATGTAGATGTGCCCACCGGCGAGGCTGAAACCGTTCACTTCGGACGAATCCACAAGCACAACCCGGTATTTGATTCCCGAGGGCGGCAGGTTAGCAGAGAGTCGGTCGGCAATGGCCTGCAGGTACGCGTTCTGTGAAGGGTCCTTGAGAAGTCTGAAATCGCTCTCCACAACATCCGCCATGGCTTCACCCAGCCACTCTTCCTGCTCAGCGGAAAAGATGTTGGGCTGCACGGTCGGCGAGGCTACAGGGGGAGCGCCGCAGGGATTTTGCGCACCTGCGGAAAGAACGGCTGAAAGACCAAGCGCAAACGCAAGGGGGCGAACAAGAAAGCTCAAAGTCATACGAGTCCCGGTTGAGGTTTGCGAAAGCATACCACCCGTGGAGAAGCCGCGCAAAGGGCTGTCCGGGCGGGCATACTGGAGAAGCATGCCTGCAGGACCACTCCCGGAAGCTGACCTGGCGGAAGTCATGCACCATGCGCGCGAGGCTTTCCTGCACATGTGGAGAGCCAACCTCTTCATTACGGGCGGTACAGGTTTTTTCGGCAGGTGGCTGCTGGAATCCCTGCTGTACGCCAATCGTGAGTTGCGGCTTCACCTGCAGGCGACCGTTCTTACCCGGGACGCGGAAGCCTTTCGCAGCAAGGCGCCTCACATCGCGAATGATCCGGATATCACGCTCCTGGAAGGCGACGTGCGCAGCTTCGCTTTTCCCCGCGGAGCCTTTACCCACATTCTTCATGCCGCGGCCGACTCGACAGGAAAGCAGACGGCTCAACCCGAGAGCGAGTTGGCGGAAACCATCGTAGAAGGAACTCGCAGGGTGCTTGAGTTTGCGGATCGGACCGGAGCCGGCCGCCTGCTGTTTCTTTCAACGGGCGCCGTCTACGGACGTTCCACTCCTCTCCTTCAAACGCCGGAGAGCTATCTCGAAACGCAACCGGCTCCCGTGCTGCCCAACTCCTACGAGGAAGCGAAGCGCAAGGCGGAAACCCTTTGCCTCGACGCAGCATCGCCGGAGTTTCAGGTTACGATCGCCCGCTGCTTCGCCTTCGTCGGTCCACACCTTCCACTCGATGCTCACTTTGCCATCGGCAACTTCCTGGGCGCGGCGATACGCGATGAGGCGATTCAGATTCATGGTGATGGCACGCCTCGCCGCTCGTGGCTCTACATGTCGGACCTCGCCGCGTGGCTCTGGACTCTGGCCGCCGCCGGCAAGAGTGGCCGCGCCTACAACGTAGGCTCCGATGAAGCCTACACCCTTGCGGAAGCCGCGCGGCTTACGGCTACGACTCTGCGCCCCGATGGACACGGAGGATCTTCACTCCCCATCCGCATCGAGGGCCAGCCCAACCCCGGTATCCCCGCCAACAACTATGTTCCGGACATCACACGTGCGCGCCAGGACCTCGATCTCCACGTCACGGTTCCGCTGGCGGAAGCTCTGCGGCGCACGGCGCGGTGGCATGAATACGATGGCCACGATGCGCCACAACACATGCCGTAACGCCGTGAGGGACAAGCAGATCGCGATATGATGAACTCGCCTTGCACAGGCTGAAGGAACGCTCCGGATGAAAGCAGTGATTCTCGCGGGTGGATACGGCAGTCGCATCTCGGAAGAAACGTCCCTGCGCCCCAAGCCCATGATCGAAATCGGTGGCCGCCCCATCCTGTGGCACATCCTCAAGATCTATTCCCGGCACGGCATCAACGACTTCATCATCTGCTGCGGGTACAAAGGGTACGTGATCAAGGAGTTCTTCGCGAACTACTTCCTGCACACCTCCGACGTGACCTTCGACATGCAGAACAACGACATGGTGGTTCACAACTCCGTGGCGGAGCCATGGCGAGTGACGCTGGTGGATACCGGCGACAACACCGGCACCGGCGGACGCCTGCGCCGTGTCGCCAAGTACCTCGAAGGTGAAGAAACTTTCTGCATGACCTATGGAGATGGTCTCGCCGACATCGACATTGCGGCCTCCATCGAGTTCCACAAGCAGCACGGCAAGGCGGTCACACTGGCCAGTGTCCAGCCTGTGGCCCGATTCGGCGCGCTGGGTCTGAAAGATACCCAGATCTATGCCTTCCAGGAAAAGCCTCGCGACGAAGGCGGTTGGATCAACGGCGGATTCTTCGTGCTTTCTCCCAAGGCAATCTCCGCTGTCACCGACGACGCGCAGATGTTCGAACGCGAGCCCATCGAAAAGCTCGTAGCGAAAGGTGAAGTGCACGCCTTCTTTCATCACGGCTTCTGGCAAGCCATGGACACACTCCGCGACAAGCATCAGTTGGAAGACATGTGGAGCAAAGACAAAGCGCCGTGGAAAACATGGTGACGAACACGGGGCTCTGGCGCAACAAGCGCGTCTTTCTCACCGGCCACACCGGCTTCAAAGGTGGATGGCTGGCTTTGTGGCTCGCATCGAAAGGCGCCATTGTTCGCGGCTACGCGCTCGATCCCAACACAGAACCGAATCTCTTCACCGCTGCATCCATTGGCTCGATGGTGGAGGATGTTCGCGGCGACATACGCGATTCCTCCACGCTCGAACTCGGACTCCGCGAGTTCGCTCCTGAAGTTGTTTTTCATCTTGCCGCGCAGCCACTGGTGCGCGCGAGCTATGACGACCCGATCTACACCTACGAAACGAATGTTCTGGGTACCGCTCGCGTGCTCGATGCTGTGCGGCGAACGCCGAGTGTTCGCGCCTTCGTCAGCGTTACCAGCGACAAGTGTTATGAGAACCACGAGCATCTGCACGGATACAAGGAAACCGATCCGCTCGGCGGCTACGATCCCTATTCCAGTTCCAAGGCTTGCGCTGAGATCGTTACCGCCGCCTATCGGCAAAGTTATTTCCCAGTCGCAAAGCTGGCGGAGCATGGCTGCGCCGTTGCGTCCGCACGCGCGGGCAATGTCATTGGTGGCGGCGACTGGTCTACCGACCGCCTGATCCCGGACCTCATCCGTGGGTTCGCAGCAGGTGAGCCAGTGCGCATCCGCCACCCGCATGCGATCCGCCCATGGCAGCACGTTCTTGAACCGTTGCACGGCTACATCCGACTAGCTGAGCGGCTACTGACCCACGATCCCCAGTACGCGGCCGCTTTCAACTTCGGCCCTGCCGAAGAGGATGCGCAGCCCGTGCAATGGATCGTGGAACACATGACCGGCCTATGGGGTGATGGCGCTTCCTGGACACTTGATTCAAACCGGGGCGTGCATGAGGCCGGCTATCTCAAGCTCGATGCTTCGCGTGCGCACAACGTGCTGGGATGGCAACCTCATCTCAAGCTCAATGCGGCACTGCAGTGGACGGTGGAATGGTACAAAGCCCATCTGTCCGGCGTCGATATGCAAGCCTTCACGTTGCGGCAGATCGCCGCGTACGAAGCTTTGGTTTAAGTTCAATTCAAAAGCATGGTGTTTGGGCAGTCTTTGAGGGCCAACGGCCCGACACTATACCAGCCTGGGGCGAAGCCCCAGGTTTCGCGTAACCGATACGCTGAGGGCTGAAGGCCCGACCTATTACAGCCACTATAGATCGGGCTTTCAGCCCTCTGTCCCTACCGGGCAATTTTCATGGGGCTTCGCCCCATGCTGGTATAGAGCGCGCCGTTGGCGCTCAGAGCAACACTAACGGAGGATGTCATCCGCCACGTTTCCTTTCAGATCATTCGGCTTACAACGTCTTCGAAGGCCGCTGTTTTGCCGGCGACTTCGCGACTTCTTCAATACCGTCGCTGTACACCCGGACCGCGCGCCCACCGATGATCACCTTATCGCCGGTAGTCGTTTCATAGAACGGGTCGTCCAGGTTTTCAGTATCCAGAATCTGCCGCCACGGCGTTTTATTCGGCGTCTCCGGCAGGGTGTATTCCACACCTTGATCGGCGGCATTGATGATGATCAGGAAGCTGTCATCGATCACTTTTTGCCCTTCGTCATCGATCGTGTTCAACGTCCTGCCGTTGAACATCAGGCAGATGGATTTGCTCCACGGCTCGTTCCAGACCTGATCGGAGACTTCGTTTCCGTCCGTGCCGTACCAGGCCACATCCCGCACCACCGAGCCGCGAATCTGGCTGTCCTGGAAAAACTTGCGGCGATGAAGATTGGGATGGTCCTTGCGTAACTGAATCAGACGGCTGGTAAACTCCAGCAGCCTCTTCCGCGGCTCATCGAGCTGCCAGTCATACCAGGTGAGCTCGTCATCCTGGCAATAGCAATTATTGTTGCCCCGCTGCGAGCGCGCAAACTCGTCGCCTCCCAGCAGCATGGGCACGCCCTGGCTCAACAGCAGTGTAGCGAGGAAGTTTCGCGTCTGACGCTCGCGCAGGTCGTTGATACCCTGATCTTCTGTCGGACCTTCCGCACCCATGTTCCAACTATCGTTATCGTTGGCGCCATCGCTGTTGTTGTCGCCGTTGGCCTCGTTATGTTTTTCGTTGTAACTGACCAGGTCGCACAACGTGAAGCCGTCGTGTGCGGTGATGAAATTGATGGAGGCATATGGTTTGCGGCCGTCACCCTGGTAGAGATCGCTGGATCCGGTAATGCGGTATGCAAAATCGGAAAGCTGCCCGGTATCGCCTTTCCAGAAACGACGCACCGTGTCGCGGTATTTCCCGTTCCACTCCGCCCACAGAACAGGAAAGTTTCCTACCTGGTAGCCGCCATCGCCGACGTCCCATGGCTCGGCGATGAGCTTCACGTCGGCCAGGACGGGATCCTGGTGAATCGTATCGAAGAACGCGCCCAGCTTATTGACGTCATGCAGCTCGCGCGCCAGCGTAGAGGCCAGATCGAAACGGAAGCCATCCACATGCATCTCGTTCACCCAGTAGCGAAGGCTGTCCATCAACAGCTTCAGCACCTGCGGGTGATACACGTTCAGCGTGTTTCCGGTCCCCGTGTAGTCCATGTAGTGACGTGGGCTGTCCGCCACCGTCCGGTAATAGGTGGTGTTGTCGATGCCTTTCATCGAAAGCACCGGCCCGCGCTCGTTGCCTTCGCAGGTGTGGTTGTAGACCACGTCGAGGATGACCTCGATGCCTTCTTCATGCAGCCGCTTGACCATCTGCTTGAACTCGACAACCTGGCAGCCGTCGTCGCCGCACGAACTATAGCGTGACATCGGCGCGAAGTAGCCCAGAGTGTTGTAGCCCCAGTAGTCTCGCAGGCCCTTGTCGAGAAGGTGGCCTTCATCGATGAAGTGATGAACGGGCAGGAGCTCCACCGCGGTAACACCAAGCTTCTTCAGGTACGCAATGCTGGCATCATGCGCCATGCCGGCATAGGTGCCGCGCAGCTTTTCCGGCACATCCGGATTGCGCTTCGAGAAACCGCGGACGTGGACTTCATAAATGATCGAATCCGAAATCGGCGTTTCAGGCGGGCAGTCGCTGCCCCAGTCGAAGTGAGAATCGATCACGACGCTCTTCGGCACAAACGCGGCATCGTCCTTATCGCACTTCTGCGTATCGTCGCCGGTTTCTACCTGGTAGGGGTAGATGGGCCCCTGATAGTCAGGCAGCGAAGGCCGGCTTTCATCCAGAGACTGGCCGGTGATCGCTTTGGCATAGGGGTCGACCAGGAGTTTCGCCGGGTTGAAGCGCTGGCCCCCTTCGGGATTCCACGGTCCGTCCACACGGTATCCGTATTTCTGTCCAGGCTTCACATTGCGGATCAGACCGTGCCAGACGAACGCGGTGACCTCGCGCAGGGAAATGCAATCTGTCTGATTGCCCTCGTCGTCGAAGAGGCAAACGGTGACGGCTGTCGCGTTTTCCGAATACAGTGCGAAGTTGGTGCCGAGGGTGCCTGGTGTAGCGCCCAACGGGTAAGGCTTTCCGGGTAGAAGTGTGCGTGACATAAATCCTTCAAGCTTCCTTTGGCGTCTGGAAGCTGCTTTGCAACGTTCGCTTTTTGCTCGCGTGCAACTTCATAGATGCAAGCGATGCGAGGGAAAGCTGCTTGCAGCTTTCACCGCCGCAAAAGGCCGGCAGGAAAATGTCCACTCCGCGTCGTTTTTTGGCTACCCGAGCGGCGCGGGAGGCTTCGGGAGTGTGGAAAACGGGTACCCAACCTTTTCTGCGGGCAGCTTGCTGTACGGGTAGGGAACGGAAGTGAGAAATTAGAGGACGACCTGTTCTTTACTTTTTTTGCAAAGGCGCCCATGCAGCTAACAAGCATCGACTGGATCGTTGTTGCGATTTACTTCGCGTTGAATCTCGCCATCGGCTTTTATTACATGCGGCGAGCGTCCGGCAACGTCAGCGAGTTCTTCCTTTCCGGCCGCAGCGTTTCGTGGTGGCTCGCAGGCACCTCGATGGTTGCCACCACGTTTGGCGCCGACACCCCGCTGGTCGTCACCGGGCTCATCTATCGCCAGGGCATCGCGGGTAACTGGCTGTGGTGGAGCTTCGCGCTTTCCGGCATGCTGACGGTGTTCTTTTTCGCGCCGCTCTGGCGTCGTTCCGAGGTGCTCACCGACATCGAGTTCGCCGAGCTACGTTACGCCGGCAAGCCTTCCGCGTTTTTGCGCGGCTTCCGCGCGCTGTACCTTGCGCTGCCGGTCAACACCATCATCATGGGCTGGGTGAACCTCGCCATGGTCAAGGTTCTGACGCTGACGCTTGGCCTTCACACCACGCGCTCACAACTCACCGCCGTCTTCATCTGCCTGGCGTTGACGCTTGCCTACAATGCGGTCTCCGGCCTTTGGGCTGTCCTGTGGACGGACCTGGTGCAGTTCGTGCTCAAGATGACGATGGTGATCCTGCTCGCGATCTTTGCGGTCCACGCCATCGGAGGGATGCATAGCCTGACCGACCGCATACATGCCTTTGACCTGACGCACGGGCGCGACACGCTTGCCTTCATTCCTTCCACCGGCTCGAGCTTCTTCCTCAGCTTCCTGGTACTGATGAGCCTGAACTGGTGGGCGAGCTGGTATCCAGGCGCAGAGCCCGGCGGCGGCGGCTACATCGCGCAGCGCATCTTTTCCGCCAAGGATGAGAAGAACGGTCTGGGCGCGACCCTGTGGTTCAACATCGCGCACTATGCCATCCGTCCGTGGCCCTGGATCGCGACCGCGCTGGTCGCGCTGGTCCTGATTCCCTCACCTACCGACGCGCAGGGTGGCATGGAAGGCGCCTACATCTGGGTGATGGTCCACTATCTGCCGCCCAGCCTTCGCGGTCTGATGCTTGCCGGATTCGCCGCCGCCTACATGTCGACCATCGGCACGCATCTGAACCTGGGCGCGTCGTACCTGGTCAACGACATGTACGGACGCTTCCTGAAACCCGGCCAGAGCGAGCGCCACTATGTCGCCGCCTCTCGCTGGGCAACAGTTTTTGTGGCCCTGCTTTCGGTAGGCGCCACCTGGTACATGCAGACGCACGGCGCTTCCATTGCCAATGCCTGGAAGTTTCTGCTGGCGCTGGGTGCGGGCGCGGGACTGGTGTTCATCCTGCGCTGGTACTGGTGGCGCATCAATGCCTGGTCGGAAATTTCCGCGATGACCGCAGCGGCAACTATCTCGCTTACCCTGGAATCGCAGCTTGGTATGCCTGTTGTCCGCGCGCTGCAGAAGCTCGATCCAAAGCTCACACTGGCGCCACTTAACGCAGACGATCCGCATGCATTCGCGTGGCTGATGCTCATCACCACGGGCCTGACCACGCTGATCTGGGTCACTGTCACCTTCGCCACAAAACCGGAACCGAAGGCGGTGTTGCAGAACTTCTACGACCGCGTACGGCCGGCAGCCGTTGGCTGGAGAGCCTTCGCGCCTGCATCCACGCACGGCGAAACCACGCTGGCCTACAACTTCTTCCATTGGATCCTGGCGTCGACGATGCTGTACCTGATGCTTTTCGGCTCAGGCAACGTCCTCTTCGGGCGGGTCGAGCTTGGCTGCGTCATGCTGGCCTGCGGCACAACCACGCTTCTTCTTCTGTTCTGGAGCCTTAATAAGCAGGGCTGGAGCACATTCAAGTAGCGTGGTCTCGGGTCAACCCCGCTCCCGGGTGGCCCATCCTTTTCACGGCTCTATCGTGAAAAGGGTGGGGTGCCCCTGCCCATGTCACGGGCCAACCACCATGCTTAGACTCGGGATTCAACCACGAAGGACCTTCCCTGCCTCTGCATGGGCAGGAGCAGTCGCGCTTCCGCGCGATACCCCACCCTTTGCCAAAAACCGGCAAAGGATGGGCCACCCGATTCTCCGGCTTAGACAAGAAAGCGTCCGTAACCTGCCAACGCCGGGCGCTTTACTCCACCACCACCGACTGGAGTCTTGCCCAGAGCTGGTGCATACCTGAGAAAGCCCACACCGGTACGGCTTCAAGCGCCAACGGCGCGACCCTATACCAGCCTGGGGCGAAGCCCCAGGTAACTTGGTCGTAACAAACAGAGGGCTGAAGGCCCGACCTATAGTGGCGTCACTATAGGTCGGGCCTTCAGCCCTCAGCTCTCAATGTGCACTCAACCCAGGGCTTCGCCCTGGGCTGGTATAGAACGCGCCTTCAGCGCTAGAGCAGTTCCGGTAATGGTGTAGACCGAAGAGAGGGTGCTGAAGCCGTTTTCTCCCAATGAAAACGGCATTCTCCACCGTTCGGGAAGACCACAGTATTACCGGAACTGCTCTAATTCACTTCGTATTCTGGAGATGAAGTAACGCCGCCTCATCACACCTTCTCCGTTAGGCTTGTCAGCTCGAAGAAAACTCTCACGCAGACCCTGAAACCGAACTCCTTCTTACTCCACCACCACCGACTTCACCAGATTCCGAGGCCGGTCGACATCGACACCATTCCGCACTGCCATGTAGTACGCAAACATCTGCAGGGGCACCACCTCACACATCGGCAGCGTGTACTCGCTGGTTTCTTCCACTTCGATCACGTGCGATGCGCGTGATCGGAGCTCGGTATCGCCGGCATTGCCCACCACGATGCTGCGCGCACCCTGGGCATTCATGTCATCGAGCAAGGACACGGTCTTCTCATACCGCAGCACCGATTCCGCATCGCCCCAATCGACCGTAGCCAGCACAACCAGTGGCACCTCGTCGGAAACCAGCGCGTTGGGCCCATGCTTCAGTTCACCCGTCGGGTACCCCTCTGCATGAATGTAAGACGACTCCTTCAGCTTCAGTGCGCCTTCACGTGCGATCGGATAGTGGATGCCGCGGCCGAGGAACAGAAGTGTCTTCGCATCGTGATATTCATGCGCCAGTTCGCTCGCAACCTGCCGCCAACCCTCAAGCTGCTTTTCGATCAACCCTGGCAATTCGTGGAGCCTGCGCAGATATGCCTGAATCTCTTCCGGCTCAATCGTGCGCCGCGCCTGAGCGGCGACGAGGCTCAGCAGACGCAGCACCACAAGCTGCGTCGTGAAGCTCTTGGTTGCCGGGATCGCCAGCTCTTTGCCCGCTTCCGTGGGCAGTGAGACATCCGCTTCCTTCGCCATGGACGACGCGGCGACGTTGGTCACCGCGAGCGTCGGATGACTGCGGCGCTTGGCTTCGCGCAACGCCGCCAGGGTGTCCGCTGTTTCGCCGGATTGCGAAATCACCAGCACCGCGGGGTCGCGCTTGGTGTTGGTGGAACGCGTAATGTATTCGCTCGCGTACTCCACGTCGACGGCAAGTCCTGCCGCGTCTTCCAGCATGATCTCCGCAGCGAGCCCTGCATGACGGCTGGAACCGCTGGCCGCGATGATCAGGTCTTTGTGACGGCGAAAGTAGGCGTCCGCCCAACCGAAGGCTTCCTCAAGAATCACGCCTTCGCGGAGATAGTGCTCCAACGTCCGCTCCACGGCGGCCGGCTGCTCAAAAATCTCCCGCAGCATGGCATGCGGATATTCACGTGTTTCAAGACTCATCGTTTCCAAGGCTCCAAAGCTTTCATTGTAGAGAAGTTCAGGCGTGGAACGCGTAAGCTGAAATCATGCGGTTTGTTACAAAGTTCCTGCTATCGGCGACCAGCCCTGAACATTTCCCCGGCGAAGCCCGCACCGGCGGTGCCCCTGAAGTCGCTTTTCTGGGCCGCTCCAACGTCGGCAAATCCTCGTTGATCAACGCCCTGCTCGGGTCCGCGGCGGCCAAAGTTTCCTCAACGCCGGGCCGTACGCGTGCCATTAACTTCTTCGCTCTGCATGAAGGCACCGAGCACAAACACCAGGCCACTCCGTCGCTGGTCTTCGCGGATCTCCCAGGCTATGGGTACGCGAAAATTTCCAAATCGATCTCCGCCGAGTGGCCCAAGTTCATCGAGCCCTATCTCGCGGACCGGCCCAACCTGGCGCTTTGCATCTGCCTCGTCGACTCCAACATCCCGCCTCAGGAAAGCGACACCATGTTGATCCACGCATTGCAGCAGATGCAGCGGCCATACCTTGTCGTCGCCACCAAGTCCGACAAGCTCGGGGGGAATCAGCGAACCAAATCGCTCACGGCCTTGAAGAAGGCGAACGAAATCGAGAAGATTCTGCCCATCTCTTCCAAAACCGAGGCCGGCATCAAGCAGCTCTGGGGAGAGATCACGTCGATCCTCGGCAACGACGCCGAGCAGAACTAAAAGCGCCAACGGCGCGCCCTATACCAGCCTTGTATCTTGCGTTTTGAGGCGTAAAGATGTCTTTACGTTTCGGCGGAGAGGCCGTTACCAGCCGAGGCCTGCGCGAGCAGAGCCTGCGCCCTAGATCGGCCCTCCGTCCCTCTCTTTTACGCCGTAGAGAATCGAAGGCCGTTGAGCCTGGATGTTCAAGGTTGGCGTGCAGAGTGAGTCCGTTCGCCGCGGACAGGGACGGTCGAGCCGAAGCCCTATCGTAGCAAACGGAGAAGATCGATGATCAAGTCCTGTCCCCCTGAGAGCCGGTCCGGCTCTCGCGAAGCGAACGTTTTCTGTGGCATCGATGTCAGTGCCGCTACGCTCGATGTTGCCGTTCAACCTAACCAGCACCGGGAGTTCCCCAACACCTCAGCCGGGCATCGCCAGTTGATCGTCTGGTTGCGCCAGCTGGGTTTCGCGCGGGTCTCTCTGGAGGCGACCGGGCTCTACTCGCTGGACCTTGCGCTGGCCCTGGACGCGGCGGAAGGTATCGAGTGCGCGGTGCTCAACCCGAAGGCAGTGCACAACTTCGCCAAGGGCGGCCAGCGGAGATCCAAGACCGACAAGGCCGACGCGCGAACCCTGGCCGAGTACGGCCGATGCATGAAGTTCGTCCCTTGGCGCCGGCCCAGCCAGCAAGCTCTGGAACTGCGCGCCCTGGCCCGCTATATCGAATCTCTCACCGTCGAGCGCGTGCAAAACAGCAACCGTCTGCACGCCGCCAAAGCCACCGTCTCAACGCCACGCTCCGTGATCCAGGATCTGCAGGGTGGACTGAAGGCAATGGATAAACGCATCCGCGCTCTACGCCTTAAGGCGGTCGCCCTGATCCAGGCAAACGAACTCCTCAGCCGCCAGTTTCAACTACTGGTCGCCATGCCAGGCATCGCCGAGGTTAGCGCCTTACACCTGCTGGCCGAGCTGGCGTCGCTGCCTGACGGCCTGCCTGTAAGGCAATGGGTCGCTCACAGCGGTCTCGATCCGGCACACCACGACTCCGGCTCATCGATCCATAGACCTTCCAGGATCAGCCGCGCTGGAAGCAAGCATCTACGCCGAGCCCTCTACATGCCCGCACTGGTTGCGTCTCGACGAGACCCTCACCTCAAAGCCTTCTACCAGGAACTCCTAAGCCGGCACAAAGCAAAGCTCCAGGCACTGATCGCCGTCGCCAGAAAGATGCTCCATGCCATCTTCGGCATCTTCAAACACCAAACCCCTTACAACGGGGCTATCCTCTTCCCTCACCGCATACTCACCTAATTAGGAAGTCTTCTGTGAAACACACAAAAAATGCTTGCAATCCAAGAGAGAATCTGGGGCGAAGCCCCAGGTTTCGTTCAGCCAAGACACTGAGGGCTGAAGGCCCGACCTATAGTGTCGCCACGATAGGTCGGGCTTTCAGCCCTCTGTGCGTTACTTGGATGCATACCTAGGGCTTCTCCACCCCAGCGAGCAAAAGCGCCCGCCGGGGACCCCCGTTCGCCCCAGGCTGGTATAGAACGCGCCTTCAGCGCTACATCGCTTGTGGCGATTACTCGCCGTCGTAGTAGTCCAGACCGAGGTGCGTGATCAGGTCTTCGCCCATGATGTGGCGCAGCGTGTTCTTCAGCTTCATCGACTGGATGAACAGATCGTGCTCCGGATAAACGCCTGGCGCCGAATCGGGGTCCTTGAAGTAGAAGCTCAACCACTCCTGGATGCCCAGGTTCTTCAACGCGGGCGTACGCTGGGCGAGATCCATGAACAGGCACAGATCCAGCGCGAGCGGAGCGGCAAGAATGGAGTCGCGGCAAAGGAAGTCGACCTTGATCTGCATCGGATAACCGAGCCAACCGAAGATGTCGATGTTGTCCCAGCCTTCCTTGTTGTCGCCGCGCGGCGGGTAATAGTTGATGCGAACCTTGTGGAAGATGTTCCCGTACAGCTCGGGGTTCTTCTCCGGCTGGAAGATGTGTTCCAGCACGCCGAGCTTCGACACTTCCTTGGTCTTGAAGTTGTCGGGGTCGTCCAGCACTTCGCCATCGCGGTTGCCGAGGATGTTGGTCGAATACCATCCGCTGACGCCGAGTTGACGAGCCTTGAAGCCAGGGGCCAAAACCGTCTTGATGAACGTCTGGCCGGTCTTGAAATCCTTGCCGCAGATGGGAGCGCCCATCTTCTTGGAAAGCTCCTGCAGCGCGGGGATGTCCACCGTCAGGTTGGGTGCGCCGTTCGCAAACGGAATGCCTTCCTTCAAAGCGGCCCAGGCGTAGAGCATCGAGGGCGAAATATCCGGATCGTCCTCGACCAGGCCTTTTTCAAACGCTTCCAGCGTCTGATGCACCGGCTTGGGCTCGATGTAGATTTCGGTCGAGCCGCACCAGATCATCACCTGACGGTCGGTCTTGGTCTTGAACTCCGCAATGTCATTGCGAATCTGGTTGGCAAGATCGCACTTGTTCTTGCCGACTTTCTGAACCTTGGGATCGAGGCGCTTGACCCAGCGCTGATCGAACGCGGCGGGCATAGGCTCAATGGACTCCAGGAACGGCCGCATCTGTTCGAGCTGATCGCGGTCGAGCACGGCAGCCGTCTTGGCCGCGTCGTACAAATTGCCGCCAAAGATGTCCCAGCCGGTGAAAACCAGGTCGTCCAGCGACGCAATGGGTACAAAGTCCTTGATCAGCGGGGTGCGGTCATCGGTCCGCTTACCCAGCCGGATGGTGCCCATTTGCGACATGGAGCCGATCGGCTTGGCAAAGCCGCGGCGCACAGCTTCTACGCCGGCAATCAGCGTAGTGGCTACCGCTCCCATGCCGGGGATCATGATTCCAAGTTTTCCAGTTGCTGGCTTGATGCTCGCCGCGCCCTGATTGGCGGCGTCGGGTGTAGACATTTTCTTCAACGTACCCTTCTATGGTGACGATTTCTTCCGATTTGCGGACATTCCGCGGTTTCTCTCAGGGTGTACAGCGGAGAGAGGGTGCCGACGCCGTTTTCTTCCAAGGAAAACGGCATTCCTCAATGTTTCCGACCTCACAGAGTGAGAGAAACCGTGTTTAAGTATCGCTCACGCAGACCGGCATACGCAACAAAGGCTGGAAATAGCGGCCCTTTTGCGCATGGCAAAACCGCGGCGCCGTAGGCCGTGCCGGGAAGAATTCTTGGGAAGAAAATTTTTGTTCAGGAACACGCCTGCAGACCCCTTTGGGCAAACTGCAAGGCAAACTTTTCAGTCAGGGTGGCGGAGACTGGCTAGGTCGATGAGGTCAGCGTGCTGCCTACGGTGGCGAAAGTATTGACGATGCTGTTCGCCAGCGTCTTCATCGAAATAATCGCACCCAGGGCCATCAACCCCACGATCAGTCCATATTCGACCATGTCCTGACCGGACTCATCACGAAGTAAATGCCGGAAATTGGTCGATGCGGTCATAAATTCTCTCGGATACTGGGGCTTAGCGTACCACTTCCGCAGTCCACCTTCGTTAGTTTTTCTGGAAAAGGCATCTGGGGCTATCCCACTTTTGCATCAGAAAACAGGTTACTTCGGTGCGATTCGCCTATGTCTTCGCATTCGTGGAAATCGAAAGGCGACGCGTCCCGCGAAAGAAACAATGCGAGGAGAAGCGGGGTGAGCCATTGGGACGATGCTCGGTATGTCCGGTCTTTAGACCGGACATAAAGCGTCACCACAAATCCGGCTTTAGCCGCGGAGGGCATGCTCCCGCTCAGGCATGGGCGGGAGCATGCCCTCCGCTTCGATCGAGATGACAGAACTGTGGGAACACAACCAAAGAGCAGATTCCCTACGGGGATGTTTAAGCCGTGTGCGAACGCGTGCGGTTCTTCCAGTGGGTCCACACAAACCATACGATGCCCAGCACCAGCACCAACTCAACCGCCAGATGGAAGCGTTGGAAAACTGCTTTGAAGCGCGGGTCGGTATCCCAGTGGCTGCCGAGCTTCATCCCGGCGTAGGCCAGTGCGAAGCACCAGGGCCATGAGCCGATGAAGGTATAGATGTGGAAGCGAAGCTGATTCATGCGCGCGATGCCTGCGGGAAAGGCAATGAACGTCCGCACAATCGGCAGCATACGGCCAATCAATACCGTGATGGAACCGTACCGGGTGAAGAACCTCTCCGCCAGATCGAGGTCGCGGCGGCTGAGAAGAATGTAGCTACCATAGCGCTCGACCATGGGACGTCCACCGCGAGCGCCGAGCCAATATGCAGGCAGCGAACCAAGATTTGAGGCCAGTGAAGCGATCGTCGCCAGGATGACCAGGTCAGTCCATGAGTGCCCCAGCTTATAGCCTGCCAGCGGCATAATCACTTCCGACGGGATCGGAATACACGCCGACTGCACCGCCATAAGCAGAAAGGTGAGCGCATAGGCGCTCCCCGCCGAAAGACCGATAAACAAAGCGCTGAGCTTGGCAAACATTCCCGCTCAGTATATCGGCGACCGTCGCGATGCAGGTTTCATCCACACAACGGCTGGGGCGGCTGTCCAAGGTGTATACAAAGAGAGGATGACAAACCCGTTTTCTCCCAATGAAAACGGCCTTCTTGAATCTTTTCCGAAACCACCGTAAGAGCAGAGTGCTCTAAGTTCTGGGAGAACCCGTACAGCATGTCAGAAACAACAGCACCACCGGCGAATGAAGCCACCACCTCAGCGCCCTCAGGCAGGCCGCAAAGCGCATATGGCGCCCACGACCCCTCCAAGCCACCTGCCAAACGGCAAATCGTGTGTTTCAGCTTCTACAAGGTCATGCCGGAGTGGCGTCGCCTGCCGGTGGAAGAAAAGGCAGCCCACAAGGCCGCCTTCGCGGATGTGCTGCAGCGCTGGAACAAGCCGGGTGAGTTTCTTTCCATCACCTACTCCACCATCGGAACGCGCGGCGATGTCGACTTCTGCGTCTGGACGATCGGCTACGCCGTCGATGAGCTGAATCGCATGCGCTCCGAGCTGATGGCGACTCCGCTGGGCGGCTATCTCAGCACGCCGCACAACTTCCTGGCGATGACCAAGCGCTCCGCGTATCAGATCGACCGCGAAGACGAGAGCGAAGGCGAAGGCCGCGGCGCCATCCGGCCCGGCGGACAGAAATACATCTTCATCTATCCGTTCTGGAAGACGCGTCCCTGGTATCTGCTGCCCATGAGCGAACGCAAGCGCCTGATGGATGAGCACATCCGTATCGGCCTGCAGTATCCGCGCGTGAAGCTCAACACCACCTATTCCTTTGGGCTCGACGACCAGGAATTCGTTGTCGCCTTCGAAACGAACTTCCCAGAAGACTTTCTCGATCTTGTGCAGCAGCTCCGCGAAACCGAGATTTCGGTCTACACGCTCAAGGACTACCCAATCTTTTCCTGTGTGCGCCTGAAGCCCCAGGAAATGCTGGACCGGCTGGGATGAGCGCGGCAACCGCTCGCAAATCGTCACTTTCCGCACCGGGCAAGAAGCCCGCGAAGGCCCCTGCGAAAAAGACCAAGGGGCTGACGCCGCCTCAGGAACTTTCTGTGGCTAAACGCAAAGCTGCGATTGAAGGTGTGTCACCCGAGAAGGCTCGCAAGATCGCCGCAAAAGAACCGGTTGCGCCCAAAGTTCGAAAGGGCAAAACCAAGAACCCTCTTGCGCCTGAACGCGTGCATGCCATCCTCGATGCTCTGCGTAAGACCTACCCCAACGTAGTCTGCGCGCTTACCCATCACAACGCGTTCGAGCTCACCATCGCGACCATCCTGTCGGCGCAAACCACCGATGTCGGCGTGAACAAGGCCACGCCTGAGCTCTTCCGCATGTTCCCTACCCCGAAGAAGCTCGCAGAAGCGCCGACGCTGGAAGTCGAACAACTCATCAAGACAACCGGCTTCTACCGCGCCAAGGCTCGGAACATCCAGGGAGCGGCGCGTGTGCTGGTTGAGAAGTTCGGCGGCGAAGTTCCCAAAACGATTGACAAGATGATCCAGCTCCCAGGCGTCGCACGCAAGACCGCAAACGTCGTGCTCGGCTCCTGGTATGGCATCGCTTCCGGCGTAGTCGTCGACACGCACGTGCTGCGTCTGTCCAACCGCCTGGAGCTTACGAAGAACGACGACCCCGTCAAAGTCGAGCAGGATCTGATGAAGATCCTTCCGCAAAATCGCTGGATCCAGTTCAGTCACGAGTTGATCCACCACGGCCGCCAGGTGTGCATCGCACGCAAACCGCGCTGCGCGGATTGTTCGCTGGAACATCTCTGCAATTCGAGCGATAAGACCTGGAGCTCGCACTAAGGGGTTCTAGTTTTACCGTTGCTGTCAGGCTTCGATGACCTTGCCTTTGCTTTTCTGGTTGTCATCCCCGCAGGGGATCTGCTGTTTGCTCGACGCACAACGGTCGTTTCATGACGGCACATCCTTCAACACGGGTCATCCTGAAAGAGCGAAGCGAATGAAGGATCCCCGTATTCCGCTGTGGCTGCGATGATGCGCAGGGCTGCGTTACCGATGCCAAACGTTGGAATGGGTTTGCTTCGGACACATCCCGCAATACTGGGATCCTTCGCCTGCGGCTCCTCATGACCGGGCTACTCAGGTGCCCGGTCATTTCATCCGTAACTCGCTGAAAGCGAGTCAGATTGCTCAGGATGACCCACGTTGGAGGGTTGTGGTCGCCATTGATATGGGCGGGGGCCAACAGCAGGTCTCTCCACTACGCTTCGCTCCGGTCGAGATGACAGATTGGTGGCGTAACAAAGAACAGCAGATCCCCTACGGGGATGACAACCAGAAAAACAAAAACATAGGCAGGTCTTCCACCTCCTGCTTCAACGAGCATGCCCCAAAAACTCCGCAACCGCTTCCGCCAGCGACGCAACGGTCGCCTCCTTCGCTTCTGCATCTGCAGGCAAACCAAGCTCCTGTAACGTCGCACTCGTGATCGGGCCAATCGAAATGCGCGGGATGTCCGCAGGCAGCGCCAGCCCTGCGGCTTCGCACAACGCGAGAAGGTTGCGCACGGTTGAAGAACTCGTGAACGTGACCACATCCGGCCAATGAGAGCGTTCAGCAAACATCTCCGTAACCGCATCCTTCGATTGCTCAGGAATCAAGGTGCGATACACAGGCGCGATGGTCACGTCCGCGCCCGCAGCGCGCAGAGCCTCAGGAAGAATCTCGCGTGCCTCTTCCGCGCGAACCAGCAGAAATCGCTTTGCTACACCGTTCTCCGAGGTCGCGTGAGGCAATAGAGCCTCGACCAGCGATTCTGCGACGGCCTGCGCGGGAATGACGTCCGGCACAACGCCATGAGCCTCCAGCGCGTGTGCGGTTGCTTTTCCGATGACCGCGATCTTCAGGTTGTCTCGACCAGGCAATCCCAGGTCGCTCAGACCAAGCTGCCCTGCGCGGCGATACATCGCCTCCACCGCATTGGCGCTGGTAAAAAGAAGCCAGTCGAAGCGGTCCAGGCGTCGTAGCGCTTCATCGATCGCATGGAATGATGCAGGTTCGGCAAGTTCGATCGCCGGCACAAGAACCGGCTCGATCCCAAGCTCACGCAGCCTGTCCCCCAACTCCGACGCCTGTCGAAGCGAGCGCGTAACAAGAACCCGCGATGGGCGAGAATCCGGCACCCACCGATTCTTTCAGAGAAACGGTCTTTTAGAAGAAGAACGCTCCGCGCAACGTGATCGCGCGGTTAGCCGCGGAGTTCTGACTGAAGGGCGCATTCATCGAAACGATTTGTCCAAATTGCGGCGAGCTCAACACACCGATCGGAGCACCGGGATTGACATGATTGAAGAGGTTATCGGCGCCAATGCCGACCTGCAGACGATAGCGCTGAGGAGGCAGTTCAGCCTTCCTGCCTGTCGCAGGAGCATCGTGGCTCGCAGGCGGCGCCGGGACAGAAGGCCTTGGTCCAAAACGGAAGTTCTTATTGAAATAAACCTCCATGTACACCAATCCATCCGTCCGGCCATAGTCGAACGGAATGATCGTCTGCCCGGGCAGCGGATTCGTATCGAAATTACCGTAGGCGGTGCGCACCACCGAGGCCCGTGTAAG
The DNA here is from genome assembly GCA_036498835.1 of Acidobacteriaceae bacterium. Taxonomy (GTDB): domain Bacteria; phylum Acidobacteriota; class Terriglobia; order Terriglobales; family Acidobacteriaceae; genus Granulicella. The sequence continues at coordinate 4,492 of DASYEV010000248.1, read as the reverse complement.
ATCCGTTGCGAAGGCCGGGCGGTCGTTGTAAACGGAGTCGCCGTTGTTGTCCTGGCCGGTGGTGATGTTGAAGTAGCCGCTGGAACGAGCAGCCAGAAAGACATTCAAGGACGTGTCCCAACCCGGATGCGCATTGATACCGCTATACAGCTGCCGGGGCGAATAGCCCGTGGGCACGCCCACATCCTGCCTGACATTGTAGGAGTTCGTGGGGAAAGAATTCGTACCGAAGGTATCCGTTTCCTGATGACCGAAATTCGCAAATACCCAGGCAGACAGAAACTTGTTCACATTCAGATTGGCGTTAGCGCTCAGCGTGTGGCCATTGCTGATGCCGTCCGATGAATACTCATAAACCGCCTGGGGGCCACCCAGCGGGTTAATGCCCGCACCGGGCATTGGAGCGTTGATGTTCAACGACTCGAACTGATGTATGGTGCGGCGCTGGAAATAATTCACCGCCATGTTGCCATGCTTGCCGAAGGAATGTTCCAGGGTCATCAGTCCCTGGATCTGCATGGGAGAACGCAGATCGGGGTTAATGCGGTACGTCGTGAGCGGAGTCCCACTCAGGCTCGAGAGGGATGGAATCGTGGGATTGACACAGACAGGCGTAGCAACCACATCGCACATGTACTCGGGTTTATCGATGACGTAAGCCTGTTGCGTCGTTCCGTTCTGACGGATTGACTGCAGGATGCTGGCGGAGTCAAAGCGCTGATAGAACAAACCAAAGCCGCCGCGCACCACCGCAAAGGGATCCTTCGCCTTGCCCCGCTTGATGGAGTAGGCAAAACCGACGCGCGGCGCGACATCGAAATGATCGGGAATAGCCGACTGGCTTTCGAATCGAACCCCATAGTTCAACGTGAGGTCCGGCCTGAGCTTCCACTCATCTTCGGCATAGACGCCGATATCGCCTGTCGTGAGGGCAGCGCTGGGTGTGCCCGCCGTCAGCGAGAACTGCGACGCACCTCCCCCGCATACCTGCGTGCCATCGCTTTCAGTCTCGCAGTCCTTGCGAATTTGCGAGTCCGACTCGTGCGCGAGCAAACCCTTGAGGGTGATTCGAAACGCCGGCAGACTCGAAAAGACAAACTGGCCGTTATAGCTGGCGGTTGCCAGGTTCGCGTCACGCAACATGCGATAGCGCAGGCCGGTGCGGACGAAATGTGTCTTGTGCGAAATCGAGAAATATTCCTGCAATTCCAGGCGATCCAGATTGTCATGCAGGGACTGGCCTGAATATCCGCCCGTGGTGAACGCGCCCTGCACCACGATGGAGGGAAAAGTCGACTGAGGGTCCTGCTTCTGGCGGGTACGGAGGTATTGCAGCCCGGAGTCCAGAATCACATTGGGCCCAAACAGATGGGTATCGGTCAGCCGCAACGCCTGGGTCCGCGTGTTGCTCGCATAGGCGGTATTCGGCAGCGAGAACTGGCCAACGCCTCCATTCGGCAACGAGTTGAGATTGATACTGTAGCGTCCGATAAAGGTATTGCTCGCGCCAAACTGCCGGTCGATACGCACCGAGTAGCTCTGCGACACCACCTCATTCGAAACCGCCTGCGATACGGAGAGATCCTTAAGCGACGACGGGTCTAGCGTCGTCGCTTTGATGATCCCATTCTGGGACAGGTCGCTGCGGTTCACGCTCACATAAAACGAGCTCTTTTTACCAAGCGGTCCGTTGATGTTCGCGCTCGAATAGTCGTTCACATACGCCGGTGGAGCATTCGCATAGGGGTTGCGTGCATTCAACGCACTGGTGCCGAAATTCGTTTCCAGACCGCCGTGCAACTGATTTGCGCCCGGCTTGGTAAAGATCTCAATACGTCCGCCGCCGAACTGGTCGTACACGGCGGAAAACGGATTTTGATTGATGCGGATCTCGCGAATGCTCTCCTTGGGAGGCATCGTCCCGTTGGAAAACCCGTCGACATAAATCTGCGGAGGGTTGGTCGGATCGGTTCCCGCAAGAGCGGACAGTTGTTGCTGCATGGATGCGGGGTCGTCGGAAAACGTATCGAGCTGCTCGTTCTTGAAGACCAGCGCGCTCTTGTTGGAGTCGGAGTCCGTGCTGGCGTTTCCGTCACTCGATACATTGATTTCTTCGGAAGCGGTTGCGATCTCCAGCGTGATGTTCAGGGCCGCATTGTGCGAGGTAGGCACGACCAATCCGGCGCGTAACCGTGTTCGGAAGCCTTTCGCAAAGGCCGTGAGCTCATAGGTGCCCGGGGGCACGGCCAGTGTGTAGTGGCCCAGCGCATCGGTCCTGGTTTCGAGATCGCCGGCCTTACCGTGCAGATGCAACGTAGCCGCCGGGATGGCGGCGCCCGAAGGATCGAGCACGGAACCCGCAAGCATCGCCGGCGTGGAAGTCTGCGCAGCCAGCGGCGAAGCAAGTGTCAAGCACAGGATCAGATAAGCGCGCCAGGCGCGCATCAGGCGTTTCATAAATGTCCGATTAAAAGTCCACCGAAATGAAAATTAGAAAGCTCAGCCGGAATAACTGCTTCTGGTGGCTTAGACCGCAATACGCTGGAGGGGTTAGGTTCTGTTCCAACTATTTTGCAGGCGTATTCCTTCCGTTATTTCATGCCTTCGCTTGAGCCTTCGCACCATTCTGCTTGAGCCATTTTTTCAACAACTCCCAATCGCGCCCGGTCTTTTCTGCATAGGCTCGCGCGAACGTGAGAATGGCATCGTCAAAACGTCCGCTCGTCCCTAGATACGTGGAGATGGACACAGGATCGCCAGCTCGAGCATGGCCTCGCGCCAGCAGTTCACCGCAGACATCGGCGTAACCGTGAAGACTTGCCGGCGTCAGCATCGTAAGGTCGAGTCCCGCCTTGTGATCATTGAGCTGGCGCACAAGATAATCGCGCCCTTCGATATTCGTGTAGCCAAGGAACGGATCCGACGTCAGTTGCATCGCGCGTTGACCATCCATCACACGGTGGCCCTGATGGGAGCGTGTGACGGAGCTCTTCGGCAGGTAAGATGCGTAGGCCGACGCGGGCTCTTCCTTGATCTGCAGGAACAAAGGATCACTGTGGGCGGGCCGCGATTCGCCCTCCATATAGATCACATAGTCCCGAAGTCCCACCGATCCGGTACCCACCACTTTCATCGCCACATCCCTGGGCGCATACTGCGCCAGGAAATGCTGCCGCTCCGGCTGCAGGGTTTCTCGATACGCATCCAGGGAGGCCAGCACGTCCGCGGCCAGCTTCCCACTCAACCGTTGCAGTTCGGGTGGCGTCTCACGGAAGCGGCGCGCCTGAGCCACAGGGGCCGGTGGCGGCGTGTCTGTCGTATTCGTGGCTTTCTTTTGTTCGGCTTTTCCGGCTGCACCCTTCTTCGCGGCAACAGGAGCAGCTTTCTTCTGTGCAGCCTTGCCTTCTGCCGGAACAAACTCCGTGAGCTTTTCCAGCAGGCGCTGCGGTGTGCTGCGTTCGGCCTGGCGCAGGATCGCCGGCATCGGGCCAAGGTGGGCGAGGCGATGAATCTGATAGCGCGCCAACTCAATCACCGGCATATGCGCAAACTCGTTCATGCTGCGCCGGTACCGGGCAGTGAACGTGGCAACGGCCGCACGGCGATCCGCCCCACGAATGCCCGCAGCCTCGCCGGCCAGCAACAGGCTGGTTGCCAGGCGTTTGACATCCCACTCGAACGGTCCGTGAATGGTCTCGTCGAAATCATTGATGTCGAACACCGTCCGTCCATCCGGAGACGCGAACGCGCCCAGATTGACCACATGCGCATCGCCGCAGAGCTGGGTGAAGAGACCGGTATGCGGATGGCAGGCGAGGTCGGCCGCCATCACCGGCACCGCGCCGCGATAAAACCCGAAGGGCGAGGCGGCCATGCGCTCGTACTTAAGCGGGATCAGGCTTTCGACGCGTCCCTTCATCGACGCCGCCATCAGCGCCATAGGATCGGCGGGACAGACATTGAGGTCCAGCGACGCATGCGCGCTACGCGCGAGTTTTTTGCGCTCCGCCAATCCGAGAGCGCAACGTTCAGCGTGGGTGGGAGGGGCGGCAGATGCTTTTGTCTTGGCCATGGCTGTCGCATCCGAGCCTATAGCAGTTTTGCTCGTGTTGCAGAACGAAAAACAACGAAGCAGGTAACAGCCAACAGGTAACAGCGAACAGTAAAAGCAATCGGCAGGAGATGTCGCTCCGGAGAGTCCTGGCAAACTTTCGAGGGCTCCAGGAGCGTCGAAGTGCTTCTTCCCAAGAAAGCCGTATCCTCCGACTTATTGAAAAGGAACGTAGTAGCGCAACCGAGCCTCGCAGCTTTGGGCGTCCTTATCAAGACGACCTCCGCGGTAAACATGGTCTTGCCTTTGCCTTTGCCTTTGCCTTTGCCTTTGCCTTTGCCTTTGCCTTTGCCTTTGCCTTTGCCTTTGCCTTTGCCTTTGCCTTTGCCTTTGCCTTTGCCTTTGAGGATTAGAAGCAAGCTTTAGCTTGCTGTCCAGGCC
>DASYEV010000247.1:0-21038 GCA_036498835.1 Acidobacteriaceae bacterium | reverse complement strand
AGCGGCTGAAAAGGTCGTTTTCTTTGGGGAAAACGACTTCAACATCTTTGCCCCTGGGGTACACCTTCATGGGAAATGCTTTACTCGGACTGGCGAGACAGGGAACCTGGCTCATCGCCCGGACGTATGATCCAGACAAGGAGTCCTACGCCATGTTCCGCATCGCTCACCGACATATCGGTTTCCTTGCCGCACTTCTCGTCTTCCTGTCCGCCCCATGCCTTCATGCGCAGACTCCCATCCTTGAAGAACCGAACTACACGCCGACGCTTACCTTTGACGTTGCCACCATCCGCCAGGCTCCGCCTCCGGATGCCAATTTCCACGTGTCCGTCTCCAGCCCGCCGCATTCCAGCCGTTTCGAAGCCACGAACCTTCCCCTCAAGGCCCTTCTCCAGATTGCCTACGGCTTCGATGCCCCGGTTGTCGGGGCGCCGGACTGGATGACGAACACGTTTTACAACATCCAGGCTCGCTCGGACGACGCGGCCGACGCCAGGCTAGCCAAGCTCACCGACAACGAAGTCCGTCTGGAAAAGCGGAACGCGATTCGCGTGCTGCTGACCGAGCGCCTGGGCCTCAAGACGCATCTCGAAACCCGCAACAGCGCTGTCTATAACCTCCTCGTGGGCAAAGGCGGCATCAAGATGCAGGCCGTGCCCGCGCCTCCGGCTCCCCCCAATGGCGAAGCGCCACCTCCGCCACCGCCCGCCAACGTTCAGGCGCATGGATCGCAGCATGGCCTCGAGTTCGTCGGATCGAATGCTCCACTGCGGGCCATCTCAGGCGCGCTGAGTTCGATGATTGAAGCTCCCGTAATTGATAAGACCGGCCTCACCGGCACCTACAACTACACGCTTCAGTTTGGCCGCGAATGGTCCGCGAACGATCCTGAAGGCTGGCCTTCCATCTTCACCGCGGTGCAGGAGCAGCTCGGGCTTAAGCTCGAAGCGGAGCACGAGTCCGTACCCAACCTTGTGATTGACCACATCACGAAACCAACCGAAAACTGATGCGTCTCGTCTAGGAGTTTGGCCCGGCGAGATCAGCACAGTCCCGGGCAGGCAGTTCGTTATCGATGGTTCGATGGCGGACTGTCACCAGATACCATGCCAGCCAAAACAGGCTGGACAAGCCGGCTACCCGGCTGAACAGCGGCGACTGCTTATTGAACAGGGCCAGTTCGACAGCGGCATTGCCCAATGCGAGCACGCCAATCGCAACGCGTGAACGTGTTCGATAGACGGCATAAAGCAATGCGGGCAGTGCGATCGTCTGATCCGTCAGCCAGGTATAGGGCGCGACGACCATCGAAACCAGGATGAGAACCGGGCCATGTTGGATCCAGTTCCAGTCTTCCTTACGCGTGATGAAAAAGTAGACAGCCCAAATGGATCCAGCACACACGGGAACCCACTGTATCCAGGGAACGTGAGGGGCGAAGGCCTGACGCAGGACGATGCTGAGACACGGTAGCTGGATCAGATCCAGGCGCTCCGTTCGCATCATCGCGAAGTAATGGCCCCAGACATGGGGATCGAACCACATAGCTGCCACGCTTGTGAGGAGACCCGCACCGAAGATTCCCCCCAGGACGGAGTAGCGCTTCCTGGAGATGATCCACAAGACAAGAACACATGCGAATGGCAGAAAGAGATGTGGCTTGAGCAAACAGAGCCAAAGGCACGCACCGGCTAGAACCGGTCGAGTGCGGTGAAAGAGAAAAAAGCCCACCACCCCAACCAGAAGCAGGATGGTCATCTGTCCAGTGGCCAGACACACGAGAGCGGGAGCGAATGTGTAGCCAAGCAGGTCCAGCATCGAGGCCTGCTTGTTGTTCAGCCGGCCGATCATGCGGACGGACCAGAAGAGGCTGATCCCCGAGAGACAAAACCACAGAACAAAGCCCGCGAACAGCGGCGGCCTGGCGAATGGAACAAGTAATGGAAGCGTCCATGGAGGGTTCCCCATGATGAGTGCCCGGGTACCCAGTAAAGGATTCGCAGGGCCTTCCAGTGCCGCGATGGCGTGAGAATCATAGGGATTCTTGTGCTGCAGAGCAAGGCGTCCGGAGGACCAGTACTCAATAAAATCGTGCTGTCCGATTTGGCGGGAATCCAGGACTGCCTGGAAGACCAGTAGAAACGTGCAGGCGAATACGTACATACAAAAAACAAGAACAATCAGCTCAAGAACGGTTCTTGCCCATTTCCACATGCCTGACGTCTGCTCCTCTGTTCACCTTTTGCCCTATCTTAGAGCAGTTTCCGTAATACCTTCGTCTCCCAGAGGTCTACACGATTACCTGAACTGCTCCAGTCTCCGCTGGTAAAAGCGCCGATGAACAACCAGAGTTCCATTCCACTCCGCGGATGAATGTAGCGCCTTACAGTCAAATGGGTGGGCTTCCACACTACCCATCGACGTTACCCCCAGGGAATTTGCACTAACATGACGTATCCGGGGCCGAAGGGGCCTGCCGGTTGCGAATGACATCACCTGGAGCGCGGATATGACAAAGTGGCTAACGAGTGGGTCCGTCACGCTCACCCTTACGTTGATTTTGGCGGCGACTTCCCTGCGGGCGCAGCTACCGACGATGGCCGATGTCGACCGCAATCACGAAGCTCCGGTGGCAGGCCCGCTGCCGGAGTGGGATGTGGCGAGCCTCAAGCCCCATGCGGCCGGGGACCAGATGATGTCCTGGCGGACGACCGCAGATGGTCTGAGTCTGATGAATCTGCCGCTGGAGAACATGATCTGCAGCGCGTGGGACATGAAGCCCTATCAGCTATCCGGATTGACCGGATGGATGACAAACACCACCTTCGATCTCACCGCCAAGGTGAGCGGCGAGGATGTCGCCGCCTATAAAAAGCTGAACGGGCTGCAGCGTCGTGAGATGTTGCAAAAGCTGCTCATCGAGCGCTTCCAGCTCAAAGTCCACAGCGAAACCAAAATACTGCCCACGTATGACCTGGTGGTGGATAAGAGCGGATCAAAGCTGAAGCCATCGACCGTCATCGAGCCGCCTTCGCTCGAAGAGATGAAGGCGCATCCTGAGAAGTACAGGAAAGGCTCTATGAGTATGGGGCCTGGCATGTACAACGGCACAGGTGTGGAGGTAAGGTCGCTCGCAAGCCAACTGGCGAACGCGCTCGGCAGACCGGTCAACGATGCGACAGGGTTGACCGGCCTCTATGACATCACACTCCGCTTTCGTCCGGAAGAGGGTGCAGCCGCCGGCAGTGACAGCTCCGATGCACCCTCGATCTTCTCGGCAGTGCAGGACCAGTTGGGACTGAAGCTGGTTCCATCCAAAGGCCCGGTAGCGAGGCTCGTTGTCGATGCGGCACAAAGGCCGGAAGCGAACTAGAGCATTTCTCAGGTGCCATGCCCGCGCGAGGCCGCCAAAGCCGAGTCGCTTGCTCTTTACGCATCCTCTGGACGAGGAAACAAAATATCCTCGTTTCGTCGTCTGATTGTTCAGGAGTGACAGCATGAAAGAGAAGTCCAGTTCTTCGCGTCGCACGTTTCTTGCAGGGGCTGCGGGAGCGACGCTGGCTTCCGTTTTGCCGAGGCAAGCAAACGCAGCCAGTCAGATGAAGGCTGCGGCGCCCGCAACCCATGTGCGTAAGCGTCCGCTGAATGTGCTGTTCCTGATGTCCGACGACATGCGCGCGGAACTCGGCTGCTATGGGAGCCGCTTTCATGTCCATAGCCCCAATATCGACAAGCTGGCGTCGCAGGGAGTTCGTTTTGACCGCAATTACTGCCAGTTTCCGCTATGTAATCCGTCGCGTTCGTCGCTTTTCACCGGACGGCCTCCCTTGAAGACGCGGGTTCTCGGGAATACCGATGGTGTCATGAAATTGCATCCGGAGTGGATCACGTTACCGCGGTTGTTTCGCGAGAACGGCTATACCACCCTGCGTGCCGGAAAGCTGTTTCATGCCGGCCTGGACGACCATAACGCCTGGACGGATTTCTACGGGGATGTTGAATCTCTGCATCCCACCGCAGAAGAAAAGAAGATCGACGTTGTGCGGGCGCAGATCCCGCGTCCTGATGGCGTGCTGCCTACGCTGGCGGGAGACAACCAGCGCGCCGCTCATTCCGACCAGTTGCTCGTCATCGACGGCGATGAGACGAAGAGTGGCGATGGCATGGTTGCCGACCTTGCCATCAAGTTTCTGCGTGAGAACAAGGACAAACCGTTCTTCATCGGCTGCGGCTTCTCCAAGCCGCACAGCCCACCCGAGGCGCCACAGCGCTTTTACGATTTCTACGACCCGAGCACGATCACCCTTCCTCCGGACTTTGCCGATTGGCCGGTGGTTCCCAAGGGCTTTCCGCAGGCTTCCATCCGGATGCGCAATGCGGATTTATTTATCGGCCGCGGCGCATCGACGGAAGAAGCACGGCAGGTGATCCGCGCTTATCTGGCCTCGATTTCGTGGGCCGACTACAACCTGGGCCGCGTCGTCGACGAGCTGGACAAGCTGGGGCTTCGCGACAACACGCTGATCGTGTTCGTTGTCGACCATGGCTATCAGCTTGGCGAAAAAGGCAAATGGTCGAAGGCAGGTTCACTGTTTGAGCCCGGTACGCGTGTGCCGTTACTCATCCATATGCCAGGGGCTCAAGGCAATGGCCGCCCCTGCCTGCGGATCGTGCAGTCGCTCAACCTGTATCGCACGATCGCTGAACTTGCGAACCTCAAAGTGCCCGAAGAAGTGGAAGGCCACAGCATGGTTTCCCTGCTGCACGACCCTCGCGCGGCGTGGGAGCATCCGGCGTTCAGCATCTGGAGCGAGGACGGCTCGACGATCCACGGCGCCGCAGTCCGCACGGAACGCTGGCGTTATGCGGAGTACGGCAAGGACGCATCGCGCGGTGCGATGCTGCTTGATCCGCATGCCGATCCGATGGAGTTGACCAATGTCGCGGACGATCCACAGCACGCGCAGGAGCGCGCACGGCTCTCGAAGCTGATCGCGGATTACACCGCAAACAGCGGGTGGGCCGCAGGATGAGGTTTCCTGCAAGAGCAAATTCGCTGATGCAGCCGCGTCGATGAACGACGGAGACAACCGTTTCTCTTCAGCGGTTTCGGCTTCCTCTACACTTTCAGGAATTCGCTCATCCGTTGACTCGCCACTCGATGACCCCGCCCTCGTACCACGGGGTGTCTTCTTTCATGTAGTCGGCGTTCGGCGGCCCTAAATCGCCTTTTTTGTAGAGGGCGCTTTGCAGTTCAATCTCCAGGCGGACACCCGAAGCCACGACTGGCGCAAAAGCGGCAGTGACATATTTGTCGCGAGCCACAGGAAAACCGGTGGTGGATTGAACCGGCTTCCAGCTCGAGCCGTCGCTGTAGAGCAGCCGCCAGCTTTTAGGCAGCAGGCAAAACTGCTTGTCATCTTTCCAGTAGACATCGACCGACGAGACATGTGCCCGCGCGGGGAAGTCGTACTGCACCCAGGCCTGGCTGCCGGTTTGGGGACGCAGCCGGAGGAATCTTCCTGAACCATCTTCCGAGTTGACGGGCTGAACCTGATCGGCGATGGCGCGGATATGACCGCTTCCATCCTGTGAGCTGGGATACATGCGCCGCCCAACCGTGGGTGGATTATGCCCCGGATAGTTATCGGCAACAGCGCCTTCGCCGCATGACGACGTCGCTTTACTTCGCGCCGCGAGAGTTGGCGCAGGCGGAAGAACCGTCTTTTCAGGCGTCGCTGGCAGCCATACGGACATCTCGCTCTTGCCTCGATTTCCGAAGGCATAGAAAGGAATCGCGGTGATTTTCCCGGGATGCGTCGTAACGGTTTTGCCGGGACCTCGCTGAGCACGAAGGACACTTCCCTGAATCGTGCCGATGCCATTCAACAGGCCTGGCTCGAAGACATACCTCAACTGCGAATGGCTATCCACCACAAAGTTGTTGATGTTGCCCTGGTTGTCGATTGCTTCCGCACAGAACACGAGCGGGCCGCGCTCCAGAGCAACCAGGTTTCTATTCTCGAGGACGAGATCGTGCGCTCGAACCTGCTGCACGCGCATCGGCAGGGTGAGCTCAACGGAGTCTCCGGGAACCCAGTCACGTTCGATGCGGGCGTAGCCTTTGTCCACAGCGACGCTCGTCTTTGCTCCGTTGATGAGGAGTGTGGACGTCGCAGGCGCCGTGGCCTCATAGCGGTAGAGTGAACCGGGCATGGGCTCGCTTTGCGCCCACCCTGGAATTCTCACCTGCAGTGCGAATCTAACTTTCTTCGCCGGGTTGATCCCAATGCGAACCTTGCCCTCCCACGGATAGTTGGTCTCCTGTTCGATCCTGACCGGAACCTTATTCACCTCTGTGTGGGCACGATTGCTCATGAAGAGGTTGACGTAGAGATTGTCCCCGTTCACGGCATAGAGGAGGCCGCCCAACTGAGCGACGAGACGGGTAATGTTCGGTGGACAGCAGTTTGGTCCGAACCATGGCTGCCTCTCGAACTCCGCGGTTGCCTTCAGTGGCGCCTGGTAGAGGAACTTATCTCCACTAAAGGAGACACCTGCCAGCAGTCCGTTGTAGAGGATCCGCTCCATCACGTCGATGCACTGTGCATCCTGGGAGAGAAGAAACATCCGGTGGTTCCACAGGATGTTGCCGACGGAAGCGCAGATCTCATTCCAGCAGCTCAGGTTCGGCAGATCATAGTCGTCGCCGTAGTTCTCGTACTGCCGATAGCTTCCGATTCCGCCGGTAAGGTATGTCCTCTTGCCGATGGCATCATGCCAAATCCGCTCCACCGCCTGGTGGTAGCTCGCATCATTGGTCAGGGCGGCGAGATCGGCAACTCCGCTGTATAGATACGTCGCACGGACACAGTGCCCAATGGCTCGCTGCTGTTCCCGGATGGGGCGGTCGTCCTGTGAGTACCATCCCATCATCTCGCGGCCGCCGGCGCGGGTGCCGCGCGTATCGACAAGAAACTTCGAAAGAGTGACGTAACGGCGATCTCCAGTGACCCGGTAGAGCTTCACCAGGGCAAGCTCAAGCTCCTCATGGTTCGCGATGTCATAGCGCTTGCCGGGTCCAAAGACTGAATCGAGATTATTGGCGACTTCGATGGCGGCATTGAGCAGTTTACGGTCGCCCGTTGCCTGGTAGTACGCTACGGCGCCTTCGATGAAATGACCCGCGCTAAAGAACAAGCCATCGCCGACGTTAGGCCAGATATTTTCATGGGCACGGACCGAACGTATGGCTGCATCGGACAAACCATCGACCTGCTTTTGCAGAGCCGGATCCGGGTGTTTGCTGATGAAGTACGCAGCCGCCTCAACCAACCGGCCATCGGTCGCTCTTTCAGATCCTGCGTGTTGCAGGAGATGAGGCAGTGTCACCTCGCGCGTGGTGCGGATTCTCGGCGTCCAGAAACCATCGTTGATTTCCACGTTGGCCAGGGGGACAGGCGCCACGGCGTAATCCGGCCCTGAGGATCTGCTTTGCGCAGAACCACTGGATGGATACATGACGGTAATGCCTGCTCCCGCGAGGGAAACAAGAAAGCTGCGTCGTGAGATGTTCGAATCGACAAAGTGGTTCATGGTCCGCAATCCTTCGATTTATTGCTTGCTGTCTGATTGAACAAGTTTGAGGGCGCCGAACTTCTCCGGCTTATGAGGGTTCCACACGCCTGTGGGCTGCCATGCAATGAAATGACGCTTCGTCTCATTGGGCACTGTGTGCAGGCGATAGAAGTTGATCCTGAATAAGTTTCCTGCGGTGGCAGGACGCTTGTCGAGTGAGGCAATCGGAACGGACATCTCCCCGTACCAGATCTTCTTCTCCTTATCGATGCGGGCTTTGACCTTCATCCCCGAGCTCCACAGACGCTCATCGTTCCAACCGGGTTTGGCCTTCGTCGCGTCGATTCCAAGATCGGCGAACTCGCCCTGGGGCGACATCTGGAACTCGCCATAAAGATTGATATTGCCGAAGTTCGCTCCAAGGTCCATCTCGAAGACGTCATGAAACCAGAGCTTATAGGTTTCATTGACGGTGTCCGGATTCGGCTGAAGATCGAGCACATCATAGGGACCGATGAAGAGGAAGTACAGCTTGTCCCTGGTCCACCTTGATCGAACCAACTCTTTCACTTCAGTGTCAGGCTCGCCGGTGATGACCTTATCCATCGTGATCTGAGGTGTGTCTTTCCAAAAGGCAGAGTCGGGATCGGCATTCAGAACATGATCCTGCGCCGCGTAAGTGCTCAGGAAGACTGCCGGGTTCTGCGCACATGCGCTACCGGCAAACAAGAGACACGCGATCACAAAAAGGCGCTGCATCATTTCGCCTCATTCTTCGTATGCACTGCGTGAGAGGAACTTGCGTCTCCTGATCGTTCAATACCGAGCAGGAAGGTGGAATTCGGCTTGAAGTCGAGCGAGAAGCTTTTTACACCGGTGGCGATCGTCTTCTTTTCAAGAAGGTCAACGACATTGGAGCGTTCCGGCAGATGAAGCGTACGGCTGCCGCCCACGGGTGAATACACAGACAACATGTTCTTGTTGGCGTAGACGACATCGTTGCCGTCGTCATAGACGTGACAGCCTGCCACACGGGCCACGTTGCGCAGCAGCTCCGTGGGAAGGATAGGAGCGCTGGAATAGATGGACGTCCAATTCGCAACCTTCTTCACAACCAGCCCGGGCTTGTCGACCTCCTCCAGGGTACCGAGTACCTGCGCTTTCGGATCGTCGCTCCAAAAACGAGGGTTGATACGGAAGCCGGGCAGGTCGCGTTGCAGAGACGGATCGCGCGGGTCTTTCAGATAAACCTGGTGATCATACGTGCGGATGATCTTCTGCACATCGACCGTTGTGCCGTACTTGAAGCCAGGAGCAAGCCCTTTGGTATAGGGAGAATCGAAGGATGTAAGGTCTACCGTCAGCTCTCCGAGGGTATCGTTTTCGGCGAGGTGGATACCGGTAAGCTCCTGCATGTCTTTGCTGGAAAGCGAAGAGTCATTGATATATCCAGGCGCGTAGACCCAGAGGGCGGTGGCGCCATTACGCCGTAGCCGGGCATGAATCGCCGCTCGCTGCTCCGGGGTCACATGGAACGTGTTGAGGAAGATATAGAGCTTGTAGTCGCGGAGCTTGGGATTGCCCATGTCCGAGAGCAGTTGCGGATCCCAGGAAGCTCCCAGATAGGCAAGCTGCCATTGGCGCTGCGCGGTAAGTACAGCATTGAACAGCGGGTCGCCATCGCCGGTATAGGTGAAGCTTGACGTGTCAAGCACGACAGCGATATCGGCGTTCGAGCTTTTGTCGGCGGTCAGCGAGGCATTGCTCAGGTCCTGAAAACGATGGAGTAGATCGATGATCTGCGGATCGTGATAATCGCCGCCATGCAGATCGGTCCACCACATACCGAACCCGCTGGTTGCCGCGTAAGCATAGTCCCTTGTCAGAAGAGCCTTGGTCTCCTCCCAATTAGCGGGATTGATCAGAGAGTTGCCCCAGCGCCATTGCCGATGGTTGAGGTGCGTTTCCGTATCGACCTCATTGAAATAGAGCTTCCCATGCAACTGCACGGCAGCAGGCAGGGTCTGGGAGTAGTTGGGACCGCCAATCTGCTTGTTGTCGTAGCTGTATGGGCTCGCTATGAAATCGACATCGTTGGAACGCAGCACGCGGTCCAACGCGAGACCCCCCGAGTGCACATTGCTCAGGTTGGGGAAATTGATCCAGAGGTATCCGTAAAAGGCGCCCACGATCTTCTTCCGCTGTGTCAGATCCTTAGCCCATGCGGCGTTTTCGAGCAGGGTGTTACCGACCATGTCGTTGAAGAACGAGAAATAGTCGGGCACACGGCGGCTCACGGCTGGATCAAAGAAAATGCCATGCGTCGAGGTGTAGCGCTCTTTCTCGTTGGGCGGCTCAGCAGCTTCAAAGGTGACAGCATTGTCCTTCCAGGCGTCCCGCAGCTCGGCGACATCATTCTGATAACGCTGCCGCAACCACGCCCTGAATGCAGCCTTTGCCGGAGGGCTATAGTCTTCTACGCCGAACTTTGTCGGCGGTTTGCCGCCGGGTCGGGCCTCCCAAAACGAATTGAAAGGCAGCCATTCGCCGCCGAAGCCATTGCCTACCTGATAGCCGAGGATGTGGCTTCCGTACTTGGTTTCAACGTGGTGGATGAAGGCGGTCATCGCCTTGTGCGAGAGTTGGCGATACACGTCGGAGGCCATGGATGGATGGCAGGGCTGTCCGAACATGCCTGCAGGAGAGCCATCGTCGCGCATCGTAATTTCATTCGGATACGCTTTGCACCACCAGGCTCCGGGGGTCAGCAAAACCCGAGGGAGAAAGAGTGCGGTGGGCTTGATGCCGAGAAAGCGATCGAGTTTTTCATCGACCGGTCCAAAGTCATACGTTTCCGGACCAGTCCAGGGAAAGCGGAGGTAGATATCGAATGTCGAAATTCCGGCGTTCGCGAAATCCGTGAAGTCTGAAGGTCCTGGCTGGTACGGCGCGGCAAGGATTTGCGAGGTGATCTTTCCATCAACATATAAAGCAGGTACGCCTTTGTTGGGACGGACTTCGCTTGTGAGGTTCGCTTGCGCCTGCGACGGCCTCGCCACCAAAGACAGTAGGACGGTTAGAAGTAACAAATACCTGGTCATTCAGTTTGATACCTAATCTCAATTCTGTTTGCTGCTTAAGCGCAGGAAAGTTTTGATCAAGTGTTCAGCGTTCATTGGCGGCTAAAGCCACGTGGTTATTGCTGATGTCACGGTGGGCGTAAGGTTTCTGCGTGAGACCAGCGGCGACCTTACAAGGTCAAAGCGCGGCTTGGCTTCAAGCGCCAAAGGCGCGTCCTATACCAGCCCAGGGCGAAGCCCTGGGTGGGATCCGCCAAGAACGACGAGAGGGCTGAAGGCCCGACCTATAGTGGGGCCACGATAGGTCGGGCCTTCAGCCCTCAACCTGTTGGGGATGCTAGACTTGGGGCTCCGCCACAGGCTGGTATAGAACGCGCCTTCAGCGCTATGTCCTTTGGTGTCTCGATTGCGAAGCAACATCACCGTAATCCCTTTTCCATTCGCGTTGAGCTCCTAAAGACCTTAGCTTAGACACTGAAATCCTGCTCTTTCAAAGCCAGAACCTGTTCAGACTGCCCCTGCGTCTGGGTCAAGGCCAGGGATCGTTCGTGATATCTGGCAATACGAGCAGTTGCGCTGTCTACACGGTTAGGCTTTAAAGATGTTCCGCGTGGCATCTCCTGCGGCGGACAGGTTCCGCAGCCACATCTCGTGATACTCGCGAGAAAGGACGACACCATTGGCTCCCGCCGCGAAGGCTGCCTTGGTTGACGCGGTCACGTCCGCCGGAGTGGTATGCTTTTCCCCTTCCGATGTAGGCACATCGATATCGATGCCGGGATAAATCTGGACTTTGCCCGCCGTTTCTTCGATCGCCCGTTTCGTCTCACTGGTGAGGTAGGCGGTGGACAGACCTTTGGTAACGATCTGGTCGATCGGCGCCTCGTTGTAGCCCATCATCTTGTAGTACAGCGGCTGCAACTCGGCAGGAGTCGCGTCCGCGAACACGGTGTTGCAAAGCTTGTCCACGAAGTGAGACATACGCGGCCCACCGGCATTGTTGTAGGTGGCAACCTTCAGGAAGTCGGAACATTCGGCCAGCTTCGCGTACTCATCCACTGCGCTGTAGAACGGACTGAAGGTGACGTTCTGGACTACATGGAATCCAAATGGCTTCTCGGGCGCAATGGCCTTCGCAGTTCCGTATAGCTCGGCGCGTACTTCGTGGTAGCTCTCGTTCCAAAGCATGTTCCAGCTAAGAACTTCCGGATACTTGAATAGAATCCGCATGAACGTAGTGAAGAAGCCATCCGCCGGTCTTTGGTGCTGTGCGGCCTTGTGGAATAGCTGATCGAGTTGGATGTAGCCTTGTCTGGCGCGCTCCATATTGATGCCCCGAATGCGCGCCTTCTCGGCACAATAAGGACAGAAACAACAGATCCCGGCTGTTGCCCATCCGCCGCCAATCATGTTGTCGATAGGCCCCATGCGCTCGCATCCCCACATGATGCCGCGCACCTCATCGCTGTACTGCGACAGGTAGGACTCGATCTTGCCGGTCAGGTGCGCACGGTAGTCGGGATTGTTGAAGCATGCGCTGCTCGTGCGTTTGCCATAGACATCGATCTCAGCCACTTCGGTGAAGCCCGGGATACTGCGCATCATCACGGGGAACGCGTTGTTGTAGTCCCACGCGAAGAAGTCCATGCCCCGCGCCTTCATCTTCGGCGCGACGGACGTAATGACATTGAAGCCGGGCTCATCCGGCGAACGAAAATCCTTCAACGTTGTCTTACGGAAATACTTCTGGTCGTAGTCGTAGAAGGCGCCGCCCACGCGCTGCTTTCCTGATGGTCCATACTTGCCGTGATCCGGCAACGGAATAGGGCCATCCTTGGTCGTGCGGTTCGGGTCATAGTCGTAGGTGTAGACAAAGACGGTGTTGACGTTCCCCTTCTGCTGCACGGTATCCAGCAGTGTGTCGATCCCTTCATCGCCCCAGGCAAACGGCTTCACCTGAATGCCTACAAAGTTCTTGCGATTGACGGTTGTTGAACGGTCGCCCACTGGAGCTGTCCCCGCGCGATGCGTGGGTTCCTGTGCGGCCACCCGCTCAGCGGCGGCGGTACCACCAAAGCCGGCTCCCGCCGCCGACGCTCCCAGGATCTGGAGAAATGTTCTGCGATCAAAGCTCAATGAATTGCCCCTTCGTCAACGGTGTTTGGCCGGCTGCCGTCTCCAGGATAGGAAGGCAGCAGACGCTCTAAAAGTAATACTTCCCTGCCATCTGGATGATCCGTGCAGGATTGGATGTCTGGATGACACCAAACACCGAGGAGCTTCTGGTGGCAACGGGTGCAAGTAAGTTGGTGTGGTTGAAGACGTTGAAGAACTCAAAGCGGAAGTCCAGTCTCTGCGATTCCGTAATGCGGAAGTTTTTCTCAAGAGTCGCATCGGAGTTAAGGTAGCCAGGTGCGCGAAGAGAGTTGTAGCGGGCTGTCCCAAACGTTCCCGCGGCATTCGGCGTAAAGGCAGTGGGAGTGATCCACGCCAGCGTCTGCTTGTTGCGCACATACGGGTTGACGCCGGTCAGGTCGGGGCGATCAAGTCCGACACCGGACTGTGACTGATCCGTACCTGTCACCGGATTGAAGGGAAATCCGCTGCGCACTACCAGGTTGAAGGAAAGCTGCCATCCTCCCGCGATTTCTTCGGTCAGATGCTTTCCGAACTTCGGCCCTTGCAGCACAACCGAGTTGGTCCAATTGTGGCGAAGATCGTAATCGCAGGCGCCGAAATCAGCCCCCTGCTTGAACGGGTTCGATTCATTGCTGCCCGAAAGCCTGTTACCCAGAGGCTCTGCCGTCTGCAGACAATGGGACCACGTGTAGGCAGATAAGACGGTGAAGTGATTGCTGAAGCGATGCTCCGCTTTCGTCAGCACACCGTTGTAGTACGTGTTCACACCATCATCCATATAGGAGATGCTCGAATAGAATGCGCCGGTGATCGGGTTAATCTGCGAGAGCCTGCGGCGGGTGGCCAGGCTCGCAGAGGAGCCGGGGATATAGATGCCCGGGTTCTGCTCAACGCCGGAGCGCATGTGCATGCCACGGTTTCCGATGTAGTCCACGGAGAACAGCCAGTTGGATGTGAACTGGTGCTGCAGACTCAGGTTGTACTGCTGCATGTATATGTGGTGCAGGTTCAGGGGCATGTTGATGTAGGTGCCCTGCGTCGGAAAGATCGCTGTTGCCGTCGGCGGAATGGGCGTTGGGAATGTGTAGCCTGTCACAGGATTGGACAGGCCTCCCGCTGGATTCGTCAGCGTGATGGCATTGCCCCAGGGGGCAGCAATCCCGAAGTCGCGGATCATGAAGGATTCCGGCGAATCGAAGAAGATTCCGTAGGAAGCGCGGATACTCTCCTTGCCTTCTCCCGTCGGGTCGAATGCGAATCCGATACGAGGAGCGAACCCCTTGTAGCTTCCGTTGGCATAGGACTTCGGAATGCCTTTGTCGCCAAAGAAGAACAGCCCCGGAGGCGCATTGTTATACAGGGACGTCCTGGTTCCCGCTGTAAACGCGGCCATGTCAAAGTGATTGCCGCGCGCCAAGGCATCATGCTCCGGCAACGCCGGTTCCCAGCGGACGCCGACGTGTACATTCAGCCGCTTCGAAAGCTGGATGCCGTCTTCAACGTAAAAGCCCAGGTACTTCTGACGCAGATCGACTCTCGCGACATTGGAGTCAATCACCGTGTGGATCGAGCCGAGCAGAAAGTCCGCCAGCGCGTCGCCGCTGTTGGCGACAGTGGAGTTCTTGGTTCTCGAGCCGTCAAAGGAAAACTCTCCGTTGGCATACTGGATGTTGTTCTCATCCATCTGGCCGGTGATCCATTCTCCACCAAAGCTGTAGTGGCTCTTACCCTTGATGAGGTCGATATCGTCGGCAATCTGCCACTGGTTTCTGATGAAGCTGGCGGGCGCATTGGATCCGCCGCCCACACTGAAATGGCTGGTGACCGCAAGATCGATGAAGTTGGTGATGGCGTTGTACATCGTGACGCCGAGTTTGTTCGGGCTCGGCATTCCCGGCGGCTGTGCGCGGTTTACGGCAAGGCGAACAAAGCCAACATGGAACGCATTGATGAGATTGGGTGTGATCGAAAACTGGTCGCCGAGAACGACAGACTGTGCTCTTTGCACCAGGCCGGAACGTGTGCTCAGGAGAAGGTTGTTCGTGGTGTCGATACCCGGGTTGGAGTAGTCGTCGATGAAGTAGCGGCCGAAAGTCGAATGGCGCTGGCTGACTGTCCAATCGACTTTTCCAACGTACTGGTTCTCATTGTTCGGGTTCGGAATCGCGTAGACGATCTTGCCGCAACGATCGGCCTTTGCCGTAGGCAGTTGTTTGATCAGGTTCACCGCGGCCGGATTGAACGTGGTTGGATCGATGAAATTGTTCGCATAGGCCGCGCCCGTAGCCGGGTTGTAGAGCTGACGGGCAGCTCCTGTAACGCAGCCGCCTGCGGTCGTGCTCTGCTCCAGCGCGCTGAAATCACCCGTCAGCACAGCCGCATTCGGAATGAACGAGGTCGTCTGCGGTGGGGCAGTCCGTTCGCGAGTGGCCTGGAAGCCGGAGAACAGAAATATCTTGTCGTGCCGAATGGGTCCGCCGATGGTTCCACCGAACTGGTTCCGCTTCAGTGAATCCTGACTTAACGCAAAGAAGTTGCGCGCATTGAATTTGCCGTTCCGGACAAACTCGAACAGGTTGCCGTGAATCTTGTTGGTTCCCGACCTGGTTACGACGTTCACCACCGAACCGGGATGCAGACCGTAGCGCGAAGAGATGCCGGCCGTCTGCACACTGAACTCCTGCAGCGCGTCGGGGAACGGAAATGGCAGGTTGACGTTGGAATGCGAGTCGTTATGGTCGGCGCCATCGAGCAGATAATTGTTGCCGTTGATCTGACCACCGGCCACGGAAATACCTACCGCCGTTGGATAGTCATGGGTCGTAATGACGCGTGTGGAGTTAGGCGGTTGCGCGGCGCCGCCGGAAAGCAGGATGAGGTCCGTTGCCTGGCGGCCGTTGAGAGGAAGATCGACAATACGCCGTTGGTCGATCACCTGGGAGACAGACGTGTCCTGGGTCTGCACCATGACCGCATCGGCGGAGACCTCCACGTGCTCGGAGACACTTCCCAGGGCCAGTGAGACATTCACCTGAACATTACTGCCAACCTGCAACGTAATGCCGGACTGGGTGTACCCCTTGAAGCCGGTTGCAGTGACATCCAGCTTGTAGGCTCCGACGGGAAGGGTGGGCAGGCTGAAGTTTCCGTCGTTGCCGCTGGTCGTGCTTTGCACGCGGCCTGTGTCGGTCTGCGTCGCCGTCACTTTTGCACCCGGCACGACCGCTCCGCTGCCGTCTTGCACCGTGCCATGCAATTCGGCGTTGGCCACCGCCTGGGCCTCGGCACGGAAGGTTGGACCAATCAGAAAGGCGGTTAACAGCGCTGTAGAGAAAGCTATGCCGATACGCATCGTGGTACTCCTGAGGAATGACGATCAAGGAACGTGCGGGCCGATGTCCGTGCGAAATCTGACCAGGAATTGACAGCGAGGTCGTAGCTTTACCTGAGCCCATGCAGTACCGGTTACAACGCGCCAAACTCCTGAAGAGCCTGTTTGGCCCCGGCGATATTGGTCAATTTCATCTCTGCATACTTGCGCGACAGAACAACGCCTGGCGCGCCCACCTTCAAAGCCGCCAATGTTGCCGCCTTTACATCCGCCGGCTGGGTACGCTTCTCATTCAGGCCGGTCGGAATGTCGATATCGATACCTGGATAGATCGGTATTGCGCCTTCCACATCCGTCATGGCACGGCGCGTCTCGATGCCTACGGATTCGCCTGACAGACCAGCGGTCGGGAGTTCGTCGAGTGTTGGCTCGTTGTGCAGTCCAAGAATCTTGTAATGCATGTCGAGCACCTGTTCCGGCGAGAGATCCCGGAAGATGGTCGATTGCACGTTGCGTATGTACTGCGCCATGCGTGGCCCGGCGCAGTTGTTGTACGGTGAGGGCTTCAGGTAGTCCGAAACGTGAACCAATCTGGAGTAGCTGGTATCCGCGCTATAGAACGGACTCATGGCAATCAGGTGCATGATGTGCCACCCGATCTGCGCCTGCGGCTTGATCGCCTTGGCAGTGCCGTAGATCAGCCCATAGGCCTCTTCCTGGCTGGTGTACCAGAACCGCTCCCACGCCAGAATCTCGGGGAACTCCAGAAACAGCCGCCACAAGGAAACAAAGCTTCCGTCGGCTGACCGCGGCTGGCTGATTGTTCTGCTCACCCAGTGGTCGAGAGCAATATAACCTTCCCGCGCCCGGGCGCCGTTGATGCCGACATCCTTTGCCTTGCGAATGCAGAAGTCACAAAAACAGCAGATGGAAGAGCGTCGTTGTTGCAGCGTGCCGAAATGCGCGCCCAACGTATTGTTCAGCGGACCTTGCCGCTCGGACTCCCACATCAGGCCATCGAGGTCATTGTGAGTCATCCAATCGGAAACCATGGAGGACAGAAACGATCGCGCGTGCGGATTGTTGAAGCAGGTGCTTCTGCCCAGTTTGCCGTAGACGTCGACCTCGCACACCTGCGCGAAGTTTGGCATCAGGCGCGGGTTATACGCCTCTTCAAACAGCGCATAGACCTTCATGCCACGCTGCTTCGCTTTTGGAATGACGTCCGCGAGAATATCGAACTGCCCAAGCTCCGGGGCGCGAATGTCTTTAATGACGGAGTCGTTGTAAAACTCAGGATGCACGGCGGCATAGCTGCCGCCATGGATCTGGTCATATTCGCGCACACCGTGGTCAGGCAGAGGCTGCCCGTGCACTTGCCGCCCCGCGAGACCTGTGCCATACGTGAAGACCGTGGCCATCACGACATTCACACCGCCGGTCTCGTGCAAGGTGTCCAGGCACTTGTCGACACCTTCATCGACGAACGACCGTGCACCGATCTGGATCGCGACGAACTTGTTCTTCGACGACGCAGCCTGTTGCGCAGGTGCTGGAGCCGTCTGTGCACTGGCCATAAGACTCGATGGCGCCATCGCTGCGATCGGCAAAGATGTAAGCGCTTTCATGAAAGAGCGGCGCGATTCCCCTTTGTGCTGGTCGTGCATATGAACTCCATGTCCTGACGAGGGCTGGTCCTAAAGTGGGCAAAGCATAGTTATATGGTCGTACCAATGTCAACGGAAGTTTTCAGCGAAAATGTCGCATCGTAGTACCGTTCTGTCGTGTTGGAACTGATGGACGGACACGGGGGAGCGTGCGGTCGAAGAAGACCGTTACCGTGCGTGTTTCCTCAGTACTGAGTGGCCCGGTTGAAGAAGTTCTCACAAAAGCGTTGTGAGAACTCGTCAAAACTTGACGCGTGTGACACCTGCATTCAGCGTGACGGATTGCGGACTGGTTCCGCCCACGACCGTTGCCTGCAACTTGCGCCCTATTCCTCTCTTCCCTTTCGGATCACGTGTGAGGGTCAGAGTGCGAGCCGTGTCGTCCCAGTTACAGGAAACACGCATGAAGTCTCCCGTTTCATAGTTGAAGCTTGAACCATCGTCGTCGTACCAGACGAAATGCCCGTTCGCGCCGGGGTAGATGCGTAGCGTCGTGGGTTCAGTGCTTGCTTCGTGCGTGTATTGCCGGACGGGATCCATCGGCACAATCGCGCCGGCCTTGACGAAGATCGGCAACGTATCGAGAGGCGCAGGCGTGTTGAGCTTTCTGCCGCCCTCGATTCGCTCCGAGCTTGCGAAATTCCACCATGCGCCGCGAGGCAGATACAAGCTGCGCTTGGTTGCATCCTTCTCGTGCACGGGAGCAACCAGGAGACTGTCGCCCCACATGTAGGTGTCGTCCACCAGGGCAGCTTCAGGATCTTCCGGATAGGTGAGCCAAAGAGCGCGGATGATTGGAAGGCCCGTCGCGTGCGATTGCCCCGCAGTCGCGTACGTATAAGGCAGCAACTGATAGCGCAGGTTGAGGTACTTGCGGCAGATCTCTTCTACATCGGTGCGATGAAGATCGGCCTCGGGGGGCCAGTTCGCAACCCATGGCCCTTCCACCTCCTTCGGTCCCGTAGTCCCGGTATTCCATCCCCACGGCAGGTGGAGCTTCCACGACCGTCCATGCGAGCGGAACGATGGACAGAAGGCGCTGAACTGAAACCAGCGAACAAACAGCTCGGGCGAGTACTCAATGGTTGGAACGAATCCGCCTGTGTCGGTCCCCCAGAAGGGAATGCCGGAAAGGCCAATGTTGATGCCGACCATAATTTGCGCCTGCAACGCCTTCCAGGTGGAGAAGGTGTCTCCCGACCAAAGCCATCCATAACGCTGCAAACCTGCATAGCCATTGCGGTGGAGCGCGAACGGCCGCTTGGTGGGAGTGTCCCGCCGTGAGCCCTCGAAGTACATCTGATTACGCTGCAGACGGGCATAGACGTTGAGACGATCGCCCTCGTCAGGCCACCAGCCATCCACGCCCAGCCTCGTGAGCGGCGTGTGCTTCGCCCAGTAAGGAGCGGCATCTCCCGGACTCAGAGCGGCGCTGCCCGTGTCAGCAACTTCGCCATGCAGATCGCCCGGCGGAACAATGTGCACGATCACCTTCATGTTCTGATCGTGAATCTCATGGAGGACGCTTGCAGGATCTGGAAACACAGTCTCATTGAAGGTGAAGGAGCCGTGTCCGCTGTTCCACCCGGAAGGACAGAACCCCGTACCGAGATAGATGACGGCATCGCAGGGAAGCTTCTTCTCGCGGAAGGTCTTCACCACGGAGAGGATTTCGTCTTTGCCTGCGAGCGTACGGTGCGACTGCTGATACCCAAAGGCCCACCGCGGTGGAAGGTGAGGGTGACCCGTCAGATCGGCGTACGCGCTAAGAACATCCGCGGGCGTATCGCCTAACAGGAGATATACATTGCGCGTGGAGGTCGCTTCATTGCCGTGAAAGCGGCCTTCGGTCTGCGTAAACTCAAACGAACCCGAGGGCTGTCCGACGAAAACGCCCCACCCTTCAGGGCTGATGACCCACGGTATCGGCAGACGCGCACCGAAAGTCTGAAGGTCAGGTGAGTGCTGCCCATTCAACATGTCATCGCGAGTGCCGCGCCGGTCCAACGGATGTACGCCTTCACCCAGCCCGAAGATGGGGCCGTTGATGTTGAAGCGAACGTCCGTGCTGTCCAGATCGAATCGGACCTCCTGCTTGAGCTTGCCATCTTCCCATGCAGCGATATGCAAGGGATTCTCGCTGATCTTCAACGAGTACTTACCCCAGGCCACCGCGCCGGAATGAACCGGGCCAGGTCCCGCAAGCAGCTTGCCTTCCTTGGCAACCACACCGAGCTCGGCGAAGTGTGGCCCATCGTTGGCCGGCGAAATGCTGATGCGCAGAATGTTGGACGACAAGGAGGTGAGGACAAGATCCAATGCGCCCGGTTGCGCCACAGCTTTTCGAGCAGGCGCTTGCTCGCCGGCAAACGATGGCAGACGGCGAGCGAAGAGCACCTGCGCGGAGAGAGCGGCTGCGCCTTCCAGCAATGTACGACGGGTGAAAGTCATGGAATCGATCCCCTGTTAGCCCTTTAGAAAGTGAGGCGCGCGGCAAGCTGAAAGTATCGTGCGTTGAATGCAGAGGTCGCCTTGCCGAAGTTGGCATTGGACAGATCGGAGACCATGCCCGAGAGATTGGGCCGGTTGAAAAGATTGAAGGCGTCGCCGCGAAACTCCATGTGCGCCCACTCCTTGACGGGGAAGCTCTTGAGCACGCTGAAGTCCGTGTCCGCATATCCCGGGCCGCGGAACCCGCCACGCTTCTCATTGCCTTCAGTCCCAAGCGCTGGGATACCGAAGTTCGAAGCAGGAAACAGACCCTTCAAGTACGACTGCCGATCATGGGGCTGCGCGTATCCGGCTGCAGGTGCGTTGGGGTAATCGTAGTTGTAGCCATCTCCGTTGTAGTCGCCACTGCCGGTCTTCAAGCCGGTGACATTTCCATTCGTGTCCTGCGTGGGCTGGAAGGTGGCTGTCGTCAGTGCGGTGAACGGCGTGCCGCTCTGCAGGATCACGGAACCGGAAATGACCCAACCGTTGGTTGCGGAGCGCACCAAGGCGTTCGACCCCTTCATCCCCGGGAGCTTGAGGCTTTCCGAAAGTGAAAAGTGATTGGGGATATCGAAGTTGGCCGGCCCCGCATAGGTAGAACGTGGTGCGAGCACGTCCGGGTATTGCGTTCCGTAGTCGATGACCTTGGAGCGCGTGTACGAGGCCTGGAAGGTATCGCGCGAACCGAAGCGGCCGTTGATGGTTGCGATGAAAGCGTTGTAGTGCGATTGGTTGCCGTTGCGCGTG
>DASYEV010000246.1:0-37008 GCA_036498835.1 Acidobacteriaceae bacterium | reverse complement strand
GCTCAAGCCGCGATCTTGCCGCAACATACGACACGGGTGAACCCGTGTCCTTAAGCAAAACAAGACCTCGTGCGACGTTCTCGCGTAGCGTTTTTCACTATGAGGCAGACACCTTGAAAGGCATGGCCTTCAGCCCTCAATCTTCTGCGATGACCAGATACCCAGGGCTCCTCCACCCCAGCGAGCAAAAGCGCTCGCCGGGGACCCAGGGCTTCGCCCTGGGCTGGTATAGAACGCGCCTTCAGCGCTGCACAGTCTCATCTCCCGGTGATGAAGCGGAGCAACACACGACGATGAGGCGCTGCAACATGGACAGAACAACCCTTGCTCAAACAGCCTGAGTGCTCGAAGGACCGCTCACGCAGACACGGCGTCCCTGACCTGCCGTGTATTGCCGCGACGCCAACGCATCTCTTCGGGAAAAGGTTCTTTCTCAGTTTTCGGAAGGCTTCTCGACGTGGTCGATGACGTACACGTCGACGGGCGCTTTTGTCGCTTCAAGCTTCAGGCCAATTTGCTCCTGGATGGCGGTGAAGAGGCTGGGGTAGGTTTCCGTGTTCTCGGCCGAAGGTGGAGGGACGCGGCCACCAAACTGCGACTCGTCCGGAGTCCAGTTCAGGGTCCAGTCGAAGCGATCGGTCAGGCCGGTCTGGTCGACGACCGGGCGATCCATCGCGACGGTCTGCATCCAGCCGGCAAACTCCGTTATCGTGGCGTTGCGCGCCCTGAACCTGCCCGGAGGGCCTCCCAGGCCGGGAGGTGTGCTGGGATCGCTGCCGCTCTTGATCAACTTCGGTCCAGTCTTCGCCGTGGAAAGCACGTACACCGACAACTCCTTCTTTTCCTGATGGAATTTCAGCTGAAAGCGGTCGGCAAGCAGCTTGCGAAAGATCAGACCTGCCTGCTTGATGCTGGGGAGTCCCTCCATATCAGGCAGCACATCCAGGTCGAAATGCTGGGTCGAAAGCCAGTCGGGGCCCCCGATGACCTGTTTGGCATGGAGACCGTACGAAAAGATGATGAGGTCGGTCACGGTGGTGTTTGTGGTGACCAGGTGGCGTCCACGCAGATTGAAACCTCTGCCCTGCTGGTCAGGCTTACTGAGTTTGATGGTCGCGACTTCATACCCCGGCACCGCATCCGGAGGCATGTTTTTGAGGGCCGCGGGCTGCACAGGGATCGGCCAGGCTGCTTCGGCAGTCACATGTTCCAGCGTGAAGGGAAGTGCCGGTCCACCTTGGGACCAGGTGCCGACCGCGGTTTTGTTATCGGGGCTTAGCTTGCCTTCAAAGGTCGCTCCAAGGCCCACAATGGTGAACTTCAAGACGCCGTTCTGGACGGTCATCGTGGTGGTGGTCATGCCTGTGCCGCCCTGGTCGATGCTGTAGAACTTGCCTTTCAGGGCGCCATCTGCCTGGGTGATCTGCACGACGCAGCGAAGGTCCTGTCCGGCATGAAGCGTGCCCTGCCAGGTGCCGGTGTAATCCTGAGCGTAAAGCGCACTGCCAGCAAAAGCTGCGAGCGCGATCAACCACATCATGAAGCGTTTCATTCGTCGTCCTTCTTGAGATGAGAGATTGTTGACCCGATGCAACTGTGTCCGGCGCAGTCATGTTGGTTGCATGATGCAGATACGCGAGAAAGCTTCCCTGGGTTCACTTTCTTTGGGAATATGTACGGCACCAGCCGCGCATCTGGAAGCTGGTGCCGAGTAAAAGCGTGTTCAACCGCGGCACGCCAACTTCCGGCCACGATCTCCGATGCGGCTTAGACAATCCCCTTGGGCTCTGGTTAGGCGATGCCGGGATTGTTTTTTCGGATCCTCGGCTCACGGTATCCCGGGAGTTCGGGCGAGCCGTTTCAAAAAGATGAGACGTAACGGAGGCCCGGTGCACTTCGGGGCGGAAGGCGGGTGGGGGCGGTGGCTCCAGGACGGCATCCCGCTGCAGGGTCAGGTTTTGCCGTGCTAACCTTTGGAAGAACATGATCTTTTCCAAAGAGTACGTAGGGTATCTGGCGCGGCAGACCAACAAGTATCTTGTGGCCGCAAAGATGATCAAAACCGACAAGCCGGCGCTGGTGGATGAGCGCGTGGCGGCAGGTTTGATCGATGAACTGGCGCTCGAGGACCGCATCAATGAAGAGGTCCGCGTCATCCTTGAGGCGTTTCAGGACGACATGCATAAAACCGGTGCGAGCTACCCGGAGATGTTCAAGAAGGTGAAGAACGAGCTCGCCCGCAAGTACAAGGCGGTGCTATGAGGATCAGCCGCGACAAACTGAACAAGCTGGCCCACGTGGTGGCTGATACGCTGGCCGAGATCGACGAAGTCGAATTTCAGGAAGACCGCAACACGATCCGCCAGGAAGCCCGGAAAATCCTGGAAAAGCTGCTGACCGACGAGACGAAGCTCGACGCGGCGGCGCGGCTGAAGATCGCTTCGCAGCGCAAGATCATCCCGGAAGGATCCCAGGAGTGGGACATCCTGTACCGCAAGTACTACAACGACGAAGTCAAGAAGCTGGGCCTGTAGGGCCGTTCCCGCTCTCCGTGGGCACAAATCTTGGAGAGAATCTTGGGGGCGAGCCCCTGAAGCGGGAGCACCGCCAGCCCTGCTATACTTTGAAAGTCGAAGCAGGCCGTCCGGCCTGTGATGTGGCGATATGGTGTAACTGGTTAACACGTCGCCCTCTCAAGGCGAAGAGTCCGGGTTCGAGCCCCGGTATCGCTACCAAAACAATCTCCTACAAATTATTGTCATCCAGGCAAACAAGGTAACCCTCGTTTGCCTTTCGCACTGGTTGTGCGCTTTCGAGGTGAGCGGGGGGCGCTGCGTCCATGTGTCACCATGTTCGCTGTTACAGTTATCGGTCAGCCGAGCGGTAGGGACGAGATTGTCGCCTCACAGGGGCGTGGTGCGAAAATGGTGTGCATCCCACCCAAGGTCTTGTGAGCGGCATTTCGATGCGCCAAGTCTGTCGCGGTAACTAGTCTTTCGTCGGGATGAGCTTTGAATGAAGGAATTTACCGACGCATGACGAGCCAAGAGCTTAAGAAGACCCTTTGGGAAGCCGCCGATAAGCTGCGCGCGCAGATGGACGCCGCCGAGTACAAGCACCTCGTCCTCGGGCTGATCTTCCTGAAGTACGTGTCGGATGCATTCGAGGAGCGCCGCAAGCAGGTTGCCGAGCAACTTGCGAATCCCGCATCGGAGTTGTACTTCAGCGACGATCCGGCCGAGCAGGATGCCGCGCTGGAGGACCGGGACTACTACGCTTCAGCGAACGTCTTCTGGGTACCGCAGCAGGCGCGCTGGGAAAGCCTCCGTAATCAGGCAAAGCAGGCCAACATCGGCCAGCTCATCGACGATGCCCTTGTCGCCATTGAAGACGAAAATCCTCGTCTGAAGAACCTGCTCGACAAGCGCTTTGCACGCACGCAGATCGAGCCCGCGCGTCTCGGCTCCCTCGTCGATCTGGTCTCGAAGATCGGCTTCGAAGATGGTGACCATGCCAAGGATGTTCTCGGCGAGGTGTACGAATACTTCCTCGGTCAATTCGCCTCAGCCGAAGGCAAGAAAGGCGGCCAGTTCTACACGCCGGCCTCTGTCGTCCGCACGCTGGTTGCCGTGCTCTCGCCTCATAAGGGACGCGTCTACGATCCCTGCGCCGGTTCGGGCGGCATGTTCGTGCAGTCGGAGAAGTTCGTCGAGTCGCACGGCGGCCGCGCCGATGACATCGCCATCTATGGGCAGGAGTCGAATCCGACGACCTGGCGCCTGATTGCCATGAACCTCGCTATCCGGGGCATTGGCTTCGATCTCGGCAAGGAGCCCGCCGACAGCTTCACCCGCGATCAGCACCCGGACCTCAAGGCCGACTACGTGCTCGCCAACCCGCCGTTCAACATCTCCGACTGGTGGAACGCCAGCCTCGAAGGCGACAAGCGCTGGCAGTATGGCCAGCCCCCCGCGGGCAATGCCAACTACGCCTGGCTGCAGCACATCCTCTGGCACCTCAAGCCGGCTGGGCAGGCCGGCGTGGTGCTCGCCAACGGCTCCATGTCCTCGAACCAAAGCGGAGAGGGCGAAATCCGCCGCCGCATGATCGAAGCCGATGTGGTCGAGTGCATGGTCGCCCTGCCGCCGCAGCTCTTCTTCAATACGCAGATTCCCGCCTGCCTCTGGTTCCTTACGCGCGACAAGACCGCGCACGGACGCAACCGGGAGGGCGAGTTCCTCTTCATCGATGCCCGCAAGCTCGGCCGCCTGGAGAACCGCGTCCACCGCATCTTCGACGAGAAGACCGACATCGAGAAGATCGCCTCCGCTGTGCACCGCTGGCGGCAGGACGGAGAGTTCGAGGGCAAGTATGAGGACGTGCCCGGCTTCTGCCGTGGCGTCAAGCTCGCCGAGATCCAGGAGCATGGCTACGTGCTCACGCCGGGCCGCTACGTCGGCGCGGAAGATGTGGAAGACGACGACGAGGCCTTCGCAGACAAGATGGAGCGGCTGACCGCGCAGCTCGCCGAGCAGATGGCGCGTGGAGCGGAACTGGACGCCATGATCCGGCAGAAGCTGGGAGCACTGGGCTATGGCATCTAAGAAGTCCCCAAAGCACGGCCCGACCGACAGCGCCGTAGGGCAACTCCTCATATACCGGGACGGCGGCTTGAAGCTGCAGGTGCGTCTGGACGGGCAGACCGTCTGGCTCTCGCGCATTCAGATCGCAGAGCTGTTTCAGACCACACCGCAGAACATAACGATCCATATTGCAGGCATTTACGAGGAAAAGGAGCTTGAGCAGGAGGCAACTAGTAAGGATTACTTACTAGTTCAAACCGAAGGCGCGCGGCAGGTCCAGCGCTCGCTCAAGCACTACAGCCTCGACATGATCCTTGCCGTCGGCTACCGCGTTCGGTCGCAACGTGGCACGCAGTTCCGGCAATGGGCCACGGCACGGCTGGGCGAGCTGCTGGTCAAAGGTTTCACCCTCGACGACGAGCGTATCAAGGCGGGCCGCACGCTCGGACAGGATTATTTCGATGAGCTGCTCGCCCGTATCCGCGACATACGCTCCAGCGAGCGGCTCTTCTACCAGAAGATCACCGACATCTACGCAACAAGCATTGACTATGACCGCGACGACGAGCTGACGCAGACCTTCTTCAAGACCGTACAGAACAAGATGCACTGGGCCGCGCATGGCCACACGGCCGCTGAAGTCGTTCGCGGCAGGGCCGATGCCAGCCAGCCGCACATGGGGCTAACCACCTGGAAGAACGCGCCGCACGGAGCCGTGCGCAAGCCTGACGTCGCAGTGGCGAAGAACTACCTGAACCAGGAAGAGCTGCAGGCATTGAATCTCATTGTCTCGGCGTATCTGGACTTCGCCGAGTTGCAGGCCACCGGCCACCGCCCCATGCACATGCGCGACTGGCTCACGAAGCTGGATGACTTCCTGCGGCTGAGCGACCGTGAAGTCCTCACGCACGCGGGCAAGATCAAACACTCCGTGGCGGAGGAACATGCTCATGTGCAGTTTGCTAGGTATGAGGAGAGGCGGCTGCAGATTGAGGCTGAAACGGCTAGCAGTGACTTTGACGAAGCTGTCTTGGAAATAAAGAAACTCAACACATCGAGTCCGAGTTCTGCCAAAAAGGAGAGCCACGAGTGATCGAAATTCAAGATATTGTCTCCACTGGTGCACGAACGATCCCACTCTCCCAAGCGATGGCGGCCATCATTGATTACCGAGGAAAGACACCTGCCAAGACCACCCACGGTGTCCCGCTGATCACAGCCAAAATAATTAAGGGCGGTAAGATTGAGCCGCCTTCCGAGTTCATTTCGGAAGATGAATACGATGTATGGATGCGGCGTGGAATGCCGCAGGTTGGCGATGTGGTCATTACGACGGAGGCGCCTATAGGAGAGGTGGCCCAGCTTCATTCGGAGCGAGTAGCTCTTGCACAAAGGGTGATCCTCTTACGAGGCGATGCCCAAGTCCTCGATAACACGTTCCTTAAGTACCTCATGCTTAGCGACGAGGTGCAAGTGCAGCTTCGCTCCCGCGCTTCCGGAACTACGGTGACAGGCATTAAGCAGAGCGAACTGCGAAAGATTATGCTTCGTATCCCATCGCTGGAAACACAGCGTGAGATAGCGGCAACCCTCGACAGCCTCGACAGGAGAATCGATTTGCTGAAAGCGACGAACGAGACGCTGGATGCGATGGCGCGGGCGATCTTCAAGTCGTGGTTTGTGGACTTCGATCCGGTGAGGGCAAAGGCAGAGGGACGCGAGCCGGACGGCATGGATGCCGCCACCGCTGCCTTCTTCCCAAGCGAGTTCCAGGATTCTGAACTGGGACCCCTTCCGGAGCGATGGGTAGTCAGAACTATCGGAGATATTTGCGAAGCGGTTGGAGGCTCAACGCCCAGCACGAAGAACGAAGAATACTGGAATAATGGCGAATTTCACTGGACCACGCCAAAGGATTTGTCTGATCTCAAATCTCCTATTCTTTTGGATTCTGAACGGAAGCTAACGGCTAAGGGTATCGCTTCGGTAGGTTCGGGTTTACTTCCGGTGGGCACCGTCCTACTCTCATCGCGCGCCCCTATTGGCTACATTGCCATAGCTGAAATTTCTACGGCCATTAACCAGGGATTTATCGCGATGAAAGCGAATCACGGCGTTTCCAATCTTTTTCTGTGGCTCTGGACCGCGAACTCCATCGAGCTAATCAAATCGCGTGCTAACGGATCGACATTTCAAGAGATCAGCAAGAAGAACTTTAGACCAATTCTTTTGGCTGTGCCAGTTGCTGAGGTGATGGAGCGTTTCGATATGATCACGCGCCCTCTTTACGAGAAGATCGTTTGCAACGACCGACAACGTCTGCTGCTTACAGCTCTTCGCGACACCCTCCTTCCCCGGCTCATCTCCGGCAAGCTGCGCGTGCCGGAAGCCGAAACCATGCTTGCAGAGGCAGTCTGATGCGATCTGTCGATCCTCGAACTGATTTTCGACATATCCTGCGGACGTGTCGATTGGATCGACACATTTCGACAGGAGCCGAGGCATGAGCCGAATCACGGAGAGCATGGCGGAGAACGAGGCGCTCGGCTGGTTCGAAGACCTGGGCTACGAAGTGGCCGCCGGCCCGGACATCGCTCCCGACGGCCTGACACCCGAGCGCAGGAATTACAAGCAGGTGATGCTGGAAGAGCGCCTGCGCTCGTCGCTGCATCGCCTGAACCCGCAGTTGCCCTCCGTGGCCATCGAAGACGCCGTCGGCGTCGTGATGAATGCAAGCACGCCCGGCCTGTACGCCGGGAACCACGAGTTCCACGGCATGCTCACGCTGGGTGTGCAGGTGTACTGGCAGGAGGACGGCGAGACCAAGGGCGCCCGCGCCCGGCTGGTGGACTTCGACAACCCTGATAAGAACGATTGGCTGGTGGTCAACCAGTTCACCGTTGTGGGCCAGAAGGAGCGGCGGCCCGACATGGCCGTCTTCCTGAACGGTATGCCCATCGCGGTCTTCGAGCTGAAGAATCCGGCGACCGAGAACGCCGATGTGTGGGCCGCCTTTCAACAGCTGCAGACCTACAAAGCAGAGATCCCCGAACTCTTCCGATCGAACGAACTACTGGTCGCCTCCGATGGCGTGTACGCCCGCCTGGGCTCACTGACCGCCACCAGGGAACGCTTCAGCGCGTGGCGCACGATCGACGGTACAAGCAAGGACCCGCTGGGCCACTTCTCCGAGCTGGAGACGCTGATCCGCGGACTCTTCACGAAAGCGCACCTGCTCGACTACCTGCATCACTTCATTGTCTTCGACACGGTCGGCAACTCCAAGCTGATCGCGGCGTACCACCAGTTCCACGCGGTGCGCGCGGCGGTCGATCAGATCCTGATCGCCTCCGGCAAGGAAGGCGACGGCAAGGGCGGCGTGGTGTGGCACACGCAAGGTGCGGGCAAGAGCCTGGAGATGACCTGCCTCGCCGGCAAGCTGATGACGCACCGGCTGATGAACAACCCTACGCTGGTGATGGTGACCGACAGGAATGATCTGGACGGCCAGCTCTACGGGACGTTCTCCGCCGCAGATGAGATCCTGGGCGAAAAGCCGGTGCAGGCAGACTCGCGCACCTCGCTGCGCGAGCACCTGAACAACCGGCCGTCCGGCGGCATCGTCTTCACGACTATCCAGAAGTTTGTCGCTGGCGAAGATGAAGACACCTTCCCGGTGCTGACCGAGCGCGCGAATGTTGTAGTCATCTGCGACGAGGCGCATCGCAGCCAGTACGGCCTGAAAGCACGCATAGGCAAGGACGGCACGCTGCAGTACGGCATGGCCAAATACCTGCGCGATGCGCTGCCGAAGGCCACCTACGTGGCCTTCACCGGTACGCCCATCGCCAGGGCCGACAAGGACACCCGCGCCGTCTTCGGCGAGTATGTCGCCATCTACGACATCGAGCAGGCCGTCAAAGACGGCGCGACGGTGCCGATCTACTACGAATCGCGCCTGGCAAAGCTCGATCTCGATCCCGAGCAGGCGCCACGGATCGACGAAGAAGTCGAGGAGCTGACCGAGGGCGACGAAGAGAGCGCCCGTGCCCGGACGAAAACAAAATGGGCAGCGCTGGAAAAGCTCGTCGGCGCGGAGCCTCGCATTCGCAAGGTCGCCGCGGACCTCGTCAAGCACTACGAGGAACGAAACAGCGCGATGGCCGGAAAGGCCATGATCGTCTGCATGAGCCGCGACGTGTGCGCGCAGCTCTATCGAGAGATCGTCGCATTGAAGCCGGAATGGCATGACCCTGATCCGTCGCAAGGCGCGATCAAGATCGTGATGACCGGCTCGGCATCCGACCGCGAGGAGTTGCGGCCGCACATTCATAATCTCGCGACGAAGAAGGCGCTCGAAAAGCGCTTCAAGGACCCGGACGACCCGTTCCGCATTGTGATCGTGCGCGATATGTGGCTGACCGGCTTCGACGCCCCATGCCTGACAACGATGTATGTCGATAAGCCGATGAAGGGCGCGAACCTGATGCAGGCCATCGCCCGCGTCAATCGCGTATTCCGTGACAAGCCCGGCGGCCTCATCGTGGACTACATCGGCATTGCCAACGAGCTCAGGGAAGCTCTGCAGGAGTACACCCAGAGCGCGGGCAAAGGCCGCCCGACAATTCCTGCCGAAGAAGCCGTCAAGAAGCTGCAGGAATATATCGAGATCACGCGCGGCATGCTGCACGAAGTGAACTACGGCGCGTTTCGAACCAACGCGCTGCCTCTGATTCGGAACGCGGCAGATCACATCCTCGGATTGGAGGACGGCAAGAAACGCTTTGCGGATGCGGTGCTCGCGGCGACGCAGGCGTTCGCTCTCTGCTGCACGCTGGATAGCGCCCTCATGTACCGGGATGAGCTGGCGTTCTTCCAGGCCATTCGCGCTGTGCTGACGAAAGGCGACCCCAGTTCCAAGCTCGACGATGAGGCGCGCGAGCACGCGCTCCGCCAGATCGTCTCGAAGGCTGTTGTGTCGTCCGAGGTGATCGACATCTTCTCCGCAGCGGGTTTGAAGAAGCCGAACGTCGGTATCCTCTCCGATGAGTTCCTTGAAGACGTGCGCGCCATGAAGCACAAGAACCTTGCTGTGGAACTGCTGGAGCGGCTGCTGCGCGGCGACATCAAGAGCCGCTTCGCCACGAACGTAGTCCAGAGCAGGAAGTTCTCGGAGATGCTGCAGAACAGCTTGATTCGCTACCGTAATCGCGCGATTGAGACCGCCCAGGTCATAGAAGAGCTGATCGCGATGGCCAAACAGTTTCAAGAGGCTGCAGAGCGCGGAGAAAATCTTGGGCTCTCAGCGGATGAGCTTGCCTTCTACGATGCACTCGCCGCCAACGAAGCTTCGGTTCGCGAGCTGGGCGATGAGATTTTGCGGAAGATTGCTCGTGAGCTGACAGAACGCCTGCGCAAGAGCAACTCAGTCGATTGGTACCTGAGAGATTCTGTCCGGGCGCGGCTGCGCCTGATGGTGAAGACCATCCTCAAGAAGTACAAGTACCCACCGGACCGGCAAGAGGAGGCAACGGAAACTGTTTTGCGTCAGGCTGAAACACTCTCCGCTGTCTGGACGACCGCGATAGCCTCTTGAAAACATCTGTTTCGTGTCCGAAGTGTTTCGGGATACCTGTGCCATATCTGGCCGAGAACGATGATCTTGACTCTCCAACATACGTTCGCGTGGGGAGATTTCAGCTGTCGAGAATGTCGAAGCGAAGACCACTGCGGCCCTCTCCCAGGCCGGTTGTGCGGCGGCGTCCGATCCATAGATGGGTGGATCCGTCCGTGCCGCGTGCGTAACGGTAGACGCGTTCGAGGTGCACACCTTCCTGGGGCAGCTCTTCGAGCGGGATGGTTTGTGCGGGGTAGTTGAGGAACTGGCCCATGGGGCCGCTGGCGGCGGTGGGTAGCCGGCCGCGGCGCATCTGCAACGGGCCGGTGTCGACGTCGACAGGGAGGAACGGGATCCAGTAGTCGGGAACCGTGGTGCCAAGCCGATATGCAGGCGGGGCGTCGACCGATGGTGGGGGCACTGGAGGCGCGGAGGTTTTCCAGGCGAGCGAGCGGTCGGTTGGAAGGCCCGATGGACCCACTGCGGTCCGTTCCACTCCCCAGACCATTTCGGCCAGTTCATCGCGCAGAAACAGGACATCTTCAATCGCAACGCTGTCGAGCGACGCAACGGCGCTCGGTGGAATGACCAGAAGGTTCGCTGGATTGTCCGCAGCACTGCGCAAGACAGGGCCACCTGTGGCTCCGAGCGAGAACATGCGCCATGGTGCACCGAGGCCGTCCGCGGCGGCGTAGTGCGGGACCTTCGTGATGATCCCGAAGGTGTCCGCAACGTTGAGAGCGTTGATCACGACCTGGGAGCCGACCGGAACGGCGAGTGGAATCTGGAACCAGTCGTTTCCATAGATCAGCGCAAATTCGCGCAGCAGAAGGCGGCCGAGATCTTCGGCAGCCGCCGTGAGAGCGCCAATGTCCACCGCGGCATCTTCCATTTCCCAGAAGCGGCGCGCGGGCATGCCGCGGAATGTGACCGGAGCGACGATTACAGTGCGAGTTGCGGGTGCGGGAGCCGCAGGGGCTGTGCCCGGTTCTGCAAGTGCAGCGGTGGAGTGGTCGAAGGTGTACCAGTCGACTTCGCCGCCATCGTATTCCTGCGCGATCAGGCTGCCGGGATCGGCGGTTGCAGCGATGGAGAAGCTGTACTCCATGCGTTGTGGCGACCATGAGGTAGCGCCGGTTGGTTGACTGAAGAGGCTGTCAAACCATGTTGTGAAGGCCTGTGTGATGGGAAGAACAGCGGCAGCGTCGGTGGTGTTGAATGCGGGGAGGGGAGGAAGCTTACCGGCGCCTGCCAGGGCAAGATCGGCGCGCAGTTTCACTCCGTCGATCACACGGCCGGTGACAACAGCAGACATCTTCTGCGAGTCAGCATCCGAAGCGGTCGCGGATTTGAGCGCGTATTGCGTGAAGTATGCAGGGCGAAGCCGGGTCAGGTTGGCTGCGTCAAGAAGTCGCAGGAAATGGAGACCGGCTTCCGCGGCCTGGTGGAGGTCGACGGCGGAAGATGGAGGCCGTACAGACTCGCGTTCGATGAGGGTTTCGATGGGCTGTGTGCCGTCATACGCGAGCGGTGCAGCGGAGCCGCTGGCGTAACGATCGAAGGGTGCGGTGGTCCACTGAACCTGTGCCGTGAGCGGGGAACCTGCATCGCGGCCGGCGAACTCACCGACCTGCCACTGACGCGCGAGCAGCCACAAGGGGTCGTGAACACGGGCTGCGAGACCTGCGGCAAGGTCCGAGGTTCGTGCGCGTGGCTCAAGGCGGTTCCAGATCGTGACGGAAGGCATCAGATGCTCCTGTTGCTCTTGAGAACGGTTGTGGCCTGGGCGAGGTTGAAGTCGGTGGAGATGGTTTCCACAGTAGGTCCGCCGGCGTTGTAGGCGAAGTACAGTGCGGGCAGGTAGTGACCCAGCGCATTCAGTGCGTCGGGATCAACCGCGCGCAGCTTGGCAAGATCGAGCGCTTCGAGCACCGTGCCTTCGAGAGCTTCCAGCGTCCACTCCGGGAAGTCGTCAGGACGCACGCCGAGCAGAAGAGTCTGCGGCGCGCGGGCGGTGGGGTCGTCCTGATGGAAAGCAACGCCGGTGATCTGCTGTGAGGAGGGCAGAACTTCTACCCACTCATCGAGCATGAGGCCCGCAACGGGCGTACCGGTTGGAAGAGGCGTGGGCAAGAACGCAACCAACGAAAGACGGCTGGTGGTGGTTGGCGCCGGTTGTTTGAGTGCGACCCAGCGGTCGTTCGCGACGACAGGAAGCTGTGCGACCTGGAGATGAAGCAGAGACTTCTCGGCGAGCGCTTCTGCATAGAAGAGCGCAGAGTCGAGACGCGCGACTCCGGGACGGATGCGAGCCATGCGCTGCATCCATGGGATGGGTGCAAGCGGATCGCCACCCAGCAGCGCGGTGCTGCTGCTCCACAACTGCGGCCACTGACCGCTGAGTGTGGAGTCGAATAGGGGGAGCACCACGAACGAGCTTCCAAAGATGGCCTGAAGCCGCGCGGTGTCGTGATCGCGCAGAGTGTCCGAGCTTGAGCCAGCGCGTGTGAAGCCATTGGCAAGCGTGTTCAGCGCGGCGACTCTTGACGCAATCTCCGCCGCCGCAGCAGATATCTGAGCCGGCCACTGGGTTGCGTCCTGTGAAGGAACCGCGTTGGCGACGCCGAAGTTTGCGGCGCCCAGGAGTGCGGTGTCGAGGCCGCTGGCGCCGGACAGTGCGGTTTGAGCGGCGCGGAGTTGCGCTTCCGCCGCGTCGGCACGGGCCTGTAGCTCGGTTGTGTTGATGGCGCCGGGAGTGCCGCCCTGAACCACGATGTCCTGCGGAGTGAGAGCGCGGGAAGCAGCGATGAGGCTCTGGACGCTCCAGACAAGCTGAAGGAATTCATTCACAGAGAGAACGTCTGGGGTCCATGCGGGATCGCGTTCGGCAACGAGTGCGATGGCCGCTGTGGCTGGGATGGTAGTGGGACGAAGTGTAGTCGCAACGCGAAGAAGACGGCTGCCTAACTCACCCGTGAAGCCGTCCGCTTGCGGAAGTGCAAGCAGGTCAAGCGCGGCAAGAGCCAGCTTGTCGAGGCCAAACGCAACTGTGCCGAGAGTTTTACCGGCGCCGTCGGTAAAGTTCGCGCGAGCCTGCACGCGAGACAGGCTGCCGAACAACGTAGCGGCCCAGGCGTTCAAACGCGGTTCGGCTTGGGCGCGGGGCGTGACCGGCTTGTTGGCGGGGTCAGTTGCAGGTGCAACCGCAAAGAAGCGATGGGTGAAGGCTGTACCCGCACGCGGAGTTTCCACCACATCGAGTTCAGGTGGAGGAGCGTCGCCGCGAGCGATGGCGTCAACCGTAGCGCCTGCGCGCACGGTGTTGCCTTTGAGCAGTTGGTGCACGCTTTCGGCCATGGTGAGATCGGCGACGGCGTCGAGAGCATTCGTGAGGGTCGTGAGAACAGTAGTGAGATTCTTGCGCAGGGTGGCATCGGTGGGAAGGCCGGAGCCTGTGCCCAGTACGCCACCGGGGAAGATTTTCTGCAGCAGCGCAAGACCGTCGATGGTGTTGTTCGCGGCAACGGACTCACTGGCTGTCGTCGAAGGATCGGGGTTATTGAGCGGAGCGATGGTGCGCAGGGTCTCGATGTAGGGCTGCAGATTGAGAGTTGGATCGTGCATGCTGCGTTCCAGGCGATAGCCCAGCAGCGCGCCGAGAGTTTGACCTTCGCGGATGCCATCCAGCAGATGCAAACCGAGACGGACGCGATCGGAGGAAAGGCCGATCTGCAGTGGAGACTGCGCTGTGGTGTGGTGCGTGAGATACGCGGAACGCAGGACCGCAGCTGTGGTTGCATGCGCAAGCGAAGGCGCATGGACGTAGTCGGAGGAGGCGACAGCAGTTTGCGGCCGGACGTCTTCAACCCAGCCATAGGCGCCCAGAATGACGCCTGCCTTGGGCGCAGCGGTGCGAGCCTGATCGAGACGGAAGTGTGCGAGCGAAGTGAGCCATGCGTCCAGGCGATACGAGGCAAGGTCCATGACTTCGCGTGCCGCGGTGTCGAGCCGCTGAGCGGGAAGGGTGGCGAGATATTTGAAGGCAGTCCAGAAGGCAGCGAAGACGGGGATGGTGGTGTCTGCCTGGGATTTATCGAGATACGTGCCGACCGGACCTTTGTCCGCGTAGTTTCGAGCGAGGATGTCCCAGGGGGTGGGCCGCACAACTCCGACGGAAAGACCGAGCAGCTCGGCTTCAAGGCGTTCGGCAGGTTGAATGCCGCCGGTTTTGGTGAGCAGATCGCTTGCGGTATCCAGGTACTGGCGCAGAGCCGCGTGGCGCAGAAGCAGGAGCAGCAGCGGGATGGGCTGCGCAGGCATCTTGAAGTCGCGGATCGATTGCCACGTCAGCGCTGCCAGTTGCGAAATGTAGCCGGGGGCTGCCTGGCCCTCCAGAGGCGCAGGGGCAACCAGCACGTCGGTGAGCAAACGGAATGGATCGACGAACGTTGCGTTGATCAACCGCGTATTGGCCAGGTTTGCCGCGAGCGTGCCGGCCTGGGCGAGTGACTTTGCTGTCAGCGTAGTCCACCAGGTTTTGCCTGGATCCTGCTGAATGAATCGCCAGTAGGAAAGATTGTATTCGGGCCCGATCACACTGCGTGCCGCAACGCTGGTTGTCGTTGGCGACATGCCGAGCAGGCTGACTAAAGCGCCTTCGGGATCGGCCGCACCGTGTATCTGCGGCACATTGGTGATAGAACTCTCCCAGGTCGTACGCGCCTGGGAAAGCAGGCTCATCAGCGGAGCATCGAGCGCTCGCCC
The DNA here is from genome assembly GCA_036498835.1 of Acidobacteriaceae bacterium. Classification (GTDB taxonomy): domain Bacteria; phylum Acidobacteriota; class Terriglobia; order Terriglobales; family Acidobacteriaceae; genus Granulicella. The sequence continues at coordinate 22,044 of DASYEV010000246.1, read as the reverse complement.
TTCAAGCGACTTCCACTGCGCGCTCCAGGTGACGGGCAATATGCCATACGGTTGGGCGCCAACGCGCAGGATGGGGAAGTGACCGCGTGCGCGCACATGCTGCGTGAAGTGGTCGCGTGCAAGCGGAAGAATCGTGTCGGGTATAGGGACGGCACCGTTCACGATCTGCTCCAGGTAATACCCCCATGTCGCCGGCCACAGAACGTTGTTCATGGCTGCCGCTTCTTCATCCTGCCCTGCATTGGCTCCGCTGACATGGGCAAACAGCGTGGGATCGATGCCTACAGCGCGTGCGAGGCGGTCGCCGTCGGCGGTAGGCCGCGCGGGGCAAAGTGCCGGGCCTTGTTCTGTCGCAAAAAGTTGAGCGTAGTTGGGATCGTGGGAAGAGAGCGCGGAACTCGCATGCTGGGTGTTGTTGGTGGGCGCGCCGTGAGGCAGCAGCTCGAAGCCATCGGTGTAGTGATGCGCGTTGAGAAGATCGCCGAAACGTCCCGCGGCTTGCGTGGCATCCAGGCCGCTGTTGAGGCCGAGCACGACGATGCGGTTGAAGCCACGAGTCTGCGCCGCGGTCAGTGGGATCTTGAAACCCATGCCGACAGAGACAGCGCGATCGAAGTCCGACAGCCACTTCATGCCATCATCGGCGGATGGGCCTGGACCATTGGGATCAGGTCCGACAGCAAGAGAGTCGGCAATAGGAGGGCCGATCGCCAGGACCTGACCGGGGGCGTTGCCCTGGTAGCCCATCACGATCCAGCGTTCCGGAAGCGTGTTGGTAAAGGGCGCCTTCGTCCACTGGCCTGCCTTTGTGCCGGGTTGTGCCGCGGGGCTGACGATCCATGCAGCGCGTTCCGGCCCGTACTGCTGGGCCAGGACGGTGAAGGCGTCCTGCCCGGGTTGCGCGAGATAGGCGGCGCGGGCAGCGGATTCGTCGGCAGTAAGCTGCGGTTCGAAGCTGTTGACGTGGATGTCGTCGGGATAAACACGCAGCCAAAGCTGATTGGGCTGGAAACGGGTTTCGATGCGGATGGGCAGAAGCAGAAGCGGGACCGCTGCCGCGGGTGGGTGAAGAAATTTGCAGGTAGTCGGCAGCGGATTGCCGACTGGAATTGCTGCGAGATCGGCGGCGGTGATGGGCAACCCGGAGTTGTAAGCGTGGCCGGCGTCACGAAGCGTGGTCGCGTCGGGAACTGCTTGCCGCAGAGTGCCCTTCATGAGGAAGGCGTAGGGGCCGCCGGAGCCTTGATACACGGTGCCGTCGGCACGTGAGGGAAGCTCCGCACCTAAGGGAATGGCATTCAGGTCGGCAATGGCGACCGTCACCAACTGTGATCCGCCGCTCTCTAGTGCAGATAATGTTTGGTTGTCCGGGACATGGCGCCGCAGCCCGCCGGACATGTAGTACGCAAGCTGAGTCGGGAGGACGGGCACGACCGGTTGGACTGGCACGACAGGCTGTACAGGGATAACGGGCTGAACAGGAAGAACCGGTTGAATCGGTTGTACTGGCTGAACCGGAGTTACTGGTTGTACTGGCTTGACCGGCTCCACCGGTTGGACGGGCTGAACCGGCAGCCGCTGAATCGGCGCGGCCATTTGAGTCAATACCGGTTGACCTGGAATGGGAGCTGCGACTGGAGGGCCACCGGGCGCGGCCGGGACCAGTGCGGTCAGGAGGGTGCCGTCAGCACGGGAGGGCATCGCCGTTCCATGCTTGAGAGCCGCCATGTCCACATCGCTGAGCGTCCGGATGGTTTGACCGGCAGCCATGTACTTCACGGTGGCATCGTCGGGAATAGGGCGGGCCACACCATTCTGCAAAAAGAAAACAGCCGGGTTGGTTGTGCCGCGAACGAAGGGGCTCAAGGCCGGAACCGTGGTGCTCATGCTCCCTCCTCTGCGATGAGGGCGTTGGCGTGCATGGCGACCCGCACTGGACGGCGCATCAGGATGTAAGCCATGGCCGCTGAATTTTCACTCCAGCCAACGAATTCGTCCGCGGTGAATTTCGGAGCGGATGTTGCGGAGAGGAAGTTTCCACTGAGTGCTGAACCTTCGACGGCTTTGTCCCAGCTCATGTCGTTCCAGGTCGGTGTAGCTGTTGAAGGCACGCTGCCCGGAGGTTCAAGGCCGAAGCGTGGTTCAGTGATGTGCTCTTCGAGAACGAAGTACCAACCGGGATTTCCTTTGGAAGGATCGGGGAGTCCAAAGGGGTCGGGAATATCGAAACCAAAGAAGCGGTACTCGTTGCCGATCTGGCCCTGGAAGATGGGCCATTGACGTGATGTGCCCAGCCCGCGATGAACCACGCCGTGTACATCGGGCGGATTCCACACGGCCTTGCACGCGGAGACAAGAGCATTGGGATAACGCTGAAACAAGTTGGCGTGGAAGAGCAGAATGATGCGGCCGGGGTCAGCGTTTCCCAGGGTATTGCCGCCAAGATGGGCTGCCGGATTGAACTGTGCGACGGCCGGGATGTCGGGCGTGCCACCGGTGGCCCAGAAGTTCTGGAACCAGGTCTCGCGGCGTTCGGCAGGGAACTGGCGCCAGAGAAGTTCGCGGGCGAACTCCTCATTGAGGCCAACCATGTAGGCCTCGACGAAGTGCGCATTGGGCTGCAGCAGAACCGCCGTATCGATGGGGATGGATGAGATGCCGGGCAGCATCCACTCCGGTGAAAGATTCGCGAGCGGCTCGTACATGGCCTGCGGGAATTTCGGAGCGCCGGTGTGAGGTTGGAGCGGATCGGGTCCGGTGCTTAGCGGAAGCCGCGCCTTAAGACGCGCCTGAATGGTCATGGAAGGATTGAGCCGCGCGCTGAGCTGTTGGCGCGGTGTTGTGAGTGCCGCTGCGCCACCAAGGGATGGCAAGTCGGGGATGGCGGTTTGCGCGGTGTTGAGATAACCGTTGATGGCAACCGCGGCGGTTGAGAAGTTTTGCTGCATTTTGGCGAGTGCCGCGGTATCGGTTGGAAAGACCAGCGCCGGCGGCTGGTTCGTCAGAGTGCCCTGAAGCAACACAGGGACATCCGGGTCGTTTTTCCAAACGATCGGTTGCAAGGTGACGGGTTTGACCGGGCCAACAGGCGTTGGCCCAACTGGTACAGGCCCAACGGGTGTGGGTGCTATGGGTGAGGCAGCGACAGGCTGTTCGGTTGCGACCGGCTTGATTGGAAGGGCGCCGGTGGCCAAATGGGTGTCGGCCTGCAGATGAACAGTTGTGTCGACCGTTGTCGATACGGTGGTGGCGAGAACCGCTTTATTCCAGCCGGGTGCGGTTTTCAGTGCGCCGGCAGTCATCTTCACCATCTGGATGGTGGGTGAGACCTGGTTCAGCGTGACCATGCCAATGGGCGCTTTGCGCGGGCCGGTGACGACCAGTGGCGGTGGACTCGTCGTGGTGGCAGTCTGCACATTGAGGCGGTCAACAATCTTTTGTGGAACGACTGCCGGCGCCGTTGGGGCTGCGGACGGGGTGGTAACGGCAAGCTGCCTGCCGAGTGGGCCGCGGGGACGCGCGAGCTTTCGCATGGCAGGCGTGACGGCTGCGTCAGGGATGCGGCTGCTCTGAATCTGAGACGAAAGGGTGGCTGTGGTTCCGGCGAGCGTGAGCTTGACGCGGCTGTGCGTTGGGCTGGTGACTTGCAGGTAAACGCCGTCGCCGGGAAGAGTTTGCAGATGGCGGCGATTCAGTGATGCGCTCACTTCGCGTGCGAGCTGCGCCTGCCGCATGAGCTGGTTCGCTTTGCGGATAGCGCCGAGCTGATCCCAGGCGGACGCGACCATGGCATCGGCATCTGCCTGCACCACCTGACTGCCGGTGGATGCGATGGTCCGTGTTCGCGGGTCGAGATTCAACTCGCCCATCCATACCGGCGGAGTCGCATCCGTGGCGGGAAGATCGAGTCCCGTTTGCGTTTTGCCGAAGACCGGCGGCGTCACAACAGGGTCGGCTGCGGCAGGTGGAGAGAGCACTTTGCGCAACTGAGTTTCGTAGGGAGCCTGCGTGCCTGCAGGCCAGGCGGTAGACGGCATCTTGAAGGTGCGAAGCGCGCCTTCGAGTTCGAGGGTGACGCCGGGGGCCGCGGCGGCTCCGAAGCCAGGCGCGGAAACATCGATGGTCCGTGTGCCTGCCGTTACCGGGGTCGTGGGCGGTCCAATCTTTCGTGCGAGAGAAGCGAAATCTCCGCCGGGACCTGTCGAGAAGCTGAAGTGATAGTAGACCGGCAGCGTGAACGGTGCGGTCACGGCGGATGTCCATGCGAGGGCGAGATCGTTGTCCGCGACCGGAATGCCAAGCCCTGCATTGAGGCCGGCTCGGAACGTAGGCACCACGCACGCGATGTACGACTGGGATGCGACGAGCTTGCGCGATGCGATGAGCCGCGACAGGCTTGCTCCAGAGTCATTGGTAAGAGCGGCGGGGGAAAGATCATTGCCGGCGATCTGGGCATGTGCCCAGGCATCCATCTGCGTAAGATCAGGGAGTTCGGTAGCTGGGTTCAGCGGCGCATCGATGCGGACGACGTTGGTTCCATTGGCCTGCTTCGTGAGCGTAACGCCCTCAACCGCAGGAAGCACGATCAGGCAGAGCCAGGGTGTAAGGCGATCGCCTGCCGGGGCGGTTGGTGTAAACATCCACGGGAAGTCCGGTGTTGCGAGCTCGATGGCGGCGAGGAAATTGGGCTCGAAGTTGTCGGCTCGATCGCGAGGCTCAGTGCGGATGAAGGCGCGGGCATCAATGGTTTGCACATCGCCGGGGCCTGGAAGGCGAACATGCGGGGCAGCCGGAACAGCGGCGTTGTTGACCTCAAGCGCAAGCGGCACCGTGGCGTAGTTGACCGTAGGCGCGGGCGTGCTCGGAATCAGCGACGCGATGCCGCGGCGTACCCAGGGGAGCAGCGAGTAAGCTTGAGTCGGATCTGCCATCAGGCGGCCACCAGTTCATGGGTTGCGACGATCTGTAAGCCGTCGCGTTTTGCAGGCGAGGTTGCGAGTGCGCTTGCAAGCTGAGCGTGTACGTCGCTGTAGGTTGTCTTCCCAGCCGGCGCAGTGGCCTGCGGGGTAAGCGATGCGGTGTCAACGAGTGCGAAGGCCGGTTCGGCAACCGTGATGGGGTTGCCGGGTGCAGTATAGCGGCGATTGCCTGCCTTGCCGATAGCTTTTTGTGCGGCGGCCCCCGTTTGCATGACGACAAGAATGTTGCCCCACGGGAAAGGCTGCGGTACCCCTTCATCGACCCGCAGGGCGCCCGGGGTATCGATGAAATATGTTTCGTAATCCGTGGTCTTGGGAACGGCTTTACCGTTCGTGACCAGCGTGCCCTTCATTACGACGCCGGCATCGTGAAGCTCATAGGACGGCCGCGAGAGTTTGTCGCTGTCGCTCAGGTCGAAGAACTGGGCCGGCGCGAACTGATCCTGAACCGTGTCGTAGTTGAGGATCGATGTCCCGAGTTGAAATTTCGTGATGGAAAACTGGGTGGCCCCGGATGGAGTGGCCTGGCCAAAGTGTGTGATGGCGAGGTCCAGTGGGACAAGGCGCTCGTGTACACCAACGAGTGCCAGAGGATGTGCGCAGACAGCGGTGGCGTCCTGCACCTTACGTGTGGCAACCAGTGCGGAGAGGCCGGTGGGAAGTTGAACATTCCAACTGCGTGGGTCGGCAAGCGTGGTGTTGAGGAGTCCGCCGACATCAACTTGCGAAACCTGTTGGGAGGGTGCGCTGAGTCCCCAGGTTTGCGAGAACGAGATGTGGACGTCGAAGAAGACGATGTGGATTTTGAATTTCCCGGCGATGTTCCACGGAGCGGGGCCGGTCAGACTGGCATCGAGCGAGACCGACATGAGATCGTCGCCGCCGGCGGTAAGTGCGATCGAACCGGAGATGTCCACTTCAAAGTGGAACGGGTTGAGTTGCAGCAGAGCGTCGAACCCGAGATGACCGGATAACCCAAAGCCGGATACGCCGATAAATACATCGAGCGCCGCACCGAACTGCAATGAATTCGAGGTGACCGCGAGATACGCGGCGAGACGCAATTTCGAGACGATGCCGGATGGCATGTCGATGGTGATGCGCTTCAGCGTTGGGAACGCCGGCGGCGGTGTGAACTGAGGATGGAAGCCGCCGATGGAAAGCAGGAACTCGCTGTTCGAGCCCCAGTTGATGCGTAGCGCCATGTCGCCCGAGAGGGTGAAGGAGATGAGTTTGGAGTCAAAGAGAGTTGCGTCAAGAGAAAGCTCGTCCTGCGAGAAGTCAATGACGCCAACGGCGTCCATGTTGATCTTGACGAGCGGAGCATCAAGCGTCGGAAAGCGCGCCTGCAGAACGCCGAGGATGATGATCTCGATGGGCTCAGGCAGCTCGAGGATGACAGCGATGGACGCTGTCAGGACGGTAGGTGTCCCCCAGCCGATAAGGGCCATCGGGCCGAAAAGGAATCGGCCCGGCGCGGTGGGGAACAATGAATCAAGCTGCGCGAGAATCTGCGCGGCGTTGGTGATGGCGTTCTTCGGGAACAGGATGGTGGAAAGCGTGCCCGCTTTCATCGCGGTGCGCAGAGCATCTTCCGAAGAGGTGCGATGAACTGCCAGTAAGCCGCCAACGCCGTTCAACGTGAAGCCAAGCCCGAGTTCAACCGGAGGAAAGTTGGCGTCGACCAACGCCAGCAGCGAGTAGCCATCGGAACCCGCGACCTGGGTTGTGATGATGCCGAAGGCCTGGAGGGTGAGGTCGTTGAACTGGAGTTGAAGGACGCCGGTGTATTGATGTTTGGCGGGATCGAAGCCCAGGAAACCACCACCGTTGACACCTGCGGAGTTGATGGCCAGCCCGACTCCGGATGGTGGCTTGAAGGAGAAAGAAATGTCTCCAAAGTGAGGAACTCCGCCACTGGCAGGTAATGCGAGAGTGCTGAGGATACCGAGCCGGCTCACCGTTGCCTGGATGGGGCCGATTGCAAGCGAAACGCTCGCTGAGAATTCCGATTGAAGGCCGCTGCTGCCAATCGACAAACCCAGGTAAATGCTTGGAATCTGGAGTACGCCGCCAAGCGAAAGACCGACCGGCAACGTAGTACCCAGACCCGCTCCTCCGTTGAAGGCAAATCCGCTTCCGCTGGACCATGTGATGCCGAGGTCGAAATTTGCAGTGATGCCGCTTGAAGGAAGAACGCTGCTTAGAAAGCCATCGCCATCACCGGCCGCAATGACGAGTGAGCAATGACTGGCAGAAAGACCGGCAGTGGCTGCGATGCCGCTGCTGCCGCTCCAAGTTGCGCCTGCAGCAAAACCCGCGGCGCCAATCTGCAGATGCGTGCCGGAAGTACTGCCAAAGACATAGGCAGGGGCGGAGCCACCACTTGTCCCAACGTAGTCAACTTCCAGCTTCACCATGCCGTCGTCAAGGGCGCCGTCGTTTAACGCCAGCTTGACGCCCGTGGGAGAGAAGAGAAGCGCCGGGACGGTTCCCTGACTGCTGAAAACGAGTTTGCAGGCACCCTGCATTACTGTCTGGTTGAAATCGCCAGAAAAGCCAAGAACAAGTCCGGCGGCGTTTCCTGGATGGAGCAGTGACGAACACTTGAGATCAATGCGAAGTTGCGTTGTGTCGTTCTGAAAGGGGATGAAGCTAAACGTAGGGAAGTAACCCGCGTAGTAGCTGTCCGGAACCGGATCTGGTGGACCCGGGGGGACGTAATCGCCTACCGAGTCCGCCTGCAAGGTGCTTGTGTCAAAATTCAGTGAATCCGGCCCTGAACTTTCCTCGTCATCATCCTCCTGGGTGGCAGGTGGCGCAGGAACAGCCGATGTTACGTGGGTCTGCCAGCTCACACCCAGCGCATCCGCGAGAAAACCCAGATACGGAAACAGGCTGTCCGCAGATTGTTGCGCATCGGCTGCTGTCGCCATGCCATTCGGCATGTAGGTGGAGATGAGTACCGCTGCCGGATCTGATATCAGATCCGAGATGCGGTTGAAATTAAATTCATCCAGCAGGTAACCGAACCTCACTGTAGAGCCTGCCACGGCGACGGCTGGTTGAAGTGGCAGCGTTTCGCGCAGTTTCACCAGCGTGAAGAAGGCGAATACAGAGAACAATGTCTGGTGGCGGCGACGCAGCCACGACGCGAGTAGAAGGCCTGCTAATTCTTCCGCCAGTGCTGCCGCTACGGTTTCCAGGCCCGGCTGCGATGCGAGCTGATGCAAAGAACTGATCAGCGTATCTGCTTGTTTCCCCAGAGAAATAAGCTGCTGCACGCCGGCCCAGGAATCGAGCTTCGACGCATCGAGAGCGGCGATCTGTGTGCTGAGAGCACCTGCGCTTTGCAATGCCGTAAGCAACGCAGGGTTTGCGGTGACCGTGTCGGTATGTCCCAGCGTAGCGAAGAGCGTAGCGCGCGCCTGATCGTTGCCGGCTGCGGCCGCAAGCGGCGCCAGCAGGTCAGTCAGCATAGTCAACAAATCATCTGTTAGACTCTGCGCCATAAGCGAGTACCAGCGAGCCGGATTATACATGCTGTCGAAAGCGAGAGCCGCATGCCTTCGAAATTGCTTGACCGCCTTCGTGCGTTTCTAGATGAGCACATTGCTACGCAGAATGTAATGCCTGCTCTTCCGCACTGGCCGACACCACCCACCACCGGGACACACAATCCCTATTTTGGCGAGGTGATGACGACTGTTCTGTCTGTGATCATTCACGAAACGACCGGATATCCCACCTATCAGGCGGCTGACAACTTTTCCAAACTCTACGTCAGCCCCTCGGTTACTCACGCAGGTATTGGTCCACAGTTTTACATTTCTGGAAACGGCACAGTGTACCGGCTGATGGATGTCGACCCACCTCGCACGACGTGGCATGCGACCTACATGAACGGCATGTCCATCGGGATAGAGAACGGTGACCTTGGCGACCAACATGAGCTTGGCCCGGTTGCCCTTGTCAGCGCCCAGGACGTGATCAACGAGAGTGACCCGAAGCCCACGCTGGCGCAGGCGACGGCGTCAGCACCGCTCTGGCAGGCAACAGCGAGACGCCGCTGGCGTAGTTTTTCAACCGACCCAAACGATACGTCAAATCCCCCAGACCCCAGCAAGCCTCAAGATCTCACCAACATCAAGTTGCACATGCTGTTGCACCCTGGCTTTTCGACCGATGCCGAAGGGGTGCTGATCTGGTTTGGCATGCCGAATTATGACGGGCCGCAAAATGTGTCGCAGCTGTCGACCAATTTTCGGCGCATGCTATTCACAGAACCGAATTTTCGAAGCCTTGTGCTTTTGTGCCGATATCTCGCGGAACAGGTTGGCATACCGCGCAATTTCCCGATTTTGCCCTATGTGACCATGGATCAACAATCACTGCAGGCGACCGGGTCCGCCGCGGGTGAGGTCGCGAAGTTCCGGAGTTTCGTGATGGCGGACGAGCGAGCCAATCTGCTGGCGACGGCTGCCGGGACCACGATCGATAAGATCAACAACAACGACGCAAGCTTACCCTCCTGGTTTCAAAGCAAGATCGTTCTGAATCACGACGCTCATGGAAATGCTTTTACGCACAATACCGCCTGGACCGGCATGTTCTCGGATCGCACGAATGGCTACCGGGGATTCGCCGGTCATGGCCTGGTCGGCGATACGCAGCCTGAAGATTCACACAGCATGTGCCCGGGACCGTTCTTTGATTGGCATCGTTTTTCGCGCGAGGTCTGGGACTGGTGGTGGTACCCTTTTGATTTTTCCGTGACCTCCACAGGGGGTACGGCAGTCCCGTCTCAAACCATGCGGGCGTATCGGAAAGCGCGCGGCGATACACGGCTGCGAGAGTATTACTACGACGCGGACGGCCAGCCCAGCGACTACACGAATGCAAGGCTTCCGGTTTCCGAGTCTATCGACGGCGCCAATGTGTTTACTCTCCCAGCCCAGTCGCCTGTTTATGCGCTGGCGAACGGTGTCGTTGTGGCTGCCCGCATTCCGAATTCATTCACTGCCGGAACGTCCAGAGGGTTTCTGTTGGTGCGGCACGAAGTTTTTTGCCAAGCCGTGAACGACAGTATCGACTACGGTGTCGATCCAACCTACGTCTATTCGCTCATCCAGTTCGTCGAATCCCCACAGTGGGTTCCAGACAACATCTCAGACAGCAATCCGGACTGGTACAACCGTTTCCTCATGCGTCTGAAAGAAACGGAGCTGGCGGTCAAATTCAACAAGGACAAGGCGGCCACGGATACCCCTCTTCGCGCGGCGTGGGGACGGGCATTGGCAGGGGGTGGAGGTCAGAGACGCACCCTCGGGGAATGGATCACTGGAGACGCCACGGCGTACCGGGCGATTGCTGATCTTTTGGCGAATGGTCAGACTGCAACGTTTCCCATCGAGTTGCGCCCCGGGGCGACGCCTGTCCGGGTGGCTCTTGGTGATTTCGTCGGATATCCAGGTACGGTTGACGGAACTCTCTCAGGCACGGGGACAGGCGTGTTGGTTGATATCTTCACGGCGAGTCAACTCACGCAACAATTCTCGGTCTTACCCTCCACGGTATCTCTTCCCACAGGCCACTATATGCAGCTACCGGTGCCTTCCTATGACTGGTGGGAGACGGTCTGCACACTGCTGGCGCTGGAGCAGGACAGCGCAAAGGAGTTGCCACTGAACGGCCTTGTATGGCATTACGACACCGTAGACTTTCTCGCTTGGGTGAATCGAGTTACCTGGGGCTCGGAGTGGAAGAAGTATGGCCCTATCGATCCGGTACATACGGGACCGCCCGCGCGGCCCAAGTCACGTAAGTAGCGTCATCACGGTGACGAACCTTTTGAGCCCCGACTTGTTCCGGCTTCTGAAATCGTCAGGCAGCCGCCAGTTCGTGAATCGCCACGATCTGTAAGGCGCCACGCCTGGCAGGCGAAGCTGCAAGAGCGCCTGCAAGTTGAGCGTGCACATCGCTATACGTTGTCCCTTCGCCAGGGGCAGTTGTTTGTGCAGTGAGGGAGCTCGTGTCGGCGAGTGCGAAGGCAGGTTCAGCGACCTTGATCGGATTGCCGGGTGCGGTGTAGCGGAGATTACCGGCCCGGCCGATAGCTTTTTGCGCGGCTGCCCCGGTTTGCATGACAACGATAATGTTGCCCCACGGGAATGGCTGCGGCACGCCTTCATCCACGCGAAGCGCGCCTGGTATGTCGATGAAATAGGTTTCGTAGTCCGTGGTTTTGGGAACGGCTTTACCGTTCGTTACCAGCGTGCCCTTCATCACAAGACCGGCGTCGTGAAGCTCATAGGACGGCCGTGAGAGCTTGTCGGTATCGCTGAGGTCGAAGAACTGCGCCGGTGCAAACTGATCCTGCACCGTGTCGTAGTTGACGGTTGTTGTGCCTAGCTGGAATTTGGTGATCGCAAACTGGGTGACGCCTGTAGGCGTGGCCTGGCCCACATGCGTAATCGCCAGGCCAAGCGGCACCACGCGCTCATGAACACCTACGCGTGCCAGGGGATGAGCGAAGACCGCGGTGGAGTCTTCGATCTTGCGTGTGGAGACAAGAGCTGCAAGGCCGGTAGGAAGCTGAACGTTCCAACTGCGCGGATCGGCGAGAGTGGTCTTGAGGAGCGCGCCTACATCCACCGTGGATACCTGTTGGGAGGGTGCGTTCAGTCCCCAGCTTTGCGAGAACGAGATGTGGACATCGAAGAAGACGATGTGGACTTTGAATTTTCCTGCAATGTTCCAGGGAGCGGGTCCGGTCAGGCTGGCGTCGAGCGAGACCGACATCAGGTCGTCGCCGCCCGCGGTGAGTGCGATGGAACCGGAGATGTCGGCTTCGAAATGAAACGGGCTGAGTTGCAGCAGAGCATCGAAACCCAGGTGGCCCGATAGTCCAAAGCCGGACACTCCGATGAACACGTCGAGAGCTGCGCCAAACTGCAGGGAATTGGATGTGACCGCAAGATACGCGGCGAGGCGCAACTTGGAGACGACGCCCGAGGGCATATCGATGGTGATGCGCTTCAGCGTTGGGAAACCCGAAGGCGGTGTGAATTGCGGATGGAAGCCACCGATGGAGAGCAGGAATTCGCTGTTCGAGCCCCAGTTGAGCCGGAGCGCCATGTCCCCCGATAGGGTGAAGGAGATGAGCTTGGAATCGAAGAGAGTCGCGTCGAGGGAGAGTTCGTCCTGCGAGAAGTCGATGACGCCAACGGCGTCCATATTGATCTTTACGAGTGGAGCATCGGGCGTGGGGAAGCGCGCCTGCAGAACGCCGAGGAGAATGATCTCGATGGGATCAGGAAGTTCGAGGATGACAGCGATGGATGCGGTAAGAACCGTGGGCGTTCCCCACCCGATGAGGGCCATCGGACCGAAAAGGAAGCGGCCATGCGCGGTGGGAAAAAGCGAATCAAGTTGTGCGAGAATCTGCGGACCGTTGGTGATTGCGTTCTTGGGAAACAGGATGGTCCCAAGCTTGCCCGCCTTCATCGCTGCACGCAGGGCGTCTTCCGACGCGGTGCGATGAACCGCCAGAATGCCGCCCACACCGTTCAGCGTGAAGCCAAGCCCCAGTTCGACGGGAGGGAAGCTGGCATCCATCAATGCCAGTAGCGAGTAGCCACTGCCACCAGCCACCTGGGTGGAGATGAGTCCGAAGGCCTGCAGAGAAAGATTGTTGAATTCGAGTTGCAGGACACCGCTGTACTCGTTTGCCGCCGGTCCGACCGTAAGCAGACCGCCGCCTGTGACTCCACCTGTATCGATCGACAAACCTATACCCGAAGGTGGTTTGAAGCTGAACGTCAGGTCGGCGGCTCCCAGATTGCCGCCGTGACCTGGGAACGTCAGATTCGTCTCCAACCCGACTCGATCAAGGAGCGCTTTCACTACCGAGATCGAAAGTCCAACACTGGCCGACAGTTCAATCTGAAGATCGCTGTCGCCCGCTTTCAATCCCAGATGGACGGTGGGAATTGTGACCACTCCACCAATCGAAATGCCGACAGGCAGCGTGGCATCCAGTCCGGCAGAGCCGCTGAATGAAAGGCCGCCCGTGCTGGACCATGCAATGCCAAGATTGAAGTCCGCGCGTAGTCCATTCGCAGGCAGGATGCTCTGCAGAAAACCATCTCCATCACCCGGAGAGATGACGATGGCGGACTTGGAAACATTGGCTGATGCCGCTCCACCCTGACTGTTTGCCGAGATGTTGATTTCAGCGCTCAGCACAGCGCCGCCGATCTCCAGACGTGACCCTGTTGGGGAACCGTAGACGAATGCCGGGCCTGTATCCGGCGCGGCAAGTGTGGCCGTAACTTTCGCATCCAGAGCCGCTGTCCCCGGACCGGCAAGCAATGTAGGCCCGTTGCGGCCGATCGCGAAGGCCTGCACATCGGCAGCGAGTTGAAAGCCGATGTCCCACAAACCGAAGCTTGCGCTTTCGCTGAGAACCCCGAACGGCGCAATCACCAGACCCAGATCACCGTGTTCAGCGGGTGACAAGGTAACGGAAATCCCGGCGTCGACATCGGCGCCTCCAAGTTGATTCGAGGCGTAGACGATCAGGGCGTGATCGATCAGTTGCGCTTCCTGGCCGAAGATGGCTTCATCGCCGGGCTGGATTCCGTAGCGGCTTTGTACTCCGAGTTCCTCCAGCAGGTTGCGAATACGCACGAACAGTTTGTCCGCGATCGCATCGGCGTCCGCTTCCGTCTGCAGATCGTTCCAGTAGTAGGCACGCAGTGTGCCTACAGGATCCTTGACCAGCGCAGGGAGACGATCCAGGCGGAGGCGGTCAATCTGGAACGGAGCGCGCACCAGTTGACTGCCGTTGGCAATGGCCACAGCAGGAGCCTGCGTTTCCGCAGGCTCAATCAAGGTCAGAAGCGTGGCGAACTCGCGGAGCAGCGGATGCCAGTTTCCGATGTAGGCGACGGTGAGAAGGTCCAGGAAATCGAGGGCGAATCCGCCAATGTGCAGTGCGGGGCCGCCGGGTTTGTCCAAAGCGTCCAGCGCTTGGAAGCAATTTTTTGAAGCTCCGAAGAGCGAGACGATGTCGCCGATCGAGGGATCGGTCTTCTCTTTTGCGAGGGCAGAGATCAGCACTCCAAGTGCTGCGATGTTCTGCAGCGCCTCGGTCAGGGCCTCTCCCCCGGCGCCGTCCCCGCTGGCGCCGATCTGCGCGAGGAAATGATCGGTCGTCACCGGGCTATCCATCACCTCGCCAAGCGGGGAGAGGAAGTTCACGATCTCCGAAACCAAAGCGTCAATGAGGGTCATGGTTGGATCGCCGGTGTGATGTCGGGAAAGTCGTGCGGATCCAGCTTAAGGCGGTAGTCGGCTTCCAGAAGTTTGACATCGGTCTTGTTCGTGTACCACCAGCGAACTTTCTGATTGACGTACTTTTCGTCTCCGGCGCCCCACTCGAAAGAAAGCTCGCAGAGGTTGTTGACGCCCACCATGTCGCCGTTTCCCGCACCGTCTCCGTGGTACGCAACCAGATGGTCCATCGCCGTCTCATAGGATTTGATCGCCTTTGCGCGATCAGCCGGAGTGGAACCGTCGAGCGGTGGAATGGCGACAGGGCTGAGGTTCGACGTGGATGCCGCTTTCGTGGTCTGGGGAAGGTACTCCAGCCGGTAGCGATAGTCGGGTGTTTTGTGCAGGTCCAATCCGCCTAGCGATTCCGGAATGGCGCTGGTAAAAACCAGGCTCGGGTGGTCATGGCTGACGAGCATGTCCACCTTCACCGAGACCAATCCAGGAAGGTTCCAGGAGGCAACCGCTGTCGAGGATGCACTCTGCGCGACGTTCCAGCCAACGTAGCCTTCCTGCACATGCTTGGGCGTAAACATGTGGGTTGGATTGTAGGCATATCCCTGCCGGTGAATATCAACCGTTCGGTCCGTTTGCTTTCGAAACGAACTGGCTACGATTTGAGCGATCACTGCGGTTGTGGGCTGAGGGTGAAGTGGGTCATCCTCATAGCGCGTCGCCGCTTCATACACCAGCCGCGAAGCGAAGCTGCTGTGGACGTCGCCCGACAGAATGACGGCGGGGCCGTAGTGCTGGACGTTGTTGGCCGCAGGCAGCTTGCTCGAGATTGCCTTGAGAAGACGGTCGTAGGCCGGCGTCAGCATCTCCCACGATTCGTAAATGTCCGGGTATCTGTCTTTGTGATTGGACAGCCAATCGTGGCGCGTGAACGCGCGGAGGAATTCCGTGGGCGGCGCATTCGTGGTCAAAACGACCAGCAGCACCCGGTCGACATTATTGGAGGTACGGAGGCTTGGGGTGGACGTGATCTGTGCCGTGAACTGTGCCGGAGGCAAAAGGTCGGGTGCGCCACTTCCGCCGTTGTTGTATGTCCGGAAGGTGCGCGTGTCGGTTACCACGACCTGATGCCCAGCGCCTTCAATCGTGTAGTGAAAATCAAGCGAGACGGGATCGTGAAAGCACGCAGGAGGATTCTGCTGCATGATCTCCTGGTAGGTATGCACGTTGACCAGCGAGCGGATTGAGGGCGAACTAGCGTTCGTCGAGTACTGGTCGTACGTGGTCGAGTTTCCCTTGTCGAGAAGTTTGAGTAGCTCGCCGCCGGAAGTGGTTGCAGGATCGAATTGCTCAGGTGCGTTGCCCCAGTGCTGGCACAGAGAGTAAGCGCAGAGAGCGTTCTGCACGATGCGCAGGCCGATATCGTGCCCGTAGACTCCCTTGCAGAAGTTGTCACGAGTCATGTTCCAGTCGTCGGTGACCTCGTGATCGTCGCAAATCATGTAGGTGGGGATATTCGCGAGTGCCCGGCGCACCTGAGTCATGCTCTTGCGAAAGTCATCCAGTGACGAGGTTGAGGATGCGATCGACTTTTTATACTTCGATGCATTCAGGTTCTTCCAGACGACGGCGGCTTCCAGAGGCGGGAAGTTCGCTTGTGTCGCCTTGACGTTCGCGGAGATCTCCTCGTACGAAGGAAGCTGACCAGTGGCCGCCGGCCATAGGACATCGGACCAGACGAACAGGTACATAGAGAGATATTCCCCGAACCCCATCAGATGACAACGCATGTCTTCTGAAGTGAAGCCGGCATCTTTCAGCATCTGGTAGCGAGTGAAGGCAGGCCGGTCCGCCGCTTTGAATGGCTTGTTATTGAGGCCGCCGGGGATGTTTTCCTCCCATCCCAGCAGTGCGCTTCCGGCGTCCGTCAACATGGAGAGCAGACTTTCCGCCACGTCATCGGCATAGATCTGATCGCCCATCAGCAGAAGCTGATGCGGACGAACCAGCGGACTTGAGGATTGGGCCGCCTGGGAGATCAAGCCGTCGAGCAGCGCCAGATGGTCTTTGCCGTCGCCGCTCGGCTTTCTGCATGAGCCGCAGATCAGCCGGAGTAAATTCGGATCCTGCGGCGGCAGGCAGAACGTTGGGAGGTTGTAGGTGGGCGTGTACGCCAGGGACGCATTCGCAGTCGCAGCCGCCAGCCCCATGGTCCCCAGGGTTGCATCGTCGAAATCGAACTGGAGGTCGTACTGGTAGATCACGCCTTCGACCATCGCCTGGCCGGCCTGGGCAGTGACCGCGACCACATGGAGATTCACACCGATTGCGATGGTGTCTCGTTCCCCGGTCCCCACCGCTGCTCCAGCGGAAGTCGAAACAGAGAGTGTGACGGTAGCAGGGGATCGCAGTGCGAGCCAAACGGTGGCGGACTGAGGCGTCACCTTGCGCAGCATGGGGCCCGCCAGCACGGGCGGAATATGGCCAGGCTGTCCGGATGGAATCAGCAGGCGGGCCGCTAAGCTACTGAAGGCCATACGGGCGTTTCCTTACCGAAGTCCCTTTTGAGACAGACGACGGATTTGCACGTGGCAATGGGTATACCAGAAGAACGAGAAAAATCCGAGATTCATCTCTCTTCACTCCCCTCGTACCGCAAAGGGGAGAGAGGCTACCCGGGTATGTCGGAGCCCGAACCCCGTTATCGCTAACTCAGTTTCCCTTCCATCCGGATCCCCCTTTTTTCCTGTATCTCGTGCACAGGCAGGGACTTTGCCGGTTTTTGTTCGCGAGGCGTGTACAAAATCCGGCGCTCTGCCGATAGGTCTTGAGCACATCGTTGCAGCATGCATTCCGGGACCCCTTCCCCTCGAATTGGTATCACCTGTGATTTCGCTCCACGTTTTCGTGGAAAGGCCTTTCTACGCTCCTTACGGCAGTTTTGATCGTTTGTGTTGTTTCACTTTGTCCATGAAGGGATACGGGATATCTGCCGATATCTAGCGCCAGAACGATGAATGCGACTTTCCATCTTCGCGCTGTGAGGTTGTGGCTGGCTGGGATGCTGGCGCTGGTTGCGATGCATGCGGCCGCGCAGCGCTACACGTTCCGCCATTACGGCTCGCAGGACGGATTGGGCAACCTGGCCATTAATTGCCTGCTGCAGGATAAGGCCGGCTACATCTGGGCCGGGACCGACAACGGGTTGTTCCGTTACGATGGCGGAAACTTTCAGGTATTCAGTCACGCCCAGGGATTGCCCAACACCGAAATCCGCGCGATCGCAGAATCGCCCAGCGGAGTGATGTGGGTTGTGACCCAGGGCGGCCTTGCCCGCCGCGAAGGCAATCGATTCGTCTCCGTCCCGGTGGGCAGCAAAGGCCTGCTGCGCGGGATAGGGTTCGATGGCGGTGGCCACATCTATCTTCGGTTGGTATTCGGAATCCTTCGTGGAACATCCGATGCGCATGGCGGCTATCAATTCGCACCTATCGTGACCGGCGAGATTGGCGGGATGCGGATCGAAGGTACCGACGTCTGGTTCACTCGCGGGGGCGATCTTTGGCGTTGGACCGTCCAGGGTGAAGAGAAGATGGGGTCGCCGGCGGGCTTGCCCGTGGACCGTTGGAGAAGCATCGAGCGCGATAGCGAGAAAAATCTCTGGGTACGCAGTTCGACTCAGTTGTATGAGCTCCCCGAGGGACACGCAAAATTCATCGATCGTTCCCAGGGCCTTCCGCACGGCGCCCGCGGCTTGCTTTATGCCGACGCCCGCGGCCGTTTGCTCGTCTCCACGGACGCCGGTGTCGTGCTGCTCGACGGCAATACCCGGACCTATATCGACGCGCAGCACGGCCTGCCGATCGACAATGCGGGGCCGGCTCTGGTGGACCGTGAGGGCTCACTTTGGATTGGCCTGCTGGGAGGCGGCCTGGTGCGCCGTCTCGGCCAGGGAGTGTGGCTCTCGTGGAAGCGCGAGGATGGCTTGCTGGGCGATTCGGTGTGGGCGGTTCACCATGACAGCAACGGTCTGTTGTGGGTGGGTACCGGCAGCGGATTGAGTATTCTCGACGCGAACAACCGCGTTACGCACGCGTGGAGCAGTCATGACGGATTACCCGGCGACGAGGTGCGGTCCATGATCGCTGTCCCGGGGGGTGACATCTTTGTCGGCCTGTCGCCAGTTGGAATCAGCCGCTTCAACAGACGCGGCGAGTTGCTGAAGAGCTATGTACAAGGCTCGGGAATCACCGACCAGATCATTTCGATGGTGGTGGATCACGAAGGAAGAATGTGGGCGGTTGGAGGCGAGAGCTGTTTCCGCAGCACTGCTTCCATCAATGCCCCGGGCGAGCTGAAGTTCGATCGGGTGATCGTGCCCGGTACTTCCAAGGTCACGCAATTTCACGATCTTGCTTTGGATGAAAAAGGCGTGGTTTGGATTGCTTCATCCCAGGGCCTGGTGCGTTTCGATGGCAAGTGGAAGATGTTCAGCGAAGCGGACGGGTTGCGGTCGAGCGATCCGGATGCGATCGCGCTGCACAATGGCTCGCTCTGGATTTCCTACCGCGATGCGCTGGGGATCACGGAACTGCGCTTTCACGGCGATGCGATCGAACCCCACACCATCACCAAGGAAGACGGGCTTTCCTCGGACCTGATCTACGCGATTTCGTTCGATCACTCCGGACGTCTTTGGGCCACCACCGACAACGGTGTGGATGTGTTTGACAATGGCCGCTGGCATCACTACGGGACCGAGGACGGCATCATCTGGGACGACGCAGATGACCTGGCGCTTTCGGTCGATGAAAATGGCGATGTGTGGGTCGGCACCTCGGACGGCCTGTCCCGCTATTCGGCCTCCGCGGATACCATTCCGGCCACGGCGCCGGCAGTCGTCCTGACGGCAATTCAAGGCAGCACGCGGAGTTTTGCACCGTCGGACAAGCCGCTGTTACCGCATGCCGAAAACTCGCTCCTGATCCGTTACAGCGCCCTTTCCTACGCCAACGAGACCAGAACGCGCTTTCGTTATCGATTGCTCGGATCGGGTGCGGCATGGACGGAGACGCATGATCGCAGTGTGCGCTTCGACGGGCTCTCCGCGGGCTCGTACACGTTTGAGGTCGCCGCGGCAAGCGCGGACGGCCAATGGACTCAGCCTCCCACGCGCTTCGCATTTACGGTGCGTCCGTCGTGGTGGCAGTCCTGGTGGTTTCTCCTGCTGGCCGCCGCGGCCGCGCTGATGTGCGGATACGCGGTATGGCAGATACGTGTGCGGCGATTGGTTGCGCAAAAAGAGCTGCTTGAACGGCAGGTGGCTGAGCGCACCGAAGAGCTTCGCCAGAGCCATCGCCAGTTGGAAGAATTTGCTTTCTATGACATGTTGACGTCGCTGCCTAATCGCAGACTGTTTACCGACAGGTTCCGCGCGGAGTTGGCGCTGGCCAACCGTCGACACCTGCGATTTGCCCTGCTGCTGGTCGACCTCGACCGCTTCAAGCAGGTGAACGATACCTTCGGTCATGATGCCGGCGACGAAGTATTGAAAGAAGCCGCGGTGCGCCTGCAACTCGCGATCAGGGAGTCGGATTGCGTTGCCCGGCTGGGCGGTGATGAATTCGCGGTCCTGCTGCTGTCGCCTGAAGGCCAGGAAGGCGTCGAAACCGTATGCAGCCGTATCGTGGAGAGTTTCCAGGAGGCCATCCCCTTCAATGACATCGTTCTGCATGTAAGCTGTAGTGTCGGCGTTGCCATGTATCCGGGAGATGGATGCGACCAGGAGAGCCTCTACAAGTGTGCCGACATCGCGCTGTATGAAGCCAAGCGTGCAGGAAGAAACATGTATCGCAGCTACGGCTCCGCCGCTGTGCCCGCGGTGATTCCGCCTGTGATGCATGGCGCGATTCTGGTTACGGAGACGGAGATGACATTGGGTCATCTCGATACCGTCAGCAATTGACGCGGCTGGTTGCGCCTGTGCCTCGTGCAGTTTCTACGCGGCGGCCAAGCTGATATTCTGCGTTTCCTATGAGTGAACGTGCTCAACAACTGCGTGAGCGGATCCTGCAGTTGACGGCCGAGTTCCATGCGGAACAATTTGCCGCGCGCGAGTTCGTGCCGGGCATTTCTCCAGTTCCGGTCTCTGGCAAGGTCATTGATGCTTCGGACATGAGCGCGGTCGTGGATTCGGCGCTGGATGGCTGGTTCACCACTGGACGCTGGGCCAGGGAATTCGAGCGTAAGCTCGCCGGCTTTGTGGGTGTGCGTTCGGCCTCGCTGGTGAACTCCGGTTCTTCGGCAAACCTGGTGGCCTTGAGCGCCCTGACTTCTAAAAAATTTGGTGAGCGCCGGCTCAAGCCTGGAGACGAGGTCATCACGGTGGCGGCGGGTTTCCCCACGACCCTGAACCCTATTGTTCAGAATGGGCTTATACCCGTATTTCTGGATGTGAGCCTGCCCACGTACGAGTTGGACGTCACCCAACTCGAGGCAGCACGCAGCGAAAAAACGCGGGCGGTGATGGTTGCGCACACATTAGGGAACACCTTCGACCTGGACGAAGTGGCGGCTTTCTGCAGGAAGTACAGGCTGTGGCTGATCGAAGACTGTTGCGACGCGCTGGGGTCAACCTGGAAAGGGCGCAAGGTTGGGACGTTTGGAGATATCGCCACGGTCAGCTTCTACCCGGCGCATCACATCACCACAGGCGAAGGCGGCGCGGTACTGACCGATAAGCCCATGTTGAAGGTGCTGATCGAAAGCTTTCGCGATTGGGGCCGGGATTGCTGGTGTGAGCCGGGCATGGACAATACCTGCGGCAAACGCTTCGATTGGCAGTTGGGCACGCTGCCTTGCGGGTATGACCACAAGTACACGTACTCGCATGTGGGCTACAACCTGAAGGCTACGGATATGCAGGCGGCGCTGGGTGCGAGCCAGATCGAAAAGCTGCCGGAGTTTATTGCCTGCCGCAGGAAGAACTTTCGCTACCTGCGGGGCAAGCTTGAAGCTGTCAGCGATGTTCTGATGTTGCCCGAAGCGACGCCGGGAAGCGATCCGAGCTGGTTCGGATTTCCCATCAGTGTGCGGGAAGACGCGCCATTCAAGCGCGATGAGCTGACTCGTGCATTGGAAGCCAGGAAGATTGCCACACGCTTGATTTTTGCGGGGAACCTGTTGCGCCAGCCTGCCTATGAAGGCCTTGCGCACCGTGTCGTTGGAGAACTCAAGAACACGGACTTTGTGATGAACAACTCGTTCTGGATTGGAGTTTTTCCGGGGCTGACAGAGCCGATGCTCGACTACGTGGTGCAGACCATCCTGGAGTTTGTGGCCGACAGGCGCAGGTAGGGCGTGTTTGGGGCAGGGGATTGGTGGTTTCGTTGTCTTCGAGGGGTAGCGCAAGCCGGGTGCCCCATTCATCGCGGCCTTATCGCGATGAGTGGGTAGGCCGCGCGAAGCGCGGCGGCTCCTGCCCATGCGAATTGCCTACGTATGAAGTCCAGGCATCCTGCCGGCCCACTCATCGCGCGAAAACCCTGCGCGATGAATGGGGCACCCACGTCACTGGTTACACGAGAAAGGCGCACCGTGATTGTGCGGCGCCCTTTACCTCGTAGGCGCCGCCGTCGACCTTCCCACGCTGAGATACGTGAAGCCGTTCTGTTGCATGACCTGCGGGTTGTAGAGGTTCCTTCCATCGATCACGATGGGATAACGCAATGCCGCATGCAGAGCCACGAGATCCAGCTTGGCGAACTCTTCCCAA
>DASYEV010000245.1:0-10175 GCA_036498835.1 Acidobacteriaceae bacterium | reverse complement strand
AAAAACCAAAACGGCCGCTGCGCATGCAGCGGCCGTTCACCGAACCACAGAACCCTACCCGCGCAGCGCCATCTGCTCCGTGACAATCTGCGTCAAATCGTTCTTCTTCAACCCATGCACCTGCTCGTTGTACTGGTCGACCTTCGACGACCAGTTCATCGAACAGAACTTCGGTCCACACATCGAGCAAAACGCCGCTTCCTTGTAGTAATCGTCAGGCAGCGTCTCATCGTGCATCGACCGCGCCGTGTCCGGATCGAGCGACAACGCAAACTGTGTATCCCAGTCGAACGTATACCGCGCATGCGAAATCGCATCGTCGCGGTCGCGAGCCCCAGGGCGATGGCGGGCAATATCCGCCGCATGCGCCGCGATCTTGTAGGCGATGATGCCGTCCTTCACATCCTTCTCGTTAGGCAGGCCTAGGTGTTCCTTGGGAGTGACGTAACAAAGCATCGCCGCGCCATGCCAGCCGATCATCGCCGCGCCAATCGCGGAAGTGATGTGGTCATAGCCGGGAGCGATATCGGTCACCAGAGGTCCCAGGACGTAGAACGGAGCGCCGTCACACATCTCCACTTCCTTGTCGACCTGCTCCTTGATCTTGTCCATCGGCACGTGACCGGGGCCTTCGATCATGACCTGCACATCGTCCTTCCAGGCTTGGCGGGTCAGCTCACCCAGCGTCTTGAGCTCGGCGAACTGTGCCTCATCGCTGGCATCCGCAACGCTGCCCGGACGAAGGCCGTCGCCCAGCGAGTAGCTGACGTCATACTTCGCCATCAGCTTGGTAATGCGATCGAAGTTCTCGTACAGGAAGTTCTGCTTGTGATTCGCGGTCATCCACTGGGCCAGGATCGCGCCACCACGGCTGACGATACCCGTGATGCGCTTGGACACCATGGGCACGTACTGGATCAGCACGCCTGCGTGAATGGTGAAGTAGTCCACACCCTGCAACGCCTGCTCTTCGATGACTTCGAGATACAGGTCGATGGAAAGGTCTTCCACCTTCTTTACCCGGCTCAACGCCTCATACAACGGCACCGTGCCGATAGGCACCGGCGAGTGGCGCAGGATAGCTTCGCGAATCATCGGGATATCGCCGCCGGTGGAAAGATCCATCACCGTGTCCGCTCCGTAGTGCACCGCGGTGTGCAGTTTGCGAAGTTCTTCATCCACGTTCGAAACGATGGCCGAGTTGCCGATATTCGCATTGATCTTGCACAGCGAGCCCACGCCGATACACATCGGCTCCAGCTCCGGGTGGTTGATATTCGCCGGGATGATCATGGTGCCCTTGGCGATCTCATCGCGGATGAACTCAGCCGCCAGCTTTTCCTTGTGCGCGACGAAGGCCATTTCCTCGGTGATCAGGCCCTTGCGCGCGAAATGCATCTGGCTCATGTTCCAGTCGCCGGTGCGCGCCGCTTCTTCCCTGCGTTTCACAACCCATTCGCGCCGCGGCATCGGCACGTCATACTGTGTGCCGTTCCCATTCCCATTGCCGTTCGCGTGCCCATTCCCGTTTGTGCTCATGCTTCAAAACCCCCACGTCGCGAGTGCGATTTCGTTCGCGCCTTACATCCGCTGATATCGGTTGAGTATACGCCGGACAGTTGGGTGTATCGTCTCGCCGTGGCTGGCCTGTGGGCTGCTAGCTAACCGTCATGCTAAGCCGTATCACGGAGGAGGCTTATGCTGCGCCTTCTTCGGACATAAGCGGAAGCAATAGCGCAAAGCTGAATCGTTTTGCTTAAGGTCACGGCTTTAGCCGTGACGTAAGTGAGATGCTGTCCATCGGCTTCAGCCGCTGAGGTAACCTTCTCGACCTGGCGGGGAATTCGTCTCGAAAAATTGATATGTGACGGCGAAATACGGTGACCTCAGGGGCTGAAGCCCGCTACCTTCGGAACCTTTACGTCACGGCTGAAGCCGTGACCTTAAGCAAACAGTTCGCGGTATGCCCCAGCAATCGATTGGACCGAAACACGACCTTGATAAATTGTTGTATGTGACAGACGCCGCCTCCCCCGCTGTATCCTCCGCCCTCCCTCGTGGTTTTCGATGGTCTTCCGTCAAGGCCGGCATCAAAGCCAGCGGCAAGCCTGACGTTGCGCTCGCCGCGTGTGACACCAACGCGGCAGCCGCCGCCATGTTCACCAGCAATCAGTTGGTCGCCGCGCCGATTATTGTAGGCCGCCATCATCTCGCGGCCACTGGAAGCAAGGTGAAAGCAGTGCTGGTCAACGCGGGCAACGCCAACTGCGCGACTGGCCCTTCCGGCATCGATGCCTGCCACAGGAGCTGTGTCGCCGTCGCCGACCAGTTCGGGTGTGTCTTCGATGAGATTCTCCCGTCATCCACAGGCATCATCGGCGTGCCGCTGCCGATCGAAAAGCTGCTGACCGCCATCCCCGCCGTCAAAGCCGGACTAGGCGACACGCCCGAACACGCGGAAGCCTTTGCCACCGCGATCCTGACCACGGACACCAAACTCAAGGTCGCGCAGGCGTCCTTCACTGTCGAAGGCAAAACCGTGAACCTCTTCGGCTGCGCCAAGGGCGCGGGCATGATCGGCCCGCAGCTTGTGCCGCACGCCACCATGCTGGTCTACCTGTTTACCGACCTCGCCGCGGGCAGTGAGCACCTGCAGGCCTTGCTGGCCGCAGCAGTCAATCCCAGCTTCAACTGCATCTCCATCGATGGCGACACCTCCACCAACGACACCGTGCTGCTGCTCGCCAGCGGCGCCAGCGGAGTTGCCGCCCAGGACGAAGCGCTCACACAGTTCGAAGCGGCTCTCCGAAAAGTGTGCGACACGCTGGCCTGGAAGATCGTGGACGACGGTGAAGGCGTCACCCACGTCGTCACCCTGGAGATCAGCGGAGCCGGCTCCGATGCCGCCGCCCAGACCATCGCGCGCTCCATCGCCAATTCCCCTCTGGTCAAAACCGCCTGGTCCAGCGGCGATCCCAACTGGGGACGCCTGTTGGCCGCCGCCGGCAAAGCCGGAGTTTTCTTCGACCCCGCCAAAACCACGGTGTTCATCGATGGCCTGCCGGTATTCGACCACGGCACACGCTCTGCCGCGTTCGATGAAGCGGCCACCCACACGGCCATGGAAAAGCGCGAATACACCATCGCGATGGACTTCGGAGGAGGCCCCGGCCACGCCCGCTACCTCACCTGCGACCTGACCCACGAGTACGTTTCGATCAATGCGGACTATTCGACGTAGAACTTCTTCGTATTTGCCTTTGTTGTTGTCCTTCTTGTTGTCATCCCCGCAGGGGATCTGCTTCTTCTTTTGTGCTCCCTCAACCCTGTCATCTCGACCGAAGCGTCACAGCTTCACCGTGACGCACAGCGGAGAGACCTGCTTCTGTGCCCCTGCCCATGTCACCGGCCAACCACGAACCCGCTTTGAAGGGGCTGGGCTTCAGCCCAGCCGCCAAGGCCCACCACAAATCCGGCTTCAGCCGCTGAGGGGCATGCCCCCGCCCATGCATGTGGGAGCAGAAACAGCCCTCTCCGCCACCACCCCGAGTGCCGTCAGTCGAGAGAACAAAGTAGTGGTGGAAAAGCCGGGACAGCAGGTCTCTCCGCTACGCTTCGCTTCGGTCGAGATGACAATGTTGTGGTGGGAAGGCCGGGACAGCAGATCCCCTACGGGTCGGGGCCCCCGTCAGGCGGTCCTTCTGTCCTTGCCTGAACGGGGTGAGGCGATGACAACCAGAAAAACGAACCCAACACCCACCGCTAGCGCAACTCTATAAGCAACATTTATCGTAGTAGTTGAAAGTTCTGATGTGTGAGGTGGGATTGACCATGGCTGTTGTCGACGAAGCTATCCAGAAAGACCTGACCGCGGAAGTCGCGGAGTGGATTGAAGCCTTTGATGAGGTCGTTGCGCACGACTGGGAACAGGGTGCGGACATCCTTTCCGCCTTGCGCACACGCGCCCGCGAAGCCGGGGTCCCGGCAACCGGTGACGTCACCACCCCCTACAACAACACCATTCCCAAGCACGATGAAGTTCCCTACCCCGGCGACCGCAACCTGGAACGCCGCGTGGAAGCGCTGATCCGCTGGAACGCGCTGGCGATGGTGCACAAACAGAACAAGTACGACCCGGGCATCGGCGGCCACATCTCCACCTACTCCTCGCTCGCCACGCTGCTGGAAGTCGGCTTCAATCACTTCTTCCGCGCGAAGTACGGCGATCAGCCCGGCGACTTCATCTACTTCCAGGGCCATGCATCGCCCGGCGTCTACGCGCGCGCCTTCCTGGAAGGCCGCTTCGACGAAGCCCGCCTCAAGAACTTCCGCCACGAGCTGCGCGGCGAACCCGGCCTTTCCAGCTACCCGCACCCCTGGCTGATGAAGGACTTCTGGCAGTTCCCCACCGTCTCCATGGGCATCGGCCCGCTGAACGCGATTTATCAGGCCCGCTTCATGAAGTACCTGGAGAACCGCAGCCTGATCCCTGTCACCGAACGCAAGGTCTGGGCCTTTGTCGGCGACGGTGAAACGGACGAAGTCGATACGCTCGGCGCCATCTCGCTGGGCTCGCGCGAAAAGCTCGACAACCTGATCTTCGTGGTGAACTGCAACCTCCAGCGCCTCGACGGGCCGGTACGCGGCAACAAGCGCATCATCGACGAGCTCGAAGGCATGTTCCGCGGAGCAGGCTGGAATGTCATCAAGGTGGTCTGGGGTTCCGACTGGGATGAGCTCTTCGAGCGCGACCACCAGGGCCTTCTGCTCAAGCGCATGGAAGAAGCCGTCGACGGCGACTACCAGGCGTACAAAGCCAAAGGCGGCGCCTACCTGCGTCAGCACTTCTTCGGCAAGTACCCCGAGTTGCTGAAGCTGGTGGAAGACAGGACCGACGAGGAGCTTACCCGTCTGCACCGCGGCGGACACGATCCCGCGAAGATCTTCAACGCGTACAAGCGAGCCCTCGAACACAAGGGCGGCCCCACCGTCATCCTCGCCAAGACCGTCAAGGGCTATGGGCTTGGATCCACCCAGGCCCGCAACGCATCGCACCAGGAAAAGAAGCTTTCCGAAGAGTCGATGGCGCAATTCGTCGCGCTGTTCCAGATCCCGCTACCCGAAGGCGCGGCCAAGGATGCGGCGTTCTACCGTCCTGAACCCAGTGATCCAGCGATCGCCTACATGCAGGCTCGCCGCACGGAGCTGGGCGGCTATATCCCCACGCGTGAAGTTCCGGAATCGACGTTCAAGGCTCCCTCGCTCGACTTCTTCAAGGAGTGGCTCGCGGGCTCCAAGGGCCGTGCGGTTTCCACCACCATGGGCTTTGTGGGCATGTTGCGCGGTCTGTTGAAAGATCCCACGATCGGCAAGCTCATCGTGCCCATCGTGCCGGATGAAGGCCGCACCTTCGGCCTCGAATCCGCCATCAAGCAGGTCGGTATCTACGCACCGGAAGGCCAGAAGTACACTCCGCATGACTCCGACATGCTGCTCAGCTACCGCGAGGAACGCGAAGGCCAGATCCTGGAAGAAGGCATTACCGAAGCGGGCTCCATGGCCAGCTTCACCGCGGCCGGCACGGCCTATACCAACTACAAAGTGCCGCTGGTGCCGTTCTACATGTACTACTCCATGTTCGGCTTCCAGCGCATCGGCGATATGGCCTGGGCGTTCGCCGACTCACGCGGCAAGGGCTTCCTGATGGGCGGCACCGCCGGCCGCACCACCATGCTCGGTGAAGGCCTGCAGCATCAGGACGGCCACTCGCACGTGCTTGCAAGCACCATTCCCACCTGCCTGACCTACGACCCCGCCTATGTCTACGAGATGGCGGTCATCATCCAGGACGGCCTGCGCCGCATGTATGAAGCGGGTGAAGACTGCTTCTACTACATCACCATGTACAACGAAGACTACGCGATGCCGGCGGTCGAAAATATCGACGCGGTGCGCGAAGGCATCCTGCGCGGTCTGTACAAATTCAAAGCCGCGGAGAAGCCGGCCCAGGCACAGCTCTTCGGCTCCGGCCCGATCCTGAATGAAGCCCTGCGTGCGCAAACCATTCTCGCGGAGAAGTACAACGTCGCCGCCGATGTATGGAGCGTCACCAGCTACAACGAGCTTCGCCGCAACTGCCTTGATGTCGAGCGCTGGAACCGTCTGCACCCGGCGGAGAAAGAGCGCACGCCGTACGTGATCGACGCGTTGGGCAAAGCTGCCGGCCCCATCATCGCGGCCAGCGACTACATGAAGTCCATGCCCGACAGCCTTTCGCCGTGGCTTGGTCAGCGCCTGGTTTCGCTCGGCACCGATGGCTTCGGCCGCTCCGACAACCGCGAGCATCTGCGCCGTCATTTCGAAGTCGATGCGGAATCGATCGTCGCGGCAACGCTTTCCAAGCTGGCTCGCGAAGGTGTCGTCAAACCGAAGGCCGCGGAAAAGGCTTTTGCGGAACTTGGGCTCAATGTGGAAGGCGCAGGTGCGGCTCGCGCGTAAGCAAATTCCCTGAAGGTGTGTAGGAGGGAAACGCTGCTCAAGTCGTTTTTCTCAAGGAAACGACCTTCACCGCAGCCTACGGACTCCAAAGCATCAGGGAATTTGCTCTGATGCCTGCTATCGTCTAGGCAGTGTGGCTCTCATGCCGGCCTGGAGAATCTTCTCGAAAGCCGTTTTCCTAAAAGAAAACGGCTTTTGCGTCTTCACTTCCTGCACATAGTGAGCCATACTTCCGGAAACACACGCTCTTCTGAAGGGAACTTCGACACGCTTGGCTGAGAATCCTCTGCTTCCTCATCGCCGCCTGCAGGAACTGCACGCCCTGATGCTTCGCTGCCGCGATCTAGATCGCACGAACGCGCGCAAGAACGCCGGGAAAAATCCGGGCACTGCGGGCATTGCACGTGAGGGCCTTCTCGCCGCGGCAGCCATCCAGATGGAACCCGGCGACATGCTTTGCGGTGAAGCCGGCGACTCGACGGTCGAAGAGCTCTTCCTGCCGCAAGCTGCGGTTTCGAAAAAGAAATCCAAGGCGCCCGGCACGCCCGAGCTGCCCACCCTCTCCCAGCTCACGCTGTGCATCGGCATGGCTCGCGGCCTCCAGGCCTCGGGGAGCAAGGGCGTGGTTCTCGCATTGACCTCCGCAGGGACCTCCGATCCTGCGTGGCAGAATTCCATGACCTACGCACAGACGCTGCGGCTGCCCATCATCTTCCTGTGCCTCGATGCGACGGGCGGCAAGGTCTCCAAACGCGCGGCGAACCCATTGACCTGGCTTGTTGCCCAGAAGTTCGCCAAAAATGCCCATCTGCCCATGCTTGCCGTGGACGGTGAAGATGCGGTCGCGGTCTATCGCGTGGTGCAGGAGTCCCTGATCCGCGCGCGCTCCGGCGACGGTCCCGCGCTGGCCTGGTGTGTCCTCAACAAAAGGGATGGCAAAGGGCGTTCCCGGCCTGTGACAGCGATGGAAAAATACCTCGCCGTCCGAGGCCTGAAGCCGAACCTCCGGGCAGTGTAACGGCCTTCCCCAGCAGGTACACTGGCAGCATGCTTTTGCGCCGGCCCCCTCTCGCTTTCATCGCATTTGCCGTTCTGCTGATTGCGCTTACGGCGCCCGTGGGTTTGCATGCCCAGGACGGATCCGCGTCCGCAGGAATGACTGCAGCGCCGGCGCCTGTCGTCGCGCATGCACCCTTGGAAGCCGCCCTGGAAGCGCCGGATGGCCCCCCGCTCTCCTCTCGGACCGCATCCCCGGCGTCCGCATTCCCGATTGCAGCACCGGCCTCACCGGCGGCCTCCGCATCGTCGCCCTTCTCGCAGTACATCTCGGATACCGACAGCGAAGAGCATCCCAACGGTCTGGGCTCGACCTACATTCCCGTGGACAGCCCCATCTACACCATGGCGCTGAGGCTCTACGCGCTCGGCTATCTCGACCGCGCCTTCATCGGCATGCGTCCCTGGACGCGCCGCAGCCTGCTGCACATGCTGCAGGCCACCTCCGAGAACGTGATGAACGATGGCAACGACGAGGCCATCGGCATCCTCGCGAAACTCAACGCCGAGCTTGAAGACGAAGACCCCGGCGTCGGGATGCAGCGCGGCACCATCTTTGGCCTGGAGTCGGCCTATACGCGCGTGATGGGCGTCAGCGGCCAGACGCTGCGCGACAGCTTTCACCTCGGCCAGACCATCGTGAACGACTACGGCCGCCCTTACCAGACCGGCTTCAACAACGTCACCGGCTTTTCCAGCGTCAACGAGTGGGGCCGTTTTTCGCTCTATATACGCGGCGAGTACCAGCACGCGCCCTCCGCGAACGGCTACTCGCTCGCACTGGCCAGCACGCTTTCCTGCAACGACCTGATCTGCCCATTCGCGCCGCCAAACCAGCCGCAGGCCACCATTCCCTACGGCCCCATCGCCGCACAGAATCCCTTCCGCCTGCAGGAAGCGGCGCTCTCGTTCCACCTTCTGGGGCACGAAATCTCCGGCGGCAAAACCGATGCATGGATCGGTCCCGGTTACGGCAGTGGCATGGCCTGGAGCAACAACGCGGAAAACATCTACTCGTTCCGTATCAATCGTGTCGAACCGCTGCACATCCCCCTGGTCTCGCGCCTGCTGGGACCGCTGCGCTATGACTTCTTCGTAGGCTCGCTCAAGGGCCACACCGACCCCAATGAGCCCTGGGTTCACCAGGAAACCTTCTCCTTCCGCCCGACGCGCGATTTCGAATTTGCCTTCCAGCGCACCGTCATCTGGGGCGGCAAAGGCCATGAGCCAGTCACCCTGCACACCTTCCTGCGCAGCTTCTTTTCCATCAGCGATACCACCGGACTGGAGAAGTTCGGCCCCACAGATCCCGGCGCTCGCTTCACGGCGTTCAACTTCTCATGGCGGCTTCCCTACATCCGCAAGTACGCCATGCTGTACACCGACTCCGAAACGCATGACGATGTCACGCCGATCAGCGCGCCACGCCGTGCCTCCTTCCGGCCCGGGCTCGACATCACCCAGTTGCCCTTCCTTCCCAAGCTGGAGCTGCGCATGGAAGGCGCAACCACCGACCCCCCAACGACCCGCAGCATGGGCGGCCTGTTCAACTACGACGAAGGCATTCAGCTCCAGGGCTACACCAACAAGGGCTTCATCATGGGCGACTGGATCGGGCGTGAAGGCAAGGGCGGCCAGGCATGGCTGACGTATCACCTCTCCGGCAACGAGTGGATCCAGCTCGAATACATGCACAAGAAGATCCTGACGGACTTCATTCCGCAAGGCACCACCCAGAACCACCTGAAGGTCGATCTCGAAAAGCGCCTGCGCAAGGACATCGAACTGAACGCCTGGGTGCAGTGGGAAGGCTGGAAAGCGCCGGTCTACAAGTCAGGACTGCAGAACGATTTTGTAGTGGCAGGTCAAGTGACGTTCTACCCGAAGCTGCATAACAGCGCGTCGCATTGATGCAGTCTCCCAACCACAGCCAATGCAAGCCGCATGATCGCATTGGCTGTCATTGTTGCCGTTGCTGTGCTTTTGCTGTTGCTTTTCTTGTTGTCATCGCCTCACCCCGTTCAGGCAAAGACAAAGACCGCCTGACGGGGACCCCGACCCGCAGGGGATCTGCTGTTGTCGTTGTTGTTGCTTTTGCTTCGCACCCCACAACCCTGTCATCTCGACCGAAGCGTCACAGCTTCTCCGTGACGCGCAGCGGAGAGACCTGCTTCTGCCCTTGCCCATGTCACCGGCCAACCACGAACCCGCTTTGAAGGGGCTGGGCTTCAGCCCAGCCGTCAAGGCACACCACAAATCCCGGCTTCAGCCGCTGAGGGGCCTAGCCCCATCCATGCATGGGCAGGGGCAAAGCAGATCTCTCCGCTACGGCGCTAAAGCGCCTCCGGTCGAGATGACAGGGTTGTGGTGGTGCGGAAGAAAAGCAAGAACAAAAGCAACAGCAGAAGCAGATCCCCTACGGGGATGACAACCAAAAAGGCAACGGCAACGGCGTTGCCCTTTACCGTGTAGGCGCCGCAGTCGACCTTCCCACGCTGAGATACGTGAAGCCGTTCTGTTGCATGACCTGCGGGTTGTAGAGGTTCCTTCCATCGATCACGATGGGATAACGCAATGCCGCATGCAGAGCCACGAGATCCAGCTTGGCGAACTCTTCCCAA
>DASYEV010000244.1:0-30560 GCA_036498835.1 Acidobacteriaceae bacterium | reverse complement strand
ATCCAGCCGACGCGGGGCAAGGTGTTGTTTGAAGGCCGCGACATTCATAACGACCTCCCGGGCTTCCGGGCACAGCTTGGCTATGTGCCCGAAGAAGCGCAGGTGTACACCCATCTTTCCGGCTTGGAGTACCTGCAGCTTGTGGGCCGGCTGCGTGGCATGGCGGAGGCGCTGATCGAGACCAAGGCGCGCGGTCTGCTGGAGCTGCTGTCGCTGCGTGGAGCGCAGTATTCGCCCATGTCGAGCTACTCGAAAGGCATGAAGCAGAGGGTGCTGATTGCGGCGGCGCTGCTGCATGATCCCAAGCTGATCGTGTTCGACGAGCCGTTGTCGGGGCTGGATGCGATTTCGGCGCGCCTGTTCAAGGACCTGCTGGCGATGCTGGCGAAGGAAGGCCGCGCGATCCTTTATATCTCGCATGTGATGGAGGTGGTCGAGCGCGTGTGTGCGCGGGTGATCGTGCTGTCGCGCGGGAAGGTGGTGGCGGATGCGGCTCCCAGTGAGCTGACCGCGCTGATGGAACTGCCGACGCTGGAAAGCGTGTTCGCGCAGCTTGTGCAGCAGACCGATACCGAAGAAGTCGCCCGGCAGATGGTGGACGTGATGAAGGTGCACCATGCGTAGAGTCAGGAAGATCGAGGGCCGTACTGCGGAGCTGACGCGGCATTTCTTCCGGCGCTTCTTTGAGAACGATGTGATTCAGAGCGGCGCGGATACCATCACGACGGTGGTGCGGGCGATTTCGATTGTGGCGGCGCCCGGGTTGATGTTCGGGTTCTTTCTGCAGACGCAGTATCCGCAGCGGCCGTTGTGGGGAAGGATTGAGGACGAGTACTTCTATGTGCTGTTTTCATTTGTGGCGATGGCGAGCGTTGCGGTGTTCGAGTGGGAGATGCTGTTTCCCGATCGCCTGGACTTCCTGGTGCTGGGGCCGCTTTCGCTGAAGCCGTTGCAGATGCTTGCGGCGAAGGCCACGGCGCTGGGATTGTTTTTGGGCCTGTTCCTGGTTGCGTCGAATACGTTTGGCATGATCGTGGTGCCGTTGCTGAATGGCCGGCCTCATTTTGCCCGCTTGATCGGGGTGCATGCTGCCGCGGTGATGATGGCAGGCGTATTCGGCGCGATGCTGATCGCTGGACTGGGTGGGCTGTTGTTGTGCGTGCTGCCGGCAAGGCTGTTTCGCACGGTGTCTCCGCTGATGCAGATGCTGACGGTGGCGGCGCTGGCGCTGATGGTGATCCACTATGCGCGCTTTGGCGATTCGATGCAGGCGATGTTGACGATGGCTTCAGGAACCATGAGTCCTGGAGGCTTTTCAGACGCCGCACGATGGATGCCTTCGTTCTGGTTTTTGGGTGTGTATCAGCGGCTGCTCTATGGCCCGGCTGCGCCGGCGTTTGCAGCGCCTATGACGCGATATGCGGTGTGGGCGACATGTGGCGCGGTGGCCTTAGTGCTGGTGACCTATCCGCTGGCGTGGGTGCGGATGCGGCGCATGGCGATGGAAGGCGAAGGTGGTGTGGGGAAGCAGGCCAACCGTCTTGCGACTGCAGTCACTCATTGGATCATCCGCCGGCCCGAGGAGCGCGCGGTGTTTCACTTCATCGGGCAAACTATCGCGCGCAACAGCCGTTATCAGGTTTACCTGGCGATGTACTGCGGCGCGGGGCTGGCGCTTTCGATCGCGTGTGCAACGACGATGCGCGTGTCTGGAGGGTATGCCCAGCCGGGGCTTTCCGTGTTCGGCCTGCATGCGGTGATGCCGCTGTTGCTGTTCTGGATTGTGGCGGGGTTGAGGATGGCCTTTGCGTTTCCGCTGCTTCTGCAGGCTCGCTGGGTGTTTCGCGTGACGGGAGCGGATCTGCACCCGTGCATGGCGGCGGCTCGCAAATGGGCGTTCGGATGTGGACTTGGCCTGCTGTTGCTGATCCTGCTCGCGCTGCGTTGTGCCGGGTGGCACGGACGCGCGCTGGCGGTGCAGGCGGTGTGCGGGTTCTGCTTGTGCGCGGTGTTGGTGGAAGGTTTCTTTTTCGCACAGAACAGTCTGCCGTTCAGCAAGCCTCGCTCACCGGGCAAGACGAGTCTTCCGCTGATGCTGACGCTATATGTGGGTGTGCTGCCACCATTTGTGTTTGGGATGATCGTGATGACGATTCGCACTGAGAAAGACCTGTGGTTGCTGGTGTGGCCCTTACTCGCGGTGCCGTTGTTGCACTATGCCGCAGGTGCATTGAGGGAGCAGTCGGTGACCGTTGAGGAAGAGCGTGAAGATGGCGGTGGGGAGATTCAGTTGTTGGGTCTCAGTGGAGACCTGACAGCGTGAGAAGGGCAGATGTTAGATATTAGATCGCTAGATGTTAGGGATCTTCGCTCGCTCACGCCGGAAACCTAATGTCTAAAAACCTAGCCAGCTAACATCTGCCTTTCCGCGCTCACGCCGCACGGCGGCGAAGTTTGGTTTGCGAAGAAGCTTGAGCAGACGTCAGCTGCGCGGACTGGCCTTCGATTGTTTGCCGTATCAACGTGGAGCGACTGCGTGAACGATGAGTCATGATGCAGGAACCGGAAGGGCCGGGTTTCAACCCGGCCGTAAACGGGCCAGAGAAGGGCGGTTCTTCCATGCTGCCGCAGGCCAGAGTGAAGCCCGCAGGGCGTAACGACTGAATTGCCTTTCGCGGCTCCGAATATGGCACGGGCTCCATTTCGGAACCGGAATCAGTCGTGCAGAAGCAAGCACTGGATAACCATGCTCGACTTCTCTTGGCTGCCTTCCAAGCACCGGAACCCGCAACTGCAATTCAGTCGTTACGCCCTGCGGGCTTCACTCCAGCCTGCGGCAGCGTGGAAGGGCGTGTTACGCCCGCACTTGTGGCCGGGTTGAAACCCGGCCCTTCCGGTTCGTGCCTCATGACGCATGTTGCATGCTTCTGGCGATCAAAAAAGGCTTCGGGAAAATGACGTAGGTGAGTCGCGTCATTTCCGTGATTCATGACGCGGATATAGTAGCTAGAAGTTAGATCGAGTGAACGAAGGAGATCGGATGGCGAACGCGAAGACGGAGCTTTGGCTGGTGCGGCATGGTGAAACGGAGTGGAGCCTGAGTGGAGCACACACCAGCACCACGGATATTCCGCTGACGGAACATGGCCGGCAGCGAGCGGTGGAGCTCGGCGAGTTTCTGCATGGACGCAAGTTTGCCGCAGTGCTGGTGAGCCCCAAGCAGCGCGCGCGTGAAACCTGCGAGATTGCCGGCTACGGCGATGTCATGCAGGTGGACAACGATCTCCAGGAGTGGAACTACGGCGAGAGCGAAGGTAAGACCACCAAGGAGATGCGCGAGAAGTATGGCGACCCGAACTGGAGCGTCTGGACGAACCCCATCATTGGCGGAGAGACAGTGGAGGCGGTGGGCGATCGAGCGGACAAGGTGATTGCAAGCGCGCTGGCTGCAGTGCCCAGCGGCGGGCAGGTCGCGCTGTTTGCGCACGCGCACATTCTGCGGATTCTGGCGGCTCGATGGATTGGCCTGCCTGCGTCGGGTGGGAAGTTGTTTGCGCTGGGCACGGGCAGCGTGAGCGTGCTGGGATTTGAGCGTGAGACGCGGGTGGTGTCGAAATGGAATCGCGGGTTTGAAGAGGAGTAGAGGCGGCACATGGCGAGTCCGACACCAGTGGCGACTTACCCAGTTCGCGATGTGAAATTGGCAAGGAGAATCCTGCTGGGCGGAGCCTGTTTCGTCGCGCTGGTTGTGATCGTCTTGTTCTGGACGTACAACGCACCCCCAGTCCGTATTCAGGTGAGTGGCGAGACCGCGAAGATCGATGTCCAGACTCTCGGGGAATGTCCGACGACAGTGACACGCATCACGGTTGCCTCGAAAGAGGACGGGATCGTGCTCGATCTTAGAGCCAATGCGGACTATCCGCAGATGCGCGAAATCAGCTTTCACGCAGGCAGGAATTCTCCTGAGTCCGTCCGCGTGAACGCGGGGGCGTTCCAATTGATTGTTCCCAGAGAAGGCGGAGTATTTCCGTTGCGTTCCGGTAGGGAGTACCACATCCGCGTCTGGAACGGTGTCGTATGGAACAGCGGGCGATTCACGTTAGGCGCTTCTTGAGGTGCACGTTCGTGGGATTCGTGGAGAGAAACAGCCTCAACAACTCCTTTTCGATCTGAATCTTGAGCAAAACTCCATTGCGCCCTCTCCGGTCGAGATGACAGAGTGGTGGGAGCACAAAGGAACAGCAGATCCCCTGCGGGGATGACAGAAAGAAAAGCAAGGGCAAACGCAACAGCAACAACAACAGGCGTTTCGTTTTGCGTGATCTAGCTTGCCATATCGCGTGCTAGTATTTGCGATCATGCTCTGGTTCGATCAGTCGGTGACCGCAGATACGTTGAAGCAGATCAAGGAACATCGCCAGGACATTCTCTTTACCAGCCTGGTTACTGTGGCATGCTCCCTTTCACCGCTGGTGGTGGGTTGGTTCAAAGATCGGGACACAGCGGCCAAGCGCTCGCGCCTTGTCGATGATGCGAACAAGCAGGTGCTGTTCTGGAAAAACTGGTATGAAGCGATCACGTCGGTCAACCCGGATTGCGATGTGGCCGAACGGAGAAAACGGGCGGAGCAGAATATTCACAACGCCTCGGTGCTGGTGGAATCCAGTTCGCAAACGGATGCTTCGATCCAGACCACTCTCCATAAGCTGAGAACGTTTGAGATCAAGCGAGTGGGCCTTTCGGGTATACGCAAGGTGTTCCTGCTGTATAAGCCTGCTCGTCCGCTTGCGTGGATACCCAGAGTATTTTTCTGGGTGTATCTGATGTGCACTGTGCTCTTTTTATCTATGGCGATTTCCGTCTACCGCGGGGACACGACGCGATCAGACCATGTAACCGACCTCATCGCCGTCTTCGTCGTGCTGGCCATCTGTTCGGTGATCTTGTTTGTGCTTCGGCAGGTTTCGGTCTACCTGGAGCGGCCGAGGAAGCTGGCGGATGTTGAAGCGGACGGAGTTCATCTAACGACGTAGAGTAAGGGCAGACCTTGGATGCAGTAAGGTAAAGTTGATGCCTTTCATGTACCCGGTCCTGAATCATGCTGAACATGATGAGTCGTTGCGGAATCTTTGTGCGCTGGCGGTGATGGCGAAGGCTCCGCGGGCGGGCAAGGTGAAGACGCGGCTGGCGCCTCCGCTGACGCTGGAACAGTCGGCGGCTTTGAACATCTGCTTTCTGCGCGATACCACGGAGAACATTGCGAGCGTTGCCGCGAATGGTGGTGCGGCCGGCTTGATCTGCTACACACCCGTTGGCGACGAGGCAGCGTTTGATGGCTTGCTGCCGGAGGGGTTTGCGCTGATTGCGCAGCGCGGCGATGGGTTTGGTGAGCGGCTGCTGGCTGCGGCGGAGGATATTCTGGCCTGCGGATTTGGGGCGGTTTGTTTGATTGATTCGGATTC
Source organism: Acidobacteriaceae bacterium (assembly GCA_036498835.1). GTDB lineage: Bacteria > Acidobacteriota > Terriglobia > Terriglobales > Acidobacteriaceae > Granulicella. The sequence goes on along the minus strand of DASYEV010000244.1, from coordinate 25,095 downwards.
GCCTACGCTGCCTGTGCAGGCATTGCGAGCGGCTGTCGATGAGCTGTCCAGGCCGGGTGACCGCGTGGTGCTGGGCGGGTCGGATGATGGTGGGTACTACCTGATCGGGCTGAAGCAGGCGCATGCGGCTCCGTTCCAGAACATTACGTGGAGCACGGCCAGCGTGTTCGCGGAGACGGTGCGGCAGGTGAAGGATGCGGGGCTGGAGTTGGTGGAGTTGCCGGTCTGGTATGACGTGGATGATGCAGCGACACTGGCGGTGCTGGAGCGCGAGTTGCTTGATGGGGAACGGCCGAAGTTCGCTGCTGTAGGTGGGGCTGATGGCTCCGTGGATGGCTATGATGCGAAGGCGACGCGGGAGTTTCTGCGCGCGAGGGCAGAGGCATGATCGAGACTCTGCGGCCGTGGCGTGAAGGCAAGCCCTGGCTGACCAATGCTGTGCTGTTCCTGCTGGGCTGCGGGTTGCTGTTGCTTACGAGGCAACTGCTGGCGGAGCATGTGCGGTTTGCGATCGGCTTTTCGGGTGTCTCGGGCTGGTCGGCAATTGTGTTCCTTGCGGCTGTGGTTGTGGTGCTGACGCAGCTGGTGAATCGCTGGACGCTGTGGCTGATAGTGGCGTTCGCGGTCGCGATGCAGGGGATGGTTTTGTTCAGTGCGCCTTTTACGTCGTCGGACATGTATCGCTATGTGTGGGACGGTATTGTGCAGCATGCGCATGTGAACCCATATCGCTATGTGCCGGGCGATCCGGCGCTGGCGTATCTGCGTGAGCCCCATCGCGACGTCTTCGACCACATCAACCGGCGCGACTATGCGCGCACGATCTATCCGCCGGTCGCACAGATGATCTATTGGGCGATCACGCTCCTCTCGCCGACCGTGGTGATGATGAAGCTCGCGCTGGTCGCGTTCGCGGGTATCGCGGGTGTTGTGGTGACCAGGCTGTTGGTGCTGATGGGGCGGCGCCGCGAAGAGATTCTGTTGTATGCGTGGTGTCCGCTGCTGGTGTGGGAGATTGGGCTCGCGGGGCATGTGGATGCGGTGGTGCTGATGTTCATTGCACTGGCATTGCTGTTTCGCTTCCAAGGCAAGCCGGTGCTGGTGGGTTTGTTCCTGGGGCTGGCGGTGCTGACCAAGTTCTATCCGCTGGTGCTGTTTCCGGCGTTGTGGATGCGGCGCGACTGGAAGATGCCCGCAGTGATGGTGGCTCTCGCGGCTGTGACGTATAGCGTGTACCTGTCGGCGGGCAAGCTGGTGCTCGGGTTCCTGAGCGGCTACAAGGAAGAAGAAGGGTTGAATAGTGGGACACGGTTCTTTCTGCTGCAGCTTGCGCAGAAGTGGAAACCGCTGGAGAATTTGCCGGTCGTTGCGTATGAGATTTTCTGCGTGGCCGTGTTTGCCGGATTGATGGTGTGGGCCTGGCGTCGGGCGACGCCGGAGGTTGCAGTGCGGGGGCGGCGGCCGGAGTTTGTGGTGACCGCGATGGCGTTTGCCTTCGCGATGATGCTGTTGTTTTCTCCGCACTACCCCTGGTATGTGCTTTGGCTTATCCCCTTTCTAGCACTGGTGCCGAATCTTCCCGTGGCGGCGTATCTCATGGGCATGTTTTATCTGCTGACTACGGCGCTGGCGGATGGCAATGACGACAATACGTTTATTTTGAATAGCCGGTTGTATGTCGTGGTTGCGGTAGCGATGGTGGTGCAGTGGATGTGGTCGAGGTGGGGGGACAAGGCAGGGATCAGGGAGTAGGGATCAGGGATCAGTCCGTGCAATGACATGGGCGGGAGCAAGAAGCAGGTCTCTCCGCTACGCTTCGCTTCGGTCGAGATGACAGGGTTTGAGGTGAGAAGGCCGGGACAGCAGGTCTCTCCGCTGCGCTACGCTTCGGTCGAGATGACAGATATGTGGGGGCATAAAGAAAAAGCAGATCCCCTGCGGGGATGACAACAAGAAAAGCAAAGGCTTTGTTCTGTGGTCTTCGTGCATCCTGCTGGCCCACTCATCGCGCCAAATGCTGCGCGATGAATGGGGCACCCTTGGTGGTGGTGACATGAGCGAAAAGGCGCGGTTGTGTCCGCCACCGGCGTGGGCTTTGAGGGCGGCTACACTAGAGCGATGCCGGGTAGGGTTTCTGTGATTATTCCAGCGCTCAATGAAGCCGAGTCCATTGGCTTTGTGGTGGGGTCGCAGCTTTGGGATGAGATTGCCGAGTGCATTGTGGTGGACAACGGCTCGACGGATGAGACGGCGCTGGTTGCCATGACTGCGGGTGCGCGGGTGATTCGGGCACCGCGCGGCTATGGCTCGGCGATGCGTGCAGGGGCGGGAGCGGCGTCGCCTTCGAGCGACATTCTCCTTTTCATGGATGGTGATGGCTCGGATGTGCCCGCGGATATGCCGCTGCTGGTGGGGCCGATTCAGCGCGGCGAAGCGGACTTTGTGCTGGGATCCCGGCTGGCGAATCGTGAGCCTGGGTCGATGCTGGCGAGCCAGGTGTTTGCCAGCCATCTGATCAGCTTCCTGGTGCGCTTGTTCTATGGGCATCGTTATAGCGATATGGCTTCGATGCGTGCGATCCGGCGAGAAGCGCTCGAAGCCATGGACATGCGCGAGAGGACGTATGGATGGAATCTCGAGATGCAGATCAAAGCGGTTCGTAACGGGTTGCGCATCGCGGAAGTGCCGGTGAACTACAAACGGAGGATAGGCGGGGTGTCGAAGGTGTCGGGAGATTTCAAGGCGTCGGTCAAAGCAGGGTTTCGCATTCTGAGCGTGTTTCTGCGTGTGCGGAGGGAAGCATGAGCGGAACGCCGATCGTTGAACTGGAACATGTGAACGTGGCTCGTGGCAGCAACATTGTGCTGCATGACCTGAGCCTGCGTATCGATGCAGGCGAACATCTTGCGATCCTGGGGCCGAATGGGTGTGGCAAGTCGACGCTGCTGAAGACCATTACCTGTGAGCTCTATCCGGTGGTGAAGCCCGAAACCCGCGTGCGCATCATGGGGCGTGAGCGTTGGGACCTGACCGAACTGAAGCGGCGCATGGGTGTCGTCAACGCGGAACTGCCCGGCAAGCCCACTCGTGCGACCTCGGGTTTCGATGCCATTCTTACGGGATTCTTTTCTAGTTCGACGCTGTGGCCGAACCTCCATGTGACCGATGCCATGCGCGAGCGCGCGGAAGAGATTCTGCACATGGTGCATGCGGAGGCTCTGCGCGATAAGCCGGTTGGTGAGATGAGTGCAGGGCAACAGCGGCGGGTGATGATCGGCCGGGCGATCGCGGGGAACTCGGCAAGCAGCGATACTCCCCAGATGTTGTTGCTGGATGAGCCTTCCAACGCACTGGACCTCGCCGCCCAGCGCGATCTGCGCGAGATGCTGAGGAAGCTGGCTCAACAGGGGACGGCGATCCTGCTCATCACGCACCACATCGCGGATATTCTTCCGGAGATTGGACGCATTGTGATGATGCGGGAAGGAAGGATTGTGGCGGATGGGGCGAAGGAAGAGCTGCTGACAGAAGAGAAGCTGGGTGAATTATTCGGTGGGGAGATTCATTTGGAGCAGCGGGGCGGGTATTGGAATGCGTGGTGAGGAAGGGCAGTTAACAGGGAACAGCGAACAGTAAAAGGCAAGGGCAACAGAAGAAGCAGATCCCCTGCGGGGATGACAAACAAGAAAAGCAAGGGCAACAGCAACCGCAAAGACTTGGATCGTGGGGGTGCGGGCTTTGGTGGTTGGCCCACTCATCGCGATGGAGCCGCGATGAATGGGGCACCCGATTGGGTGGCTGCAAAACAAAAGGCGCCACTTGCGGCGCCTGATCTCTGTTCTCTAATCTCTGTTCTCTAAATTCCTAGAACCTAGAACCTAGAACCTAGAACCTAGAACCTAGAACCTAGCTCTCAATGCGTTCCCGTGGCCGTCAACTGCACCAGCGGCTGCTGCACCTGGCGGGGGCCGAGGACGGCGATCTTGGGTAGGGGGCCGCGGACCATGGCTACTTCGTCGCAGGCGTAGAGACGGGGGCAGGTCTGGCAGTCTTTGTAGATCTTGTCGGGCATGGCCGTGCGGTCGGCAACACGGAAACCCAGATGCTCGAAGAAGGTGGGGATGCGGGTGAAGAGGCAGACGCTCATCACTTTGTGCTCTTCGGCTTCTTCGATCAGGGCTTCGAGGAGATCGTCGCCTGCGCCTAAGCCGCGGAATTCGGGCTTTACCACGATGGAGCGGACCTCGGCGAGGTGCGGGCCGTAGAGATGCAAAGCGCCGCAGCCCATGAAGGTGGATTCACCTTCCGGCGTAGCGCGGGAGACTACGGTGAAGTCGCGGACGTTTTCGCAGATTTCAGCGTAGCTGCGGCGTAGCAGTGTGCCATCGCCGGAGAGCGAGTTGACCAGGTCGTAGATGTCCTGTGCGTCCTGAAGACGGGCTTTGTGAACGCGGATGTTGGGGTCGCTAGCCATGGGTGTTTTCGGTTTCCGGCTCCTCCAATGTCTGTGCCGTCACGGACCCCACCCTTTGCGATAAGGCCGCAAAGGATGGGCCACCCGGGTTTGTGATTGGATCGTCATCCGGATTTGTGGCCGCGTTCGGCGCAGAAGGATTAGATGAAGATTTCAGTGCGGCGATGCGAGTGCGGGCGGCGTGCAGAGCTTCGGCTACCTGGTGCGTTGCGGTGCCGCCGGGGTTGTTGTGGCAGTCGAGTGTGGCGCGCAGGTTAATGGCTTCGTAAAAGTCTTCCGTGAAGAGTTCGCTGAGCTTTTGCAGATCGGTGAGCGGCAGAGTGTTGAGCTCGAGATTTTTGTCGAGGCCGAGACGCACGGCGTTGCCGATCACTTCATGAGCCTTACGGAAGGGCATGCCCTTGTTGGAGAGATACGTCGCCGCGGCCATCGCGTTGAGGTAGCCGGTTTCGGCGGACTGCTGCATTTTGGCGTTACGGAACTTCAGTGCGCGGGTAAAGCCGGGCAGCACGCTGAGCAGGCCGGCAAGTGTGCCGGCGACGTCGAAGATCTGTTCCTGGCCTTCCTGCAGATCTTTGTTGTAAGCGAGTGGAAGACCCTTGACCAATGTGGCGAGCGCGGTGGCTGCTCCGAGCAGGCGGGCGGACTTGCCGCGAGCCAGTTCGGTGAGGTCGGGGTTCTTTTTCTGCGGCATCGCAGAGCTGCCGGTGGAGTAGGCCTCAGGCAGATCGACGAAGCCGAACTCGGCGGTGGCGTAGAGTGTGAGTTCTTCCGCGAAGCGCGAGATGTGCACGCCAAGCGTGGAAGCGGACTGCGCGAAGTCCAGCATGAAGTCGCGGTCGCTGGTGGCGTCCATGCTGTTGGCGGTGGGCGCGGTGAAGCCGAGAGCCTGGCTGGCGATGCTGCGGTCGAGCGCGAGAGTTGCTCCGGCGATGGCGCCTGAGCCCAGCGGGCAGAAGTTCATGCGTGCGCGGGCGTCGGTGAAGCGCGAGACGTCGCGCTCCAGCATGGAGACGTAGGCCAGCAGCCAGTGTGCGATCAGGACAGGTTCGGCGCGCTGCAGGTGCGTGTAGCCAGGCATGACGGCGTCGCCCGAGGTAGCGGCGAGTGTGAGCAGGGCATCGAGCCAGACATGCAGGCCGGTGAGCGTGTTGTCGATCGCGTCGCGTACGAACAGACGCATGTCGGTGGCGATCTGTTCATTGCGGCTGCGGCCGGTGTGGAGCTTGAGCGCAAGCGCTCCGATTTCTTTGGTGAGCTCCAGCTCGACGAAGTGGTGGATGTCTTCAGCCTGGGGCGCGGAGGCCACGATCGCAGCGCCCACCTGGGCGTTGGAGGTTTCATAGTCGATCTGGCCGGAGGTGGCCGAGATGCGGTGCGACCAGTTGATTAGGCGTTCGCCGACGCGGGTGAGGCCTTCGAGGGTCTGCGTGAGTTCATCGGGGGTGAGCACGCCGGCAGCGGCAATGGCGCGTGCGTGGGCCTGCGAGGCTGCGACTTCCTGGGGGAGGAGGCGCCAGTCGAAAGGGAAGCTGCGCTGCCATTGTTCGAAGGTGCGGTCGAGTGGCTCGCGGAAGCGGCCGGACCACATTTTGGCGGGTTGTTGCGTTTCAGACATGATGGATTCTTTTAGTTCAGGGTTTGCTGTTCGGGCTCTTCGGGTTCTACCGGCTCGCACTCGCAAGTAATGAGTTGGCCATGGCAGCGCGGACATTCTTCCCAATCGCAACCGACATGGTGATAGTGGCCTGGCAGCACCGCGCAATCATGACAGCGAGGAGGATCGCCAATCAAGACTCGATGGTGATATTGGTCTGGTGCGGGAGGCTCGTTCTTATGCGCGCTTTCTCCTCCATAAGGAATAGGGTCCAAGTCCCCGTCTACGGTTTTAACCGGCATTTTGACGCAGCCATCCGCCTCGTTCATCTCTTGTTGGCAGTATTTGCAAATGGCCATAGTGTGGATGCTCCGAAAACGAATCCGGCCTCTTCTGGATTTCCCTCAGCGGCTAAAGCCGCCCTTGATATTGCGGTAGGTGACCCCGGCTGAAGCCGGGGTCCTACCGTTTGGTGCCTGTCCAGTGACGTTCGTGTTCGTTCTAGCGTTCGTATTTTGCCAATGACGTTCGTACTTGTTCTACAGTTCGCACTGGGCCGTTCAACGTTACTCGTCGGTCTTCGTATTTCCGCTGTTGAGTTGTGGCATTTCGGAGCCCTTGCTTAGGGTGATGAGGCCGGTTTGGGCGTAGGTCATCAGCTTGGCGCGGGTGTCGGTGATGTCGAGGTTGCGCATGGTGAGCTGGCCGATGCGGTCGCGGGGGGAGAAAGCGGAATCGGTCTTCTCCATGCTGAGGCGTTCGGGGCTGAAGGTGAGGTTGGCCGACTCCGTGTTCAGGATGGAGTAGTCGTTGCCGCGGCGCAGCTCAAGCGTGACCGTGCCGGTGACGGGCTTGGCGACCCAGCGTTGGGCGGCTTCGCGCAGCATGATGGCCTGGGGATCGAACCAGCGGCCTTGATACAGAAGGCGGCCCAGCTTGCGGCCGTTCTCGCGGTACTGCTCGATGGTGTCTTCGTTGTGGATGCCGGTGATCAGGCGCTCGTAGGCGATGAACAGCAGCGCGAGGCCGGGAGCTTCGTAGATGCCGCGGCTCTTGGCTTCGATGATGCGGTTCTCGATCTGGTCGCTCATGCCCAGGCCGTGACGGCCACCGATGCGGTTGGCTTCGAGCAACAGCTCGACCGGATCGGGGAACGACGTGCCGTTGAGCGCAACGGGGAAGCCTTCTTCGAAGCGGACGGTAATTTCTTCGCGCTTGATTTCGACATCGTCGCGCCAGAAGGCGGTGCCCATGATGGGCTCGACGATCTTCATGCTGCTCGAAAGCAGTTCGAGGTCCTTGGCTTCATGAGTGGCGCCGAGGATGTTGGAGTCTGTGGAGTACGCCTTCTCGGACGACATCTTGTACGCGAAGCCGGACTTCTGCATGAAGGCCGACATCTCGGCGCGGCCGCCGAGCTCGTCGATGAACGTTGCATCCAGCCAGGGTTTGTAGACCTTCAGGCCAGGATTGACGAGCAGGCCGTAGCGATAGAAGCGCTCGATGTCATTGCCTTTGAAGGTAGATCCGTCGCCCCAGATGTTGACGTCGTCTTCCTTCATGGAGGTGACCAGCATGGTGCCGGTGACAGCGCGGCCGATGGGCGTGGTGTTGAAGTACGTGACACCTGCAGTGGTGATATGAAATGCGCCCGCCTGTAGGGCGGCGATGCCTTCGCGAACCAGAGGTCCACGGCAGTCAATGAGGCGTGCTTGCTCCGCGCCGTATTCCAACGCCTTGCGCGGGATGGCGTCATAGTCCGCTTCATCCGGCTGACCAAGGTTGGCCGTGTAGGTGTAGGGGATCGCGCCCTTCTGCTTCATCCAGTGAAGCGCGGCGCTGGTATCCAGGCCGCCGGAGAAGGCGATGCCTACTTTTTGGCCGGTGGGGAGGGACTCGAGGATGACGGACATGGTGCCTTTCGGGAAGCGAGGTTCTAGGTTCTAGGTGCTAGGTTCTAGTGGGTTTCGTGGTTACTCCGAGTGTTTCGGTACCAATGGCTTCGCTAGAACCTCTTCGTGGCTGCTCCGAGGTTTGAGGTGCCACGAGGTTTTCTAGAACCTAGAACCTAGAACCTCGTGGCACCTAGAACCTTCTCCTCTACCTCTTACTTCTCGCCTGAAGCCCACCCTTATTCCTGTGCGACGGGATTCTCTTGGCTGTGCCCAGGAGCATCAGGACGATGGCCTTTTGGGCGTGCATGCGATTTTCGGCCTGGTCGAAGACTACGGACTGTTCGCCATCGAGTACGGCGTCCGTCACTTCGGCTCCGCGGTGGGCGGGCAGGCAGTGCATGAAGGCGGCGGAGGGTTGGGCTTTCGCCATCAGCTCTTCGTTCACCTGGAAAGGCTTGAAGATGGGAGCGCGGCGTGCCGCTTCGTGCTCCTGGCCCATGCTGGTGCAGACGTCGGTGTAGATGGCGTCGGCATCGGTGGCGGCCTTGATGGGGTCGTGGGTCATGGTAAGCGAGCCGCCGGTGGTCTCGGCGATTTCGATCGCCTTGTGCACGATCTCCAGCTTGGGCTGGAAGCCCTTGGGTGTCGCGATCGTGCAGTGCACGCCGAGCAGCGCAGAGGCCAGCATCAGCGAGTGGCACACGTTGTTGCCGTCGCCGACGTAGGTGAAGCGCAGGCCTTCGACAGAGCCGAAGCGCTCTTCGAGCGTCATGAAGTCGGCGATGGCCTGGCAGGGATGCTCGAGGTCGGAGAGCGCGTTGATGACGGGGACCTTGGCGTTCGCGGCCATCTCGGTGATGGTCTCGTGCGCGTAGGTGCGCAGGACGATGATGTTCATCCAGCGCTCAAGATTGTGCGCGATGTCGGGGATGGATTCGCGCTCGCCGAGGGGAGCGTGGGTCTGGTCGACGAAGATGGCGCTGCCGCCGGCGGTGTTCATGGCGGCTTCAAAGGTCAGGCGCGTGCGCAGCGAAGCCTTCTCAAAGAACATCACCATCTGCTTGGCGTCGAGGCCGTGACGGAAGTCGTCAGGCTGGGCTTTCACAGCGTGGGCGAGCTCGAGGATCGCGGCCATTTCCGCAACGGAAAGGTCAGCGATGGAGCAGAGGTCGCGCCCGGCCAGGCCTTTGGCGGTCTCGGTGAAGGCGCTATCAGACTGGATGCCAAGGGGTGCTTTGATCACGGCGTCGGCGCCGTCTTTGGGATTCATCACAATGGTTTTGTTACTCATGTCCAGTGTCTCCAGCCATCGCGGAGGTGGTGATTTCCGGGATGGGTTTGCTGTGGAAGGAAAGCAGTTCGTCGAGCGCGGCAATCGTCTGGTCGACGTGTTCGCGCTGGATAAGGAACGGCGGAAGGAAGCGCAGCACGGTTTCGTGGGTGCGGTTCAGGATGATGTATTGCTGCATCAGGCCGGCGAGCAGGGTCTTGGCCAACTCGGGCGAGTCAAGCTCCACACCGATCATCAGGCCTGTGCCACGCACGTCGGTGATGGCGGAGTATTTGGATTGCAGGCCGCGAAGCTCTGCGAGGAAATAGTTGCCGATTTCCTGCACGTGATCCAGCAGTTTGGTCTGCTTGATGGTGTCGATCACCGCGATGGCGACGGCCACGGCGAGTGGGTTACCGCCGAAGGTTGTCCCGTGCATGCCGGGGGTGATGGCGCGTGCGGCTTCTTCATTGCACAGCATGGCGCCGATGGGAACGCCGCCCGCCATGGGCTTGGCCAGCGTGGTGACGTCGGGCTGGATGCCGTACTGCTGATAGGCGCACCATGTGCCGGTGCGGCCCATGCCACTTTGAATCTCGTCGAGCAGGAGAAGCGCGCCGGTCGAGTCGCACAGCTCGCGCGCGGTGCGCAGGAACTCTTCGCTGACCGCGTTGATGCCGCCTTCACCCTGGATGACTTCAATCGCGATGCCGCATACGTTGTTGCTGAACGCGGCTTTGAGCGCGGCGATGTTGTTGAAGGGAATGAACTCGACGTCAGGCATGACCGGAGCGAAGGGTGCACGGTACTTCTCTTTGTGCGTGGTGGCGACCGAGCCCATGGTGCGGCCGTGGAAGCTGTTTTCCATCGCGAGGAATTTGGTGCCAATCTTCTTGCCTTCGGAGCGAAGCAGGCCAGCGTGGGCACGAGCAAGCTTCAGCGCGGCTTCCCAGGCTTCGGTGCCGGAGTTGCAGAAGAAGACGCGGTCGAGGCCGGTAATCTCCGTCAAGCGTAACGCCAACTCCGACGTGCCCCGGTGATGGAAGAGGTTGGAGGTGTGGATGAGCTGCTGGGCTTGTTCCGTGATGGCCTTGGTAATGGCGGGGTGGTTATAACCGAGTGCGCACACGCCTATTCCGGAGAGCAGGTCGAGGTAGTCGTTGCCGTGCTCGTCGCGAAGGTGAACGCCGTTGCCGGAGACGAACATGAGCGGATAGCGCTCGTAAGTCTGGAGAAGGAGCTTGGATTCTGCGGCCTGCAGATCGGCCAGACCATTGAAGTTGTTGTTGCTCATGCGGCAATGACCTCCGTTCCATCGTTAACGCGGGAGTTGATTAGATCGGGGAGAACAGCGGCGGATTCAGCCGGAAGAATTCGGACGCGCTTGACGCCGTGCAGCAGGGCATCTTTGCAGGCGTTGAGTTTGGGCAGCATGCCGCCGGAGACCACAGCCTGCTTTTCAAGCTGCGGAACTTCCTTGAGCGAGAGCCAGCGCATGACGTTGCCGTCCGCTCCTTTGACGCCGGGGACGTCGGTGAGGAAGACCAGCGCGTCGGCCTTGGTGGCGATGGCGCAGGCGGCGGCCATTTCATCGGCGTTGATGTTGTAGTACTCGCCATCGAAGCCGAGAGCGATGGAGCTGATGACGGGGATCGCGCCCATGGTCCAGATGGCGTCGAGCCACTTGGGATCGGTGGCGGCGATTTCGCCGACAAAGCCGAGGTCAGGGTTGGTCTTCTTCTTGCGCGCGCGGAAGACATGGCCGTCGCCGCCGGTGAGTCCGACCGCGGCCTGACCTTGCTGGCCGAGAGCAGCAACGAGGGACTTGTTGACGCGGCCTCCGAGGACCATGAGGGCGGCGTCGCGGGTTTCCGCGTCGGTAACGCGGAGGCCGGCGACGAACTCGCTCTTTTTGCCCATCTGGGCGAGGAGTTTGGTGAGCTGGACACCGCCGCCGTGTACCAGCGCGACCTGGTGGCCGTCTTTGGCGAGATCGGTAATGGCGCGAGCGCAGCTAAGCAGCAGCTCAGGCTTTTCCAGTGCAGCGCCTCCGAGTTTAACAACGTATTTCATGGTGTTTCCCTTAACAAAAGAAGTTGGCCCGACAGCAGCGAGAGCTAGCACTACCCTATTAAAGAGACGTCACAGCGGGTAACGTGCGAGGTTTGCGGTTGTGTGAATTCCTGGTTGTGCATGGTGAAGGAAGGCATTAGAGCAGGCCCTCCTGTTCCGGCCATCCGGCCATAAGGTTCATGTTCTGCGCAGCTTGCGAGGCCGCGCCTTTGAGCAGGTTGTCCAGGCAGGAGACGATGACCAAGCGGCGGCCGTCGGGAGAAAGCTGGAAACCGAGGTCGCAGAAGTTGGTGCGGACGACGTGCTGGATCTGCGGCAGCATGTGCGAGCGGCGTACGCGGACCATGGGAGCGTCGGCGTAGAAGTTGTCGAAGGCATCCTGGATCGTCTTGACGGAACCCACTTCATTGAGACGGACGTAGACGGTGGAGAGGATGCCGCGCGGAATGGGCAGCAGGTGCGGCGTGAACTGGAGTTGGTCCGTCGTGAGGTCGAGTTGCTCGAGCATTTCGCCGGTGTGGCGATGGCCGAAGACCGCGTAGGCGGACAGGTTGTCGGCCGCGTTCATGAAGTGCGTGGTCGGGGTGGGTGCTTTGCCCGCTCCGCTGACCCCGGATTTGGAATCGCAGATGATGCCGCAACCGAGATCCAGCATGTTGGCGCGGACCAAAGGAGCGAGCGCCAGGATGATGGAAGTCGAGTAACAGCCAGGGTTTGCGACGAGGCGCGCCTTGGCGATCGCGGGACCGTGCAGTTCGGGCGAGCCGAAAACCGCTTCAGCCTGGATGGAGGCTGCGATCGCGGGGTCGGCGTCATGAAGTTTATAGACAGCGCGGTTGGTTTCGTCCTGCAAACGCCATGCGCCGCTGAGGTCGACCACGCGGATACCGTGGGCAAGCGCCTGCGGCGCCGACTCGCGCGACTGCTCATGCGGAGTGGCCAGGAACAGAAGCTCGATGCCTTTGCGCTGAAGCTGGTTCCAGTCGAACGGAACGATGCTGAGATCGTCGGCGTGGGGCAGGCCGGAAAGCTGTGGATGCACGGAAGTTAGAGCGACAGACAGAGCCGTGCTTTCTTCCATACGGCCGAGGAACATCGGCGGCGTATTGGTGAGACGAGGATGGCGCAGCAACAGGCGCGCGAGTTCGGCGCCGGAGTAGCCGCTGACACCGGCTACGGCGGTGCGCAGCGAATTGGAAACCAAATTAGACAATGTAGGCCTCAATGCGGGCGCGAACAGTTTCCGCGCGGCGGGCGTCCGGGCAGATGATCAGCACGGTGTTGTCACCGGCGATGGTGCCCACGATTTCATCCCACTCTTCATAGTCGAGCGCGGCGGCAACAGGTTGTGCTCCGCCCATGGTGGTGAGAACAACAACCATGTTCTGCGCGGGACGCACATCAACGCCAAAGTTGTGCAGCACGTCCTCAAGTTGAGGAAGATCTTCGTCTTCCGCGGTTGCCGTGTTGGGCAGGGCATAGCCATCCGGACCTTTGACGAGTTTGAGCTCGCGAATGTCACGCGACAACGTCGCCTGCGTGGCGTGGATGCCTTTGCCGGCAAGCTTCCTGCGCAGCTCATCCTGGTTGGTGACGGAGGTCTTCACCAGGAGGTCCTTGATCGCGTTGTGGCGTTGTATTTTCATGCTCTCTAGCCGAGCCCGGAACGAATTTTGAAACAGGAAAACGCGTGGCCGATTCGGCGCCACGCGGACTGCATAAATATCCAACGTCTATGTATAAATATTCACGAGACATTCGTCAAGTACCCCCGAAGTGGTGGCGAAAAATATTTCGTGAGAAGACCCTTCGCACTATTAGCTAGCCATCGATGGTGGGTATAGTGAACTATGGCCGTTATTGCACCTGAAGTCCAGGGGCGTACTTCGCGAGAGGACGCCCGGCGAGAACCGTCTCTGCAGGAGGCGGATTGCTACGCGCCCGTTTCCCTGATCGACCCGGTTTTTGATCATGATTCATGCGGTGTTGGGTTTGTGTGTTCGGCGTTGGCGAAGCCCAGCAATGAGATTCTGCAGCACGCTTTGACAGCTCTTTCGCGTTTGGCCCATCGCGGCGCCATTGCCGCGGACGGGTCCAGCAGCGATGGTGTGGGCCTGATGACGAATGTGCCGCGCGCGGTGTTGCTTGCCGGCACAGGTGTGACGCTTGCGGACGACGCGACCCTGGGTGTGGGCATGTTGTTTCTGCCGCCCGAAGAGAAAAATGCGGAAGCGGTGATGGAGCGATGTCTCGCGTCGCAGGAACTGCGCCTGCTGACATGGCGTGCGGTGCCAACCCGGCCTGAGGTGCTGGGACAGATTGCGTTGAGCACCATGCCGGTGATCAAACAGGTTCTGGTCGCGGACGCCGCGACCGAAGAAGTCGAGCCGATGGAGAAGCGGCTCTATCTGGCGCGCAAGCAGTTTGAGCGTGCCGTGGAGTTGAAGGAAGTGACGGGCTATGTGTGCTCGTTGTCCGCGCAGACGCTGGTGTACAAGTCGATGTGCCTGGGCCGCCTGCTGCCGGAGTTCTTTACCGATCTGCAATCGCCGGAGTATGTGACGGCGTTCGCGATCTTCCATCAGCGCTATGCGACCAACACGCTGCCGGCATGGCATCGCGCGCAGCCGGGACGCAAGCTCGGTCATAACGGCGAGATCAATACGGTGTGGGGCAATCGCGCGCGCATGGCGGCCCGCGACAGCACGCTCCCGGTGGAGTGCAAGCCGATCCTGACCAGGGACGGCACGGACTCCACGTCACTGGACGAAACGATTGAGCTGCTGAGCCAGAACGGACGCACCATCGCGGAAAGCGTGCGCATGCTGTTGCCGCCGGCGATCACCAAGCGCGTGCATCCGTTTGTGGAGTACCACCGGGAATGCGCGGAGCCGTGGGACGGACCTGCGGCTATTGCCTTCAGCGATGGTGTGGTTGTGGGCGCGGCGCTGGATCGCAATGGTCTGCGGCCTTGCCGCTATGCCATCACGAGTGGCGGACTTGTCGTCGCGGGCAGTGAAGCCGGGCTGGTGGATCTCGATCCCGGCACCATCATTGAGAGTGGACGGCTTGGCCCCGGCGAGATGATCGGCGTGGATATGGCCGAGCGCAAGTTCTATCACAACGAAGACATGATGGACGCCTTCGATGCGAAGGTGCACTACGAGACGCTGACGCTGAGCGAGCCGCTGGAAGCGATTGCAGCGCCGGCTGCGGCTGCGGATCTGCAGGCGCAGCAGCGTGGCTTCGGTTACACCAAGGAAGACGTCAAGATGATCCTGCAGCCGATGGCTGCAAGCGGCAAGGATGCCGTGTGGTCGATGGGCGACGATACGCCGCTGGCGTTTCTGGCGCGTTCGCCGCGTCCGCTGTATGCGTTCTTCCGCCAGCGCTTTGCGCAGGTGACGAACCCGGCGATCGATCCACTGCGCGAAGCTGTCGTGGTTTCGCTGGATACGCGTCTGGGACCCTGGCCGCACATGCTGGATAAGCTGGCGCCATTGCCGGGCATCTCACTGGAGTCGCCGTTCCTTTCGCGCGGACAGATGGCGGCGTTGCGGTCGGGACAGTATCCGCATCCGGAGAAGCTGCGCCTGGAAGAGCTCACGTGTTTGTATGGCGCGGATGAGACGCTCGAAGAAGCGTTGGATGAACTGTGTGCGCGTGCGGTGGATGTGGTGCGCACGGGGGCTCGGTTGTTGCTGCTGACCGATCGCGGCGCGGGCTCCGGCAAGGTGCCGGTGCCGATGGCCATGGCTACGGGAGCGGTGCACCAGGCGCTGGTAGGCGCCGGGTTGCGCACGTTGTGCGGACTGGCTGTTGAAGCGGGCGATTGCCGCGACATCCATCATGCGGCGGTGCTGATCGGTTATGGCGCCGGTGTGGTGTGTCCGTGGCTGGCGCTGGAGACGGCGGCGAGCTTTGCGGGTGAGAAAGGCTATCCGGAAGGCGTGGACGGCGAAGCGATGGTCTTGAAGTCGCTGGATGCCGGCCTGGCCAAGGTTATGTCGAAGATGGGCATCTCGGTGGTGGACAGCTACCGAGGCGCGCACCTGTTCGACATTCTGGGTCTGCACAAGAGCGTGGTGAAGCGCTGCTTCCTGGATACTCCTGCTCCGCTCTCAGGAATCGGATTCATGGAACTCGACCGCCGTTTGAAAGCTGCGTGGCTGACCGAGGAACAAGCTGCCGCCGCGGCTGCGAGCGACCTGCCGGACTTCGGCTGGGTGCGCTTCCGCAAGGCCGATCTGGCTGAGCCGCATATGTGGCAGCCGCCCAATGTGAAGGCGCTGCAGACGGTGGTGGGCAGCGCTCGCGGTGTGGCTGCGGCGACCGATCCGGCCGGCGCGTTTGCGATCTTCAGCCGCAACGTCGATAGCGGAGAAGCCGTGACGCTACGCGACCTGCTGGAAATTCGTCCCGCAGGAGTTGAACTGACGCTTGAAGATGTTGAGCTACCTGAAAGTCTTGTGAGGCGTTTCTGCGCCAGTGCAATGTCTCTCGGTTCGCTCAGTCCGGAAGCGCATTCGACCATTACGGAAGCCATGAACTCGATGGGCGCGCGGTCGAATACGGGTGAAGGCGGCGAGGATCCGATGGTCTATCGACCTCAGGGTTTAGGGTCTAGGGTCCAGGGTTTAGACGGCGGAGGCGCGGCGGCACACGCAGTGTCGACTTCCAGCGAGGGCGGTGTGGCCGTGGCGGAGTTGGTGACGGCTCCGGCGGTGCATGCTTCGCTGAACAACAAGATCAAGCAGATTGCTTCGGGCCGGTTTGGTGTGACGGCGGAGTATCTGGCGCATGCGCAGGAGATTGAGATCAAGGTGGCGCAGGGAGCCAAGCCCGGTGAAGGTGGACAGCTTCCGGGGCACAAGGTTTCGGGGCTGATTGCGCGGCTGCGTCATGCGCAGCCGGGTGTGAGCTTGATCTCACCGCCTCCGCACCATGACATCTACTCGAATGAAGATCTCGCCCAGCTTATCTATGACCTGAAGCGCGTGAACCCGAAGGCAGCGGTGGGTGTGAAGCTGGTTTCGAGTGCGGGCGTAGGTACGGTGGCTGCGGGTGTGGCCAAGGCGTATGCGGACTTCATCGTGATCGCCGGCAACACCGGCGGCACAGGCGCCGCCGCGCTTTCGAGCATCAAGTACGCGGGCAATCCGTGGGAGATGGGTCTGGCCGAAGCACAGCAGTTGCTGCGCACCAACGGCATGCGCGACCGCGTGCGTCTGCGCACCGATGGCGGCATCGCCACGGCTCGCGATGTGCTGGTCGCGGCGTTGCTGGGTGCGGACGAATATGCGTTTGGTACGGCGGTGCTGGTGGCGTTGGGCTGTGACATGGCCCGGCAGTGCCACCTGAATACCTGTCCCACGGGCATTGCCACGCAGAAGCCGGAACTGCGCGCGAAGTTCCGCGGCAAGCCGGAGCATGTGGTGCAGTTCTTCAAACAGCTTGCAGGCGATCTGCAACGGCTGCTGGCGAAGTTCGGTCTGCCTTCGCTGGAAGCGGCGATCGGGCGAGTGGACCTGCTGGAGCAGGTGCGCTTTGACGGCAATCTCGATCTCACGCCGATCCTGTCGCGTGTGGGCGAAGGCCCGACGCGCTATATGGGCGTGCGCAACGAGCGGCCTGAAGCGGACGAACCGCTGGACGAGCCGTGGAACGAGCCTGCGATTGAGGCTGTACGCGAAGGCAAGCCCTGGTACGTGAAGTCGGCAATCGGCAATGAGCATCGCGCGGTGGGCGCAAGGCTGGCGGGTGCGCTTTCCGTGCTGCGCGCCAAGGGTGAGTTGGACCGCGCGGATGTGACGTTCGATCTTCACGGGACTGCCGGGCAGTCGTTTGGTGCGTTTGCAGCCGAAGGCACGCACATTATCCTGACTGGCCAAGCCAATGACTTTGTTGGCAAGGGCCTTTCAGGCGGCGAGTTGGTGATGCGTGCGGTAGGACGCGCGGCGGAGAACAGCCACGATCACGTGCTGCTGGGCAATGTCGCTCTGTATGGCGCGACCGGCGGCAAGCTGTTTGCGGCGGGCCGTGCGGGCGAGCGTTTCTGCGTGCGTAACTCGGGCGCGACGGCGGTGGTGGAAGGCGTGGGCGATCATGCCTGCGAATACATGACCGGCGGTATGGCGGCGATCCTGGGCGAGATTGGCATCAACTTCGGCGCGGGCATGACCGGCGGGCTAGCGTGGGTGTTCGACGAGGAAGGCACGATGATTTCCGCCGAGCGTTACCATTCCGAGTTTCTTTCGGCGCAGACGTTTGAGGAAACGGATGCGGAGCAGCAGGCTGGCTTGCGTGCGCTGTTGGAAGAGCACGTGGCGAAGTCGAAGAGTTCGCTGGGTGAACGGATGCTGGCCGATTGGGTGGAGACTGCGGCGAAGTTTGTGCTGTTTACGCCGAAGCCGCAGGCGTAAACGGTTGGGTTGAAACGAGCCGGCGGCCTTTGGGCCGCCGCTCTTTTTTATCTCCCAAACATTTTCATCTCGATCGGAGCGAAGCGTAGTGGAGAGATCTGCTTTTGCTCCTGCCCATGCATGGGCGGGGGCATGCCCTCCGCGGCTGAAGCCGGTTTCTTGGCATGCTTGAATGTCCGGCGTGAACGCCGGACCTACCGTTTGGTGGTTGGCCGGTGACATGGGCGGGAGCGGCCGCGCTCCGCGCGATGGCCCACTCATCGCGATCAAACTGCGATGAATGGGGCACCCGGAGTGGTGGCGTTTATATGGTCTCGTCGAATTGCAGGGATTCGATGCGATTGGCCAAGTCGGTTTTGGCTGCGTCGAGAGCTGCGGTACGGGATGTGAGATCGGCGTTGGCGGCTTTGATTTCGTCTTCGGTGGTGTTGAGGTCGTGGACGAAGCGGTCGCGTGAGCTTTTGTCCGCGTTGTTGAGCGCGGTGATGTTGGCGCGCTGGCGTTCCTCTTCAGCATGGAGGTCCTTGAGATGGGCCTGGACCTGGTTGACGGCGGTCTGGGCGTCGGCGACCTTGCGGCGCGCGTCGAGGACAGGCTGGATGGCGGCCTGGAACTGCGGGCTGTTGTCGGTCTGCTGGAAGATGGTGGCGAGACGGCTGTCGTCTGAGTCGGTAAGAGCCCACTCGCTGTGGACAATGCCGTGTGCGGCGACGGGGAAGGTTGCGGTCCCGTTGGGAGCGACCGTGAGGCGGAATCGATAGACGGTCGGCGTGGTTTCCACGGGTTTGGCCGTTGAGTCGTCGAGAGTCATCATCGGGTTCACTGGGTATTCGAGCAGCACGGTACGCTGTTCGCCCGCCGAATTGTGGACGACGTACGTCTGGGATTCGTGCTGCGTGCGTTGAATCCTGACCACGCCTTTGCTGACGGAAATGCCGGAAAGCTGTTGCGTCGAATGGTCTTCTGCGGACACGTGGATAGCCTGGTCGGCTGCGTAGGAGAGCAGGCGTTTGCCTCCGGGGCGAATGGGTGCCAGCAGGCCCTCGCCGCTGAAGTTGCCGTCTTCCACGATGGAGAAACTGCCGCGATCGAAGGTGAGATTGGTGTCGTTGGTGACCCACAGCGCACGCAGAGGCTGTGACGTTTGCCAGGGGGTGGTGTAGCCGACGATCGTGACCTGCTCGACTGGGACCTTGGCCTGCAGGATGGGCACCATGGCGCTTTCGTTCTTGCGGATAGTGACGGGCTCGTTGAGCTTGTATTCGAAGAAGTCGTCGAAGGCAGCGGTCTGGGTGCTGATCGCGAGAGAGTCGGAGGCCAGTGCCTCGTTACTTACGGTGGCGTAACGTCTTGCGGTGGGGCCGCCGGCGCTGCCGGGAGAGCCTGGGCCAATGCCGGCACCTGCCCCAATTCCGTAGGTGACGCTATTGGAGTCAGGACTTCGCATTCCCCCAACGAACTTATCCGCCATAACGGGGGCAGCTCTGGCCGCCATGACCGGAGAAGGCGCCTGGTTACTCATACTGTCGAAGGTTTGAGGCGTGAGCTGGGCTTCCTGTGCAATCGGGATTTCAGGACGACGGGCGTAGATGGGGTCCGACAATGGCTGAACGAAGCTTTGCGGCGAGCCCGCGATGAGGGAAAGCTGCACGTTGACCCAGTCGGCGCCGACGGTATTGTCTACCACGGCCCAGCCCTGGACCGTTGCCGTCTTTGCGGCTGAGTGGTCGGCTGGGTTGGTCAGCAGGATGCGGTAGGTGGACTTCCAGATAGGGACTTCGGAGATGTAGCTGACGTGCAGTTCTCGGCTGCCCGTTCCGTGGTCCTCGATGGAGAGATGGCGGAGGCCTTGGGAGCGGTTGCGGGCGAGGAGCTGCAGATATCGCGCGACATTGCCGTGGAGATCGGCGTCGAGCAGACGGACGCTGGTGGCTGAAGTGAGCTCAAGAGTGCGGACTTCGCCGGAGTCGGAAACGACGGTGAGGAAGTGTTGCGTGATGGGGTGGGTGTTGTCGTCGTCGGATTTTGTGGGGACGGCACGGTCTTCCACGGAAAGCAGACGCCCGGTGATGCTGATCGTTCCCGAGTGCACTTCGACGCGTGCGCCGCGGATGGCGGTGTAGAAATCGAGTGCGGTGGTGTCTTCGCCAAGCGCGAGAGGCAGGGACTTCAGTTGTTGCTCCAAGGGTGTGGTGGAGTTGTAGCCTGCGCCGGAGATGCGTCCTCCGTTGAGGTCGATGGCGGTGAGCGACTGGAGGACATCGTTGAGTTGTGCCGTCGTGAAGTCGATGGTGACGGTGGCGTCGCCGTTGATGTGCCCGGCGTGCTCGAAAAAGCCGACTCCGTTTTTGTACAGCGAGACGCGGGTGACGGGGAGGTCGTTGTTCACGGTGGCGACGGAGGCTGTGGCCGGTCGCGGAGCTGTCGTGTGCTGGGCGGAGAGCGGAAGCAGCAGAAAGGGTGCGACAAAGACAGGAGCAAGGACGGAAGGGCGCATTTGTCTTTCCTTGGGTTCGGCGTGTTCGGTGTCTGGGAGGTTAGACACCGGGAAGGGGAAAAGGGAAGGAGTTTGGTGGATATTTTGGGGGTGGTTGAGAGATCACAGGGGTGAGGTGAGAGCCGGTGAGGGTGGGTGGCCGAGACGCATCCCGCAATACGGGGGTCCTTCGCCTACGGCTCAGGAATGACCCAGGTTAAAAAGTTGAGGTGGAGAGGCCGGGATAGCAGGTCTCTCCGCTCGCTTCGCTCGGTCGAGATGACAGGGTTGTGGTGGAAAGGCCGGGACAGCAGATCCCCTGCGGGGATGACAACAAGAAAGGCAAGGGCAAAGGCAAGGGCAACGGCGTCGCGGTTCGGTGCTGGTCAGGTATGCTCTTATGCGTGCAAACCAAGGCTATTTATCCGGGTACATTTGACCCTTTGACCAATGGGCATCTTGACCTGATTGCGCGTGGCGCCAAGATTGTGGACGAGTTGGTGGTGGCTATCCTTCGCAACTCGGACAAGGGTGAACCGCTGTTTACGGTGCCGGAGCGCGAAGAGATGATCCGCGAAGCGACTCTGCCGTTTGGCAATGTGTCGGTGGCGACCTTCGATGGGCTGCTGGTGGACTTTGCCAGGCAGCAGGGAGCGAAGGCCGTGTTGCGCGGCATCCGAGCCATTTCGGATTACGAGTACGAGTTCCAGATGGCGATGATGAACCGCAAGCTTGATCCCGAACTGGAAACGCTGTTCATGATGCCCGCAGAGAAGTACACCTATGTGAGTTCAAGGCTGATCAAGGGCGTGTTTCGCCTGGGCGGCGATGTGTCCTCGCTGGTTCCTCCGATTGTGGAGGAAAGGCTGAAGGGCAAGAACGGGACTCATTAGAGGCGGTTTCGTCTAGTTCTTCAGGCCGATGGCCATTGGGTGGCGGGGCTGGTAGAGGATGGCGCGGAGGCCCCCGGGCAATTTCATGGTGGTCAGGATGCCGTAGCGGCGGTCTTCGGGTTCGCCTTCGAACTCGATGCCTTTGGCGCGGAGTTCCGCGACCGTGGCTTGGAGGTCATCACACATGAACGAGAT
Source organism: Acidobacteriaceae bacterium (assembly GCA_036498835.1). Taxonomy (GTDB): domain Bacteria; phylum Acidobacteriota; class Terriglobia; order Terriglobales; family Acidobacteriaceae; genus Granulicella. Next base: position 3,800 of record DASYEV010000244.1, on the reverse strand, counting down.
TTCGTGGCGCAGGCCTGAGTCATAATTCGGGCCTTCGCCGGGGTGGACGGCGATCTCGGATGGCGGAAGGGCGAAGATCAGCCAGCCTCCTCCCGCGTCGACGGAGGGAAAGTTGAAGACATCGGCGAGCGTGGAGCGCAGGGCTTCGGGCTCGGAGGAGTAGAAGAGCATGTGGGAACCTATGATGGCCATGGTGGGGGTCTCCTGGTGGGTGGAGGCAGGCTAGCACGAGGTGTTGGTCGTAAGGGTTTTTCTCTTTGAGGAAATGCGCTCTGAAAGAATTTGCCTTGCTTAAGGTCACGGGTTCACCCGTGACGTACAAGACGCTAGGAAATGGGCTTCAGCCCCTGAGGTAACTGTTCGGGGTCCCACAAAACCGCAGGTGGCGTTCGACATTCTGCTCAGGGGAGAGAAGGGGACCTCAGCGGCTAAAGCCGCAAAGAGAGACGCATTTTCGGCACGGGTGAACCCGTGCCCTTAAGCAAAACGATCCCTCGACGAAACATTGACTCTCGCGAGGGACTGGTGAGCGAAAGAGCATTTGTGCCGGCACAAATACGGGGGTCCTTCGCCTACGGCTCAGGATGACCCAAGTAAAAAATTGGTGGTTAGCCATGACAAGGTGTGCCCGTGATGGCCGAAGTTCGCACGAAAGTCACCCCAGGAATCCACTGCTGAAATTTCAATCCTGGGGCTAAATCTGCGAAACTGGAAGCATGAGTTTAGAGACGAAAACGGTTCTGACCGAACGCATCAACCGTATCGAAGTTTCGGCCACCATGGCCATTACCGCCGAAGCGCTGAAGATGAAGGCGCAGGGCATTGATCTTGCCGACTTTGGGGCAGGTGAACCGCATTTCGCCACACCGCAGCACATCAAGGATGCGGCGATCGAAGCCATCAACAAGAACTTCACCCGCTACACGGCCGTGGCCGGTATTCCTGAAGTACGCAAGGCGATCGTGGACCGTCATGCGGCGGATTTCGCCACCAACTACACGGTCGAAGAGTGTGTGTTTACCGCCGGTGGCAAGCTGGCGATCTTCAATGCCGTCGAAGTGCTGGTCAGCCATGGCGACGAAGTGATCGTGCCCGTGCCGTACTGGGTTTCGTACAAGGACATCATTCAGTATGCGCACGGCACGCCGGTGTTCCTGGAGACCTCGGAAGCCGAGAACTTCCGCGTGACCGCGGACGCCATTGAAAAGCTCATCACGCCGAAGACCAAGGCGATCATTCTGAATACGCCCTCGAATCCATCGGGCGCTGTGGTCAGCCCGCAGGATCTGGAAGCGATTGTGCGTCTGGCGCATGCGCGCGGCGTGTATGTGCTGCTCGACGAGTGCTACGTGTACCTGACGTTTACGGGCGAGATCGTCAGCGGCGGCTCGTTTACGGACTGCAAGGAACACATCGTGATCCTGGGTTCGCTTTCGAAGACCTATGCGATGACCGGATGGCGCGCCGGTTTTGCGCTAGGGCCGAAGCCGATCATCTCCGCAATGAGCAAGCTGCAGTCGCAGTCGACCTCCAACACGGCCAGCATGGTGCAGCGCGCGGCGATTGCCGCTCTGACCAACTCGCAGGAGTGCGTGAGCGAGATGCGTGCGAATTACATTGAGCTGCGCGACCGCATCCTGGAAGGCTTCAAGTCGATTCCGGGGCTGACCTGCACGGTTCCCGAGGGCGCGTTCTATGTGTATCCGAATGTGAAGGCGTTCATCGGCAAGGGCGGTATTACGTCTGCTTCCGATCTTGCGGCGAAGCTGCTCAGCGAAGCGCACGTGGTGACGGTGCCGGGTGAAGCGTTCGGTACAACGGAACACATTCGCTTGTCGTACGCGGTTTCGCCTGATGTCATTGATAAGGGTGTGGAGCGGATTCGCGAGTTTCTCGGCAAGCTGAGTTAGTTGCCACTGGTGGGATGACGAGCGCGCCACGTACAGATGTGGGCGCTGATGGAGAAGCATGGTTCTGGAGCACAAGGAAACGCGGCCGTCGTTTGTGGCGGTCATTCTGGCGGGTGGAAGCGGGACGCGGTTCTGGCCGCGCAGCCGCAGGGCTCGCGCCAAGCAGGTGCTGGCGATTCACGGCGAGCACACCATGATCCAGCAGACGGTCAACCGTCTGGAAGGCATCGTCGAGGATGAGCACGATATCTGGGTCATCACCAACGATCAGCTTGAGGGCGTGATCGGAGCACAGCTTCCCAATGTCGCGAAGGACCGCATCTTGTGCGAGCCCGCATCGCGCAACACAGCGCCGGCTTCGGCGCTGATTGCGTTTTTGCTGGAGCGCACAACACCGGATGCGGTGATCGGCGTGTTTCCTTCCGACCATACGATTGAAGACCTGGCACGGTTTCGCGAGGTGCTGATGGCAGGTTCCCGCCTGGCTTCGGCGGGACCGAACATCGTGGTGCTGGGCGTGCCACCCACGCGCACGGAGACGGGCTACGGCTACATCGAGCTGGGGGCGGCGGAACTGCCGGTTGCCGGCGACAAGCATGCGATTCCGGTGCGCCGGGTGCGGCGTTTTACCGAGAAACCGAGCGTGGAACGCGCGCGCAGTTTTGTGCGTTCGGGCAACTATGTGTGGAACAGCGGCATGTTCCTGTGGAGCGCTCGCACGTTTGCCGACGCGATTCGCGAACATGTGCCGGCCATGGCTCCGTTGCTGGAACGCATTGCGGCTGCCTGGGAGACACCGGAGTTCGAGAAGGTGTTTGCCGAGGTGTATCCGCTGTGCGAAGGGATCTCGATCGACTATGCGGTGCTGGAGCCGCGCTCTGCCAAGGGTGAAGCGCAGTCCGGGTTGTATTGCCTGCCTGCGGATTTTGCATGGAACGATCTTGGATCGTGGGCAGCGCTGCATGAGTTTGTGTCCGAAGGCCGCGAGACGGAAAACGTCGTGGAAGCGGATCACCAGGTGCTGATTCAGGCGCAGGGCTGCTATGTATTCGCGCCGGGCAAGGCGGTGGCGTTGGTGGGCGTGAAAGACCTAGTGGTGGTGGAGACGGAGGATGCTTTGCTGATTACCACTCGCGATGGCTCACAGGATGTCGGCAAGGTGGTTCATGAGCTGAAGCATGCCGGCAGAGTGGATTTGACTTAGTTTTTGGGGGCCGACATTCCCTCAGCAGAGAAAGTGTGAGCACGGTGACGTTACTTCATCGCCGAAATAGGGAAGGAAGTAGCGCTGAAGGCGCGTTCTATACCAGCCTGGGGCGAAGCCCCAGGTCTAGTGCCTTGAAGAGATTGAGGGCTGAAGGCCCAATCTATCGTGGCGTCACTATAGGTCGGGCCTTCAGCCCTCGTTGCATTAGCCGGACGCGTACCTGGGGCTTCACCACCCCAGCGAGCAAAGAACGCTCGCCGGGGGCCCCGGATTTCGCCCCAGGCTGGTATAGGGCGCGCCGTTGGCGCTTGACATCTGTCTCGGTTCGGCTCTATTGGGTCTGCACCGGCCCTCACGCAGACACTAAAGCCTCGCAATTTCAAAGCGGGTTCTGCGGATGGGGCGGCGGGCCTCTCAAAACCACGTTGCAAGTTGGAGACGTATGAGCAGTTTGAAGACAGTTGTGAAGTTTGGCACGGATGGATGGCGCGGCATTATTGCCGATGACTTTACGTATGAGAATGTCCGCATTGCGGCGCGCGCGATTGCCCACTATGTGCTGAAGCATGAGAATGCGAGCGCGGGGGTGTGCATCGGCTACGACACGCGCTTTGGATCGCGGTCGTTTGCGGGTGTGACGGCGGAAGTTTTGTCGAAGGCCGGCGTTCCTGTATTTCTGGCTA
>DASYEV010000243.1:0-26794 GCA_036498835.1 Acidobacteriaceae bacterium | reverse complement strand
AAGAGGGAAGGCCCGAAGGCCTTCCCTCTTTGTGTTGAGGTTGAGTCGTTATTGAACCGTGACGGAGATGTTCAATTTCGGACTGATGTTCGGATTGTTGGCAGCGAGCCCAACGCTGTTCGCCGTAACCAGAACGGTGCTGGTTCCGAGAGCCGTTCCAGGGTTGCCGTTGCCGCAACCGCTTACCGCCATCACGCCACAGAACAGGATCGCGAGCGTCAGAAGTTGACGTCCGCGAACCGAGAACTGCTTGCGACGGAAGATAAACAGACCACCCAGGAGCATGGCCGGTATCCACAGAAAACCCGCGCCAAACGCCTTCGTACCAGGAGGAATTGTGACGATCGTGAGGGTGAGAGTTGGCGCGGTGTTGGTGCCAGTGAAGCTCATGGTTGTCGTGCTGAAGTTGCAATACTCGCCCGCTGCCAGACCCGAGCAGGAGAACGTAGCCGTGCCGCTATAGTTTCCGAACGAAGTTCCCGTGATGGTCGTTGTGCCTGCACTACCACGAGCGATCGTGAGACTTGCTGGGTTGGCCGAGAGCGTGAAGCCCTGGTCTACCGCGACAATGCTGACGGCGCTTGAGGAGGTTGACGTGTAGTAGTTGGTGTCGCCAGAGTACACAGCGGTGATGCTGTGCGTACCCGCGGCTGTGATCACGACATTCGTCAAGGTTGCGGTTCCGGCGGTGACAGTCGACGTACCGAGCGTGACCGGACCGTCCATGAACTTGACAGTACCGGTAACTGCAGTCGAATTTGCAACCACTGCGGCTACCTTCGCTGTGAGGGTGAAGGGGATGTTGGTTCCAACGTTCGCCGTCGATGAGGTCAGCGTCGTTGTGGTCAGACCGATATTGACCGTCTGAGTACCCGAGGTTGCCGCGGCGTAATTTGCGTCACCGAGGAACTTCGCGCTCAGCGTGTGCACGCCGGGCTTGAAGGCAGCCGACGTGGTGAACGCTGCGGAATAGGTGTGATAGTTGGCGGTGAACACCAGGCTACCTGTACCCAGGACCGTCGTGCCGTCCATGAACTGTACTGCTGCCGATGGCGCCGGATTGGCAACGCCTGAACTGGCCGTTACCGCGGGAACCAGGGTCAGTGTAGCGGTCATGGAAACCGTCGAAGCGCTGTTGTTCGCCTGCTGTGAGGTGAACGACAGTGTCGGCTGGTTCTGAAGGACGTTGAGTTGGAAGCCGGCCGAGGTGCTGGCGGCTGCACTTGCGTTTCCAGCCCATGTTGCCGTCAGCATGTGAACGCCGGCCGGCAGGGTGGAAAGACTCAACGTGGCGAGATGCGTTGTACCACTGATAGTCGCGCTTCCGATGTTGACGGCGCCATCATAGAAGTACATGGTTCCCGTCGCCGCGGTAGGCGCCGTCGCAGTCATCACGACCGTGTTGAGCACCGTTGCGCTGGTGGTTGTGACGCCGCCCACAGTAACAGCCAGGCTTGTCGTCGAGGCGGTGCCTCCCACGGTCAACGATGCAGCCGTGGAAGTCGTCGCGTTGTAGTTCGCATCACCGTTATAGGCAGCCGTAACGGAGTGTGCACCCGACGTGGTGATGGCGGACGTTGTAAGGACCGCAGCGCCATTGACCAGCGTTACAGTACCGAGTGACGTGCTTGTGGAGGTATCGGTCAGGGTTACCGTGCCTGTCGGCAGGGCGCCTGCACCCGAAGCAGCCACGGTGATGTTGAAGATGGCCGGCGATCCGCTCGTGATTTCCGCGGTTGCGGCACGCAACGTTGGATTGACACTCGCTTTGTTCACCGTAAAGGTCGCGGTTGCACTCGACGAGTTGAAGGAATTGTCGCCCGGATAGCTGGCTGTTGCGGAGTAAGCACCCACTGCAAGCACCGGATAGTTCGCATTCAGCAGGTAACCGCTAAAGCTCTGGCCAGCTTCCAGATACGACGTTCCGTACCCGTCGAGGTTTGCCGTGGCCGTAGGAAGGGTCGTAGTGCCCAGGGTCAGCGCATAGGTGATAGCACCGGTCGGTACACCAGTGTTCAGGACATGGTTGCCGTTGATCGCAGTGGCGCTGTTGCCCTGCACTTCGGTTTCCAGATACACAGACAAACCGTATGCGAACGTAGTCTGCGAAGTGAGACTGCCGCCCGAAGTTGCGTTGCCCGGCGTCAGGAATGTTGTGCTGGCTTCCTTGGCGATCGTTACCGAAATCGGAGCAGAATCGCTGGCGCCGAAAACGCTATCGCCGGAGTAGTGAGCGAACACGTTGTAGGTGCCACCGGTAAGCGCGGTCAAAGATGCACTGACCGTACCACCGCTCAGCGTGTACACGTTGCCGTCAAAGCCCGCGGGCGTCTGAGCAACAGCGCGCACGCTGACGTCTCCGGTGGGTGTTCCAGTTCCGCTCGTCGGAGCAACCGTAATCGTCGCCGCAACTGCGGTGCCGTGAGTTGTCGTCGTCGGGCTCAGAGTCAGTGTGGTCTTCGATGCCGTGAACGTAACGGATTTCCAGTTGTTGGCCAGGTTCGTGATGTTTGGCGTACCCAGGCCGGTCGCAACGTCATAACCCGTACCTGCGGCGAAGCCGAGGTAATCGGTGCCCAGCGTTCCATTCAACGTGCCCGTGGAAACCGTGTACGAACCCGTCGCAGTGAGAGGCGAATAGTTGTTGCCGGTCACGATGTCGTTGAAGTTGCAGGTCGCTGCCGGGGGAAGCGTCGACGCGCAGTTCGCGGTAGTCTGGGCTGCCGCCAGTTTGTAGTAGTAGAAGTTCGCGTTACCCTGGCGTCCACCGTTCTTCTGGTTGATCAGGGCCTGGACACCTGCCATGACCGGCGTGGCGACCGAGGTTCCGCCCACGACACCGATACCGGCGACATTGCCGGCGGCATCCAGTTTGCAGACGCCTTCCGAGCAGAAGATGGTGCCGTCATGATTGCCGGCCGCAATGAGTGAAACGTCAGGAACCAGACGGTGCTGTTGTGTTGCGGGAATGGCGCCGGTCGTTGTAAATGTCGGACCCGCTGGATCGGCGCCGATGCCTGGGCCCACCTGCCAGGCAGGACGGCCCGTGAACATGGCAACGCCACCGCCGCCACCGGCAACGCCACCGGACTGCTGCACGATGTCGAACGAACCTTCACTCCATACTGTTTCCGGGACATAGCTGAGAGCTGTGCCGTAGGGCGCCGTACCGCCCGCACCCCAGTAGCTGGTGACACCGGTCGTTGTGCCTTCATTGAACTCTGTACCGCCAACAGCCACGTTGTAGGCGGAAGAACCAAGAGCATTCACGCCATAAACCGCGTTCGCTCCGGTTGCCAAAGCAGCCGAGGAAGACACGCAGCCAGTTGCACTCGAATCACCGGTGGAAACAAATACTGTCTGGCCCTGGGCGGCCGCCTGCTCCCACAGGGAGTTCCAATAGGCGGTACCTGCAGCTGCATTTGTCTTTTCACAGCCACCGTAGCTCATCGTGATGATGTCGGCAACGTTCGAATCCACTGCCTGAAGCGCGGAAACGCTGACACCGACCTTATAAAAGCCACCGACACCTGCGGTATAAAACTTCACGTTGGCTGCGGTCGCCAAAGCACCCGCCCATTCCACGTCCAGATCCGACTCAATGTCGTCCGAGATGATTGCGGGAGGAGGACCAACATTCACGATCTGGGGATCGTTGTTCGGCAGCTTGAACATCGACCGGAAGGTTTCCACGTTGCCAATATTGATGCTGGTCTGACCGATAACGCCGATAGTCACCCCACTGCCGTTGATTCCGCTGTTCAGGAGAGGAGTCGCGTTGTAGATAGTTGCAACGTCAGCCGGCGAAATATAGTGGCTCCCACTGGAAAGCGACGTGTAGTCAGGCTGATTGGTTCCCGGGACCACCGGATAAAACTTGCCGTCCGTTCCCTTCACAAGCGGATGTGGGTTCACGGCGTTGTTCGTGACGCCGAAATCATTGAGGCTGGCGATACCTGCAATAACCGGAGCAAGCGCTGACGGCACGGAAAGGTCCACCGTGTTCGAAACATGGGCTTCGCCATTGACGGTGATGTTGTGAATTTCCGTATGGAAAGCCGATTCGACCTGACCGGCATTTCCGCTGAAAGTGATCACGCGCGCGCCGGCAGAAACGGATTCAACGGTAAAGCCGGCATCCTGCAGCCACGCCCTCACCGTGCTGATATCGCCGCTCGAAACGCCAAAGCTTGCGCCGAAGGTTTCGGGCGTCAACCACTTATGGAAATTCGGGCTCGATTTATCCTGCTGCTCGTCCAGCAGCGATCGCAGAGCGTATTCCTGCTCGTCGCTGCTTTTCAGCACCAACTGCATACGGTCGAACTGGGTGCTGGCGGCAATCCGCCCGTGAACTACGGCTGAAGCAACAACTTCCGGAGAGGTATGGACGAGCACGGTCAGCTTCGTATTGTCGACCTTATTGACGACACGAACCTGGGGCTGAATCTGAACTTGGGGACCGGCGGCAAAGGCAGTTGCGGCCAGAACGAGGCTGAGGCTTGTGAGCTCAGCGATACGACGAAGTAGGCGTGACAAGTGGAGCTCTCCTTTTTCTTTGCATCGGGTCATGCCACACAGACCGACCCGATGCAATCCTTGCGGGATGCACTGCTTCCGGCGCACGAACAAAGCACGAGAAACGTAAGCTTGTAGAGATGGGACAAAGTGTATGGTGTCGGGGACCAAGCGTCAATGCGAATCGGATGTCAAATTCGACTTAAATTTCGGTAAAAATATCGGATTACGAAGGGGATGCGCATCCCCGCTCTTCGAGCCGAGGCCAAAGAGCCTCTACACTGGAGGAGATGCCGATTTCTTCCACCCAGCGCCTCCAGGACCAGCTCGACACGATCACGGCCAACACCCGTGAACTCGTACAGCCTGAACGGCTTGCCATCACCGACCAGGCCGTCCAGGACATGCTGGCCGCGCGCCTGGAAGAACGCATCCTGCCGGCAGGTTCGCAGGCGCCGGCGTTCGTCCTTCAGGATTCCAGTACGGGAAAAACCGTTCGATCCGAGGACCTGCTGGCTTTGGGACCCTTAGTCATCAACTTCTTCCGGGGATGGTGGTGCCCCTACTGCATCGCCGAGCTGGAAGCCTGGCAAGCCGCCTACCCTGCCCTGCGCGAGCGCGGAACCCTCCTGGTGGCAATCTCACCGCTCACCAAACGGCAGAACGACTTCACCGTGCAACGCCACGATTTCACCTATCCGCTGCTCAGCGACCCCGGCAACAAAGTGGCCGAAACCTTCGGCGTCGCCTACACCGTGCCTGAACCTATGCAGCGGCACTATCGCTCCATCCTGGTCAACATCCCGTTCCTGAACGGCGATGAAAGCTGGAAGTTGCCCTTACCCGCGACGTTCTTGATTGGGCAGAGCGGGGAAGTCCTGTTCAGCGAAGCCCACGCCGACTACCGCGTCCGGCCTGATCCGCAGGATGTGATGGCGATCTTATAGATCACCTGCTTGCAAGGTCCCGCTTATCGATTAATACTGATCGAACGGATGTGCCAACTGCCATTTTCCTTGACTGCGCTCACTTGCACAGTAGCGCAACGATTGGCTCCGACGACCGGAACGGAAAGATTCGCATACCCATTATGTCCTTCAAGGGACAGGGAGCCGGTTACCGGCCAGGCGACCCTGGCTCGTCCTTCCAACAGATTTTGCGTAATTCCCGATTGATCCAGCGATGCTTGAATTAAAGCTGTCAGGCGCTGTTGCCTCACCAGAGCATCTTGAAGGACGCCCACGGCGAGATAGAATACAGGTGCGATAAGAAATAGCTTCAGTAGTATCCGCCCACTCCTGGGCAGAATCTTTGTCTCTCTCTTATCAAAGACTCTATCGACTAAGGCGAATACCACCCACACGGAAGCCACTCCAGCAATGAATTGCGCCCCCGGTATCATCCTGCTTCCCACACGACCAAAGAGTTGAGATGAGACAAGGTAGACGACAAAACTGACAACTCCTGCGGCCGCAAGATATTTTGCCTTCGATAATCTGCTGCGTAGTATCCGGGCGTTTCTCATTGACCTCTTCCACTACGAGCGTGGCCATTGGATTGTGATCCGGCCTGAGTACTTTTGCAAAAATTCTCGAGCCTGAGACTCGTACGCAGCACTATCTGATAAACGACCGATTCATCTCTCTTCGGTGAGCGGCGCGTAACGTATAGGCTGGTTATCCTTCAAAGGCCGGACGGCTTCTCCCCACGAATCTAGATAAAGTGCCAGGCCGGATTTCATAGGCTTCGACTAACCTGTACTTTGCAAATTTAGCCAGGAAGGTAGTTGGCGGAAACACCAACAGAAGGGCGGCCGGGATCGAGCCAGCAAGCCTTAACACGTTACTCTTCAATACCGCATCATTGTAAGCATCCGCTCTCCCTGTCGGTGAAGCGGAGGGATGATGAACCGCCAACAACATCCCTGACATCACCTCAGCGGCGTGGCGTAATCTTTCTCAGCGCCACTACTTGCAGTTTCCGAATCCAACCAACTATGCGCCGCACCCTTCCCTTCGCTCTGGCCTTCGTTTCTCTCGCCGCACCTGCCATTGCGGGGCCGGATGACTGGCGCGCCCCGACTGCGAACGAGCAGGCTTTATTCGACGGGGTGAACGGCGCGTACCGTGCTCTGGGTGACGTTCTCCTGGCCGATGGCGTCTGGGAGGTGGCCACGCCGGGCGGCATGAGCCCCAACGTGATGGTGCGCGTGCGACCGCATGCGCCGGTGGAGGCTGCTCTGTTCAAGGAGATGCGCCTGCGGGTCCGGCCTGACAGCGCGTACTATGCTTCGACCATCCAGCCGAAGATGGCAGCCGAGCAAGGCGGACAGACCGCGGATGCGGAACTGCCTTCCTTGAATGAACTGGTCGTCCAGGTTGCGATCAACCAGAAGAACGTGGCGGAGAAGCCGGTGCGCGGCGCGCTGGCTGTTCCGGGCGCGTACTTTGCTTACCGCGCCCCCGGCAACGGAGACGACGCACACACACGCCCGCAATACGTTCTCTGCTTTGGTGACTGGAGCACGGCGAAGCCGGTCAATGGCTATTACAGCTTCGTGTACAAGCATCCGCCGGGCACTCCGCACATTGAAAACATCGTTGTTCGTTTGTCAGGCAATGAATCGGCCATTCAAGGGCTGCTCAAGAACATGGTGTGGAACCGCTTCAATATCGGGGATGCGGCTATCGGCGACGCGTCGGCGCCTGCTTCCGCTTCGCAGCCCAGAGCCAATGCCGGAGGCCCTTATACAGGCACACCCGGCGTGCCCGTGACGCTGGATGGCTCCCGGTCCATGGATCCGGACGGCATGCCGCTTACCTATGCCTGGGACCTCTACGAAAAAGGAGGCTTCCATGACTCCGCCGCGGTCCATCCCGCGGTGACCTTCGCCAGTCCTGGGACCTATAACGTCGAGTTGCGAGTGACGAATTCCGTGGGCAAGGTTTCACGGACGGCCATCAGCACCGTCACCATCACTGCGCCGCAATAGATAGCTGAGCCAGATCGCCGAGCCAGGTAGCTGCATCAGGATTCCTCTGGACGCGCGGCTGTTTCAGGGTCAGACTGTGCCCATGGACAAGATTCCTTTCAGCGTCTACGACACCCTGGCAATCCTTTCGTGCGGCATGGTCGTGCTAGCCGCGGGCGATTACATCGTGGGCTCGGACATTGTCCTGCGCAAAGACGGCATCCCGGCCAACATCACCATCCTGCTGATCTTCGCGGCCTACATCCTTGGCCAGATCATCGCCAACATCGCACTGACCGTGTATGAGGGCATGCTGGTGCGGAGATTCCTGCGCCCTCCTGCCGTCCGGCTGATGGCGGATGCAAGCACGCTTTCGCCGATGCGCTGGGTGTTTCCGGGCTACTTCCAGCCCTTACCGCCGGAGACTCAGGCTCACATCCGCACCCAGGCTGCCGCGCGAAATTGCACCGCGGCGGGAGAGGGTTTGTTTCTCCACTGCTACGCCATAGCGACAGCAAACATCGACAAGCTGCAGGCGCGGCTGGACGAGTTCCGCAACCAGTATGGATTTTCGCGGAACGTTTCCTGCGCGCTGTTCCTCGCCGGGTTCGGCATCCTGGCCGGCCATCATCTTCATCCGGAACGCGTGCATTTGCGCTGGGCGATCGCGGCCTTTCTTGCGGCCATCGGCCTGCTCTACCGGTACCTGCGCTTTTTCCGCCAATACAGCTATGAACTGCTGTTGCGCTATTCCGAGTTGGCGGCGGCCAAGTAGCTCGGTTCCCTGCTCGTTGCGTTAAGGCGAGAGCGAACCTCTCAGCATCAGTGCCGCAAAGGTAAGGGCTGGTTCCGGCAGTTGTGGTTCCCACTCATCGCGATGAGACTGCGATGAATGGGGCACCCTTTTCGTGGCGGTTCCAGAGAAGCCCGACCGGAAAAGCTATGCTGCTTTCTCCAGCAGGGCACGCTGCGCAAGCAACTGCATCAATGCTTTCTCTTCCTGCCGCAAGGCGGTTTCGTGTGCGGCAATCTCGTGGTCGAGATCCTTTCTGGCCTGCTGAACGGTAATGCCTCCAAGATAGGCCTCGAGCACGGCGGGATGCACGTAGCATTTGCGGCAAACCGATGGTGTGTTGCCGAGCTGCGACGCTACCGCCTTGATCGCCTGCACGATATTCCGCCTGGCCTCCGTTTCGGAGTTGAACGGCGGAAACTCGCGCAGCAGATCGCAGGCCAACACCGTGCCTGCCCAGGTACGGAAGTCCTTCGCCGTGAAATGCTGCCCGGTGATCTCGCGCAGATAGTCGTTCACATCGGCGGAATCAATGCTGTGGGTTGCGCCCTCGCGGTCGACATATTGAAACAGCTCGTAACCCGGCAGTTCTTCGCAGCGCTTAATGATGCGTGCCAGGCGGCGGTCCTGCAGGCTGACGGTATGGTGCACACGGCTCTTGCCCTGGAAGCTGAAGGTCACCTTGGAGCCTTCAACCTCGACATGCTTGTTCCGCATCGTCGTCAGCCCGTAACTCTGGTTCTGACGGGCATACTCTTCATTGCCCACGCGGATATGCGTCTGCTCCATCAGGCTCACGATGGCGCCCACCACTTTCTGACGCGGGAGCCCAGGCAGACCGAGGTCGTCAGCAACCCGTTTGCGGATCGCGGGCAGCGCCTCCGCAAAGGCCGCCATCTTCTCGTATTTGGTTTCGTCGCGCACCTCGCGCCATTTGGGGTGATAGCGGCTTTGCTTCCGTCCGCGCGCATCGCGGCCAGTGGCCTGAAGATGCCCGTTGGCAATCGCGCAGATCCACACATCGCTCCACGCCGGCGGAATAACCAGCGACCGTATGCGTGCCAGGGTGTCCTTATCGCGAACGGCCTTGCCCGCTGCGTCCACATAGCGAAAGCTCTTCCCCGCCCTCAATCGCCGAATGCCCGGCTTGCTGTCCGAAACATAGCGTAGGCCTGCAGCCTTCGCGGATTCGACCGGATCCAGCGTCAGTTCCGGGTCGATGTGATTCGCCGGGACGGCAGGAGCGGAGCTTGAGGCTCGTTGCTTCTTGCGGGCCGGGGTGGATGGAGGGTGGCTGCGGGTGCTTCGGGGCCGGGGGACTGCGGATCTCATAGACGCTGAGATGCGGGCCGGCAGCCCAGACGAACTATCCGCCGTCAGTCCTTTTGCGTGGTTCTCACATCTGGATCGCAGACCGGTGCTCTAATGTTGATATGAGCGACACGACCACCCCTCTGACGCAGCGTCCCGCCTGGAAGGCCCTTCAAGCCCACCACACCGAGATTGGCAAAACGCATCTCCGCGACCTGTTCGCCGCCGATGCCGAACGAGGCACACGTTTCACCGCCGAGGCCGGCGGCCTGTTTCTCGACTACTCCAAGAACCGCATCACCGACGAGACCATCAAGCTGCTGATCCAGCTTGCGAAAGAGTCCGGCCTGCGCCAGCGCGCCGAAGCCATGTTCACCGGCGAGAAGATCAACATCACCGAGAACCGCGCGGTGCTGCACGTCGCCCTGCGCGCGCCGGTGGACGAAACCATTCTTGTCGACGGCGAAAACGTCGTCCCTGAAGTGCACAAGGTTCTGGACAAGATGGCCGGCTTCGCCGACCGCATCCGCGGCGGCGAATGGAAAGGCCACACCGGCAAACGTATCCGCAATGTCGTCAACATCGGCATCGGCGGGTCTGACCTGGGGCCGGTGATGGCCTATGAAGCGCTGAAGCACTATTCGCAGCGCGACCTCACCTTCCGCTTCGTTTCCAACATTGACGGCACGGACTTCGCGGAAGCCGTCCACGATCTTTCGGCTGACGAAACGCTGTTCCTCGTGGCTTCAAAGACCTTCACCACGCTCGAGACGATGACCAACGCGCACACCGCGCGCGAGTGGGCGCTGAAGGGCCTGGGCGGCGATGAGTCTGCCATTGCGAAGCACTTTGTCGCGATCAGCACCAACGCCAAGGAAGTCGCCAAGTTCGGGATCGATACCGAAAACATGTTCGGCTTCTGGGACTGGGTCGGCGGACGCTATTCCATGGATTCGGCCATCGGGCTTTCCACCATGATCGCGATCGGCCCGCAAAGCTTCCGCGATATGCTCGCCGGCTTCCATGCGATGGATGTGCACTACCGCACCACGCCGCTTGAGAACAATCTGCCCGCGCTGCTGGGCCTGCTCACCGTCTGGTACACGGACTTCTTCGGTGCGGAAACCATTGCGGTGCTGCCCTACGAGCAGTACCTCAAGCGCTTCCCTGCCTACCTGCAGCAGCTCACCATGGAATCGAACGGCAAGCACATCACGCTTTCCGGCGACACAGTGGATTATGAGACCGGCCCCATCTACTGGGGCGAGCCCGGCACGAACGGTCAGCACAGCTTCTACCAACTCATTCACCAGGGCACGCGCCTGATTCCCTGCGACTTTGTGGGCTTTGCCAAGTCCCTCAATCCGCTCGGCCATCATCACGACATCCTGATGGCGAACGTCTTTGCCCAGGGCGAAGCCCTGGCCTTCGGCAAGACCGCGGAGCAGGTGAAAGCGGAAGGCGCACCCGACTGGCTGGTACCGCACAAGGTGTTCGACGGCAACAGGCCGTCCAATACCCTGCTTGCGGATGAGCTGACACCCTTTGTTTTGGGCCAGTTGATCGCCCTGTATGAGCACTCCGTCTTCACCCAGGGCGTGATCTGGGAAATCGATTCGTTCGACCAGTGGGGCGTCGAGCTCGGCAAAGTGCTGGCCCAGAAGATCGTCGGCGAACTGGAAAATCCGGACGCGAAGCTAGCCCATGACAGCTCTACGAACAACCTGATTCAGCGCTATAAGAGCAAGCAGTAACCCTCTTCCACAAAGTGCAGGGCGCGGCAAAACTTGCCGCGCCCTGCCATGTGCGTTTATCGTATGTAGAGGGCGGCAATCGCCCAAATACGAATGACCGCGAGGATGATCATGCTGCAAATCGCCACGCCCCCTGAACCCCCTGCCTCTCTTCCCCCCGCCGCGCCTCGCCAAAAAATTACACCGGCTGCCGCGCTGGAGGTTTACACGGGTGACCCGAACTTCATGGCGTCGCTGGCGCGAGGCCTGGTCGTCATCCAGGCATTCACTCCACAGTCTCCGCAGATGACCATCTCGCAGTTGAGCGCGCGCACCGGATTGTCGCGCGCCGCGGTTCGCCGCTGCCTCTATACCTTGTGCAAGCTCGGCTTCGCCGGCACCGATGAAGCGCAGCGCTACTCGCTGCGTCCCAAGATGCTGACGCTGGCCAACACCTACACCGCATCCAGCACGCTGGCCAGCGCGGCGCAGACCATTCTTGAGCGCATGTCCGCCGCGCTTGGCGAATCGTTCTCGGTGGCCACGCTCGATGGCGAAGACATTGTCTACATCGCCCGCACCAGCGTGACGCGCGTGATGTCGGTGGACCTCCATGTCGGCTCACGCCTGCCGGCGTTCTGCACCAGCATGGGCCGCGTACTGCTCGCCTACCTTCCACAGGATCAGTTGGAGCAGTACCTGATGCGCGCGACCTTCACGCAGTACACGCCGCGCACCATCACCTCAGCCGACAAGCTGCGCCTCGCTCTGCGCAACGTGCGCCGCAACGGCTATGCCCTGTGCGACCAGGAACTCGAAATCGGTTTGCGGTCGCTTGCGGTTCCGGTGCAAGCTCCGAACGGACGCGTTGTAGCCACGGTGAACCTCAGCGGTCACGCTCCGCGCATGCCCATGCTGGAGATGCAGACGCGCTTCCTGCCTCACCTCCGCAACGCCGCCAACGAGTTGAGCGCGTTTCTGCGCTAAATAATTCGTACGAGTTCACCAACAAGCAAGTGCAACCTCACCCATACGAGGTAGTCTGCCCACCGCATCGTCCCGTCTAAACCGTTGAGCCCTGGCATACAATTGCGCCAACCGTGGGCTCGCGGAAAGGGACGACGTGCAGACTACCTCAGGCTCGATTCAAGATGATGCGCTGCCTGTGCCTTGCACGCCGCATCGCATTGAGCTTGCCGTCGTCGTTCCCACCTACAACGAGCGCGGCAACATTGCCGAATTCATCTCCCGCCTGGAGCAGGTGCTCAAGGAGCTGACCTGGGAGTTGATTTTCGTCGACGACGACTCGCCGGACGAAACCGCCGGGCTCATCACGGAGTACGCGCGCCGCGACCGCCGCATCCGCCTCATCCATCGCATCGGACGCCGTGGTCTCTCCTCAGCGTGCATTGAAGGCATACTCGCGACCAGTGCGACTTCGATCGCGGTCATGGATGCGGACATGCAGCATGACGAGACGATTCTTCCCCGCATGCTCGAAATGTTACGCAGAGGCTCGCTCGACCTGGTCGTCGGCACGCGCAACGCCGAAGGCGGCAGCATGGGCGATTTCACCCGCAACCGGCAGACTTTGAGCCGGTGGGGTCTCAAGGTCAGCCACGCCGTTTGCCAATGCCGCATCAGCGACCCCATGAGCGGGTTCTTCGTAGTCAGCCGCAGCTTTTTCTTTGAAGTCGCGCATCACCTCCACGGAGGCGGTTTCAAGATCCTGGTCGACATGCTGTCCTCGGCAACGCGGCCGGTTCGTTTTGCGGAGGTCGGTTACACCTTCCGGCTGCGCCAGCATGGTGAAAGCAAGCTCGATGTGAATACGGCAGTCGAATACCTGTTCCTGGTCATCGACAAGCTTTCGGGACGGATCATCCCGGTTCGATTCGCCGCCTTTGCGCTGGTAGGCGCAACCGGAGCGGCCACCCACCTGCTCTGCCTCGCTCTGCTGATGTTCGTCTTCCACGTGCGCTTCCTGCCCGCGCAGATCATTGCGACCTACATCGCGATGACGGAAAACTTCTTCCTGAACAACCTGATCACGTGGCGCGACCGCAGCCTGCGCGGGTTCCGTCTGGTTTCGGGCCTGGCCTCATTCTGGCTGGCATGCTCCTTCGGAGCGTGGGCCAATGTCCTGTTCGCCCGAGCGTTGCTGCAGGCCGGCCTGGCGTGGTGGGCTGCGGGCATCGCGGGCATCGTGCTCAGTTCGGTGTGGAATTACTCCATCGCGAACCTGTTCACATGGCAGAAGCAACGGCCCAGAGGCTCGCATCGTGCGAAGGACGCGCAGGCCGTCGAATCCTCGCACGCGTATCACTCCGATGCACCACGCTGAACATCAGAAGGAAATCTTCACCTGGCAACCATCGCGGGTTTTGCGTTGCGCACCTGCGCCAGCAGAGTCCACGATCCGATCGCAAACAAGCCAGGGAGAACAAAGCCCTCCGTGATTCGCCACGATGGCGGTCCATAGCTCTGCGCGGCGATATTGATGATCGCGAAAACGATGGCCATCGCGGCGATCGTCCGCTTCAGCGGCCACATGCGCGCAAAGAAACGCCATAACACCAGCGCCATCATCAAGGTGATCGGCGCAACGTCGTACTCCATGATGCGCGGGTTCAACAGAATGACGCCGATCATCATCAGCGGAACCCACTGCTGAAGTGAGAAGCAACCAGCCAGAAACTTGCCGCGGAAGTAAAGCAGGATGCAGAAAACCACCGAGGCATAGAGCAGATAGAAGACCGCGCTGGTGATGGTGTACGGAGCGACGTTGTACAGGGCATTCGCGAGCAGGCCCGCTGGGCTGGAACTGAAGTCGCGATTGAAACTGAATTGCAGTTCCACGGCTTCGAGATAGTGCCTGAACAGCTCAGGCCATAGACGCGGCTGGATCGCGAACAGAAGAACGCCCAGCGTCGCTGTGACAGAGGCGGGCACCCATTGCTTACGCGCCGACAGGACAGGAATCGCGAGTAAACTCAGCAGCGGCGCCTTGAAACATGAAGCGATCAACGTCGCCACATAGAACCATTTCCAACTTCCCCGGCGCCATCCAGCCAGCGCGGCCACCAGGACGCAGCCGTACAGGACGTAGGCAACGTTCCCGCTGAAAAAGACGTCCTGCTGCAGCAGGCCCGGGAAGAAAACGGCGACGGGTGCCAATAGTGCAAACACCGGGTGCTCGCGTTCTTCCACCGCCCACCAGCCCACCCAGACTGCAGCGGCCACGCTCCACACATAGAGCAGCCAATAGAACAATGCGCTCACCCCGAACGGGATGTGCCCTAGCCAACGCAGTAACGGCAGGGTGATGGGAGAATAGACATAGGAGAACGGAGGCGCCACGCCCGGCCCCAGCGTTTTATGTTCCGCAATCAGTTGAGCGTGAAATACTCGCTGGATCGCCATGGCATCCGCGTAGGGGTCATGGCCGTTGCGAAGAGAAACTATCGCCGCCTTGTAAACGTTCAGGTCCCATCCAACGACATATCCAGGGATGAGACTCCAAATTAAGATTGCCGTGACGCTGAGCACCCAGAACACGCGCGGGATGGAACGAAACACATGAGGGCGGTCAGCCATTCGAGCTCCTGGTTGCCATCGTAAAAGAATTGTCACTACATGTCCGGGTCGCAACCGGGGAGGAACTAACCCGAGGGAATGGGGTTAGCGTCTAAACAGATCTGATGAAACTCATGCTCCATAGCGCGAAAACCGTCGCATTACGGCGCTCGCGCTAGAATAAGTCAACTTTCAGCACAGCAAGGAAAGCATTCGCCATTCTGACTTTAGCCAATAGGCAGTCCAGGAATCCTGCGCGCGACATGCGCACCGGCTTGCGCCCCAGGGTGTTGAGCACGTTTGACAGTCTGCCAGCCTTCCTGGCCGGCGCAGTTTGTTTTGCTTTCGCCATCCGCTTGGTCGTAGTGGTTTGTCTGCTCTTCAACGTTTCGTCCCACACCATCAACTACAACGATTTCGGCTGGGAGAGTTGGGAGATGGGCTGGACAGCCCGCAGCATCTTCCTCGGCCAGGGCTTCACCTCGCCCTTTCTGCCTGTCACCGGACCCACGGCTCTGGTGCCGCCGCTTTATCCCTACATCCTGGCTGGCGTATTCAAGGTTTTTGGTCTGAATACGATCAAAGTCGCGTTTGCGGTACTCGGCTTCAACAGCTTGTGTTCGGCGCTTACGTGCATTCCGCTTTATTTTCTTGCGCGCAATTCACTCAATGACCGTGCAGGCCGCATCGCCGCCATTGGATGGGCGCTTTATCCCTTCGCCATTTACTTCGCAGCCGACCGCGTCTGGGACTATGCCGTTACCGGACTTCTTTTTACCTCCTGCCTGGTCCTTGCGCAGAAGCTGCATACCCGCAGCATGGCAGGATGGGCGGCTTTTGGTGCGCTGTACGGTCTGGCCGTTCTTTCCAACCCCTCGGTTGTTTCGCTGCTTCCCCTGGTTCTGATCTTTGCGATCTACAAGGTGTGGAAGGCGAAGGGCCAATGGCTGACCAAGGGCCTTGCCGCCTCACTCGCCTTCATCGCCGTCTGCACGCCATGGACGATACGCAACGAGCGTGTCATGCATTCGCACTTCTTCCTCCGCGATGGCATCTGGCTGGAAGCTTATGCAGGCAACAACGGAGACACGCGCGAGTCCAATTCGGCCTGGGCGCATCCCGCCAGCAACCCCATCGAGATGAAGAAGTATGAGCGCGAAGGCGAGGTCGCCTATATGGCGGAAAAGCGCCACCTGACCATCGACTTCGTGAAAACGCATCCGGGCTTTTTCGTTGAAGCCACCGCGCGCCGCATCGTGCGCTTCTGGACGGGCTACTGGTCGTTCCGTCCCGACTATCTGAAGTACGAACCGTTCGATCTCCCCAACGTTCCGTTCTGCCTGTTCCTGCTTGTCTTCATGATTCGGGGACTCAAGCGCTGGTGGGATGAAAGCCCGATCGCCACGCTGCCCTATCTGCTTGCGCTTCTCGTCTTCCCTATTCCCTACTATCTGACGCACAGCTCCATGGACTATCGCCAGCCTATTGAGCCGATGATCCTGATGCTGGTTACGGTCGGCCTCTTCGGAACCCGATCCGCGGTGTCCGAGCGCGAAGAGGATGCACTTCTGCCGGGAGAGATGGAACCTGAAGCGGAAGCCGTTCTGGTGTGAAGAGAGAACAGAGATCAGGGGTTCAGGGCCAGAGATCAGGATCAGAGCAAGACCTGATTTCGAATCTCTGCTACCACTTCAAGCCTGAGCGCATTCCCCTTTGGTTGTAATTAGCCCTGCTTTCATGCGGGTTTGCGGGCTCTGGCGCTGTGTCCCAGGGCGCTTACAAAAGTCTTACACCCGCTCCTTCGCCCTCGCGTTTATGTTCATAAGTGAGACGTTGAAGGAAGAGGTTTCTGACCTATGAGCATGACCGTTTCTCCCGCTGACCAGCTTGATCAACTCGATCAGGACGAACGCGCAACCCTCCACTCCAACCCGCGCATCTCGGTGCAGGACGTGGCCCAGAAGATCAAGCAGGACCTTCGCATGGGACGTGAGTACCAGGAAGGCCGCATCAACTGGATCACCAGCATCGCGATGGGACTCTTTCACGTTGGCGCCATCGCTGCCCTGTTCTTCTTCTCGTGGACGAATCTGGCGGTCGCGGCGGTCATGTACTTTTTCGCGATCAATGTCGGAATCGGCATGTCCTACCATCGCCTGCTAACCCACCGCGGTTACAAGGTTCCCCGCTGGCTCGAGTATTTTCTCGCCGGCTGCGGCACGATGGCGCTCGAAGGCGGACCGATTTTCTGGGTGGCCACGCATCGCGTGCATCACCAGAACTCCGATCAGGAAGGCGACCCGCACACACCGCATGACGGTACGTGGTGGGCACATGCCGGCTGGATTCTTTCCGGCCGCGCGCTGCACGCGGAAACCGCCCTGCTGGGCCGCTACGCTCCCGACCTTACCCGCGACCGTGTTCACGTATGGCTTTCGAAGTATCACTGGCTGCCGCTGACCATCGCCGGCCTGCTGCAGGTCGCCCTGGGAGCCGCACTGGCGCCCACAGGTCATCGCATTGCCGGCGCCGTAGGCATGCTCCTCTGGGGCACCTTCCTTCGCGTCACGCTGGGCCTGCACGCCACCTGGCTGGTCAACTCCGCAACCCATCTGTGGGGCAGCCGCCGCTTCGAAACGCGCGACGATTCCCGCAACAGCTGGTGGGTCGCCCTGCTGACCGGCGGCGAAGGCTGGCACAACAACCATCACGCGCATCCCGTCAGCGCACGCCATGGCCTGACCTGGTATGAGTTCGACATCAACTACTACGGCATCTGGGTCATGGAAAAGCTTGGCTTGGCCAAGAAGGTTCAGATCGCGGCATTCGATCCCAACCATCCCAAACCGGCGGGCATGTAACAGCGTCCGAGTCGTTCAAAAGCCGCCCCGATGCCGGGGCGGCTTTTGTTTTGAGTACCGCGTGAAACGTGAGGTGTGTTTCGGCACGATGCTCAACCAGAAACAATCCGGAGTCTTGCTTAAGGACACGACTTCAGTCGTGTCGCAAAAAATGCAAGAACGGGTCGGCTTTAGCCGCTGAGGGCAGCTTGTGTGCTCGCAGCGCATGCAGAAGTTTCAGGAAACGAAGGGTACCTCAGCGGGTAAACCCGCTCTGCGCGGCTCGCTGAGCAACACGGCTGAAGCCGTGTCCTTAAGCAAAACAAGACCTGCCTATTTTGCGAGCGTCCAAATAGCGATGGCCATGAAGGGGCACCACTGCCTTATACTTCCCCCCAAGCCATGAACCTCACTCGCCGTCGCGGAGCCATTGCGTTTTTCATCACAATGGGCGTTTGCCTCACGGCACTCGCGGTCACGCTGAACATCACCTGGATTCATACCCACGGCAAGCGGCTGGGCGTCGTCCTGGTGGGCGTCATCCTGTTCGGCATCCTGATAGCCGGTGTGGTGCTGAACACCGTCTTTCTCGTTCGAGAGATTCGCCGCAACGAACAGCAGGACTCCTTCCTCAACGCCGTCACGCACGAACTCAAGACGCCCCTTGCCAGCATCCGCCTGTATCTCGACACGCTGCAGCGCCGGCCGCTGGAAGAAGCGCAACGCGAGAAGTTTTACGGCATCATGCGTTCCGATACCGACCGCCTTCTGGGAACAGTCGAGCAGGTTCTAAAAGCCGGGGAGCTCGGCCAGCGCCAGCGTGAACAGCAGCGAACACGTCTGGAGTTCTATCCCCTGGTCGCGGAATGCGTCAGCACCGTCACCCACCGTCATCATCTTGCTCCCGACGCGATCTGTCTGGCCGAGGTTCCCGGCGGCGTGCGCCTCTACGTCATGGGCAACACCGAAGACCTGCGCACCGCCGTGCTCAACCTTCTGGACAACGCCGTAAAGTATTCACCCAGCGGTGTGCACATTACCTGCCGCCTCTCGATCGAGCACTACACCTGGGTCGTGCTTTCCATTGCCGACCAGGGCCTGGGTATTCCCTCCGCTGAACTGAAACGAATTTTCAGACGATTCTACCGGGCTTCCGCCATGGACCGCATCAAAATCAAGGGAACGGGTCTTGGCCTGTTCCTGGTGAGGACCATCGCGCAACAGCACGGCGGCGAAGTGCGTGCAGCCAGCGAAGGTCCGGGCAAAGGCTCCACCATGTATCTCAAGCTGCCGCTTGCCATTGGTTCTCCTATGACTGGAAAGGCATAAAATTTTCGATTCGAAGCCGGAAATGCTGAAGAGACGCAACATTCATCGTGAGGCAAGAATCGGAAGGGCCCGGTTTCAACCGGGCCGTAAACGATACCCACGGTGCAAATCCTTGCTGCCGCGGGGAAGGGCTCTTTTCCGGAACGCTAACGGCCTGGTTGAAACCAGGCCCTTCCGATCCTTTCCTCACCCGTCATGTTGCGCGTGTTCAGCGCTCCTTACTGGCGGATTGGAACTTGATCGATCAACCGAAGAAGTCGCTTTCAACGAATGAAGCGGCCTTCTCCAAAGCTTATGAGGTCACTCGATGAGCCAGAGCGTGTTAGCGCCGTTGATTGCCGTGGTGGAAGACGAAGAGCACATTGCCCAGGGGTTGATCTTCAATCTCGAAGCGGAAGGCTACCGTGTGCGCCATGAAGCCGACGGCAACGAGGCCCTGGAATGGCTGCTGGCCACGCCGGAACAGCCGGCTGCAATCCTGCTGGACGTCATGCTGCCGGGCCGGGACGGCTTCTCCATTGTGCGTGCCCTGCGCGACGCCGGGCACTACACGCCGGTGCTGATGCTGACCGCTCGCGGCCGCAGCGAGGATGTCGTCGAAGGCTTTGAAGCGGGTGCCGACGACTATCTCCCCAAGCCGTTCGATCTTTCCATTCTCCTGGTACGGCTGTCTGCTCTGCTCCGCCGGCTCTCGTGGCAACGCACCGAAGCGGCGACGATATCCGCACCACCCACCCATGAACCCGGCAACGCCGCTATTTATACGTTTGCAGGCCGCACCATCCGATTTGACGATCTGGAAATCGACACGCCGGACAGGATCGTGCACCTCACTTTGATGGAGGCCGACCTGCTCCGCTACCTGCTCGACCGGCCCGGCAAGATCGTCTCGCGCAAGGAAATCCTTGAGAATGTGTGGCGAGTGCATGAAGACACCGATACCCGGGCCATCGACAACTTCATCGTCCGTCTGCGGCGCTATCTGGAACCCGATCCCGCCAAACCAGTACACCTGATCACCGTTCGAGGCATTGGATACCGCTTCGTTCCAGAACCATGATTTGGGTCCTCGCGACCTTCCGGCCATTGCCGCATCCAAACCTTATGTCCACCTTGACGCTTCGCATCGAAAACATGCACTGCGGCTCCTGTGTGCGCCGCGTCACCCAGACGTTGAACTCCGTGCCCGGCACGCACGCGCAGGAAGTCCGTATCGGCAGCGCGCGCGTTGCGATCGAGGCCGCACCGGAGACCACGCTGCAGGCATTGGCGAACGCAGGCTACCCGGCGCAGCTTGAACCGGGCGGCGAACCGAGCGGCGAGTGAGCGAGCAGACGCTTCGCACCCTTCGCATCACCGGCATGACCTGTGCCGCGTGCCAGCATCACGTGGAACAGGCACTGCAACGTGTGCCGGGTGTTGAGTCCGCAAGCGTCAACCTGATGGCGCACACGGGAACCATTTCTTCCACCGGCGACATTCCATCCGAGACCTTGATCCAGGCCGTGCGAAACGCCGGCTATGACGCCTCCATGCAGGAGGCTGCATCTTCCAGCCACAGCGAGCATGATCATGCGGAGGAGCCCTCGCACCTCGGTGCCCGCGCCCTGTTCGCACTTGCTGCCGGCATGCTGGCCATGCTGCTTTCCATGCCGCTGATGATGAACTCCGCAACCTCCAGCGATCCTCTGCTCAATACCTTGACCCGATGGATGATGCCGGTGATGCCGGCTGCTCTCATAGCGCTTCCCGCACAACCTGTCCGGATTGTGCTGTGCGTGCTCACGCTGCTGGTGATGCTGTTCGCCGCGCCGGAGGTCTACCGCGCGGCCTGGAAGGCAGCCCTTCACGGCGCCACCAACATGAATACGCTGGTGGCGGCGGGCACGCTGGCAGCCTTTGGCTCCTCCCTGGCCGCAACGCTGTATCCGCAGTCACGGCTGGGCTCCGATGTGTACTTCGAAGCCGTGGTGCTGATCCTGGCGTTTCTGCTCGCAGGCCGCTGGCTGGAGGCACGAGCCCGCAAGCGCGCAACAGCGGCGCTCGAAGGCTTCGCGCGGCTGGAATCGAGCGATGCGCGCCTGCTCACTGTTGGGCCGCACGACACACATCCCGTATATGCCAGCGCACCCGAGACGCTGTTGCCACTGGACGCGATCGAGGCCGGCGACATCGTCCGCATTCTTCCCGGCGAGCGTATTCCGCTCGACGGCCTGATCCTCGAAGGCCGCAGCTCCGTGGACGAGTCGATGCTCAGCGGCGAGCCTCTCCCGGTCACGCGCGGCACGGGTGACCGCGTTTCCGGCGGCACGCTGAACCTGGACGGTGTGCTGGTGCTTCGCGCGACCGCGGTGGGTGCAAACTCCACATTGGCACAGATGCAGCGGCTCCTCTCTCAGGCGCAGTCCAACCGCGCGCCCATGCAGCGGCTCGCTGACCGCGCCAGTGCAATCTTCGTACCCACGGTGTTCCTGCTGGCGTTGCTGACGTTTGCCGTATGGGCAATCGCGCTCAACACAGGTGGATCACATGAAGGTTTCGCGCGGGCCTTCGCCATGACCATCGCAGTGTTGATCATTGCCTGCCCCTGCGCCATGGGGCTTGCCGTGCCTGCGGCCGTCACCGTCGCCATCGGCAGTGCGGCTCGCGCGGGGCTGTTGATCAAAGGCGGCGAAGTCCTGGAACGCCTGGCGCAGGTCGACACCATCGCGTTCGACAAGACCGGTACCTTGACGGAAGGCCGTCCACACATTGAAGCCGTCCAGTTCGTCTCCAACTCGGCATTGGAAGAGCGTGTTCTGCTCGCCTGGGCCAGCGCCGCGGAACGCCTTTCCACGCATCCGCTCGCCGAAGCCGTGGTGCGCTTTTGCGCTACGCGCAACGACCTTCCCGCCGCGCCTGCGGTTGGGGAGATGACCGTGTTGCCCGGAGTCGGCCTGGCAGCCACCATCAGCGGCCGTGCGCTGGCCCTGGGCAATAGCACCCTGCTTCCCGGTGCGCTTGACCCCGCTCTCGCGACACCTGCGGCACTGGCGCACGCTACACCGCTTTATCTGCTGCTGGATGGAGTGCCCCAAGCTGTCTTCTTCGCGACCGATCAGCTCCGTGCGGGTGCTTCCGCGGCGGTAAGCAGTCTGCGCGAGCTGCATGTCGAACCCCTGCTGCTGACCGGTGATATCGCAGCCTCAGCAGCATCCATCGCCCAGACAGCCGGCATCGCCGACGTTCGCGCCAGCCTGCTTCCCGCAGACAAGCTGACCGCCATTTGCGAGCTGCAAGCGCGGGGCCGCCGCGTCGCCATGGCCGGCGACGGTATCAACGATGCGGCGGCGCTTGCGCAGGCGGATGCCGGGCTTGCCATGGCCTCAGGCGCCGATCTGGCACGCGATGCCGGGGACGTCCTTCTCCTCCACCACAGCCTGGCGCTCCTCCCGCTTTCCATCCGCATCGCGCGGCGGTCCGTGCGCATCATGCGCCAGAACCTGGGCTGGGCGCTCGTCTACAACGTGCTGGGCCTGCCCATCGCCGCGGGAGCGCTTTATCCGCACTTCCACATCCTGCTCAGCCCGGTGCTGGCCAGTGCGGCCATGGCTCTCAGTTCGGTCAGCGTGCTCGCCAATTCATTGCGTCTGCGTCGATTACCTATGTCTCGTCAGCGCGATACACTCAGACAAGCTTCGATGAACCTGGCCTGACTGTGCGCATCTTTACCCGCTACATTCTTCGTGAAGTGATCGGCTACGCCCTGCTGGGCGGGGTGCTGTTCACCTTCATCCTGTTCATGCGCTACCTGCTGACGCTGATGGAGCTCGCAGTGCGCGGAGCAGCCACGCTGAGTGACATCATGTGGCTCATCGCCTGCCTGCTGCCCACATTCCTGACCCTGACCATTCCCATGGCGGTGCTGATCGGCATCCTGCTGGGCCTCAGCCGCCTGGCCGCCGACAGCGAAATCACCGCGATGCGAGCCAGCGGCATGGGTGTGACCTCGTTTGTGCGCATCGTCAGCATCGTCGCCGTGCTGTCCTGGGGCGCAGGGCTGGTGAACTCGCTGTACATCGCGCCACGCGGTGCGGCCGCGCTGCTACAGTACGAGGAACAAAGCAAGACCGGGGCAGCGGCCGTGGAAGTGCAGCCCCGCGTCTTCTACGAAGACTTCAAGAACTACGTGCTCTACGTCCAGGATGTGCTGCCACGCAGCGGCGCGCAGGAGTGGCGGCACGTGTTCCTCGCGGACCTCACCCAGCCCGCAACACCGCACATCGTCACCGCCGACAAGGCAATGGTGGTCAATGGCGGCGGGCAAACCCTGCACATGGAGTTGGAGGACGGCTCGCGGCATGACATTGCCGCGAACGATCCCAATCAGTACGACATCTCCACCTTCGCTTCCACGGACCAACCGCTGCAGACGGGCCAGCAGGAAGAAGACTCCCACCTGACCCGCCATGACACGCCCATCCAGGCGCTGACCACGACCGAGTTATGGCATCTCGCGCACGGCCCCGGCGACACACGGCCCTACACCATTGAGTTTCACCGCCGTTTCTCGTTCCCCACGGCCTGCTTCGTCCTGATGCTGGTGGGCGTCCCGCTTGGGCTTTCGTCCAAACGCGGAGGCAAGGCCACCGGCTTCGTGGTGACGCTGGCGCTCGTCTTCCTGTATTACTTCCTTTCGTCCGTGGGCATTGCGCTGGCGCGTACCGGCAAGTTGCCCGCGTTCCTGGGTGTCTGGGGAGCCAATCTTCTGTTCGCAGGCGCCGGGCTTTTGTTGATTCAGCAGCTTTCCCGTGGCGGCCTTGCCCTGAACCTGGTCTCCAATATCGGGCTCGGACTGCGCAAGCTGGTCATGCGCTTCAGCAGCCGCAACGGCGCCCTGCACATCAACCGCCCCGGCGCCGCCATGCAACGCATTCGACGCGTGCTGCGCGCACGCTTTCCGCTGATCCTCGACGAGTACGTCATGGGCAGCTTTATGCGCAACTTCCTGCTGGTGCTTGCGTCGCTCTCGGTGCTCTTTCTGATCTTCACGTTCTTTGAGCTGATCGGCGACATCATCAAGTACCGCACGCCGCTTGTCACTGTCGGCGAATACCTGCTGAACCTGATCCCGTTCATCCTCTACAACGTCACGCCACTGTGTTCGCTGGTTGCCGTGCTGATCACCTTCGGCACGCTCAGCCGCACCAGCGAGCTGACCGCGATGAAGGCCACAGGCGTCAGCCTGTATCGTGTGGTCGCGCCGGTGGTGCTGGTCGCCGCTCTGCTTTCGGTAGGCCTCTTCGCCTTTGATGAGGGCTATCTGCCCGAGGCCAACCGGCGTCAGGAAGCACTGCGCTCCGTGATCAAGGGCAAACCCGCGCAGACGTTTTCCCACCCCGACCGCAAATGGATGTCCGGCCAGAGTTACGGCAGTGGCGAACCCGCGCGCATTTTCTACTACCAGTTTTTCGATCCCGACAAAAACGTCTTCGCCAATTTGACCGTCTTCGAGTTTCAGCCCGGCACGTTTCAACTCACGCGGCGCATCTTCGCCTCCAGCGCGCATTGGGACGACCATCTCAGCCGCTGGGTTTTTGAAAGCGGCTGGCAACGCACGTTCAGTCACGAAACCATCTCCAGCTATCAGACCTTTACCGTCAGCACATTTCCGGAGATACGCGAACAGCCTGGCTACTTCAAGAAGGACTTCCGGCCCTCGCAGGAAATGTCCTACAGCGAACTGGGAAATTACATCCGGGACCTGAAGGAGAGCGGCTTCGACACGATACGCCTGCGCGTACAACTCAACCACAAGCTGGCCTATCCGCTCATCACGCTGGTGATGGCCATTCTCGCGGTGCCGTTTGCGCTTTCTACCGGCAAGCGCGGCAGCCTGGCGGGGCTGGGGGCCGGCCTGGGGGTCGCCATCGCTTATTGGGTGATCTCTGGGATCTTTGAGAAGCTTGGCGATGTGAATACCCTGCCCGCATTTCTCGCGGCCTGGTCCCCGGACCTGCTTTTTGCCATGGCGGGCGGATATCTGCTTCTGCGCGTTCCGACCTGACGCCGGCGTGCCTGCACAGATACACTGAATACAGGCATGAACACCCAAACCTTCCGCATCTCCTCCCTGCTCGCACTCTCCATCGGCACCGTTTCCCTGGTTGCGCAAACCGCCGCCACCGCGAAAAAAGCACCGGTGCATCACTCCGCATCCGCCACGACCGCCACGCACCGGCCGGTCAGCGCCTGCATCAAGCACCCAGAAGCTTCACCCAAGATTCCAGCCCTGCCTGCCGGCGCCTGCATCAAGACTCTGTACTCCATCGAGGAATCGGCAACACACCTTGATCCGCAGCTGAGCGCTCCGCTCCGCGGCGCGCTCGAAAAGCTTAACCAGAAATTTTCGCTCGACTATGTCGACCTGAAGATCGGTACCGGCGAACTGGCACAGCCGCAGAAGTGGTACAGCGTGAACTACACCGGCTACCTGATTGACGGTACAGTGTTCGATTCCACCTCCAAGCACACGCCCATCGAGCCCTTCACATTCCCATACGGCGCGCATCGTGTGATCCAGGGTTGGGATACCGGCTTCGAAGGCATGCACATCGGCGGTAAGCGCCGTCTGTTTATCCCCTACCAGATCGCCTACGGAGAGAGTGGCCGTCCGCCGACAATTCCGGCCAAGGCGGAGCTGATCTTCGACATGGAACTGGTTGCGATAAGCGACAAGCCTCCAACACCGCCGACGCCTCCGGCGGCGCCGCCCGCGACAACCAAGCCCGCAGCGCCTTCGGCGCCCGCACCGACAGGCTCACCCGCAGGCGCAGCTGCACCCCCGCCGATAAACCCCACGACTCCTCCGGCTTCGGCGACGCCCAAACAGTAACAGGCAGGGCAAGTAACAGACCGCGGCCGTCCTTTTGTGACGGTCGCGGTTTTTCTTCATCCAATCCCTACGATGCTCCAGAGACTCGAGCGGTTTCGATTAGGGTGTTTACCTAAAAGAGGGTGCATAAGCCGTTTTCCCCCAATGAAAACGGCCTTTCCCGAGGTTAGCGAGGTCACGACATAATCGGAACCGCTCTCAGCCCGCTCTTTCCCTATCTCAAGCGTTACTGGCGAAGCCTCGCCTGGGGCGGCCTGTCGCTGCTGATCTACAACTGCGCGAAAGCCATGGTGCCGATCCTAGTTGGCGGAGCCGTGGATGACATGCGCCACGACATCTCCCCGGCCAAAGTGCACCACCACGCACTGTTACTGCTCGGCATCGCGGTGGTTTCAGGCACATTCCTGTATCTCACCCGCCAGATCATCATTGGCGCCTCGCGCGAGATCGAATTCGATCTGCGCAACGATCTGTTCGCGCACCTGGAAACACAGCCACCCAGCTTCTTTCAGCAGCACCGCACCGGCGACATCATGGCGCGCTCCACCAACGATCTGAGCGCCGTGCGGCAGCTTCTTGGGCCGGCGATCATGTACAGCGCGAATACCATCGTCTTCACCGCCGCCGCGCTGCCTTTCATGATCCGGATCAGCCCGTGGCTCACGCTATGCGCCTTTGTCCCTCTGCCGTTCGGTTCGGTGCTGGTGCAGTATTTCGGCGCAAAGATTCACACCCGTTTTGAACGCATCCAGGCCATGTTTTCGGACATTTCCGCACAGGCCGAGGAGAACTTCTCCGGCGCGCGGCTGATCCGCGCCTTTGCGCAGGAGGAGGCGCAGATTGCCGCCTTCG
>DASYEV010000242.1:0-1780 GCA_036498835.1 Acidobacteriaceae bacterium | reverse complement strand
AGTGCCGAGCACCCTTGATTGTGAAACCCACGTATCGCTTTTGCCCTTGTTCTGGATAGTGGTCCACGAGTACGGGCCAGTGTCCGCGGAGCGGCGGCTTTAATTTTGTGCACCCAGTGGCGTCGCGCCTGTCGAAAGTTTTGCCCCAAAAGAAGTGTAACGCCTGAGCCGAGGCTCTGCGCCCGCACGGGACTAGAAGTTTCCCGCATGTCGCGGGCTCCCTTTCGCAGCATCGCCGTTTGTTCGCCTAATATAAAGAATCCTGAGCCCGGTTGAGTGAGTAAAAGATCTCCCCATTCAAGCATTCATCCCGCAGCTTCCCGTTGAACGATTCGCAATATCCGTTTTCCCACGGACTGCCCGGCTCAATGAACAACGGCTTGGTTCCTACCGACGCCAGCCACTGCTTTACTCGCCGCGCGGTCATCTCCGCGCCGTTGTCGGACCGAACATGCTCCGGCACGCCGTGCGCGAGCATGCAGTCTCCCAGCACCTCGATCACATGCGCACTGTTCAAGCGTCGCGCCACGCGGATCGCCAGGCACTCACGCGTGAACTCGTCGATCATCACCAGCAATCGCACGCTGCGGCCATCATGCGTCTGCGCATCCACGAAATCGTAGCTCCAGACATGGTTCCGATGCTGCGGACGCAGCCGGATACAACTGCCATCGTTCAACCACAATCGCCCGCGCGGCTTCTGTCGAGCGGGAACCTTCAAACCTTCCCGCCGCCAGATGCGCTGCACTCGATCCTTGCCCACTTGCCACCCGGCCAACTTCAGCAGGGCGGTGATCCTGCGATATCCAAAGCGGCCGTACTTGCTCGCGAGCGCGAGGATCGACTGCGTCAGCCGATCCTCGTCTTCCGACTGCGTGGGCTGGTAGCGTTGTGCCGTCCGCCATTGCCCCACCAGCCGGCAGGCATGCCGTTCACTCATTCCTTTGTCCCGAGCGTGTTGAACGGCGATACGTCGCCGCACGGGACTTAGAAGTTTCCCTCCGCGATATCCTTCAGGACCTGCTTCTCCAGCGTCAGTGTGGCCAAAGCCCGTTTGAGCTGCGCATTTTCCTTCTGCAGATCCTTCAGCTTCTTA
The DNA here is from genome assembly GCA_036498835.1 of Acidobacteriaceae bacterium. Lineage (GTDB taxonomy): Bacteria > Acidobacteriota > Terriglobia > Terriglobales > Acidobacteriaceae > Granulicella. The sequence goes on along the minus strand of DASYEV010000242.1, from coordinate 684 downwards.
GCCTGCTCCAGTTGCAGGCCGCCGTACTCTCGCCGCCAACGGTAGTAGGTCTGATCCACGATCCCGGCGTCTTTACACGCCAGTGGCACTGTCTTGCCCTGGCTCATCAGCACTTCGATCTGCCGCAGCTTCCCCACAATCTGCTCCGGCGTGAACGTCTTCTTCGGCATTTTCCGGGTCCTTTCCTGTACTCAGTCTCTCGTTTCGACTGGTACAAAAAAGCCCGGTCAGGTCAAAGGATTGCTCCGAGAAGTACGAAATGAGATTCTCTGTGTCCTTTTTCACCAGCCAGGTGTTCAGCATGTCGAAGACCGCGTCCGCGGGCTTCATGCTGGCTCTGCTGCTCGGTTCTACAGGCATTTGTCCCGTTTCCTGAAAAGGGGCGCTCTGACTTTTATCCGCTCGCGGGAGTGAAAGCAGGCCCCGCCACCAATTGTTCAACCCCAGCCACTGGTCGTTGTGTATTTCGTCGTTGCGGCCCGCACGCACATCGGAGTTCGAGGCCGACAGATGGCCATTCAACAGTCCTTTGGGAAAACCGCTCGACCTGTAGTCGACGTCAATGTCGGCTTGCATCTGATCGCGCGTCGCCGATACCTGGATGGAGGGGACTGCCGGCTTGCCGCGATAGCAGATTCGATATCCCTTGTGATAGGCCGTGTTGTCTCCGACTCGCCGGAACTG
>DASYEV010000241.1:0-7818 GCA_036498835.1 Acidobacteriaceae bacterium | reverse complement strand
CGTCGGCAGCTTGCGTGACGCCTGCGGTTTTTTAGCGGCCTTCTTTGCCGCCGGCTTGCGCTTGCGAATTTCCTGGGGCAGAGACTCCACATACGCCTGGGCTTCCTTCAGAAGCTTGAGGCTGGCGGCGGCCTCAGGATCCTGAATGACGGCCCATTCGCGCATGGTGCGCTGCCCCATGCGTAGCGGTTGGGTATCGCCCGTTTCCAGAAGGGATGCGATGCGACCCGCCGGGAGTTTCATGGCGAGACAGCCTTCACGCGTGATGAAACAAAAGACCTTACCGCTCGCCGTTTCGAACGACGCGTGTCCAAATTTCCAGCTTACTTCGCCGGCGAACTTGCCCTGCAGGCGAGAGGCAACGGCCTGGCGCCTGGTCAGGTCGCCGTACATCGGCTGAGGCTTCGATTTGGCGCGGCTGGCAGGCATCACGTTCTAGTTTAACGCCCGTTGCCTGACACCTGCAGGAACGGGTTGAAGCCCGGGCTCATTGCCGGTCCAAAGAAAAATTTATCGGCCGCCGCAACTTCCCTGCGGAGCATGGGTTTTTCCGTTCACCACATCTGTCTCACAGGGCCCCGCGGCGACGCCGTTTCATGGCGAAGCCGCAGTTTTGCTGTTGTTTTTGCTTGTTTTGATCGTTGGCTGGTTACCCGTCATGGCACCAATTGGTCATTGCTTTATGACAGACGGCATCGACATCATGAGAGCTCAATTCTCCTGAGTTTTTGGTGTTCATCGCCCCGCATGGGTTGGAGCACCGGGCGTCACTCGAACGGTGAGCGTCGCGAGGCACAAGCGCAGCAGCAGCAGGCCCCTTTTCCGGGCCAGGCAGTACCGGGGGTTCCCTTGAAGGGCAAACTTATCCTTTCACTCGCACTTCTTGCCGTACCGGGCGCCGCGTTCGCGGACCAGTTGATTCCGGCCGGCTCCATCATTCAATGCACCATCGGGGAGAATGGGAAGATTTCCTCCCAGACCGAGAAAGTCGGCGACCCCGTGATGTGCCAGCTGAGCCATTCGGAGCGCTACGGCCGCACGTCCTTTCCCTACGGCAGCTACCTGATCGGACGTTTCGCCGAGTACAAGGATCCAGGTCACCTCGTGGGGAAAGGCTGGATGGAGTTGAAGTTCGACCGCCTTGTCGTCCAGCCCGATACCATCGTGCCCATCCAGGCGCGCGTCGTGGAAGTCCCTAAGTACCCCGTCGACCAGGAAGGCCGCATTCATGGCACCGGTCATGCCACCCGCGACACCATCGAGTGGCTGATCCCTGTCCTTTGGCCGATCGACCTGATCAATCTTCCCCGCCGTGGACCTCGTCCTACGCTCGCGCCGGAAACGAAGCTGACGCTCAAGGTGCTGGATGATTTCGGCATCCCGACACCGCAGGAGAACGCTGTTCGCACTCCCGCTCTGGTTTCCCGTCAAACCCCCGACGAGCCCACCTACCAGTCGATGCGTGAGCCCGCGCCGATTCAGCGCTCCTATGCGCAAGAACAGCCGGTGCAGCAGAACTACGCGCCTCCGCAACAGAATTACGCTCCGCAACAACAGAACTATGCCCCGCAGCAGACCTACAGTGCGCCCGCTCCTCAGCCGGTGCAGCAGGCCTACAGCGGTCCGCAGACGGTCATCTACCAGTACGCCGCGCCGCAGCCTGTGATCATTCAGCAACAGCCTGTGGTGGTTCAGCAGCCGGTCGTGGTGCAGCAGCCCGTGATGTATGGCTACCCCGTACCCTACCCGGCGTATGCCTACCGGCCGCGGTACTACTCGCCGTACTAAAGGATTTCCGGCAAAACAGAAAGGCCTCCGCATTGTGCGGAGGCCTTTCTGTTTTTCTGTTTTCGAGTTACTCGGATTTGGCTGCGTTGGCTGCGATGTCGGCCTTCTTGGCGTCGGTCGCTGCGAACTTGCGGCGGAAACGCTCGATACGGCCGGCGGTGTCCACCAGCTTCTGCTTCCCGGTAAAGAACGGGTGGCAGGCCGAGCAGATTTCGACGACGATGTCGCCTTTGTGTGTGGACTTGGTCTGGAAGGTGTTGCCACAGGCGCACTTCACATTGACGTCGTTGTAATTGGGGTGAATCCCAGTCTTAGGCATGGTGATGACCTTTCGTTCGCTAACCCGCTGCAGAACGGTTCGCTTGCGAAGTCCCATGTGCGGTGAAAACCGCGGGGCTCGACGCATCGATGTTCCTGTCGCGCTGCATGCTTGGGCCCCGACTCCCGGGGCTTCAGGCGCTACCTGTTAGATTACCATTTCCGGTCAAGGATTCCGCCGGTAAATCCTGTTTCAGGGCCGTGCCGGTCAAGCCGCGCCGTCGGGCTTCAGATAGGTAGAACGCCAGCCGTTTGGCCGCTGCGGCATAGGAAAGGCCTTCAGCACGGATGTTGGAGATGCAATTTCTGTCGGCATCGGTGCGCCCCGGTACCGGGTTCCAGGTCAGATAGGCGCCCAGCGAATCCGCGGAGCTCAGTCCCGGCCGCTCACCCAGAAGAACGACAGCCAGTCTGGCGCCCAGGATCTGTCCAATGTCGTCCCCGATAGCCACACGCCCGTGTGTCACAACGCATACCGGCGCAAGCGTCCAGGCCTCAGAACCGAGAAGATGCAGCGTGGCCTCAAGCAGCGGGAGAGCGTGGCGCTCCACAGCGACCGCTGACAGGCCATCCGCCAACACGAAGACCACGTCCGGCGTTGCGTGTGCCGCGTGCTGTTCCAGAAGCTCGCGGGAAGCCGGACTCAACCGTCTGCCCAGGTCCGGACGCAGCAGGTAGCTTTGGCGCTCATGTTTGCCGGAAGCGTGGTGAACGGCGCTGTGGAGGCTCAAACATTCAAGATCGCGTTGCGCAAGACCTCGCATAAGGAGCGGAACATCAAGCTCTGCGTTCACCGCATCGCGGGCGAGGGCGTGGTCCAACTGGAAACGCAGATGCTCCCGCGTGGGGATGGAGGTACCGGTGAGACCCAAGGCGATACGCGCGGAAGTCGGCGGTGGCTTCAGAATCTCGTGGGTCATTGAGTACTCAGAGTACTCACCGCAGGCAGAGCGCTTTCGGCAGGCAACAGGGCGGAGGAGTCTCCGATGCGGCGGAGTTGCGCAAAGCCATCGCTTGCCAGCCAGGCTTCAAACTCCGGCGACGGGCGTAGTCCCAGCAGACGGCGCAGGTAGAGTGCATCGTGGAAGCTTGTGCTCTGGTAGTTGAGCATGATGTCGTCTGCTCCGGGGACGCCCATGATGTAGTTCACACCCGCCGCTCCAAGCATGGTCAGCAGGGCATCCATGTCGTCGCCGTCGGCTTCGGCGTGATTGGTGTAGCAGATGTCGCAGCCCATGGGTAGGCCCAGGAGCTTGCCGCAGAAGTGATCTTCCAGACCGGCGCGGAGGATCTGCTTGCCGTCGTAGAGATATTCCGGGCCGATGAAACCGACCACGGTGTTCACCAGGAATGGATGGAAGGCGCGTGCAACGGCATAGGCGCGCGCTTCGAGCGTCTGTTGATCGACCCCGTGATGAGCGTTGGCGGAAAGCGCGCTGCCCTGGCCGGTCTCGAAGTAAAAAAGACGCTCGCCGCCAGTCTCTTCGCCAATGCCACCGCGGCCGAGTTCGCGGGCCATCGCATGGGCTTCACGCAACATCGGCAGCGTAATGCCGAACGAGGCGTTCGCGGCTTCGGTGCCGGCGATGGACTGGAAAAGCAGATCGAGCGGAGCGCCCTGAGCGATGGCCTCCATCTGCGTGGTGATGTGGGCCAGCACGCAGTTCTGTGTGGGGATGGCATAGCGCGCCCGCACATGGTCGATCAGACGGAGGAGCGAAGTTGTGGACGCAACACTGTCCGAGACCGGATTGATGCCGATGACGGCATCGCCCGAGCCCAGCAGCAGACCGTCCAGCATGCTGGCTGCGATCCCCGCCGGGTCGTCCGTAGGATGGTTCGGTTGCAGGCGGGTGGCGAGCCTCCCTGGAAGACCGACCGTGGTGCGGAAACGTGTGACCACGGATATCTTGCGCGCGACATAGACCAGGTCCTGGGCGCGCATCAGCTTGGAAACGGCTGCCGCCATCTCGGGCATCAGGCCGGGCGCGAGTGCGGCAAGCCGCTCGCCGGTAGCTTCGTCGGAAAGCAGCCAGTCGCGGAACTCGCCGATCGTGAGATCGCGGAATGGGGCGAACGCTGCCTGGTCCAGAGTGTCAACGATCAGACGAGTGACGGCGTCCGTCTCATAGGGCACGACCAGATCGTTCGTCAACGTGCTGAGCGAAAGCTCCGCGAGGGTGATCTGGGCGATGGCGCGTTCTTCAGCCCCTGCGGCGGCGATCCCGGCCAGTTCGTCACCGGAGCGGCGAGGCGAGGCCTTGGCCAGCAGCGTCCGCAGATCGGCGAAGGTGTGCGTTACACCGCGGACTGTGTGGCGATACGGCATAGATCTAGAGCAAATTCCCTGATGCTGTGGTTTCGATAAGCGATGGTGAAGGCCGTTTTCCTTGAAAGAAAACGGCTTGAGCAATTTCGCCTTCCCCTACACCTTCAGGGAATTTGCCGTAGCCGCGATTGTACTGGCCCCCGGTTTCAGGTTTGCGCTTCGGCCGGCCATACACGGCCGTGATAGATGTACTCGCCCAGTCCGACGGTGAAGAGCAGGCAGCCGTACAGCGCATGTTCCAGCGAAGAATTGCGAGCGACTGAGTTTCCAGGTAACGCCACGCAAACAGCAGACCTCCTGCGAAGGTCAGGCTGACGGCCAGGGTGTTGCGAAACACAATGTGCATGAAGGCAAAGGCAACAGCACTGAGAAGAATCATGCAGATCGCGGCCCGCCCGCCTTGCAGGCCCAGAGCCGTAGGAAAACCGCGATAGCGGTGAAGAAGAAATGCGCGATAGACGATGCCTTGCGGATACACCGAAAGCACGGGGTACAGCGCCATCACCAGCGCCCAGATCCCAGGCCGCGTGCGCGGAAAGTTGAATAGAAGCCGGGGCGCAAATTGGCGGACGGCAAGAATCATCACCGCCGCAACCAATGCGAAAAGGATCAACACGGAAGGCAGCGCGGCCAGACCTTCACGAAAATTCCAAAAGGGTGTGGCAAAGGAAGCATCCCGCCTGAGCACGAGATAGCAATACAGCGCCGCCGCCCACAGGAATGGCAGTGGCGGCAACCGGATGGGAGAAAAACGAAATGCAAGAGGGAGCAGGACGAACAGCACAGCGAACTCGGCCGTGAGTGCGAGGCTGTTCATTCGCGCCTATCGTACATGGCGTTCTTTGCACGGATGTGTTCTTGCGAGACAACTTCTGCGAGCGAATGGCTGATCGGATAGGGTGGCTATGGCTTATTACGCCCGTACCCACCGCAACCGACTTTCTTTTCGGGAGAAACGTTCATGAATCGCCGTGAATTCACTCGCTTGTCCGCACTGTCCCTTGCAGCCGCACCATTCGCCGCTCGTCCGATGGTTGGGCAGGCGGGGAGCGGCAAGGCCGGCTTCGCTGTGATCGGTCTTGGCGTCATCGCGAAAGCTTTCATGGAGCAGGTTGCCACCTCGCAAACGACCGAGGTCGTGGCCTTCGTGACCGGCGACCCCAACAAGGGGCGGCAGTGGGCGCAGCAGTACAACGTGCCCAACGCCAAAATCTACAGCTACGACACCATGCACGAGATGCAGTCGAACCCGGCTATCCAGGCCGTGTACGTTGCCACGCCCAATGGCCTGCACATGCGCGATACGGTCGCGAGCGCCAAGGCAGGCAAGCATGTGCTCTGCGAAAAGCCCATGGCGACTACGCCCGACGAGTGCCGTGCCATGATCGCCGCCTGCAAAGCCGCGAACGTCAAGCTGATGATTGCGTACCGCATGCAGTACGAGCCGCTGCACCTCAAGGCGAAAGAGTTGATTGCTTCGGGTGCTTTGGGCAGGATCGCCACGATTGAAGGTTCGTTTGGCTTTCCCATCCAGCCGAATGTCTGGCGGCTGACGAAAAAGCTTGCCGGCGGCGGTCCACTGGTTGATGTTGGCATCTATCCGCTCAACGCCATCCGCTTCCTCATGGGGGAGGAACCGGCTGCTTATACGGCCATGGCCTCGACGACCGACACGGCATCGGGGCGGTTCAAAGAAGTCGAAGAAAGCATGGTGTGGACGATGAAGCTGCCGTCGGGCGCACTCGCTACCTGCTCGACGTCCTATGGCGCATCGTTGCCGGGATTTCTCGAGATTCATGGCGAAAAGGGCGTGCTCGATTTCCAGAACGCTTTTGGCAATGGCGGCGTCCACCTTGTCGGCAGCGGTAGCGCCAAAATGGACGAAAGCTCGCCGCGCGTCGCCACCCAGCTTCGGCTTGAGGCCGAGCACCTTGCGGAGTGCATGCACAACAACACGACCCCGCGGTCTCCGGGCGAAGAAGGCTTGCGCGATCACCTGATCTTTGCGCAACTTTACAAGGCGGCGGGCGTGCACAGCAGTTAACCCCAGTTCTCTGTTGCGAACGTTCTTTCCACCGCACCACCGGACATCTGCACAGGCACGCTTTCTCCTGCGGCTGAGATACTGGAAGGAACGAGATGCCTTCCCCCTGTCCCATTTGCGATGACGCCGGCCTGCGGCTGGTAGAGCGGCCTGACGGCTCGCGGGTCGCGGAGCCGTGTACCTGCCGGGTGCAGAAGCGCGCTGCAAGATTGATGGAGCAGGCACGCATACCGCAGCGCTACGCGCATTGCACGCTGGAAGACTATGAGCCGAATTATGGCGGCAATAACCGCTCGCTGAATGCAGCCCTGGTGCAGGCTCGCAATTTCGTGAAGTCGTATCCGTTCGATACCGCCGGAAACGGTTTGCTGCTGACCGGGAACATCGGCGTAGGAAAAACGCATCTGGCTGTGGGCATGCTGCTGGCGCTGATCGTGGAACGTGGCGCCAGGGGTTTGTTTTACGACTATCGCGACCTGCTCAAGCAGGTGCAGAACAGCTACAACCGCAATGCCGGTGTGACCGAGCTCGAAGTGCTGCAGCCGGTGTTTGACGCGGAAGTGCTGGTGCTGGACGAACTCGGCGCCAGCAAGCCGACCGACTGGGTGTGGGATACGGTCGCGCACATTCTGAACACCCGTTATAACGACCGGCGTACCACCATCATTACGACCAACTACGCGAACCTGGCGCCACTGGGCAGCGAACTCAGCGCCGCGCGAGCCGCCGTGCGTGAAGAGACATTGGGCGACCGTATTGGCGAACGCATGCGCTCGCGGCTGCAGGAAATGTGCGTGGTGGTGGAGATGAGCGGGGATGATTTCCGCCAGAAGGTCAAGCGGGCAAGCTTTGCGGGCGCGTAGGCTTCCGTCAAGAACCCAGCGCTAAAGCGCGGCTTGGGAGGCCGGCTGGACAGCAAGCTAAAGCTTGCTTCCCCTCCTCAAAGTCCACAACAGCCGCGTGTTTCGCTTTTGAGGCGTAGAGGCAAGCTTTAGCTTGCCGTCTAAGACCAACCCGAAATCAGCGCTTTAGCGCTGGGCTCTTTCCCGCGAGTGTCCGGGGAAGCGCCCAAGAAACCGTTGCGGTCGCGGTTCTGTAGCAACAGAGCCCACCGCCTTGGCCGCTCCCAAAGGATTGCTCGATCTTGCCCGGAGGGTTGAGGTCAAGAACCCAGCGCTAAAGCGCTAATTTCGAGGTAGGCCTGGACAGCAAGCTAAAGCTTGCTTCTAATCCTCAAAGGCAAAGGCAAAGGCAAAGGCAAAGGCAAAGGCAAAGGCAAAGGCAAAGGCAAAGGCAAAGGCAAAGGCAAAGGCAAAGGCAAAGGCAAAGGCAAAGGCAA
>DASYEV010000240.1:0-79939 GCA_036498835.1 Acidobacteriaceae bacterium | reverse complement strand
CGTTCGTACGCATCCAGAATCCGGCAACGCAGATCGTCAGAAAATGCTCTAGGCATCGATCGTCTATCGCGGAGATACTCGCCAAACGCAGACTACCCCCATTTCCATGCCAGGCGTATAGCTATCTTGGAACCGCTCTAGGGTCTAGGGTCTAGGGTCTAGGGTCTAGGGTCTAGGGTCTAGGGTTGGGATTCTTGCCTTCGCTCTTGCGGTTGCCTTTTTGTTTGTCATCCCCGCAGGGGATCTGCTGTTTTCCATTGCTCCCACAACCCTGTCATCTCGACCGGAATGGGCAGCTTCATCGTCCACGTAGCGGAGAGATCTGCTTCTCGGGATGTCAGTGGGCATGATCGGCTTCGATCACAGAGTATCTCTGCAGTATGGACGAACGGTGGCTAACCCCAGGCATGCGCAGGGGCAACAGCATGCTACGCCGTTTCGGTCGAGATGACAGAGCATGGGTGGAAAAGCCGGAACAGCAGATCCCCTACGGGGATGACAACAAGAAGGGCAAGAGCCAACAGCGACGCTGCCCTAAATTTCCGGCACCTCAACATAAGAACTTCCGCCTGTCGTCGCTGCGATAACGCGATGGGTTGTGGGTTCGATCGCAATGGCGTAAGGATGGCCTGCAGTTGGAATGGTTCTCAGCTTGCGCTGCCGCTGAGTGTCGACAACGATGACCTGGCCGGCCTGGGCATCTGCGGCATAGAGGCGATGACCCGTGGGATCGACTGCCAGAGCTTGCGGATGGCCGCCAACCTGCAATGTCCACAACGTCGTGTTCTTCGTTGTGTCGATCGCCGTGACGGAGGCACCGGCATAGTTCACTACATAGAGCCGGTTGTTCGCAGCATCCAGGGCGAGCGCACACGGCATGGCGCCGGTGGGCACGTCATGGATGGCTCCTGTCCCGGTGTCGATGGCCGCAACGCTCGCGTCCTGTACATGCGACACGTAGAGTGTGTTCCCTCCGAGCGCAAGAGCCCAGAGGTGCATGGCGCCCGCGGGCAGCTTCGACGTGGTCTCGGTTGTCTCATCGAACACGGTGAGCGCATCGCTTTCATAGCCGAGCAGGTAGACCCTTGCGTGCGCGGAGTCGACCAGTAAAGCGTCGGCTGACCCGGTCTTCACGTTGTGCGCCGCATTGGTTGCGCCGTCGATGACTGTGAGCATGTTGCTGAAGGTATTGGAGACAAATACCTCGTCGCGAGCTTCGTCCAAGGCAATGGCATAGGGCCTCGCGGCTGTGCGGGCCGTGGCCATAACCTCATCCGTTGCCGCGTCGATCACGGACACCGAGCGGTCCCCGGCATTGGCGGAATAAACCTTTTCAGTGCGGTCATTGATGGCAATCGCTATCGGTCCCGCACCTGTCCGGATCGACTTCACAACGCCACCGGGACCGAGAACGGTGATGCTGTTGTGGGCGCTGTCCACAACATAGACCTTCTTTGATCTGGCGCTGACAGCGATACCGGAACGCTGAATAAGGCCGGCAGACGGTTGATCGCTTTGTCCATGCAGAACCGGTGAGGCCAGCAACAAGGTGAGGCACGCGAGCCCCAGGCATGAAGGAATCGGCCGAATCGCAAAGCGCCTGAACATTTTCCTTGTCCAAACAGCATGCTTGTCTACACTGAAAGCCAGCCTGATCATGGAATGCATGCTACCTTCCCGCTCGTACCCTTTCCAAGCTCTATTCATGCGCTTGTGGAATCGTGGCTTCATTGCCGGCTTCCTCGTTCTGTTCATGGCGGGAATGGGCGGCACGAACGTAGCGGCGCAGCGAAAGCAACCCTCCTTCAAGGTTCTAGCAATCGCCGAAGCGGGCGGAATCCACAAACCGTTTGTCGATGCAGCCAAGGTTTGGCTGGCGAGCGAAGCGAAGGCCGATGGCTTTACGGTGGACTATATCGAGGACACCAGGCCCATCGACACGGCGTTTCTTGCGCAATACCGATTGTTCATCCAACTGAACTATCCGCCCTACAACTGGACCCCGGTAGCTGCCGCCGCGTTTACCGACGCGATCGAGCATGGCACGATTGGATGGATAGGCTTTCACCACGCCACGCTGCTCGGGGAGTTCGACGGGTTCGCGATGTGGCCCTGGTTTTCGCGGTTCATGGGTGACATCCGGTTTACGAAATACATCCCTACATTCGCCACTGCGACCGTCCACGTGGAAGCGAGCGGACATCCGGTGATGCGAGGTGTGCCGGGCTCGTTCACTATCGAAAACGAGGAGTGGTACACGTGGAGCAAGAGTCCGCGGCTCAATGTGCATGTGCTCGCGAATGTCGATGAAAGCACCTACTCGCCGGAGAGCGACGTCAAGATGGGCGATCATCCAGTGGTATGGTCCAACGAACACATGAAAGCAAGAAACGTTTACATCTTCATGGGCCATCATGCGGAGTTGTTTCAGAACCCGGCCTTCACCACGATCTTTCACAATGCGATCGTGTGGGCGGCCGGCCGATGAGGCGGCTCGCGGTTCTGCTGCTGATCGCCTGTGCTGCACTGGCTCGCGCGCAGGCGCCTGCGTTTCGCGTGCTCGCCTTCTACTCCGAAACCGTGGAACACGACCACGTGGATTTCGCTCACCAGGCCATCGCCTTTTACACCGCTGCGGCTCAACGTGACGGCTTCCAGTTTGCCGCGACCAAAAACTGGGACGACCTGAATGCCGCGAATCTCGCGAAGGTCGGGCTGGTGATGTGGCTCGACGATCAGCCCCACACGCCCCAACAACGCGCCGCCTTTGAGGTCTACATGGAAGGCGGAGGAGGATGGCTGGGCTTCCATATCGCGGCATACAACGACCGCGATTCCAAATGGCCGTGGTTCGTAAGCTTCCTGGGCGGCGGCGTGTTTTACGGCAACAACTGGCCTCCGCTGCCGGCCACACTGAATGTCGACAACGGGAATCACCCCGCCACGCAAAGACTCCCCAAGACATTCGTTGCACCCGCCAACGAGTGGTACATCTGGAAACCTTCTCCTCGTTTGAACAAGGATGTCCAGGTGCTGGTCACACTGTCCACTCAAAACTATCCGCTGGGTCTGAAAGACACCATCAACGGTGGCGACGTGCCTGTTGTGTGGACCAACACACGCTACCGCATGCTTTACATGAACATGGGCCACGGCGACCGCATCTTCACCAGTCCGGTTCAGAACAGGTTCATGGAAGACTCGGTGCTGTGGATTGGCAAATCCACCTCGCGGCCTCACCCAAACCGCCCTTAACATGTCGTGTCGCGGCGGAATCCGGCCGCACGCCCCTCGGCGCGGGGAAGCCTTCACAACTCTTCGTCTCCCTGGCATCGTGAGCAGGATAGTTCGCGGCTATGGCATTTCTCATGAAGGTGTATCCAGGCGCGAAGCACCTGAGAAATGCTGGAGGTTGGCGATTTCCGCACAAATTGTCCGTTCAATGACCATCGAATGACTCGCGTAGGCTAATCTGCTTGCGATGGGCCGCAAGTTCAAAGTTGACATAGACAGGCGCCCGCCGGAACTCGCGTTCACCGCACCAATGGAGTGCTCCTCCGTGAACCAGCTTCCCGAAGGCGGCGACTGGAGCTACGAAATCAAGCTGGACGGCTACCGGGCGCAAGCATTGCACACGCCCGGGGGCCTTCGGCTGCTTTCGCGCAATGGCAAAGATCTGGGTGCCCGTTACCCTGAAATGCTGCCCGACCTCGCAATGTGCGTTCCCCCTGGTGCGGCGGTGGACGGCGAGCTATGTGCCCTGGATGAATTAGGCCACTCCAGCTTTCAGTTGCTGCAGCACGGCCCAGGTGCGAAAGCGCACCTGGCGTTTTATGCGTTCGACCTGCTGGCCCTGAGCGGGCGGGACATGACGAAGCTGCAACTCGCACAGCGGCGCATGATGCTGCGGAATTTTCTTTGCACATCGGACACCGTCCAGATCACCGAGAGCTATGACCTGAAAGCGGGCCAGATGTTGAAGCTTGTTCGTCAGCATGGCCTGGAAGGCGTCGTGGCGAAGCGTGCAACCAGCATTTATGAGCCGGGGCAGCGTAGCGGCTCGTGGATGAAACTTCGTATCGTACGCGGGCAGGAGTTCGTGATCGGCGGCTTCACGTTCGGCAGCTATGGTTTCGACGCCCTGATGATCGGGTACTATCACGCCGGCCGTCTGCACTACTGCGCGCGCGTGCGCAACGGATTCGTTCCCGCGACCCGGCTGGCAGTCCACAGGCGGTTGATGCCACTAACTACCAAGCTTTGCCCGTTTGCCAATCTGCCCGAGATGGGGTTCAACGGCATGGGACAAGGTTTCACCGCCGACCGGATGCGCGAGTGTGTCTGGGTGCGTCCCATCACCGTGGCACAGTTCGCGTTCATGGAGTGGACGCCTTCCGGCCATCTTCGACACTCCCGCTTCCTGGGGATCCGCGATGACAAAGATCCACGCACGGTGGTCAGGGAAGTTTAAATCGCTCTCTTATCGCGCAACTCGCAGCCTGGAAATGCTCTCGATCTCTGGATTTGTAGTTACATCCACCGGCCAAGAAAATACTGCGGGAAGTGCGTCAGTTACCGGTGGTGGAGACAACGGATCCTTCTGCTTCGCAGCACACTGCAACGGTCGGGGATCACAACGATAATTACGATTTGACCGTGGTGGCAGGCTTGCCTTCCTGCACATAGTTGCGGTTCCATGAAGGAATCTCGACAACATAGGTTCCCGGTTTTTCAATCACCGCCTGACAGCCAAGTCGCGAGTTGAGCTGCAGGCCGGGGGCCATGTCCATGCGGTCAAGCTCAAGATCTTCCGCTTCGGACACTCCCTTTTCGCCTTCGAGCACGTGAAGGTGACAGGTCGTGCAGGCACAGACTCCGCCACAGGCGTGATCCAGAAAGATCCCGTAATTCTCAGCGACATCGAGAAAACTCATGGGCTGGCCATGACCGTCGTAGGGCAGCGAACCGAACGGGGATTCCACGGTCTTATTTTCAGGCTTGAACGTCACGCGGACCATGTTTTCCGCGGGGGGCTGCGAAAGGTCGATCTCAGGCAGCGAGGTGTTTTCAGAAGATGACATAGGCAAGTTCAATTTTAGAGCAGTTTCCTCCGCGCCGTAGCGCGGCAAATTCTGGTGGTTGCGCCTTCTTAAGGCGAGCGTTGAGGGAGCTCTTAATCTTCGGTGGAATCACCTGGTGTTTCGGGGTCTTCTTCCAGCTTCTCCAACTCTGATTTCGGCTTCGCTTCTTCAATCTGTGCTTTCGCGAACGGGTGGGGAGCAGACGGCCCATCCCCAAGGTCTTCTCCCGCGGCTGCCATCGTTTTGCCGCTCAGTGCTCCGCTCACAGCCGAATCCATCATCAGTTCCGCGAAGCGGCGGGTTTTCTTGTCCAGGCGATCGATGGCATTGCGAATGACCTTATGGTCAGCCGCTTTGAGCGAGGCCTTCACTTCTAACGCCGCCGCCTTGATCTCTTCATGTTCCAGGCTGGTGAGCTCCTGCCAGACGGGCGACTTCTCACCCTTCTCCACCGCGTCGAGAATGGTTTGCGCCTCATTGCGCGCTTCGATCACCTGGCGTTCACGGATATCGTCTTCGGCCTTGTCGAACGAATCGAGAATCATGGATTCCACCTGTTCGTCAGTGAGACCGTAGGTCGGCTTCACCTCTACTTCCGCTTCCTTACCGCTGCGCTGCTCGCGCGCGCTGACATGGAGAATGCCGTTGGCATCGATCAGGAATTTCACTTCGATGCGCGGCAGGCCCGCTGCCATGGGCGGAATGCCCTTGAGATCAAAACGCGCCAGCGAACGGCAGTCCTTGGCGAGTTCGCGTTCTCCCTGCACAACGTGAATCGCCACATTGGTCTGACCCTCGACCGCCGTGGTGAAGTGATCGGTAGCTGACGCCGGGATGGTGGAGTTGCGCTGGATGACCTTGGCGACCACGCCGCCATACGCTTCAATGCCCAGCGAAAGCGGTGTGACGTCCAGAAGCAGCAGGTCCTCGGTCGCGGCATTCGCGCTGCCGGAAAGAATCTGCGCCTGCACCGCCGCACCGAGTGCAACCACTTCGTCAGGATTGAGCTCGGTATGCAGCTTCTTGCCGCGCGCTTCGAGGTCGAAAAGTTTTGTCACCAGCGTTCGAACAGCGGGAATGCGCGTCGAACCACCCACCATGACCACTTCGTCGATCCTGTCGGGCGTGAGTTTGGCATCTTTGAGCGCCTGGCGGCAGGGCCCCGCGGTGCGCTCGATCACGCCGGCGACTAGGCCTTCAAACTGTTCGCGTGTAATTTCGCGCAGATATTGCTTGCCATCGGGAAGCTCCAGCTGCAGCCGTGCGGAGTCTGCAAATGAAAGCGCGATCTTCGCCTCGATCACAGCCTTTCGTAAAGCCTGCACAGTGGCGGGATGGGTGCTGACATCGATGCCGAGGTCGCCCTGGATATCGTCCAATCCCACCGCAAGCAGGAGGTTGTCGATATCGTCGCCACCCAGGTGCGTATCGCCGCCCGTGGCAATGACCTCAAAAATTCCTTCGTGCAGTTTCAGGATGGAGACATCGAAGGTCCCACCGCCGAAATCGTACACGGCAATGATGCCGTCTTTGTTTTTCTCCAGGCCATAAGCGAGCGCGGCCGCTGTGGGCTCGTTCACCAGGCGCAGGACTTCGAGGCCGGCGATGCGTCCCGCATCCTTGGTGGCCTGGCGCTGTGCATCATTGAAATAGGCCGGAACGGTAATCACAGCCTTCGTGACATCGGCGCCGAAAAAGCGCTCCGCATTTTTCTTCAACTGCAGCAGGATGTAGGCGGACACCTCTGGCGGGGTCAGGGTCAGACCGCCAACGTTGAGCTTCAAGACTTCGCCGGCCTGCAAGCCTTCGGCAAGCTTGAACGGAAAGAGTTTGAGTTCAGGTTCTACGTCCGTGAGATCGCGGCCCATCAGGCGCTTCACGGAATAGACCGCGTTTCCCGGCGCGATCAGCAACACATTGCGCGCAGCGTTGCCAACCGAAAAACCGTCCGCGGTTTCCTGGTCGAAGGCCACTACGGAGGGCACGATCGGCGAACCATCTTCACCGGGAATGACGGCCGGTGCGTCGCCCTGCATATATGCGATCAGCGAGTTGGTGGTACCGAGATCGATGCCTACGACGCGTTGTTGCTGTTCTGACAAAGGAAATCCTCATTCCGTGGCGTACGTGTGCGGGGAAACGCGCCACAGACTATTTTCCTACATTCGATGCTATGGAAGATGGCTGAGGTTCCGGCCCGAGGAAGTTCCCGTTGGAAAGAAGTTTTATCGAGGGTTCAAACCCCCTCACGTTCAAGGTCTCGAACTTCATCCGATGGAGGCTTGGGGGTGTTTTGCGGCACCAGATCGTTTTGCTTAAGGTCACGGGTTCACCCGTGACCTTCCAAGTCAAAACAACACGGGATTCAGCCCCTGAGGAAACCGTTCCAATGCAGCCACAGCACCTCACTGCGACTCCAGCATCTTCTCACGCTTGATACGGGTACCTCAGCGGCTCAAGCCGCGATCTTGCCGCACATACGACACGGGTGAACCCGTGTCCTTAAGCAAAACAAATACCTCGTGCACGTTCTCACGGACCGTTTTTCACTATGAGGCAGACAACTTGAAAGGCCTGGGATTCAAACCCCCTCACTTTCCGCCACATTCTGACGAACCGCCGCAAGGTTTCGGTCCGATCCGCGGTTTTCCTACTGGTGTTTATTAAGCACCGCGGCCTCACGCTTGCGGAAGTTCAGAGGCAAAGGCCTGAAGACCACGCCGGCTTTCGCCGCCGCAACCGGAGCGACCGGACCTGGCGGTCCAGGTGTCGCGGGATTCGCCGGCTGCCCGGTGACCGGTGGGGTCACCACTGCGGTCGCAATGGGCGTGATGTCGAAGTCTTCAATTTGCGGCCCCGCAGGCACAGTCAACGAGCCGCTCCAGTGCTGATACCCGTTCGCAGCTACTGTTACGCTGACCTCATTATCCGTAGTGCCGGTTCCGGTCAGGATAAAAGCGTATTGGCCGTTCTCGTCGGTTCTTTGCTCGGCAACCGCCGTGCCCAGGCCGACAGTGACCAGCGCATCTTTCACAATGGTCTGGGTCGCGGAGTCTCTGACGAAACCGTTCAACCCAAGCTGCGGCAGCACGATGGGCGGAGTCGTGGTTGCAACGGGTTTGGGCTGCGTGAAGTGGTAGATCAGGACGCCGGTGATGACAGCGCCGGTGATACCACCAACACTCTTCCAGAACGTCCACCATTTGTTTTCCTGATCGGCCATATAGCAGAGTTCCTCAAGGTGCATCGCGAAGAGAACGTGTCCAGCAGCGATTCGATCATGCCTTGCCGTTACGGGCTTTTGTGTATGCCATCTTCCGTAGGGGCCACGACATAAGTGACCCTGCTCTTCCGCGTATGCGACAAGCATAAGCGACGAGATTCCCGTGTCAACCCGGAAACGGTGCCGCGAATATCGGTTTACGTATCAAGACAGGGACGTGATGCACGTGCATAATGTCCGGGAGAGGGCGAGACGATGAGCGGCATTGGTTCTACGGTGATTCCCAGTCTGCGCTACAAGGATGCGCATGCGGCCATTGATTGGCTGGTAAGGGTTTTCGGCTTCACGGCGCAAGCAGTGTATGAAGGCCCGGATAACACGGTCATGCACGCTCAATTGACGCACGGACAAGGCATGCTGATGCTGGGCTCAGCCCAGAACGGCGGCGAGTTCGCCGAACACATGGCCTCGCTGGACGAAACCGGAGGCAGGATGACCACCGGCCTGTGCCTGATCGTGCAAGATTGCGATGCGGTATATGCCAAGGCGCAGGAGGCCGGCGCCGAGATCGTACAGGAATTGAACGAGCCCGAATATGGCGGGAAGGCGTTCGCCTGCAAAGACCCGGAAGGTTATGTGTGGTGGATCGGCAGCTACAATCCCTGGACTAGCCCTGCTCCGGAGGCATCATGAAAGCGAATCCATACGCCGACGATCTTGGCGCGCGGGAACCGGTTGGAGTGATGGCGGAGACGCCGAAGAAGCTGAGCGAACTGCTCAACCAGTTTCCTGCGGAACAGCTCGATCAGAAACCGGCTCCGGACAAGTGGAGCGTGCGCGAGATCATGTGCCATCTTGCAGATTGCGAGATCGTCTTTGCCTGGCGTCTACGGTTGAATTACGAGCAGCATCACCCCATGCTGCAGCCCTTCGATCAGGATGGCTGGGCGAAGATCTACAAGGCCTACACGTTCCATCAGGCGCGGCTGACGTTCGATGCAACGCGTATGTGGAACCTGGCGTTCATCGCCGGACTCAGCGAGGAAGACAGAAAGCGCCCTGCACGGCACCCGGAGCGCGGCGAACTGACCCTGTGGACCACCGTGGAAACCATTGCGGGACACGATCTGCATCACCTGAAAGCGCTGGCGGAAATGCCTAAGGTCACCGGTGTCGCGTGAAATTTGCCTGCGCCGCCTTGTTGATGATGGTGGCTTCTACAGCCCATGCAAAACCATGCCCGGCCGTCGTAGGCATAACCGATAACGGCCGGTTCTATATGGATCATCAAGGTCCATGGGTTCGCCAGAGCCCGGACAGCATCCTGAAGTTTTTGAAGGGCGGCTGTTATCCCGAAGATGGACCTTCGCCAACTTCGTCGGTCACATTGATGCGCGCGGCACACGCACCGCAAAGTCGCCTCGACCTGCTTTATTCGATCCTCGCCCAGTCCGGTTGGCCTAAAGAACATGTAACGGTCCTTCGTTGGACAGACGCACCGCAACGGCCGCGACCCACTCCTTCGAACTGATCTTCTGAACTCGAGCCATGGCATCAGGAGATTTGCTCTAATTCCCAGCAGCCTGTTGCTTCGCGAGCACGCGCTTGAAAGCCTCTTCGCGTTCATCAAGCGCGAGTTTGTAACCGAGCGGATCGATCCATACCTCTTCTCCCTCGGTGGGATAACGCAGCAGCTTCGTGATCATGCCGAAATACTTGCCGTGCGCTCCCAGGAAAATGTCGCAGGGCAATGTATGCAGAACGGCAAACGTGTGGATGAAATCGTCGGCGATGCCGGGATAGGAAGCCGGTTTGCCCCCGGTGGCTACCAGACGGAAGTCGTTGGTATTCCAACTGCCCACAATCACTGCATTGCGGAGCTTGTCCGCAGGCTCGCCCGGAACATGGACACGCATGGTCCAGGTAGTGCACCCCTTGGTATGGCCGGGAGTTTTGTG
This sequence comes from Acidobacteriaceae bacterium, assembly GCA_036498835.1. Classification (GTDB taxonomy): domain Bacteria; phylum Acidobacteriota; class Terriglobia; order Terriglobales; family Acidobacteriaceae; genus Granulicella. Next base: position 69,677 of record DASYEV010000240.1, on the reverse strand, counting down.
CGCGATCAGGGTGGCATTGCCCAGGGTGACCGTGTCGCCGTCATGGAGAATGCGGTCGACATGCGCGGCGGGATATTGCGGTTTTGGACCATAAGCGAAGTCCTTCGCGCCGCCGCTCTCCACAACATCGACATCGCCGTCCATGACTTCGTATTTTGCTCCAGTCTCCTTGATGATCTGCGCACTGCCGCCATCGTGGTCGGAGTGTGCATGACTGATCAGCAGGATTTTTGTATCCGTCCACTTGAACCCCAACTGTTCCACGCTGTGGTGTATCTGAGGCACTGAGCTCTCGAAATTGGAGTTGATCAGGATGTTGCCCTGCGGTGTCGTAATCAGGAATGAGGCGAGATCGCGCGAGCCGACATAGAAGAGGTTGTCGGCGATCCGGAACGGGCGCACCGGGGTGGTTTCGTCAACCGAACTCTGCCCAGGCGCAGGCAAGGTTAGACCGGCAGCGGAAAGAAGGATCGCGAGACGGAGGAGGAAGCGCATGGCGTATGGCCTATCAGAGTAGACCTCCGAGCACGCCGTGCGGAACCCTGAGCGATCAACCCGTCAGGTGTGTCACAACGGCGGCCGCGCGCATCCCAGTCGCGCCCAACCACCGAAAATTTATCCCATCCAAGTGCGTTGGCAAAGTCCAGCGCGTCCTGCGCCAAGGCTACGCCGCGCCCATCGCGGAAGGTTTCCGAAGATAAAAACGCGTGCAACCGAAGCCGCGTAGATACGGCGCCGCTGTCAGAAAACCAGCAGCATGGAGATGGGGCGCGATTCCGCGGATTCCGCGAATATCGTCAGGCCAGCCATGGAGCAGCAGAACCGGCCTGCCGTTCGCAGCACCGCCCGTCTCGAAAGCGACTTCCAGCAGATCGGTGGCTTTGGTCTGTAACGTGAGTCCAGCAGCAGCATCCATATCGGCTTGGATGCTGGGTATCGACAGTCTCTCTACTCGAGTGCCTCGTTAACGTCGCGGACAAGATTCCGCACGTAGCTGCGACGATTGAGGAGCGCCACGATTTCCAGTTTGGCGGCTTCCTTCGCGGCAGCATCGTTTGCGTCGACGGCCGAGTCCCATCTGGACCACAACGCCTCAAGCTGCTTTTGTAGCTCGTCGAGCATGGCAGTGAACTTGGTGCGGGCCTGCTCGAGGTCGGCGCGAGTCTGGGGATCGTCATCGCCCATTTTGCGGGCCATGCGCATTTCTTCGAGCTGCATGTTCAGCTCGAAGGCCTCTTCGAGCAGGTCGGGCGGCGCAACCTGTTTCTTTTCAGTACCTGCGACCTTGGCGGCGTCGGTGGCTGCTCGGGATTGCTCTTCGAGTTGAATGCCTTCCAGACCCAACAGGTACTCGGTACGGGTGATCGGGTCGCGGAGGGTACGGTAGGCATCGTTGAGCTGCGAGCTGGCCGCGAGTGCGGCCTCCTGCTCGGCCGGCGGCCGCGCGGCGAACCGGTCCGGATGCAATTTGCGAGATTGCGCGTAAAAACTGATTTCGAGCGCCGCCGTGTCGATATAGAGATGGCGGGGAAGCGAAAAAAGCTCGAAGTAATCCATGGTTACGATTGTAACGTCATGAATACATGGGAGATTTCTTCGTCGGACCGTTGTGGAACGGAGGTAAACTTACGGTAAAAATGGCGACGCTTCCCGTCCACTATTCTTACGGGCTCATTGTCGTTTCGGTACTGATTTCCATACTTTCGGCGTATGCTGCGTTTTCTCTGGCCGATCGCATGCGTCTTGCCGCGACCTCGCGCAATCGCGTGCTATGGCTGGTCTGCGGTTCCGGCGCAATGGGCCTCGGCATATGGTCCATGCACTACCTGGGAATGCTGGCGGTAAAACTGCCCATCCCCGTTTATTACTACGTCCCCACGGTCATTCTGTCGCTCGCGCTGGCGATTGCCGCTTCCGCAATCGCGCTGCTGGTCGTTGGCGCAGAAAAGCTGGGTTGGGGCAAGCTCCTCGCCGGCGGTGTGTTGATGGGTGCCGGCATCGGCGCGATGCATTACGTGGGTATGGCTGCGATGCGCATGAACGCCATGCATCACTATTCGCCCGCGATCGTTGCGCTTTCGGTTCTTGTGGCTGTCGGGATGGCGGTGATGGCCCTGTGGATCGGGTTTTCGGTCCGCAGCCATGACGCCAACGGTGAAGGGACTCGCGTTGCAGCCGGTACCGTCATGGGTCTGGGCATCGCCGCCATGCATTACACGGCGATGCAGGCTGTGAAATTTGAGCCCGGCGCCATGGTTTTCAGTACAGAACAGACAGTACAGGTCAGTTCACTGGTGGAACTTGCCGTGGCAAGCGTTGCCGGCGTGATCCTTCTGGTAGCCGTAGTCAGCGCCATGATTGAGAATAGGCGCTTCCACAAACTTAACGAGGCTCACCAGGAACTTGCTGCTTCGCAGCGGGAGCTACTGGAGGCACAGCAGCAGTTGCGCGAAGCCAATGCCCTGCTGAGCGAGCTTTCCATCCGCGATGGACTCACAGGACTTCACAACCGGCGTCATTTTGATGCTGTCCTGGGCACCGAATGGGGGCGTGCGCGGCGAACCAAGAGTTGGATTGCACTGCTGATGATCGACGTGGATTGTTTCAAAATGCTGAACGACCATTTTGGACATCAGCGCGGCGATGAGTGCCTGCGTGACATCGCCCGCGTGCTGGAAACCCAGCCCCGACGCAGCTATGATCTTGCCGCCCGCTACGGAGGCGAAGAGTTCACCGTGCTGTTGCCGTCTGCCAACCGGGACGGCGCGATGAAAGTCGCAGAGGCAATTCGCCAGGCAATACGTGATCTCAACATGGAAAATCCGGGCTCCCCGGCGGGCGTGATTACCGTAAGCATCGGCGTAAGCTGCAAGCAGCCAAAGATGGGCGAAGATGCGGAGGCGATGGTTCGTGAGGCCGACACCGCTCTCTATGTCGCCAAGCAGCTTGGCCGCGACCGCGTGGAAGTGGCCGGAAACATTTCAGTAGAAGCCTGACTCAAAACAAGCTCGGGACCGATAACATCCGCTTGGATTTCCAATTCTGCGATATTGTCCATGAAGGAGTATGGCGATGCCGAAGTTTGTCATTGAGCGCAACATACCGGGCGCGGGTCAATTGACACCCGAACAGTTGAAAGGCATCTCTCAGACCTCATGCGGTGTCCTCAAGCGCATGGGCCCGGAGATCCAGTGGATCGAGTCGTTCGTAACGGACGACAAAATCTATTGCATCTATATCGCGCCCGACGAAGCCACAGTGCGCGAGCATGCCACGCAGGGCGAGTTTCCCGCCAATTCCGTGCAGGCAGTGCGCACCGTGATCGATCCCACGACTGCCGAAGCCTGATGCCCTGGAATCGCAGACAAGTTGTCGGCGGTCTGAGTGCCTTCGCCGCGTCGAGCGTTCTGCCCAGTGTGACTGCCCAGAGCGGGAGCACCGCCGCAAAGCAAAAGCGCGTTCTGGCCTGGGGCGACGTGCAGACCGCCTACCAGCATGACTCTGTCTCGCACGCGCTGGCAACCATGGAACGCCTGGGGCGAGAACATGGCTTCTCACTGACAATCCGCACCGATTCGCAACTCATCACCAAAAGCAAGGTCTGGGGCACAGGCCGATATGCTGCGCCTCCTGCTGGTGAGCGCGGAACGAATGCGAAAAACCTCAACGACTTCGACGCGGTTTTTTTCTACGGCATCGGCGAGGGAGCGCTGAGTTCGGCCCAGAAGGCGGATCTGCTGTCCTTCGTCCATGACGATGGCAAGGGATTTGTCGGCGCGCATACAGCCATCGACGCCTTCTTCACCTGGCCGGAGTTCGGCGAGATGATGGGCGGCTACTTCGATGAACACCCTTGGGGCGTCACCACCGCTCCCGTCATCGTGGAGCGCCCTGAATTTCCCGGTTGGCGCAGCCTCGCTCCACGGACCACCATGCGCGATGAGTTTTACCAGGTAAGCGAGAAGCCCTATTCACGGAACAATGTCGATGTGATCGCGCGGCTCGATGTTTCAAAGCTGGACATGAACGCAAAGAACGTCCGTCGCAAGGATGCGGACTTCCCTGTCGCGTGGGCGAAGACCTATGGCCAAGGGAATGTCTTCTGGTCAACGCTGGGCCATGCGGAAGAGACGTGGGACGACCCGCACGTGCAGGCGATCTATGTGGGAGCGTTGCGATGGGCGCTGGGGCTGGAGACTTATATGCCTCGACCGCATCCGAAGAGCAGTTAAGCTGAAAAGCTCGATCCACAGCCGCAGGACTTTGTGGAATTGGGATTGATGAAGTTGAAGCCCTGGCGCATCAGGGTCTCCTCAAAATCCAGAACCATTCCCGCCAGATAGAGGAACGATTTGGGGTCGACGAAGATGCGAACAGCCTTGGCGCCGGATGGATCGTTCGGGGTTTCAATGCCCTCGCCAAAGAGGAACACGCGGTCTCGTTCACGAGGCTGGGTATCGAAGCGAATGTTGTAGCTGAGCCCGGAGCAGCCGCCGCCCTGAATACCGAGCCGCAATCCACCTTGTTCCGGCGAAACGCCCTCTTTGGCCATCGCCACGCGAATACGCTTGAGCGCGTTCTTCGTAATTTCAACGGCAGCCTTGGCGCGGGGCTGCTGGCCCTCGGCGGTCAACAAGGTCATGCCTGCCAACGGGTCGGCAGGCGCCGAGGGCGCAGGTGCGCTCATGGACTTGCTGGTCGTCGATGAAATGGAAACTGTGCTCATAAAACTTCCTTCCCCACCTCGCGGTCCAGTGGTTCAGCTACCTCGCTGACTGGAAGGCCGCGTTTCGGACTTACCGGACGGGTTGCAAAATATGCGCTCGCTGCAACAGTGATCAATGCGGCAATCGCGACGAGCCCAATCGTGGGAATATCTATCCTGTAGCGCGCGATCGCGTAGAAGCAGCACAGAAATGCGACCGGCCCAACGATCAGCGATTCCTTACCAAGGCGTTGCAGAAAAGAACCCCTGGTTAGCCAACCCTCTGTCTGCGGACTACTCAACTTCAATCTCCTATGCCGCACAACGCACGAAGGCCGGCGAAGCGTTGGCGCTCGCCGGCCCTGGGTGGTTCAAAATGCCTAGTGAGCCGCGACAGCGACACCAGCTTCTTCAGCGACGCCGTTCTTCTTCTTCCAGTCGCCAATGGCCGCCCGGATCGCGTCTTCAGCCAGCACCGAGCAGTGGATTTTGACTGGCGGCAAGGCCAGTTCCTTCACAATGTCGGTGTTGGTGATTTGCAGAGCCTCGGCAACGGTCTTGCCCTTGACCCACTCGGTCGCAAGCGACGAGCTGGCAATGGCGGATCCACAGCCGAAAGTCTTGAACTTGGCGTCCTCGATCACCTGGGTCTCAGGGTTCACCTTGATCTGGAGGCGCATCACGTCGCCGCACTCGGGTGCGCCAACCAAGCCGGTACCGACTTCGCTGGAACTTTTGTCGAGAGTGCCAACGTTGCGGGGATTTTCGTAGTGGTCAACAACCTTGTCACTGTATGCCATGAGTTTTTCCTCGTCCTAATAGATGATACTCGCCTGCGGTAGGGTGCGCCAAACTAAGAATTCCCATGTTTCGTGCGGGAATCGCACTGCCGGAGGCTGCTATGGCAAATTCCCTGAAGCGAAACCGCCCAAGGGAGTTTTCTCCCTGGGAAAACGGCCTTCCCCACCGCCTATCGGCTCCACAGCATCAGGGAATTTGCTCTGGACACCGCAGCGGACGGCAGCGCGCATCCAAGCGATAAGTCATGGGTTTTTCAGGCGGTAGCAGACTTGTTCCGGCTTTGGCGATCTTGCCTTTGCTGTTCGCGGTTGGGTTTCTCTGTCCCTCACCTGCAGACGGCCAAACCTCTCCTTCGGCCGTTCAGGCTGTGCGAGCGGCAGTCGACGCCGAACTGGCGGCAAATAGAAGCGACAAAAGTGTCTGGATGTACCGCGATCACGACGTAACTCCCGGCAAAGACGCGACTTATCAAACCATCGAAACACCTCAAGGTACTCTGAAACGAACGTTGGTTCTGGATGGGCAGCCGATTACAGGCGAAGAACGTGACGCGGAAACCAGGCGTATCGACAAGGCTGCCAACGACAAAGCCGGCCTGGAAAAGCAGCGCAAAGCCGGCGCTCATGACGATGCCCAGGCTGAGGAAATGCTGCGGATGATGCCTACCGCCTTCCTTTGGACCCTTCGCAGCGCGACCCCCGAACTCATCACACTCGACTTCAAGCCCAACCCCGCCTTCAGCGCGCCGGACATGCAATCGCGCGTGATGGCTGCCATGCAGGGCGAAATGGTGATCGCACGGAACGGAAACCGCATCCGCACGCTGCGCGGCGCCCTGGCCAGCGACGTTAAGATCGGCTTCGGCTTGCTGGGAAGGCTGAACCAGGGCGGAACCTTCCGGGTGGAGAGGCGCGAAGTCGCTCCAGGGAGGTGGCAAATGACGGAAACCCACGTCCACATCGGCGGACACGCGCTCCTGTTCAAAACGATCGGCCAGCAGCAGGATGAGGTGAAGACGGAATGGAAACCTTCACCGGCGCAAAATCTGCAGGAAGCCGCAGACCTGCTGCGGGATGCGAAGTAGCCGTCAATGATTGCCGATAGGCTTCAACCTGAAGCGCATCCGCGGCATCTCAAGCTGGGAGCGCGATGCGCGCAGGGAGGGCAGGCACATGACAAACCAACACGATCATGCGGCTCAGGGCGCCATGGCGGGGGATGGCGGCAATGCCGGGGCGCAGAACAGCGGGCCGCGCGGCGACAATCCCGCAACCGCAGGCCCGGGTGGAACGAAGGTCAACTCATCAACGGCTGAAAATGCGGAAGGCGAGATCAATCCTTCTGCACCGGGCGAAACCGGAACGACTCCCGGCACCAACGAAAAGTAGTTGCATCGTTTGCGGGCGATGAGAGCCGATGATCCGCGCCTTCACTGGGACTCGATGGAGTACCGCACGACCACACCCTCCACAAACGTCACACGCGCCACGCCGTCCGGCACTCGAAAATTCCATCACCAGGGTCTTCAGGCCATCGCTATTGATGGAGTCCGACACGGGGCGCCCCGGTCCAAACGAGGCGGTCACGTCACCCAGCTTCATCCCGCGCTTCAGTTGTGGAGTACCGCCATTGGCATCATTGTTCACGGGCGTTGGCGGCTGGTTGCCGTAAGCGCCAGGCGCATTGCCATATCCGAAGGCGGAGGCGCACCGGCGCCAGATCCGGCGCCGGCCGGTACGTTGAAGTCCACATATTGCGCCAGCAGGGCCACGACCGCATCCGGGCTGCGATTGTCGGAGGGAATCGAATCCTTCCAGCGCAGATTGATACGCGAACCGCCATGCAGCCGCTTGTCCGCGACCTGCTGCGCCTTCAACTGGCTGGCGATTGCCGCTTCACTGTTGTTCTTGTTCTGCTCACGTTCGCGGCGGCTGCGCTCGCGGTCAAGATCGTCCTGCAGGTTGCGCTTCGTCTTCGGATCGGTCGTCTGTGAAATCTTCTTTTCGAGATCCTTCTCGTAGTCGTTCTTGGGAATGAAGCGTGGCGACACGGTGGTGGAACTGTCATCGCCCGCTGTTCCAAAACCGCCGCCATCGAGATGGAACTCGATCATGTCCTTCTTCACGATGAACTTCGTGATGCGCGCTACATCGCCCTGGTGCAGCGCGATGCCATACGTCTTGATGCGCGACGTGTAGTCGTTCCAGTCCATCGGCGTTGACTTGTCATAGTGGAGGTCGATGCCCTTCTGCGTGCCGGGCATGTCCATCTTCACCACCACCTGCCTGCCGACAAAGTAGCTTTCCAGCGGTGACTGTGCGCTCACCGGCAGCGATGCCAAAACGGCCACAACGATTCCTACACCCGCGCCACGAAACATTGAATTCTCCAAGAGTGTTTGCAGGAAATCTGCAGACTTGATGTGAGTCGGGAAGCAAGAAAGAACTGCGTAAGACGACGCATCCGGGGAAGTACGACGAGAACGAGTTGTAGGGAGCGTTCTTCTCGTTACGACCTGTGATCGATCTCTAGCACCTTCATACCTTATTCATACTTTGTATGTTCGGATCCGAATTGGAAGGGTCAACCCATTCAGTAGACTACGCAAAGCGGGATGGCTCAAAAGCATATATTTCGAGTGGCACCGCATATCGTTAGGACCAGTCAACACCCCACCTGGTCCCAAAATTCTCAACTAGTTAAATGTATGTCGACAAACTGCGCAATTTTTAAGCGAATACGTTACCCTCTTTAACGGAGGCTCACCCTGTGCTCCACATTTATGTGCATCACCTCCTACAGATATTGTTCTGTGCTCTCAAGAAACCCCTCTTTCGTCAGTGGGATTTCTATGTCGCGCTGTTCACAGCCTTGCTCGCCATCTTCACTGCCGTACTTGCATTCGGAACACTTTGGCTCGCTTGGTTGACAAAAAAGCTAGTCACTGAAACTCAGAAGGCACGATCGAACGGCGAGGCGACTACTGAACGCGTTTTGAGAGACGCGGAACGTTCTGCAATTGCCGCAGAGCTTAGCGCAGAGGCCGCTAAGCGGCTGGTCGAAGTTGGCCAAGCGCCATGCATCGCCATCGAATCGACGACTGCGACAAGTGAAGGGGATGAACTTGTCCTAACACTGGTCCTCAAAAACTATGGCCAAACACCGGGCAGGAAAGTGGTCTCTGCATGCGGCTTCCTTGAGTGCGATGAGTGCAATATGAACTTTCCTGAGCCCCCTCCAAAACCCCAATATTCGGAGAGAATCCAACCCGTTCCTCCAGGAGGTTTTGCGACTATCCGTTATCTCGTGCCAAAACAGTTCCGAGACGCCTGTAACGATCGGGATTTCTTCGTCTATGGCAAAGTAACCTATCAGGACTTCTTTTCGTCACTACACACAACGGAATGGTCGAGCCGCACTGCCAGGGGGCAGGATGGAGATCTTCGGTTCATCCTAACAGGCCAATATGAAGATATACGGGTCGAGCTAGTGTGAGACTTGTTCCAGCTCACATGCTCAGGTCACGATTGGACGCCCGGACAGGTCTGGTCAGGCGGCCCCACATAGACTACATGCTTCGTCGCCCTAAGTTGCGCCGCCGGGGATGGGTGTTTCAGGTGTGGATCTACTAGAACTTTGTCGCCAACAGCAAGGGAATTACGATCACCTTTCTTGACAGCATTCCCATAAAAGAATACCGTCTCTCCGGTTTCAACCAAGATCGTACCTCGTCTTCCCCGCAGGCCGTTCACGACGCCTGGTAGCCATCCACGATATCTTTCGTCCAATAACGGGGATATCCGAAGGTTCGAAGATGGGTCCTTCAAGAAAGCGAGACCCAGTGCTGGGTGATAGAACAACTTCTTGTCGAGAAGAATGCCTGGAGCCCTCGCTTTATATTTGTATATCGTCCGGGAAATACTCTCGTCGTCCGCATAACCAATGATACCTATTTCGTAAGCCTCAGACAAAGCCTTGATTATCTCGTCACGGCGATATTTCCGGTCAAATTTATCAACTACTTCATTGAAATAGAACCCGTATTGTGACAGCCTCTGAAACGCCTGGATTAATGCACGAAATAATTCGCTATCCAGAATTCCGAAAAGCTCGTCCTCGATCTCGGTAATGAAATAGCTCTTAGCGTATTGCAACAGACCGACCTCTACTTGCGCTGAGGTTACGGGTCCCTCTTTCGAGCAATTCTGAATACATCTAAGTAGCTCGCCGAAGTCTCTAGGTGTCTGTCGCGTGCGACGAAGCAAATAATCCACCGTCTTAGCGACTTCTGCTGGGAGTGCACTGGGCATGCCTGGGTACGGTCGCACCAAATCTTCTGGAAGAATGTCTAGAACTTTCGTGGGTTGACCGGCGGAAAGGCTCGCTCTTTTGTCTGCCATGAGCCACAACGGAGAATCTATGGCGTTCTCGCTATACCATTCCAGCTTTACTGTCGTGTGATCCATCTTAGCCTTGCTATTTGAAGGAATAGCATCATATAGTTCCGATCGACACATAACGATAAATTTCGCATTTACTTTCTTGGGAAGCTCCGAATTCAGTAGCCTGCACTTATCTATGAGCGCTGAGACCGCCAACGGCCAATCCTTTGAAAAATTTAGATGATTGTCTACGTCGTCTAGAATAACGATGTGACGAGGCTGCTCGATGGAGTTACCGTGCTCGCAGACCTCCTTAAACAGAAGGTCCACCTTGGTCTGCAGGCGTACAGGCGATCGGCTTGATGAAATTTCTGGATTGCCACGAAGAGCGGCTACTGGCGTGGGCCTGGATAGCGCCTTCGAGCGTAATGTTCTCATGAGCGCGACTAGAGATACTTGTCCCGAGGAATAGGAATCATCTTCGTCATCTATTTGAACTGGCTCTTGGTTTTGCTTTAAAGAGACTTTGAGGAGTTCAAGGAGGATCCACTCCCAAGCGATATAGTAGGTGCTGGTTCTAGCCGTCTCCCGAATGTCGGTGCAAACCTGTGTCTCTAATTTGGCTACTGTGACCTGATATTGAGGTGATTTTAGGGTGAGAAGAATATGATGGGCCATTGCCGACTTTCCAGCCCCTTTTGCACCAAGAACTAGGAATTTGCTAGGATCGGACAATAGCGTTTCGACGTGGCTGCCAAGCGACAAAAATCCTTTTATTAACAGATTAGGCGCTTCACTTTCACCCTGACACTTACCGAAATCGATATCCCTGAAGTTCATCAATTCAACTCCTAGTGGCGACCAGTATAGGCTTGTCGACGATGCGGTGCCACAAAAGCGGTGGAAATGGTTTAGTTGTAGGCCCTCATCAGTGTTGCGACTTCATCGCGCGCTAGCGGGAGTCAGGGCTATCGACGCGATGAAGCAGCCCGCGAAGTTTCGGCAAGAGAACCCTAACGAATTCGTTTGGTTCTTTAAGGAACTCGAGGACCCCACGCCGGCGCTTGCGGCATCCTCAGCGCCCTTGAGACCGGAAGCAATTCGAGTCTACGGCGCGCGTCACCCGCGATCAGTTGCTGTGCTTGCTGCGATTCCGCCCGTCTGAGATCCCCCTTCGAATAGAAATTGGTGATCCGGACTGATCGACAAAGACGGAGAACCCGCCGGGGCAGTGGCTACTACAGGCGAAGCGAAAACGGGAGGCCCCAGAACCATACGGCGTGGACGCAAAGACGCTCGGCTCTTTCTTTTGCACGCATCGTCGGGAGCAGTATTCGCAAAGCTCTCATTGAGAGCTTCAGGATCCACCCATGATGAGAATCACGGCGGCGTGTACCGGCCGGAAATTCGCAGTTCACGCTCACCATGCGAGACGGTTTGCATGCTGCTAGGCACTCGGAGGGGAAATTACCTCGTTGCCCTCTCTTCGGGTAATTGAACGCAATTTGCGTATTGAGTGCGGTGACCCGTTGTTCATGACTGCGGCTCTCCTGACCGTCGAAAACGGTATGCGACTGGAAGAGGTATTGGGTTGAAGACACCGAGCTTTTCTTTCCGACGCCACCCGAAATATTCAAGGCCAAGACACGGCTCGCTCGAAGGAACATTTCGCTCACGCCGCTATCTGCGTTATCAAGTGCCGACTAACGGTCATCAACCGCAAAAATCTGTTTTCTAAGGGTTTGACCCAAATCGCCTCCTGACAATCCACCGTAAAACACCAAAATGCGTTACAGGCCGCCGGCATATCGCCACTTCGGCTTTAGGACTTCCGTCATACGTTTGGGTCGCGCTCGGCTATGGCGGCTCTTGAGCCACCGACTTTGAAGGAACCGAAGGGACAGTCGTCCATTACCAAGACCATGCGTTATATGCATCCGATCCAAGGCATAAGCACCTAGCTGTATCAACGCTCGAGCGGTTCAACACCGAACAGGTGCTTCGGCGTTGAACCTCATCTAAAACCTCTAAACGTTCACTATGGTGATCGAAGCGGCGGATTTTCAAGGCTGCTAAACTGTTGAGACCACACGCGCGGAGAGATGTGTGAGTGGTTGAAACAGGCGGTCTTGAAAACCGCTTAGCCTTAACGGGCTACGGGGGTTCGAATCCCTCTCTCTCCGCCACCACTCTCCAAATCAACCGGCTGCACGGCGCCTTCTGCAGGGCTGTTGCTATTCGAAGCTCTGACCTCTTAAGGCTGTGGCCGTGGAGTCGATATGGGAATCTACCTTGCCGTGGATGCTGGCGGCAGCAAGACCAACTACCTGCTGGCGGACGAAACCCAGGTGCTGGCGCGCGTGGAAGGTCCGAGCATCAAGCGCATGCGGGTTCCCGCCGATGCCGCTCTTTCCAATCTGACCAATGCCTTCGCACGGCTTGAATCTCTGGCCGGAATCGGGTTGGGTTCCGTTTGTTCCACATGTGTCGGGACGGCCGGCAACACTGTCCCACTCGTAACCGACTGGCTCTCCCAGGAGATCGGCTCACGGGTTGGCGGTTCCCTGCTGATCGTCGGTGACGTCGAGATCGCTCTCGATGCGGCGTTTCCGGGAACCCATGGTCTGCTGGTGCTCGCGGGGACCGGATCCAACGTCATGGGACGGGCTCCCAACGGGCAGGTGGCAGGAGCCGGCGGGTATGGACCGGTGCTTGCCGATCAAGGTTCGGGGCACAGCGTCGGCTTACGGGCGCTGCGCGCCATCTTCCGGGGCATCGACCGCGACGAAGAGTCCACACTTACCGCCGCGATCCTGCATCATTGGCGTCTCCGCGACATCAAGGAGCTTGTGGCCTATGCCAACGTATGTGCGCCAACTCAATTCTCTGCCCTGGCGCCGATCGTGCTGGCATGTGCAGAGGCTGGCGACCGCATCGCACGAGAGGTTCTGGAGTTGGAAGGGCGCCGCCTGGCTGAATTGGTCATTGTCGCCCATCGACGGCTGGAGCGCTTGCAGGAGGCCGCCTTCACACCACGCATTGCGTGTGCGGGCAGCATCCTCGAACACGCAATGCCGGTACGCCTTGCCATGATCGCCGCATTGCAGGCGGAACTGGATGCTCCGGAGATCATCGACGGGGTCGTGGATCCGGTGGTGGGGGCGCTTTGGCGGGCTCGACGTGTGACCTAACCGAATCATCGGCAGGAGCGGAAGCAGGTCTCTCCGCTTCGGTCGAGACGACAGAGTTGTGGGTATACGTGCAAACAGCAGATCCCCTACGGGGATGACAACAAGAAAGACAACAGCAGGAGTCTGCCAAGCAAGACCGTTTCGGCCTGATCCAGAAGTCATGCGGGCTAGGGGTGGTCCTCTCGCAAAATCTGCATCATCCTGACCACGCGTTCTTGAAGAAAGGCCCCCGCATCTGCTTCAGCATGCGTAAGCGAACCGTGCAGGTGGGGCACCTGCGTGCGTTCTCGGACGGCACGGACATTCGACAGCCGCAAACCTCCGCCAGCCGCGATCAGGACGCGTTCACCTGCGCGCTCCACCAACCTGGCCAAAGCTCCCGCGCCCAGCAGTACATCGGGTGCGCCACCTGAAGTCAGAATGCGTTGGCAGCCGGACTCGATCACATCTTCCAGAGCCTGATCAAGGTCAGGCACCTCATCGAACGCTCGATGAAAGGTGACCTGCATGCCACCCGCCAAGGCGACGAGTTCACGCATGCGTTCTCTATCCACAGTCCGATCCGGGTGCAGTACTCCGATGACGACACCAGCGGCGCCCAAACTGCGCGCAGTTTCAATGCCATGGCGCATTGCGTCGATAGCGGCGCGGTCGTAGACAAAACCGCTGGCGTGGGGCCGGACCAGCACATGTACCGGCAGGCCGCTCTCGGTAACGGCTTGGTGGATGAGGCCGTCCGGCGGCGTCAGCCCTCCAACTTCAAGGGAGCGGCAAAGCTCAATGCGGTCCGCTCCACCTGCCGAGGCGGCATGACACGCATGCAAACTCTGCGCGCACAACTCAAAGATGGGAAGTGTGCTCGTGGTGTGTGCCATGTCCTTCGAACTATCCATCGCCTTGCCCACTATATCGCTGACGGATATGCTACGACGCATAGTCACTTCACCCAACAAGCGAACGCAAGCGCCCCGAACATCGAGGACCCCAACCGTATGCAACGACGCGATTTTTTGAAGACAGCCACGGCTGCCGCACTTGCGGGCTCCTTTTCCCAGGCGAGTTTTGCGGAAGCCAAAAGCTTCCGTCTTGCGTTTGGGGGCATTGGCACAGAATGCAGCACCTACAGCCGCATCACGACCAGGCTCAAGGACTTCGACATTCTGACCGGTGATGCGTTGGTGAACTCGCAACGCTTCGCCTTCCTGAAGAAATATCCAGCCACATTTTTGCCCACATTGGTGGCCGACGCCGTCGATGGTGGCCCGGTGGAGCGCGCTACCTACGGCACTCTGAAGGCAGACTACCTCCAACGCCTGCGTGCCTTGCTTCCGCTGGATGGTTTGTTTCTCGCGATGCATGGCGCGACGTTCGTCGTCGGGATGCAGGATGCCGAAGGCGATTGGATGGAAGCGACACGTCAAGTCGTGGGGCCACGTTGCTTGATCTCCACCAGCTACGACCTCCACGGCAACGTGAGCCGGCGTGTGGTGGACAACATTGATATGTTCTCCGCGTTCCGCACCGCGCCACACATTGATAAGGAGCAGACGATGCAGCGCTGCTGCTCCATGCTGCTGCACTGTCTTGGAGAGAAAATCCGGCCTGCGGTCGTCTGGGCGCCGATCCCTGTACTTCTGCCCGGAGAGCGCACCAGCACGGAGTGGGAACCGGGCAAGCACCTGTGGGCACAGCTCCCAGGCTTGAATGCACAGCCAGGGATTCTGGACGTGTCATTGCTGGTGGGCTATGTGTGGGCGGATGAGCCGCGTTCGACGGCAGCAGCCGTCGTCACCGGCACTTCCATTCCCGCGGAGGAGAAGATTGCGACCAACCTGGCCCGGCAGTACTGGGATGCTCGCAAACAGTTTCAGTTCGGCACGACAACGTGCACGATCGATGAGTGCATCGACCGGGCGATGAAAGCCACCACGCAGCCGGCGATCCTCGCGGACTCGGGTGACAATCCTACCGGCGGTGGCACCAGTGATCGCGCGGAAGTTCTCGAAGAACTGTTGAAGCATAACGCGCAGAACGTCGTGTTCGCCGGCATCACGGATGCCCCAGCTACGGAGGCCTGCTACAAGGCAGGCGTAGGCGCTACACTTCCGCTTTCCATTGGAGCAACGCTGGACCCGCTGGGCAGCCGGCCGGTCAAGGCGCAGGCGAAAGTCGTGTTCCTGCTTCCTGCTCCGGACTCACGCAAGAAGGAAGCTGTGGTGCGGATCCAAGGCGTTACGCTGGTGATCTCGAACTATCGCCGCCCTTACCATGACATCGTTGACTTTACCCGGCTTGGGTTGCAGCCAAAGTCGTTCAAGATCATCGTGGTGAAATCAGGCTACCTGTCACCAGAGCTTTCACCCATCGCCAATCCCAGTCTGATGGCGCTTTCCGATGGTTCCATCAATCAGGACATCGTGCATTTGCCCGCGAACAAATACCGCGTGCCAACCTATCCCT
This sequence comes from Acidobacteriaceae bacterium, assembly GCA_036498835.1. GTDB lineage: Bacteria > Acidobacteriota > Terriglobia > Terriglobales > Acidobacteriaceae > Granulicella. The sequence goes on along the minus strand of DASYEV010000240.1, from coordinate 54,138 downwards.
TCGTCGATGATCTGAAGTTCACGCCGAAAGTTCTTGTTTCAGCGCGGGCGCGGGGATAACCCGCAAGATTTCAAAATCTTCTTCTCAGGAAAGCGGCATGAGCAGCGAGAAGACTGTTCCCGTGCAGCCACTCCGAGTCGATGTCCGCACGCGCATCGACCAGCCGTTCTTTTCCACGATCTCATGGCTTACCCAAAGGCCGAGACCCGTACCCGTTTCACCCTTGGTAGTAATGAACGGCTCGAAGATGGTGGGCAGGATGTGCGCAGGTATGCCGTGCCCGGTGTCCGCGATGGAAACACGCCCTCTCCGCATTCCGGTCCTCCTGCAAGTTTCGACTGAGACGCGTACACGAAGCCGGCCGCCGCTTCGCATGGCGTCGAGTGCATTGCCAACGATGTTCGCGATGACCTGCCGCAACTCGCCGGGGCTGGTGAGAATGGACAGCGAGGCTATCCGCACTTCCTTCTGAATATTGATCTTCGCCGCGACAAAACGCGAGTGGTACAGCGTGAGCACCGAATCGACAACGTCGACGAGATCGACGGGGATGGGCTGATTGGGCTCACGATAGAAACGGAGGGTGTGTTTGGTGATCTCGGCTACACGCGCGAGTTCCTGATCTGCCTCCTCGATATACCGCTGCGCCTTCTCCGAAGGAGCTTCGGCGCGGATGAGATAGATGAGGTTTGTGACAGCCTCCAGCGGGTTGTTGATCTCATGCGCAATACTTGCGGCGAGACGCCCAGTTACAGCCAGCTTCTCAGAGCGGCGCAGAGCTTCCTGGGCACGCTCGAACTGCTCCATCTGATCGCGGATCTGGTATTGACGAGCACGGCCGCGGAGGGCCATCTCGAGTGTGCTGATCAGCGTTTCCGGCCGCAGTGGGCGTTCCAGTAGAAGGACGTTCCCTAAAGGCAGCCGGAGTTTGCGCAGCCGCTCGCTTTCCACAGTGACACGTCCGCCTGCGACGAGAATAAGCAAAGGGAAATCGGACCAGGACGGCTGCTGCTTGAGAACAGGCTGCAGCAGCTCAATGTAATTACCCCGGAACGCCTCTTCAGCGACGATAGCTGCGCCTGCGCCTGCACGGATTTCATCACAAAGCTCAGAGACCGAGTTGACGATGCGACACGGCTTCTCCAGCTTCTCCATGAAGCTCGCCATCAAAGCAGCGTCTCTCCCCACTGGAGCGAGGATGATCGTGCGTCTTTCGCGTATTGATTTGTCACTCACCAGATTCAGAAACGCTCTCTTTTCCGGCCCTACCGACATAGGTGGGTGTACCTGTGAGCACGCCTTCGAATTCATCGAGCGGCGGGCCAACGCGGATCCCTCCCTCATCGAAGACGAGTTCACGAATCGTGCGCTCGTGCGCTCCACTACGCTTCTTCAGAACGGAAATGGCCTGTCGAATGGCCCCGGCTCGCTCAAAGTAACGGAAGAGAAGCACCGTGTCGGCAAGATAGCTAACGTCGATGGGCGAGTTGGTCGTGCCGATAAAGCCGTGTTGAGCCAGGGTCAGCAGCGTCGCGATACCCTGCTGGCCGAGGTAGGCGAGTAGCTCGTGCAACTGCATGGCGAGGAACTGCTCGTGCGGCATGGCGTTCAGAAAACCATTCATGCTGTCGATCACGACGAGGCGCAGCCCTTCTTCATCCACCATGCGGCGGATGCGCGCCACGAATTCGCCCGGCGATAACTCAGCCGGGTCAATCTGGTAGATTTCGAGCTTTTTACTCGCGATGAGTTCCGTGGGATCCATGCCAAGGTTTCTGGCGCGGCCAATCAACGTGGTCAGCGATTCATCGAAGGTGAAAATTACCGCCTTCTCCCCGCGCAGAGCGGAGCTGTAGGCGTAGCGAATGGCGATGGTCGACTTACCGCATCCCGCAGGCCCGATAAGTAGTGAGCTCGTACCGGCATCCAGCCCACCGCGCAGAAGATCATCAAGCTCCGGCAGGCCGCTGTGGATCGACCTCGGCTCAAACCCGGGCATGTGTTCGGACGCGATGAGACGCGGATAGGTGGCGAGACCACCTGTGCGAATGGTGTAGTCGTGATATCCCTCACGGAAATGAGAGCCGCGAAGTTTGTGCACTTCCAGACGGCGGCGTTTGATGCCAAAGTCCCGTTCCAGGCTCTGCATCTTGATGACACCGTGCGCGATGCTTTGCAATTGCAAGTCATTCGAACCGCCTTCCGCTGTACGGTCGTCAAGCAACAGCACGGTGCAGTTGCGTCCCGCGAAATACCGTTTGAGCGCCAATATCTGGCGACGGTACTTCAGCGGATCGCGCGCAAGCATCCGGAACTCGGAAAGAGAGTCGAAAACAACCCGTTGTGGATCGACGGTCTCAATCTGCTTGAGGATCGCCGTGATGGTGTCGGCCAACTCCACTTCAGAGGGATGGAAGACGGTGTACTGAGCCTCGGCACTGAGGTCCTCGTCGGACGGGATCATCTCGTAGATGGTGATCGGCGAAATATCCCAGCCGTGCGACCGTGCGACCTGCTCCAGCTCGATTTTCGATTCGGAGAGTGTGACATACATCCCCTTCTCCCCGATGCGCGAGCCTTCCAGAAGGTACTGCAGGGCAAGCGTGGTTTTCCCGGTGCCGGGATCTCCTTCCACCAGATACAGATGGCCTTTGGGAATGCCTCCGTTAAGAATGTCATCGAGACCCGGAACGCCGGTTGCAAGGCGGGGTTCGGACTCATCGGGACTGAATTTGCTTAAAGAGCTGACGTTTGTGGCCCTGCCCTTTTCTCCGGACTGCTGAAACATACGAACGCGCCCCTCGTGAAAGCAAAGTGAGACAAACAAGATTTTGATTTAGCGAAAGAGGCTCAGGTTGCCCCGCTCGCCGGCCCGGACTAGCGGGCTTACGAGCTTGCAACATGAGTACGCCTGCCGGAACTCCGCCGTGGAGAGATCGGAAACCTTCGCGCCGTTATACCGGTCGTAGCCCGAGCCTTTGGGCACCCCGGAACTGCTGTTGTGCGTCCTAGTCCTCAAGGGCACTCAATGCACGACAGCGCTCTGGGAGACTGCAATGAATGCTTCAGATGTGCTGGTGGAACGCCTTCTTGCCTGGGGTGTCGACACCATCTTTGGCCTGCCCGGTGATGGGATCAACGGTGTCATGGAGGCCCTGCGCAAAGCAGAGAAGAAGATTCGCTTCATCCATGTGCGCCATGAAGAGTCCGCTGCTTTCATGGCCTGCGCGTACGCCAAGTTCACTGGACGTTTGGGAGTCTGCCTTGCGACATCAGGTCCGGGCGGGATTCATCTTCTGAACGGTCTCTACGACGCCAAGATGGATCAGCAGCCGGTGCTGGCAATCACCGGCATGCAGTTCAACGATGTGACAGGGACGTTTCAGCAGCAGGACGTCGAGCTCGACAAGCTGTTCATCGACGTGGCCTGTTACAACAACCGGGTCATGAGCGGCGCGCACATGGAGTCCGTGGTGGACCTCGCGATCCGCTCCGCAACGGAGAAGCGCGGCGTTGCCCACATCACCATCCCGATCGACATCCAGCAGCAATCCGCCAAGGCTTCCAGGTCGGAACGCAACGGCCCGCATCATTCCTCATCGATCAGCGCCATCTCCGGCAACGTGCCTCCGGCTGCGGACCTTCAGGCCGCGGCGAAAGTCCTCAACAACGGTAAGCGGATTGCGATTCTCGCCGGCCAGGGAGCACTGCATGCCACGGAGGAGCTTCTGGAGCTCGCGGAGTTGCTCGGCGCACCCATCATCAAACCTCTGCTGGGTAAGGGTTGCGTTCCGGATGATTCGCCTTACACCACCGGCGGCATCGGTCTTCTCGGGACTGCGCCGTCGGAAGAAGCGCTTGAAGACTGCGACACGCTGTTGATGGTCGGAACATCCTACCCCTACATCGAATACCTTCCCAAGCCAGACGACTGCCGTTTTGTTCAGATCGATTCCAACGCGCAGCGTATCGGTTTGCGTACTCCGGTTGAAGCGGGGTTGGTCGGTGACTCCAAGAAAACCCTCCGGATACTGCTTCCCCTGCTCAAGCGCAACAGCTATCGCCGCTTCCTTGAAAAAGCCCAGAAGAGCATGAAGTCGTGGAATGCCTTGATCGAGAAGGAGGGCACTTCCACCGCGATGCCCATGAAGCCCCAGGTTGTGGGTTGGGAACTGTCGAAGCGGACGAAAGAGAACGCCATCATCGTCTCCGATTCGGGCACCAATACGACGGTCTGGGCGCGCTATATGCAGGCCAAGAAGGGGCAGATGCATTCCTGCTCCGGAAACCTCGCCACCATGGCCTGCGGCATGCCTTATGCCATCGCCGCGCAGATCGCGTTCCCCGACCGTCAGGTTATCGGCGTAATCGGCGATGGCGGCTTCACCATGCTGATGGGCGAGATCATCACCGCGGTCGCGTACAAGCTGCCGATCAAGCTGGTCATCATCAAGAACAACACGCTGGGCCAGATCAAATGGGAGCAGATGGTCTTTCAGGGTAATCCTGAATATCAATGCGACCTGCTGCCCATCGATTTCGTAGCGCTCGCTCAAGCCGTCGGGGCAAGCGGCGTTCGCATTGACGATCCACGCACTGCAGGCGAGAAGTTCGACGAAGCTCTCGCCATGCCCGGCCCGGTAATCATCGAGGCTGTTGTCGATCAGTTCACCGCGATGCTTCCGGCGAAGATCACCGCCGGCCAGGCGATCAAGTTCTCCGAAGCTCTGGCGAAAGGCGAACCTAACCGCCTTCGGATCGCGCTGACCGCGGCCGAAGATACCGTCCGGCAGATTGTTTAATGTTTGCCGAGGCGACAATTCGCTCCGGCATCGCACGCGCCTACACCATACCCACCGAAAGCCCGGAGGCAGACGGAACCATCGCCTGGGATTCGACGACGCTGGTCGTCGTTGAGATCCGCACGGGCACTGAAACCGGGATTGGCTACACGTATGCGCACCCAACTGCCGCCATCGTGGCGCGTGAACTAGTAGAGAAACACTGCCTCAACCAGAGCGCGTTCGACATCAATGCGCTCTTTACGGCCATGCGCACCTCGCAGCGCAACTATGGAACTGAAGGCATTGGCGCTACCGCGCTGTCCGCCGTCGACATCGCACTGTGGGATTTGAAGGCCAAACTCCTGGGGCAGTCGCTCGCTGGGCTGCTTGGACCGATCCGTACAACGGTGCCGGTGTACGGATCCGGCGGCTTCACCACGTACGGCGATGCACAACTTCAGGAACAGCTCAGAGGTTGGATCGCGCAGGGGATTCCACGCGTCAAGATGAAGATCGGCTCACACCCTGAGCAGGACCTTCGCCGCATCGCGGTCGCGCGCAAAGCAATTGGCGACGGCGCCGAATTATTCATCGACGCCAATGGCGCATATTCCCGCAAACAGGCGCTCTACTTTTCCGAACTTGCTCATGCAGAACATAACGTCACATGGTTTGAAGAGCCGGTCTCCTCCGACGACCTGCCCGGCCTTCATCTTCTGCGCAACCGCGCACCTGCCGGGATGGACATCGCCGCCGGCGAGTACGGGTGGTCCGCCATGTACCTTCGCAAAATGATCGAGGCGGAGGCCGTCGATGTCATGCAGGCAGATGCCACACGTTGCGGCGGAATCACCGGCTTCATGGATGCAGCCTCTATCGCGGACGCGCATCCGATCCCGCTGTCCGCGCATTGCGGCCCAACCATTCATATGCATCTCGGCTGCGCGGCAAGGCCTCTACGTCATGTCGAATATTTCTTCGACCATGTCCGCATTGAGTCCATGCTCTTCGATGGGTTCCGTGCGGCGCAGAGCGATGGCTGCATGCATCCCGACTTCACGCGCCCCGGGCTCGGCATCGAATTCAAGCAGAAGGATGCCGAAAAGTTCGCGGAGAAGATTTAGCCATGATCTACGATCTCGCGCAGCCCCACTACAATCACGCTCCGCAGTTTCCTGGACAGCCGCCCAATTCCGTGGAGTACCAGCAACTCGCCGTGGTGGACGGGGCTACAGTGGAACGCTGCACCTTCATGACGCACTCGGGCTCGCATGTCGATGCGCCGTTTCACTACCTGCCGCATCTGCCGTGTATTCACGAGTTGCCCCTGAGCCACTTCTATGGTCCGTGTGTGGCACTCGATCTGCGCGGGTTTGCACCTTCCCATCCCATCGACGCAGACGACCTCCGGAAGCATGACGCCCTGATCACCGCAGGCACCTTCATTCTGCTGAAGACAGGCTGGGGTGAGAAGCGCGGCAACTCGAAAGAGTTTCTTACCGCATGGCCCTACATGTCAGGGAGTGGAGCGCAGTACCTTCTTGATAGGCAAACGAAAGGCATGGGGATCGACGGACTTTCCACCGGCGGGTATCCCGATGAGCACGCGGAATCCGATGCACATAAGCTTCTCCTCGGCGCGACGAAGCTCCTGCTTGAAGATATTCACGTCCCGGAACCGCTGCTCGACGGCAAGCGTCGGCACTTCGCCGCATTCCCAATCCTCATCGCCAATGCCGGCGGCGCATGGACACGGCCCATCGCGTGGGATGACGGCGATCTGGACTCCGACTCTTCCGCGCCTGAACTCCCCACCACGCTTCCGCCCAGCGTGGCTGCGGCCATGGCTCTTCAGCGGAGCGCCGCATGAGCTTTCCCGACACCAGCCCTTGGGCCATGGCTCGTTCGCTCCCGGCGCCTGTGCGCAGGCCGGCGGAGATCGTCGTCCATCATCTGCAGACCGGTACCTTTCAGCGTTCCATGTCGCTGCTCGTCGCCGGCACCAGCCTTATCAGCGGTTTGGAAGTGGCTTACGAACATTACAAAGGCAGCTATTCCAACCCGGTGATGTACACGCCCGTGATCCTCTCCGGTACGCTGACCATCGCGAGCCTTTGCGGTTTTTTCAGTCGCAAGTTGGCAAACACCTTTCTTCGCGTCACCAGCTTTCTAACTCTCGCAGACGGGCTGATTGGTTTCGGATTTCACATACGCGGCATCGCTCGCAAACCGGGCGGCTGGCGGCTGCCGGTCACCAACATCGTGATGGGCCCTCCGATCTTTGCGCCACTACTTTTCGGGACGAGCGCGTATCTCGGTGTGATTGCCAGCTATCTGCAGCGCGAAGAAGATCTGGGATTGCGCAGCCGCGTAGTCGAAGCTTCCCTTTCGTTGCGAGAGCCAAGCTTCGGTGACGACATCCGCGTCGGCCGCTTTCAGAAGCACCTCTGCGTGGTCTGCGCTATCGGAACTTTCGCCGTCGGCGCGGAGAGCTGGTACTCGCACTACAAAGACAACTTCAAATACCGCGTGCAGTGGTCGCCTATCCTGCTTGCGCCTCTGATGATCCTGGTCGCACTCGCATCGATCGGCAGCGAGCGCATAGCGAACACCCTTCTGCCCTCCACCTCCGCGCTCCTGATGCTCAACGGAGTGGTCGGCACCGGCTATCACATGCGCGGCATCGCACGCCGCTCAGGTGGTCTGCGTAAGCCTCTGTACAACATCCTTTACGGTCCACCTATCTTTGCGCCGATGCTGATGGCGGCATGCGGGATGATCGGGGCTCTCGCGTACTTCATGCGAAGGGAGCGCGCCTGATGTTCGGGTTCGGAAAGAAGGTTTCGCAACCATCACCGGAAGCTTTGCAACACCGCGAGCGCTTGCCGCTGCTCGATCCGGAAAGCCGCACACCCCTCGACCCCAAAACCACGCCCGGCTACTACCGTGGTTTTCACACACTGCACCAGCAGAAGTACTGGGACGCAGCCACGCGCAAAGTGGTTCTCGACCGCGTCCAGACCATCCCTTCCATCCACTTCTTCACATTTGAAGAAGCATTGACGATGCAGGCTATCGTTGACCGCATCCTGCCGCAGGATGATCGCAGCGAGGCGGCACGCATCCCGATTCTCCCTTTCCTGGATGAACGCCTTCACCTCAATCGCATCGAGGGCTACCGCTATGAGGACATGCCCTCGGATCAAGAAGCGTACCGGCTAGGCGTACTCGCCATTGACACGATGGCACAAACGCTCCACAACAAACCCTTTCACGCGCTCCTCACACTCCATCAGGAAACCATCCTGCAATCCCTGCACGATGGTGCGCCCCAGGCCGCTCAGGATCTCTGGGCTCAGATGAATCTCAAACGCTTTTGGGGCATGCTCGTCAGCGACTGCTGCGCGGTGTATTACGCACATCCGCATGCCTGGGACGAGATAGGTTTCGGCGGCCCGGCCTATCCGCGCGGCTACATGCGACTCGAAAGCGGCGAGGCGGAGCCATGGGAAGCCGGCGAGCAACGTTACGACTGGTTCGCACCCGACGACACGCTGTCCGACCGCCCTCAACAAACCGGTGAACAGGAATCCTCCCACCACGGACAGGCAGGTACGCATTGAGCTTCCTGCATCGCAACACGCCCATCGGAGGTCCATTCAATCCGCCCCACGAGCCGGCGGACACAAAGATTCTTGGCGCCATGCAGCAAATCAAGCTGCCGCCGCGCCGCTTCAAAGACTCGGACCTCATCGACTACGCCATCGTTGGCGTCGGATCTGCCGGCGGCGTTCTGCTACAGCGGCTCGCACGGGCCGGATTCAAGGTCGTTGGCATTGAAGCCGGGCCCTTCTGGGATACCGAACGCCAATGGGTTTCCGACGAAGCGGGCTCGCACCAACTGTATTGGAACGACCTCCGCATCACCGGCGGCAAAGACCCGCTTGCTCTCGGCTCCAATAACAGCGGCAAAGGGGTGGGCGGCGGCTCGGTTCATTGGGCTTCGTTCGTTCCGCGCTTTCATCCGTCCGACTTCGAGGTCTATACGCAGGACGGAGTGGGCGTGGACTGGCCAATGCGTTACGAACAGCTTGAGCCATACTACGAGTTGCTCGAACGCGAAATGCCTGTCGCCGGCCCTGCGTACTATCCCTGGGGAAAGCCCCATGGACATCCCTACGGTCCCCATCCGATGGGCGAAGTCGGCAATGTCCTGATCAAGGGCTGCACCGCGTTGGGAATCCCCGTCTCTGCGGGTGGACCCGTCGCAATTCTTTCCGCATCACACCACGACCGCCCGCACTGCATCTATCGTGGCTTCTGCATTCAGGGCTGCAAGGTGGGTGCGAAAGCTTCGACGCTAGTCACACACGTGCCTGATGCTTTGGAACACGGCGCAGAGATCCGCGACAACTCCATGGTTGCGCGAATCTCCATGGACAAAAGCGGCCGCACCGACGGCATTGTCTACTTTGACGCACAAGGTCAGGAACGCTTCCAGCGCGCTCGCGCCGTCATCGTCTGCGGTTACGCGCTCGAGACGCCTCGCCTGCTCTTCAACTCAGCCTGCCCCGGTCACGAAGCCGGTCTCGCCAACAGCTCGGGCACGCTGGGCAGATATCTGATGGCGCAGGCCGGCAACGTCATCCTGGGGAAATTTGAAAACCTTATCCGCCAATACAAGGCGCCTCCCGCACACGCGCTCACGGAGGAGTTTTACGAGACCGATCCCAAGCGCGGCTTCGCGCGTGGCTTTGCCATCCAGACTGTCGGACCGCTTCCCATCGCCTTCTCCAAACAACTGATGGCCGCCAAAGGTCTGTGGGGCTGGGGACTGCGACGCGAAATGATGGATTACAACCACTGGTCTCCTCTTGGTTTGCTGGGCGAGATTCTTCCCTGGGAGGACAATCGCATCGAGGTCGCGGACGGCAGGGACGGCCGTCACGACGCGCGCGACCGGTTCGGTCTTCCCGTAGCCCAGGTCACTTTCTCGCTCAAGGAAAATGACAAGAACCTTATCGAGTATGGCAAGAACAAGACGATGGAGGTCATGCGCGCTGCCGGCGCTATTGAGGTCGTTCAGGAACAGCGCTACGCTCACCTCGTCGGCGGGGCGCGTATGAGCGCCACACCCGATACCGGAGTATGCGACAAGTTCGGCCGCACATGGGATATCCCCAACCTGTTTGTCATGGACGGCTCCGTCTTTCCGACGCAAGGCTCCGCCAATCCCGGCCTCACCATCCAGGCCCTGGCCGCTCGCACCGCCGACTACCTGATTTCGCAGAACGATGCCATCTTTCACTCATCTCAGCGGGAGTTCGAAGAACCTCCCTGCCGGAATACGTTGTCTCCCAGAGGCACCTTTTTAGGGGGCATCCCGCATTTCTGAGTGCTCGCGGTCACCGTAACATCAGCGTCCCACTCTCGAACTTGCGTTGATGCTTCCCACGCAGAGATGGCATCACACCTGATATGAGGTCTCGGAAGCATGCACAAACGCGTCCTTCGCCGGTGCCCGTTGCACTGCTGCTGATTGATGTGCTGACGACGTTTCAGTTTCCGGATGGAGATGCGATTCTGCAAGGTGCGCTCGCCATGAGGGACGCGCTGGTGAGGTTGAAGGCGCGTGCACGCGAGGCGGGTATTCCGGTCCTATATGTCAATGACAATTTTGGCGACTGGCGCAGCGAAAAAGAAGTTCTGATGGGCCGCTGTCTGGAAGCAAAGGGAGCCCAGTTTGTGCGGCCGCTGCTGCCGGACAGCGAAGATTATTTTGTGTTAAAGCCGATGCATTCCGCGTTCTACATGACCCCGCTGGAGGTGTTGCTACAGCATCTCCAGATCGAAACGCTGATTCTGACCGGGCTGACATCGAACAGTTGCATCACCGTTACAGCGCATGACGCCAACATGCGCGGCTTTGACATTTACATTCCCGCGGATTGCTCATGCGCCCGCACCGCGGAAGAACACACCCAAGCGCTGAGGCAATTGGAAGCAATGGCCGGAGGGAACCTCCGGCGTTCCACCTCGCTGAAACTTCCGAATCTCATTCGTACGGCAAAGATCTCGCAGCGGACGGACAAGACGCGGCAATCCAGCTAGAGCATTTCCCATGATGCGGTGCCTCCGCGAAACGGCTGAAAAGGTCGTTTTCTTTGGGGAAAACGACTTCAACATCTTTGCCCTGGGTATACCTTCATGGGAAATGCCATAGCGCGATTTACCTCCTGTGTCCGCAGAGGAAGAGCGCGCCAAAGCCAGGAAACGCTTGATGCGAACCGGGCTCAAGCTCGCCTGGTAACTAGAGCTGTTTCGGTAATGGTGTGGTCTTCCCGATGATGGAGAAATGCCGTTTTCATTGGGAAAAAACGGTTTCAGCACCCTCTCTTCGGTCTACACCATTACCGAAGCTGCTCTAACCCCTGCGAGGACAGTCACTTGGTCCGGTGACCTCTGTAATTCCCTCGAAGAGGTATGGCAGTCCCCCATCCGGGCGACGTATTCTGGTTAAGGCTCACGCGCTGAGCTTGGCTGGATGCGCCCTCCGGGATCTTTCCTCGCCGCTATACACAAAGGAGAGATCGCGAACGATGCGCTTCTACAAGAGGGCCTTCCTCTTCAGCTTTGTGCCTTTTGCACTTCTCCTGCTACTGAGCTTCCTCCTGGTGCAACGTCATGTTCAGAGCACGGTTCGCGAGGGCCTTCGCCATACCCTGCGGCAAAATCAAGAAAATCTGACCCAGCTCCGCGATGCGAACGAGCTGCGCAATCGGCTGGCTCTGACCGGAGCTCTTGCCGACACAGACCTGCTTTCTTCGGCGAAGGAATCGATTACCGCCGCACTTACGCCGCTGACGGCTACACCGCAAACCACCGACCAGAGAGCAACGCAGACCGCGGCAGACACGCCAGAGAACGGTGTGCAAGCGGGCTTGCAGGATCAGATTCTCCAGCTCGGTTCTCACTTCGGAGAGGACCTCGTCGTCGTCACGCGGACCGACCGCACCCCTGTAGCCGGCGTCGCGCGTGCCGGTGGTGGATCCGCGGAGCTCGTGCCGCTCTACGTGTTCCCACAGATGGAAATGGAAAAGGATGAGCTGCTTGTGTTTCGCGGAGAGGCGTTCCAGACAAAGACAGCCTCGCTCGTGATGAACGGTCAGGAACTTGGATACCTGACGGTCGGCGTGCGCCTCAACCTTTCCCTGTTCACGACTCCCTCCGTGCTGCTCCACGGCGCGCGCGCCCTGTATTCGAACATTGGTGGCGCCTCGCTTCTGGATATCGGAACCGCGCTGAGCCGCTGCACTCATGGCGGAGAATGTGAAGCGTATCTGAAAGGACATGAGTGGATGTCGCTTCCAGTCCTGAGGAGTTCGGAGGCCTCGGGCTGGACGCTCTACAGTCTCGCGGATGTCGATCAGGCGACCGCTCAGGTAAGCGCCACCCTCCGGCACATCTTTCTTTACGTCATCCTCATTTCTCTGGTGACCACCCTGATCTTCAGCTTTCTCGGCTCGCGGGCGATTGTCTCACCCATCGAAACCCTGGTGAGCCACCTGGAGCATTGCTCTCAAAGCGGAGCGCTTCCGGTATTTCAACAGGAGCTGCCTAACATCTTCGAAGTGAGGAAGCTGGCGCACACCTACAACATGGCGGCAGGTTCCGTACGCAACGCGCAGGAGAACCTGCAGAGCGCCTATGTCGAGTTCGTCTATTCGCTCGCCAATGCTCTGGATGCGCGGGACAAATACACGGCTGGGCATAGCAAGCGTGTCAGCGAGATCTCCTGCGCCCTTGCGAGCGCTATGGGTCAGAGCGCAAGCGATATTGAACGTCTGCGTGTTGGAGCCCTGCTCCACGACATCGGCAAGATCGGGATCAGCGACTCCGTGCTCCAAAAGCCGGGGAAACTTTCCGATGAGGAGTTCAAGATCATCAAACGCCATCCTGTCACCGGCCGCCACATCCTTCAAGGCGTGCGTGGATTTGCCAAGTATTTACCCGCAGTCGAGTTGCACCACGAAAATTGGGACGGCACGGGCTATCCGAAGCGTCAGCGCGGCGAAGAGACGCCTCTTGATGCCCGCATCATTCATGTGGCCGATGCCTACGACGCAATGACAACCAATCGCTCGTATCGCGCCGGCATGACGCATGATCGCGCCCTGACTATCCTCGTGGAGAATGCGGGCACTCAATTCGATCCCAAGGTCGTAAGTGTTCTGCTCACGATATCCACGACGCTCCAACGGACAGTCGTTTCCAGCGAGATAACCTCACCCGTTCCCTACGCGCCGGAGCAGGACAGTGCCCGATCGCCGATGACCTTCAGTGAACAAGAAAGCTTAGCGGCAGCTCAACAGGCAGCGATAGCGGACTTCATCGAAAGCCAGACCATCTCGTTTGCCGACCGTTCTGGCCAACATGGGAACATCCGTCCCTATTCTGGTTTTGCAGGCCGTCTTCCTTGGGGAAAACGGCTTCAACAACTTCGCCCTGGGTACGCCGTCATGAGGAATTCCGTGGCCAGTTGGGTTCGCGGGAGGACAGGAAATTCGAGGAATCACTAAGGTGCAGCTCGTGGACGGACATCCTGGTCGAAGAGAGACCCTTGCGACGCACTTCGGGTAGCACCCTTTTCACGCGATGTACTTGTTCTTTATCCGGATATCCCTTCCGGCGAAGGGGCCCCTCTCCCGGGCATGAATCCGGACATGGACCTGCCGGCGTTCGAAGAGCCTGGAGACTTCACGGAAGTCCTGGTTGACGCGGGTGAGTGCATCGAAAAACAGATCTTCCAGAGAAGTTTCAATGTCCGGAGATACCGGGCTTCCCGTTTGTTCAAGGTGGATGTTGAGGTGGCTGGTGAGATGTTCGTCTTCTCGTGTCTCGAGTTGAAAGCTTCCGAATGACGCCATGAGCACGGGATCGGAAGAGAGTATCTGTTCGATGTCGGATGGGAATACCTTGCAACCGTAGAACGGCACACTCGAGTCGTTGCGGCCGTAGACATAAAGGATGGGGAAATAGCTGGTGCGCTGGACCAGCGACGCCAACTCCACACCATGCTTCCGTAGCTGTTGCGTTAGCTCCGCGAAGGAGCGCACACCGCCGGAGTCGCGCAGGTTGTAACGAATCTTGGGCGCGGCGCCTGACATGCGTCCGATGGTGAACAGCAGTTCGCCCGCGTCATTGGTTTCGATGATGTAGTCGACGGCGTTGTACTGGAAAATCATGGGGGGATTGTCGCGTCCGAAAAGGTCGCGGCAAAGTTCCGGATCCTTGAGACACATCCGCCGGAGAGCTATGGTCAAAGGTGTTTCCACGCCGATGTTGATCTCGAGGTCGGAAGCTCCATAGGAAGAAACCACCGACTTCGCATATTGCAGCAGATGACCTCGCAGCCCCTCGGAAAGACCTTCCCCTCCAACGATGAAGTCAATGTGATATGCCGAGAGATCAAGATCGCATTCATCCACGAAGGACCGTATGAACGGCGGATAGCCGAAGATCAGGTAGTCGTACTTCGGGCCGAGCAGGCGAAGTGTATTGGTCAGCTTGGCGCGATCCGGGCCAATGGATTTCAAAATGCCGACATCCACAAGCGACATGGAAACATTGATGCCCGTAGCCCAGGGTCCGAGCGCAAAGCAGTTCAACAGCACCTTGCCGTTGTCCTTGAAGATGATTTCGTAGTTGAGCTGCAGGATGCGTTTGACATCGTTACGCTCGCTGGCGCTGCGTACCCAGTTATTAGGCTGACCGGTGGAACCGGATGACTCATCGATGACGACACCTGCACGAGGAATCGCTCCGTCGTAGCAGCGCTCCTCCAGGGTGTAGCGCTTCACATAGTTTTCCTTCGTCATGACAGGAACATCGGTCAGCTTCCAACTCGTCGTGCTCTTGTAACCTTCGGCCTGAAGAAACATGCCATACGCGGGGCAGCGGCGGCTCGCCTTCAGAAACAGAGCATGCGCGCGGGTGTAGCCGGTACGCGCCAGAAAAGGCTGCAGCGGAGCGGCATGCAGCAGAGAATAAAGCCGGCCGTTGACGCTGGCGATACGCCGCAGCCATGCGAGCACCTCCAGCAGCGCTTCGGCGTAGATCCGGTACAGGAAGTCCATCATGAAAGCACCTCGTCCTGCCGCAGCAGGATTTGATCCACGGTTCTCCGCAGGCTGTGGGGAGGAATGTCCGAATAACCAATCTTGAAAATCAGCCAGGATTTTTCGATACCCGTTCGCTGGGTTGTCCAGGCGGCCGCGGCATCATTGGTCACGAGATTTCCATATGGATGCAGATAGAGGTCCAGAGCCGTTACTTCCAGCCAGAAGCGAAGCAGGAACCGCCCCGAAGCAATGGTGTGCTCCGGCTCGAAGAAAGGGCCGCTGAGGATGCCGATCGCGGGCACATAGCCAAGTTGCTTGCGATAGCGGCGGCGGAAGAAGATTCGCGCCAGCGGGACCTTGAGTACCCGAGGGAGGCGTGCCGACATCCAGAACTCGACTTTGGACAGATTCATGCATCGCCAATCAAGCCCGTCACGGTGCGTGGCCGCGGTGCTTTCCGAAAAGCGGAACCAACTCGCAATCTCATCGTGGTAGGGAGGATGGTTCATGTCTTGAAAGACGGCGGTGATGTTGTGATCCAGCAACTCTTCGATGAGGCCCGGATCCGTCAGGTGGGTATAGCGGTGTTCCGATTCGAGAGCGAATGAGGTCAGCCTTGCAACAGCTTCTTCCGGAACCGGTGTCCGCTTCAGTGTGAGCCTGGAGGTCGTCCTGGCGAGCAGCGTTGAGACGTCTGACGTTTCGGTCCGCGCAGACTCGGGGGATAGTTCGAGAACCGCAAACAAGGTGAGGCCTTGGCTGTTTGGGTCGGCCATCCTTCGCGCAAAGACGTGAATATCATCCGCTAGCCGGTACTCAAAACGAAAACCGTGCTGGGTGGCGGAAATATCAAGAGCCTCAAGGAACATACCCATGGCGGAGAGGACAAAACATCCCGTGAGGTCCTCCCTGGGAAGGGTTCTGGTTCCGTCGATATACAGTTCGGCATGGCCGCTTGAGATCAACCGGACACGCCATGGCTGCACATTGTGTGGTGACGGTGACGAACGCGCAACTTCCAGGATCGCGCGCCAAAGTGAGAAGTCGTCCAAATCTCCTGGCGGTAGTGTCACGTCGAGCCTTTGCCTTCCTTGAAACACTTCCGCTAATACTACGGCGTCTTGAATCGAGCCCTCATGGCAGGCGGCTTTTCACCGCTTCGCAATCGGCTATCGTCTTTCGCAGGACGGCCTCGATGCGCGTGCCCTTGCGCGCGAACGGCAGGCCGGCAAACATCTCGTCGGCAAGCTCATCATGTGAGCGTAACTTGCCGTCGGAGACAACCCAGTCGTAGAGCGCCCGCAACTCAGCGCGGGTGTATTCGGTGATGCTTCCACGATTGGGGATCGGTGGGAACAGCGACGAACGGCTACTGGTAAGTTCCGCGGCTGAGAGATCGGGTGCGTCTGCGGCCACTTCCTCGACATCCCTGGCACTGTTTTCAGAAGGTGACACTGGAGGCCGTGAATCGGCGGCTGCGATGGCCTGCTGCACGGCGATCAAAGTACGTTCGACCTCTTCATGTTTGCGGAGGAACCAGTCCGTTGACCAGATGCGGTGGAAGTGCCATCCCAGATTTTCGAGTTGCTGTTGCCGCAACCGGTCACGGTCGCGAGCTGTATAGCTAGAGTGGTACGACGCGCCGTCGCATTCAATCGCGAGCACGAAGCGGCCGGGAACATCGGGACGACACACACCGAAGTCGACGCGGAACTGCGAGCATCCCACCTGCGGAACCAGCTTCATCCCGCTCGAGGTAAGAGTGTCGTACACATCCGCTTCAAAATCGTTCATCGGTTCGCCCGTTACTTCTCCCGGACCAAGAAGCTTGCCTTCGCTCGCCGCATACTGCAGGTAGTTGCGCAGGAACTCGAGGCCGGTGCCGGGACGAACTTTCGCCGGGTCAATATCCAGGGATGTGAACGATGAAACCACCGTCATGGATTCGCGGGCGCGGGTGACCGCAACGTTGAGACGCCGCCTGCCGCCTTCAGCGAGTATCGGCCCAAATCGCAGAGGCAGGTTGCCGCCGCGGTCTTTGCCGTAGCCGATGCTCATGATGATGCTGTCGCGTTCATCGCCCTGTACACGCTCCAGATTTTTAATGAAAAAACGCTCCGCGCGCTCGGTGTCAAAGAACGCGTGCAGCTCGGGATGTGCCTTCAAAGCATGATCCATGGCAGCCTGAATGCGCATGGCATGCTTGATCCCCATCGTGATGACGCCCAGGGAAAGATCGGGTCTCTGCTGAGCGTGTTCGATCGCAAGCGCAACCACGCGGCTGACCTCCGCGCCCGAACTCTCTTCCTGGCCGTCGCTGTCCGTTACTCCTTCCACAAGCACGTGACGTAAGGCCGGCGGACCTCCGGGACCGGGAAAGGTCACCAGGCGATCGTCATAGATGTGGTGATTGGAGAACGCGATGAGGGCTTCATCGTGGCTGCGGTAATGCCAATCCAGGTGGAAGGATTTGACGAAGGGCAGCATCATGTCGAGCAGGCTTTCATAGCCGTCTACCAGCTCGTTCTCGCCGTCCTCATCGGAAGAAACCGAAAAGAAGCCGGTTGGCGGAAGCTGCTTGTTGTCGCCGGCGACGACCACGAACTTCCCGCGCATGATGGAAGGGATGGCGTCTTCAGGCAGTACCTGCGAAGCCTCGTCGAAGATGACATAGTCGAACTTCGCGGAGCGATCGATGAGCTGGCTGACCGAGAGCGGGCTGGCCATCCAGCACGGACACACTGCGGTAAGGACGTCTCCCGCTTCACGGAAGAGCGTGCGCAGCGGTTTGTGCCGGCGGCTCTTTGCCGCTTCCTGCTTGACCAGCGCCTGCTGTTCCGGGTGCGCATTCATGGCGGCGATCGCATTTTCCGCATGGGCGCGGATGACGCGTTCACGCGCAGCCTTCAAGCGATCGATATCCAGACGCTTGAAATCTTCGACGTAGTGGTTATGAACCTCACCGACGAAGCCCTTCACTTCAAGGTCGGTTGCGGCAAGCTCATCCAGAGCGGAGTTGAGCCACGCGTATTGGAACGTCTCCGCCCAGACTGCAGCCATCACCTTGCGTCCGCGCAGTTCATCGATCAGCCGCTTGACGCCTAGCTTTGCCAGATTGTCCTCAATGTTGGTCAAGCGAAGCAGTCGATACGGAGTTGTGGAGTCCGTAGAACAGCGGCCTGTTCTTGCTTCCAATGCATCGAGGGGCACCCGGTTCCAGTCACTCTCACCGAAGGCTGATTGAACGATCGGCAAATTCTTTGACACATTGGCGAATGCACCCTCAAGATTCGTCAGGGCTGCATACTCGGAAGGCAGACTTTGCCCGTCGGACAATGAGGTCCAGCGTACTTTCTGCGCAAGCAGCTCCGCGATCTCCTTCGTCAGCACCGCAATCGAGGCTTTGACGCCACGCCGCAACCGAAGGACCTCACGGAAGGCGGTCTTGAAAGCCGAATCGGTAAGCTTCAGCCATAGCGCTTTCAAGCCACTGCCCTTCGCCTTTTGCAACTGGGCCAGCAACGCTTGCAGATCGGCTGGGAATGCTTCGGGAAGAAAAGTCTCCAGCCGGGTATGTACCTCGCGCAGGAGTTCGATGTGACCGGAGAGCTCTGCTAGCGTCGCGGCGTCCGTGAACGACAGGACGCTCTTCAATGCCTGCCGTTCACGATTCAAGGCCGGCCAGCACTCGTGGGTAAGCCGCTGCACCGCATCGATCGCCGCTTCAACCGAAGCGCCATCGGCAAAACGCGCTCCCGTCCATGGCGATGGATCACTCCGAAGAAACAGGGCTTCGAATCCCGCGGCCTCATGAAGCAGGTCGCGAATCTCCCCCGCCTGCGCAGGGCCTATCCTCTGGAGTTCCGCACCTCGCCAACGCAGCGAAGTCTGGGATGCCGCAGGCAGGCGCAACAACTCGCCTTGCATGGCATACACGGTCTTGCCGGTCCGTGCGCACAGCGTATGCATGCGAGCCTCGTGCGCGTTGAGCCTGACGCGGCGATCGCAGAACTGGCGATGAAGGTCGGCGGCATGAGGCTGATGGGCATTGCGCACCGTGTTCAGCGTGCGGGCGATGCGCTCCATCACGCGTCTCGGCGACTGCTCCGCACCATGTAGATCAATGGCCAGGTGATCGAGCCCGCAAGCTTGAAGACGTCGTTGAACAACTTCCAGGGCTGCGCGCTTTTCGGCAACAAACAGAATCGTCTTTCCGCGCGCGACCAGCGTCGCGATGAGATTGGTGATGGTCTGACTTTTGCCGGTGCCCGGTGGGCCGTGCACCACGGCACATTGCCCGGCAACGATTCCGCCAATCGCGCTTTGCTGGCTGGAGTCGGCCTCCACCACGCAGAACTCCTCGTCCGGCGGCAGGAGATCGAGCGAATGTGGATCAACATCGACCTGCGTAGCCTGCAGGCCGGCGCGGGCATCGTTGTCGCCCGCAATTGCCGTGATCGCGTCGTGAAGCTCCAGGGCGGTGTCTGACTCCTTCAAATCATTCACCATGGCGAGCTTCGCGAACGCGAAGTTTCCAATGACGGCGGAGTCGCTCAGCGCAAAGCCCCGAATTCTGCCGGCATGCTTCGCCAGAACCTGGCAGCAGGCGAGGCAGGCCGCCTTACTCTCAATATCTTCAGGTTCTCCATGGGAGTCAGGCGGCGTACCGCCACAAAGGATTTCTTCCGGCGTCAGATCGAGATCGAAATCAGTGCTCAAGATGTGGAGCAGCACAGGATTGATTCCCGGCTCACCGGCAAGTTCGACATCCATCGCGGACTGGTCGCGTCCGCGCTGTTTGAACTCCACCGGAATCATGATGATCGGCGCCTTGTAGTCGCGTCCCCCATCTTCGGCGCTCCACGAGGCAAAGCCGACGCACAGATAGAGCGTGTTGAGGCCTTTCTCTTCCTGGTTCTCCAGCGCCTTGCGCGCGATGTTCAGGATTCGTGCCGGGCGGTCAACCATGTTGGCCAGAAGTGACTGCGCGGGCACCGTTTTGCCGGCGAGGAGATTCTCCAAACCCTCGTTCCCGTCGGGGATGTCGATGGTGCCGCCGATCAACGGGCGGTAGAAGAGGAGATTGTTGCGCCGCGAAAGATCGATGAGGCGGTCGATCCAGGTTTCCCGTGCAGCCTCAATCCGCTGCCTACGCACGGTGTCCTGCGGTGAACCTGCCCCTGTTTCAGTCTTCAAGTCCGGCATCGAATCGTTGAGCTCAGCAACTACCCCAATTGGGATGAGCGATTATAGCGTTACCCGCAAAGAACAGCCGGTCACGCGTGTGTGCTTGAGTGCACAATGCGGAGAATCTCGTTCCGGATTTCGGGCCACGCCGCGCTGCGTGGATCAACGACGTCGAAATGGTCCGCTCCACGCAGCATCTTCACCTCAGCCTGCGAACCGGAAGCCTTCGCCGCCGCTGCCCACCGCCCGGGAAGCGCCGGCGGAATCTGGTTATCCTCTGTGCCTTGAATGAGAAGCTGCGGCGCCTGCATCGGCAGCAGTTCGCCCGGGTTCCCGTTGCGGTAGCGCTGCGGATATTGCTCCGGCGTTCCACCCATAAGCTGAACCACTTCCCGCCGGTCATGGGCGAAGAGCCCGTCCCCGGACAATTCGATCGTGAGTCGAAGATCGACGGCTCCAGCCAATGCAATCGCGGCATTCGGCCCGCGAGCGGGCTTGGCAATGTGCACTTCGCTGCTGGCCTCGACGTGCTGCCTGCCCGCAACCCAGAAGGCGAGATGCCCACCCGCGGAGTGTCCCATCGTGACCACTCGCTGCAAGTCGAGTGGATACTTTTTCGCGAGCTCGGAGATGAAGTCGAATCCCGCCGCGGCATCCTGGAAGGTCGCCGGCCAACCGCCGCCGGTGTCGCCCACTCGACGGTATTCGACGGACCAGCAGGCGATGCCTTCCTTCTTCAGTGCCGCGCAAAGATAGCCGGCATAGCCCAGGTCGTATTCCGATTTCCACCAGCCTCCATGGAAGAAGACAACCAGCGGCAACAGCTTCTTGTCGTGCGTCTCCGGCAGCCACAAGTCACCAAACTGGACGGGATCTGGTCCATAGGGCAGGCGATGGTCAGCCTTCAGTACCGGAAGGGAAAGGATATCGGTCTGCACGTCTTTGCCTTCCCGCCTTTCTCTTCCGGACACGTGGCTTTGCAGCAGCAGGTACGAGAGGAGTCTATTGCACCTTTCGATGCGCATGTAGAGTAGCTGTATGCAAAGCCCTCAGCCGCAGGCGTTTGAGGATATCGCGGCGCGCGAAGAAGGTTTGAAGCGCACACTTTCCTCGCGGCAGCTTACGATGATCGCCATCGGGGGCGCCATCGGCACGGGGCTCTTTCTCGGCTCGGGTTTTGCCATCGGATTTGCCGGGCCATCCGTCCTGATCAGCTACCTGATCGGCGCCGCCATCGCGTTGCTGCTGATGGCCTGCATGGCAGAGATGACGGTGGCTCACCCAGTCGCCGGCTCATTTGGCGCGTGGGCTGAGTTCTACGTGTCGCCGCTGGCCGGCTTCCTGGTTCGCATTGCGTACTGGGCAGGTGTGGTCTTCGGCCTGGGTACGGAAATATCCGCAATCGCCGTGTACATGGGCTTCTGGTTTCCCAATGTCCCAGGGTGGCTTTGGATTGTCTCGTTTGCACTGGTGCTGGTGCTGGTCAACGCCACGAACGTTGAACTCTTCGGCACGGTGGAATACGGTTTGTCCGCGCTGAAGATTGCCGCCGTGCTTGCCTTTCTGGTACTTGGTGCGTGGCTGCTATTCGTCAGAACACATTCGAATTCCACGACGGACAGCTTGCCGATTGGTTTCAGCAACTACACCGCGTTCGGAGGCTTCTTCCCGAAGGGGCTGCGGGGCATGTGGACGGCTGTACTGGTCGCGCTCTTCAGCTACTTCTCCATCGAAGCGATTGCTGTCGCCGCTGCCGAAGCTCGTGACCCGAAGGTCGCCATTCGACGCGCATTTCGCGCGACCCTGGCGCGCCTGGTGCTGTTCTACGTCCTGACTCTGGCTGTCGTGCTGGCGCTGGTTCCATGGAATGTGACGGCTTCCGGAACGGCGCAGTCACCCTTCATCACCGTCATGGTGCGGACGCACATTGCGCATGCGGCCGGAGTGGTGAACTTCGTGATCCTGATTGCCGCGCTTTCCGCGATGAACAGCCAGCTTTATGTTTCTTCACGGATGCTGTTCTCACTGGCGCGAAGTGGCTATACGCCGCGCCTGCTTGGGACGCTTTCGAAGCGTGGCGTCCCAGTGATGGCATTGCTCGCATCGACATTCGGGATCGCCGTCGCAGCCGTGTTGAATGCCCGTTACCACGACCGGTCTTTCCTGATCATGCTCGCGGTTTCCATTTTCGGCCCCATGTTCGCGTGGCTGATGATCTTCGTGACCCACTACCGGTTTCGTATGCGCCACAGGGATGCCGACCTTCCGTTTGTCGCCTGGGGGTTTCCCTACACGACCGTGGCAGGCATGGTGCTGATGCTTGCTGCACTGCTCACCACATGGTTTGCCAGGGACTTCAAACCAACGCTGAGCTATGGCATTCCCTTCCTGTTGATCATGACCCTTACCTATTTCGCTTACAAGAAGAGTGCGCGCACCAAAGCGGCCCTCTCGGCCGATGAGGTCCCAGCCGCATGACAGCGCCCAATTCCGCTCCCACTGAAACTCATGATCCGCTGCTCATATGGCGCAATGAGTTCCCCATCCTGGAACACAGCACCTACCTGATCAGCCATTCGCTGGGGCCGATGCCACGGCGTGCGGAACGCGCATTGAAGGAGTTCACCGACACCTGGGCGACCCGCGGCATTCGCGCCTGGGAAGAAGGCTGGTGGATGATGCCGATGACCTGCGGCGATCAGATCGGCGCGATCATCGGGGCACCGAAAGGCCGCGTGGTGATGCACCAGAACGTGTCTATCTGCCAGACGATTGTGACCTCGTGCTTTCGCTGGGATGGACCGCGGCGCAAACTCGTGACCGACGGTCTGAATTTTCCTTCCAACGATTACATCTATGCGGGCCTCCGGTGGCAGGGCGCCGAGATCGTTTCCGTGTGCTCCGACGATGGCATGACGATTCCGCTGGAACGCATTGTCGAAGCCATCGATGAGCAAACGCAGCTTGTCAGCATTTCGCACGTTGCGTTTCGAAGCGCCTTCGTCCATGATCTGGCTGCAATCACACGCCGCGCGCATAAAGTGGGGGCATACATCATTGCGGACATTTATCAGTCCGCGGGTATTGTGCCTTTAAATGTCGCTGAGCTAGGAGTGGATTTCGCTGCGGGTGGGTCGGTCAAATGGCTGCTGGGAGGGCCGGGCGCCGGATACCTGTACGTGCGCGAAGGGCTCGATTCCGCGCTGGAGCCTGCGGCTACAGGCTGGGCGGCTCATGCCCATCCCTTCGAGTTTCAGGGTGGCGCCATCGACTACGCGCCTGACATCCGGCGCTTCCTCAACGGAACACCCAATGTGCCGGCAATGTATTCCGCGCGGTCCGGCTACGAGATCGTCGGCGAAATCGGCGTTCCGGCCATCCGCGCGAAATCCATTCGCCAAACCCAGCACCTGATTGAGCTCGCTGACGCAGCGGGGTTGACGGTCCGCAGTCCTCGCGACCCTGGCCTTCGCGGGGGAACCGTTATTTTCGACATTCCAAACGGGAAAGAGGTCACAGCGGAACTCATCCGGCGGCAGGTGCTCGTCGACTTCCGCCCCGGCGCGGGGATCCGCGTGGCGCCCCATTTCTACACGTCGGACGACGAACTCGATCACTTCATCGTGGAACTGACCTCGATTGTTCGCGAAGGAGCAGGAAGCAGGAAGTAGCGAATAGAAACCTAGGCGGAGCGCCACTGGTCGCGGCCGCCAGTCGGAACATTTCTCACCCGCTCGACATTCGGATGGTCGTCGGGGTTGAGCTGCTTTGCATATTCGATGGCTTCCTGTTGCGTATCGAACAGCCCGCTGGCGTGGTCCGCATCTTTTGCCCTGACTGCATACTTGCCGTCGGCGCTTTGCTCAATGAAATAGTGTTTGTCTGTCGACATACCATCACCTCATCAGTTTGGATGCGCCGCCGTAGCGATCCGTCCACATCCCACCACATTTCCCCCTGCGTTTCCGCCCTCCGCCAACCTCGTTTGCGAGATACATAGCCTCTTCCCGACACCTCCAATATGCGCATTCCATCCCAGGCCTTCCCGCGAGCGGGAACGTGCTCCCCGGTTCGGTTCCGGGCTGGGCTCCTGCTTTTGCTTTCGATTGCGGTGCTGCTGGCGGGCGCTTTCCTTCCGGCGCGCAGCGTGAAAGCTGCGGAACACAAAAATGGTGGAGAGACAACGGCCGGAAGCCTGGCGCACTACCTGTTGCCGTTCGGCGCCAACCCTTATGCTCCCGGCGAAGCCCGGGGCACCTTTTCAGGCTTTCTGGATCCGGGCAAGGTGCCGAGCGCGGCCTATTGCGGACAGTGTCATAAGGCTATCTATCGCGAATGGCGGGAGTCCGCGCACGCCAATGCGTTCCGCACTCCCTGGTACCAGAAGAACGTCAACCAGATGATCGCAGAGAAGGGCATCCCATTCACGCGCCACTGTGAAAGCTGCCACAATCCCATCGCGCTGTTCAGCGGAGTTCTGACACCCGCGAACACCACCCCGCGGCCGTTTGACGACGAAGGCGTCACCTGCATGACCTGCCATGCGATCGAACGCGCGCAGGCCGTTCGAGGGCTGGGCAGCTATGTTCTGGGTACGCCTTCCGCACTGCTTGATGAGCACGGCAACCCTATTCCCGGGGAACCCGCCCAGGCGGACATCCTCGCCCATCTTGACCGCCACAAGCAGGCGGTCACGCATGTTGCGCTTCGCAATCCGGAGATGTGTGGAAGCTGCCACAAGGCAAACCTTCCGCAATCGCTCAACGATTACAAGTGGTTGCGGGCATTCACCACCTATGACGAGTGGCAGCAATCCGGATGGTCGGGGCAGACTCCCATCTCGTTCTTCTCGAAGCCGGCGAATACCTGCCAGAGCTGCCACATGCCCTCGGCGACGGGAGTTGAACCTGCCGCCAAAGACGGTGTCTACCACTCGCATCGCTGGGCAGCGGCCAACACCCTGATTCCGGCACAGTACGGCTACCCTGACCAGGAAAAGGCTGTCGAGGCCTTCCTCCGCAGTGGCGCACTGCGAGTCGATGTCTTCGCGCTGTCGCAGGAGGCTCCGGCAACGCCTGGGAAACATCCGCAGCTGGGTGCCTTCACCCATCTCGCCCGAGGCAGTGTCGTCACCCTGCATCCGGGCAAGCCTGTGACCGTATCGATCGTCATCCAGAACACCGGGATCGGCCACAGCTTTGTCCCTGAGCAGAGGGACTTTTATGAGAGCTGGCTGGCGGTCGATGTGCGCGACCAGAAAGGCCGGATGGTCTACATAAGCGGCGAAACCGGCCCCGATCACAGGCTCTCGCCCAATACCCACACGTTCAACAACCAGATCATCTCCAGCCGTGGAGAGCGTTTGGAGCACCATGAGGTGTGGCGCGCCACGGCGCGCGCGTATGACAGCACCGTGAGCCCCGGCCGGGCCGACGTGGAGCGCTATCGCTTCACCGTGCCACAAGGCACGGAGTCCCTGACTATCCATGCGGCTGTGAAGTATCGGCGCTTCCGGCGCGAGTTTACTGACTGGGTATTCAACGACGGTCCCTCCGCGCCAGACCGCGGCCCGACGATCGTCGTCGCCGAAGATACCGTGATCCTGCACGCGGGGGAAAACACTCCCGTCGTTTCACTGAACGCGAACAAGCCGCCTGAAGAAATTCGCTTTGCCGCGTTTGGCATCGGTATGCTGGACCGCCAGGATTTCAAGGCGGCGGAAGAAGCCTTCCACAAGATCGTCGACCTGCAACCCAGGAGCGCAGTTGGATACATCGATATGGGCGTTGCTCTCTACAGCGAAGGCAACTTTGCGAGTGCACTCGACTGGCTGGACAAGGCGGCTCGTATCGAGCCGGAAAACATTCGCGCGCGCTATTACCAAGGCCTTTGCTATCGCTGGCAGTACCGCTACCCGCAGGCGGCCGCCGCGTTCCAGACGGTGGCTCGGGCATACCCGCGATTCAGGCAGGTCCATGACGATCTGGGTTGGGTCTACCTGATCCAGCGTCACTACGATGCGGCCCGTGCTGAATTCGAAGCCGCGCTGGCAGTCGATCCCGATGACATCTTTGCCCACAAATGGCTCTCCGCCGTCTATACAGCACAAGGCGATCGCACCAGGGCGGCAGCGGAAGCCGCTCAGGAAGCGCAGATGAAAGACGATCCCGCGGCGCAATGGCGCGTGTTGAACTACTGGCGCGGGCATCACGATGTAGCCGCCGAGGTAACCCCAGGCCATGTCCACGGCGATAGCGGAACGACAGCGACGGAAGTGGAACGCATTCTCAATACGCAGAATCCGCCCAGCATGGTCTGGATTCAGCACTGAGGCTTCGGACGCGGCCAGCGAAGCGACGATGAGAGGATGCTTGAAGCGCGCCTGCACGATGATTCGTGGCGCCACAAGCAAGAAGCAGGTCTCTCCGCTACGCGGCTGCGCCGCTTCGGTCGAGATGACAGGTTTGTGAGTAGTTGAGGAGAGCAGGCAGGCACTCAGCCTATGCGGCTGACGCGCCTACCTGGATCCACGATTCTGCGCCGTTGCGGTTGGAGCCGCAGGCGCTTCGGCGATGATGTAGTGCTCATAGGTATCCATCGACTGAACACCATCAATGCGCTGCGCGCCCACAAACACAACCGGCACACCGCGTACACCACGGCGATAGGCTTCCTGCTTGTCGGCATCGAGATCCGCGGTGAGTTGGACGTCGTCAAAAGCAGCTTCCACTTTGGCATCATCCACGCCTGCTGATTTGGCTGCTGTGACAATCGAAGCGCGAGCCGCATGGCTGTCCGCCGGCAGAACATGCCCAGCCAGCGCTTCATAGAGCGGCCAGAAGCGGCCTTCATTCGCGGCCTCCACCAGTGCCCGGTATGCGAGCGGCGCGTTGGGGTGACTGGGAAGCGCGTAGTTGTGAATGGCAATCGAAACCGGGCGCAGGCGCGTAAGTTTACGGAGCGTTGCCCCTGAAGCCGGTGCCGCCACCGCTTCCACATCGACAAACCATGTCATCTCGGTAGCGCCAGGATGTGTTGCTTCGATTAGATGGTGGGACGTCGCTGCGGCCGCCAACTCGCTGCCGGGATGGGCATCCGTCTTCGCCAGTGCAACAGCCTGCTCAAACTCAGGCAGCGTACGGACACCGGAAATGTAACGACCGTTGATAAAGAATCCCGGCGTTCCGTCCACTCCGTACTTCTGGCCTAATGCGCGGTCCGCAGCGATGCGCGCGCGAAAACGGCCGCTGGTCAGGTCCTGATCGAACTTCGCCACATCCAGGCCAAGCTGGCGAGCGAACTGGTCGAAATGCTCGCGGTCGAGATTCGCCTGGTTGGCGAAGAGCAGATCATGCATGGGCCAGAACTTGCCCTGGTCGCCTGCCGCAAGCGCGGCTTCAGCAGCCAACTCGGCATGCTCATGAAAGTCCAACGGGTAATTGCGGTAGATCCAGCGTACCGAACCGCCACTTTGCGCCAGCAATTGGTGCATGGGTTCTGCGGCGCGCCGGCAGAACGGACATTGGAAGTCGGTAAACTCGACAATCGTGACCGCCGCATCCGCGGGTCCCAACACGGCAACCGGATCGCTCGCAAGAAGCGCCATGTCCGCCGCCGGAAGCGGGGCATTCGAAGCTGCCGCGGCAGCCACTTTGCCCGGTACAGGCATTGCCTGCTCCACAGCCGCCGTCAGCGCGGGGGTGTCCTGCGCCCCGGTCAGACGCTGCCCGTTCATAAAAACAGTTGGCGTGGTGTCGATGCCGAGCGCCCGGCCCATCGCCAGATCGGCCTGCACCTGCGCTGCGAACTTGTGACCGTCGAGATCCTGCGTAAACCTCTTGATGTCGAGATGGAGCAGGCGCGCATAGCCGAGATATTGCTCGCGGTCCATATGCGCTTGGTTGGCCTGGATGAGGTCGACCATCTGCAGATACTTGCCTTGCGCGCCGGCCGCAAGAGATGCCTCATGCGCGAGCAGCGCATGTTCGTGTTGTTCCAGAGGGAACTGCCGCAGCTCCAGCCGCACCTTTTGCGGATACTGGCTCAGCAACTTTTCCGCCATGGGAACGGTGGCCGCGGAGAACGGGCATTCCAGGTCGACAAACATCAGGACCGAGACCGGTGCATCCGCCGAGCCGGTAGAGGTCGAAACCGGTTGTTGAGCATTCGCACATGGAACGTACCCGCACAACACAATGCTCACGAACGCCGGCAGGACGAACCTTCCCACGAGACTCTGCATCCAGGTCATTACTTCGCTCCCTGCGGTGCTGGTTTGTCCGTAGCTTTGGGCATGGGCACCTGAGCTTTACTGCGATGCATAGCACCTGGCGCGAGACTGTTGTAGCTCATCCAGGTGGTCACCATGGGCTGCAGGTCGGTATCCCGCAGTTCGCCGGCAAACTGCCACCGTTGCAGGCCTGCATGCATACCAAAAATATGTGGGACACCGCGAACCTGAAGTTCCGCAGCCGCGGCGCCATGCTCATCGTGGGTCCATGCAGCCGCCGAGAGGGCGGGATGCTCCAGTTCCATCGCGCTAAGCTGAGCGCCGGAGACATGCCCAACGACAAGGACCAGCCTGGCCGGATCCAGTTGCGTGGCGCCGGCTTTGTTGAGGATTGCGGTAGTTGCCAAAGCATCGAGTTGCTTCAGCATCGCGTCCGTTCCCCTGGCATGGCGATCCAGGTAGACCAACACCCAGTACCCACCAGGGTTGAGTTGGATCTGTGTGACCTGGATCTCACTCGCGACCCCTTCCCTCTGCTGCCACACATGGAACAACGGGATCGGCTTTTCCGCGAGCCTGACCGGCGCGGCGGCGGGCTTTGCGGTAGTGGACTGCTTCTGGGATGACTGCGCGAAAGTGCGCCAGGACAGACCCGCAAAAAGAAAGGTCATCAGAAGGAGAAGCTCTTTCGGGGATAGAGGTTTTCGGCTCATGGACGTACTCCCTGCGCAGAATCACGTCCCTTCGGTCCTACCAACGCCACGAGTTGCATGGTTTGAGGAACGGATGAAGGAAGTTTGTTACGTGCACGAACGGCGCCGGGGGGAGGTTGAGTCCCGCAGGTGGATAAGTCGATGGTCAGGTTCAGAGTCAGCGTATCGCCGTCATTGGCCAATACGCCATTTGCTGTCGACTGGCAGTCTGGGTAGTAGTAGACCGTCGCTGTCGCCGTTATGTTTCCTGTGGCTACGTACGGCATCGTATACACGCCGTTATCGTCAGTCTGGATAAAGAGCGTGTAGAGAGAGCCATCGGAAATTACCTGGATTTGCTGGTTGATCAGCGGATTTCCGTTTGTGTCCATAAACGTTCCGGTCACCGTGCCGGAGGCGTGCAGGGTAATGTCCTGGGTATCGATGGTGTCCGTGCTGTGCACATAGTACTGAGCCTGTGTGGTAAGCCCGCCTGCGTTGGCAATGATGCTTGCCTGGTCATTCGCAGGAACGGCGACCGAGTACACGCCATTCGCATCCGAGATTCCGAAGAAGGTCACCGGGTTGCTGAAGTTCGGAACCGTAACCGTGACGTTGGGATTGGGTGCAGGTGTCGTGCCGTCGGCCTGGTAGACGGTGCCAGTAATCACCGGCACCGGCAAGGTGAGGTTCACGACCTGGTTCTCGCCGTTCGATGTCAGATTTCCAGCTATACCATCCACCGACGCGGTTACTCCGGTATAAGTCGCTGGCTGGTAATACGCCGAAAGCGTGTACCCATCATGGCCCACGCTAACCTGCGGGAACGTAAAGGTTCCGTCGGTTGAAGAGTATGTGGCGATCTGCTGCTGGCTATCGACATCCGTCAATGTAATCTGCGCATAGGAAGGCGGCGGTACAGGAGTCACACCATCCGCGGCCACCAGGGTTCCGCTGATGGTGCCCTTGAAGCCCACGGAAACGCTCTCCTGCAGTGTCGCGCCATCATCGGTGAGTTGCACCGTAAACATCGAAGAACCGAGCAGATTGAAGTTCGAGTCGTACAGGATCACCGAGTAGTCCGCGTCGGGGACACCGGTGAACGTCGTTACGCCGTTGGCGTCACTGTATTGCGTGGAACCGTAGCCATAGAGCGACGTCACCGAAGTGCTTCGGGATTGAATCGTGACATAGCTGGAAGGCAGCGGCACACCGTTGATATCCAGCGCAGTCACCTTGACGGTCGCGGCGACCGCGAGCTTCAGATTCTGGATCAGGGTCTGACCTGCGTCCGCAGTGGTCACCTTGACCTGGGAAGTCGTGGAACTTCCCGAGGCTTGTGCATTCAGGTTGGCGGAGACACCCGCGATCACGGGATTGAACGTGTATCCCCCGTTGCTGCTGCTGATGGCCGAAACACCATAGGGAGAAGGAGCGAAGTTGTATCCGAGTGTCAACTGCACCTGGGACATCGGTGTGCCGCTGTAGGTCGTAACGACTCCGGTGATGTTGCTGGTAGCCGGGAAGACCGCGTTGGCGGTAAGCGTTTGGCCATTGCTGGTCACCGTCCCGGTGACCGTGGCGGTAATACTCGCCGAGGAAATGGATGAATTCGGATAGTACGCCGTAATCGTGAAGTTCCCGACGGGTTGGTTCGTAATCTGGAGATTGCCATTGTTGTCGGTAACACCCACGGTGGTGCTGTAACCCGCGCTGGTTCGCGTGATCTGGACCAGCGAGTTTCCCGCAGGCTGACCACCGGCCAAGGCGACGTTGAGATTGATCGTGCCTCCCGCGGCGATCTGAAGGTTCTGCGTGATGGCAGGAGACGCCACCGCGACGGTCGCCGTTGCAGTCAAGGCGGTGTTGGGATCCTGACCGGTCATGGTGTAGGTCCCATAAGGCAACTGCGGGAAGCTGAAATTGCCGCTATTGTCGGTATAGATGCTGCGTGCAAACGCCGTCATGCCGACCGACACATAGGCCGTCCTTTCGGGATTTCCCTGTGCGTCTGTGAACACACCCGTGATGGTCCCGACTTGCGGCAGGTTCACGGTGACGTTCGTCGTCTGCCCCGCGGTCACGGTGATTGTCTGTGCCGAATAGAAACTAGTGCCCTGCGACGTCCCAAGCGGGGGATAGAAATTGGCGATCAACGTATATGTGCCAGGCGGGATCGACTTCAGCAGGAAGGCGCTATCGTTGTTTGAAACACTCACGGTTGTCAGGTTTCCAATGGTGACCGTTCCCGAGGTATAGGAGGTTCCAGCTGGAATATTGATCGTACCGCTCACCATGCCGGTATTGCTGAAGATGACATCGGTGCTCGAATTCATGGAGCCGGCAGCAAATGAGCCGGAATATTGCGGGCTCGTGGCAAGCGATCTCGGATCCTCGCCCTGTACTGTGTAGTTCGCCGCCGGTACCGACACGAAATTGAATGTGCCGTTGGAGTCCGCCAACTGAAACGACGTCGCGCCCAGGTAAAGGTCGGTGCCGGAGTAGATCACCTCAGCTCCCGGCACAGTCGTCGTGTTGTCGTATTCCAGTACCCTGCCGGTAACGCTTCCGGTAGATGGTATGGTCAGCGGCTGCAACTGGCTGACACCATTTGCCGGAGGCGCGAAATTGACGATGGAGGTCAGGTCGCCCGCGGCAAGTCCATACAGGGCCTCCGGTGGAAGCTGATCGAGCCGCGCTACCGATGCGAGCGCCTGGCCCTCCGCGGTCTGCTGCGTCGTGAAGTGCATGAACTCCACTTGACCGCCTGCGGGCACCGTGATGGTGTTCCATCGATAAGTGAGTTGCGGGTAGTAAAAGCCGTTGCTGCCATTGGGAAGAACATAGGTGGCCGTCGTCATGGCCGCAGTTGCTCCGGGACCCTGGAAAGCTTCACCCAGTGCTGCTTGTGAAAACGGATACGGGAGATTGCCGGCGTCGTCGTTGGTGACAACCGTGTTATCCGCGCTGGAAAGCGAGGCCGCGCCAGAAGACGGCGTCACCGTGAGGGTTGCCGCTCCATAACGCGGGTAACTGACGCCACCGCTGACCTGAACATCAACCTGTACGGGCGTTGAACCTGGATTCGAAAATACCTCGAGGTAGCGGGCAAAATACCCATTGGAAGGTACGTACACCCTGCGCGCAACGTTCAGCCCGTCGATCGCCGTGGCCTGCGAGATTGTGAGCTGTTGCCCAGCGAGCGAACTGACCGCTGTCGATGCGCCGGTAAAGGAGCTTGCCGTGCCATTTTGATAGACCGAAAGGCGAAACGCGTTGTTGTACGAAGGGCCATACGTGGCCCTGGTCACCAAATCGGTGGGGAATGTACCGTTAGCGATCGACCCATCCGCCTGAATGTCGTATACGAAGCCGTTGAAGTCGGTCAAAGTTTTCGTGAGTCCAACAACGTTGGAAATAAGCTGCAGGTTGACCGTTTCGATATCGGTATCGTTCTTGACTGTCCCGATCGCGGTGGCGCCCAATCCACGGTTAAGGTCCTGGGCTGAAAGCTGGAACGGTCCGGCGGGAACATTCGTGAACGTATAGTTGCCGCTTGTATCCGCGGACACACTCTGTGTGCCTCCGAGTACGCTCTGGCTGCTGAGTTGGACAGGAAAATTGGAAGCGGCAGTACCGTCGGGGTTGCTGATGGTTCCCTTCACAGTGCCCAGACCAATGAACGTAACATCCTGCGTGATGGTCTGGCCCGGAGTCGTCAACGGCACATCGATATGTGCGCGGAGCAATCCATTCGCGTCGCCGATATACATCGTGTCATTGCCAAGTGGAACTGCGAGCATCTGGTAGGAGCCGTCAGCCTTGGAGACAGCAGTCGCCACAGGCGAGTGGCCGCCTATGACGTAGAGGCTGAGAACCGCGCCCGCCGCAGCCGTCACACCGTCCGGCAGATAAACATGACCCATCACATTGTCTGTGACCTGCAGTGTGATGGTCGTACTCGCCTGACCACCGGGAGTGAGGGTTACGTTGGCGCTGCCGCTGAGCCGGGTGGTCGGGTCGCTGGCCATAACCTGCAAGCTTCCTGCAAGTACGTTATTCAGCGTCACTACGCCTTGCGCGTTTGTTGTGCCGGTATAGCTGCTGTTCAGCGGACCAACGACGCTGACCTGGGCTCCTACATCCGCCGCCCCGGAAGCTGTTTGCACCGTTACTGTGAGGGTGCCTACACCATTGAGGTTGATATTCAACGTGATCTGTTGCGTAGCCGCCTGCAGGCTTCCGGTCGCAACCGCTAAATCCCCGTTCACCAGGTTCTTCACGACAACGGTGAATGGCCCAACGGGTACGGAGTTGAAGCTGTAGTGTCCACCGCTGTCTGCCTGGGTGGTGGCCAGCAGTGTCTGGTTGGACGCCCCGGCGAGCAGGCCGTAGAGCTGCACCTGCACTCCTGGTGCGGGGGTGACGCCATCGGCGTTATAGATCACGCCTCCAACAACACCGTGTGGCGCAAGCGACAATGAAACGGTAACCGTCTGTCCGGCCAGCCCAAGCGTGCCCACCGCTGAACCGCCATAGCCGCCCGAAGACGTCTGTACCGTGAAGGAGCCGACGGGCACCCCGGTGAATGTTGCGCTGCCACCCCCATCCGTGACCGCCGTCAGCATCTGCGCGCCCACACTTGTGGAGGCCAGGTTCACCGTAAGCCCGCTCACCGTGATGCCCGCGGGAGCGGTCACCTGCACGACCACGGTCCCGGTCGAAGCCAGTGTGATGTCAAGGGTCGTGGTGGTGGAGTTTGCCACGGTGACTGTAGCGCTGGCTGCTGTGTTGGAAATCGGATCGTATGCCTGCACACTGTATGTGCCCGCGGGCACGTCGGTGAAGGTATAGACACCCGAACTGTTCGTGACCGCGGAAAGCGTCTGCGCGCCGGCGTGTAGATAGACCGTGATGTTGGGCAGCGGTGTGCGCGATGCCCCCGCGCTGTACACGTGGCCCTGCAGAATTCCGCCCGAGGCAACCTGGATATTGGCTGTCGTCGTGACGCCGTTGGTGATCGTGGTCAACACGCTGCCTGACAGGAAGGTTCCGGCAACGCTGGCCACGGAGGTATATGTCCCTCCCGGAAGCCCGGTGACGCTGTACGACCCGTCCGATTGAATGGGCACGACAGCGGGAGCAGGTAATGCAGGACCGGAGATGGTGACTGTTCCACTCGTGACTACGGTCGTTCCGTTGAACTGCACAATGCCTTGTTGCTGGCCGGTGTTGGAGAAGACGATGGAAGGGAACGCAGCCGTGGTGTTGGTGCTTAACGCGCCGGTAAACACCGGGGATTGGACGGCGGTGACCGGGTGGATCGCAGATAAGGTGAAGCCCTCGAGGGGCAAGGCCACGGAGGTCGCAGATGAGGGCGAGCCCGGCGTCACATTGCCGAGGTAGTGGAACGATCCACTGGAGTCGGCCTTGTACTGGTAGATGCGTGCAAACAACGGATCCACACTCTGCAAGCTCACCAGAGCACCGGGAAGTGCGGTGGTATTGTCCCCTGCAAACACACCACCATCCACCTCTCCGGTCAGCACCGGAAGCCCAGGCACTGTGCTGGTGAGGTTCGCGGGGACGCCGAAGTTCACGATCGACGACGCATCCGCCGGTGACAGTCCGGCAAGCGCTTCGGGGGGTAACTGAACCAGCCGGAGCGCGGAAGCCTGGCCCGCGGCATGAAACGCCTGCTGCGAAACAAAATGGAGCAATTCGACCGTTCCGTTCGCAGGCACGCGAATGTGTTGCCATGAGGCATTCATTTCGCTGTGATTGCTACCGATTGCGAATGAGCCGCTGGTCAGCGAGACCGAGCCCTTGCCATCGTCGAAGACATAGGCCACCGTGGGGACGTTGTCGGTATTGACGAATGGGTCCGTGTCGGAATCCGTGGCCGCCACAATCCACCGATCCGTGGTTTGCGGCGTCGATGTCACATTGAACGAGGCATCGCCACTGGAACTGGCGATAACCGCCGGCTGGCCTTCATAGGTGTTGGCGTCGTGGGCTTCATGCGTGAACCGGAAACCGGTGTGCAGCGCCACGGTCACCACAATGTCATTCGCGGTGGGATTCGCAAGCACCTCGAGATAGCGGGCCATGTACCCGTTCGTCGGCACAAAGACGCGGCGCGTCACATTCAGCCCGGCAATGCCGTCCTGCTCGATAGCCACTTCCTGGCCGGACTGCAGCAGGGTGGCGTGCGCATTGCCCACGAAAGGCATCTGAATGCCGTTGGACTCCGCCGTGAGAAATAGCGTTTCGTCATGATGCTCATTGAGCGGGACCGTGAGACCTGCGAAAACAGAGTTGGTGCCCGTATTGATCTCACCTGTCGTATCCAGGTCATACATCATGCCGTTGGCGTCATACAGCGTCTGCGCGGAGGTAATCAGGTTCACCGCGAGCGTGAGATTGATTGTGACCGGCGTGCCGTTAGCAGGAAGCGTGGCGGTTGACTGAGCGGAAGCTGTAGCCGTTGCGGCAGACGCCGAGACAGGTCCCGCCGGCACATTCGCCACACTGTAGTGGCCGGCAACATCAGCCTGCGCGGAGAACACGCGCACAAAACCGGGCGTCAGACTCTGCACCGTCACCGCGGCTCCTGCGGCAGGCGTACCGTCCGCGTTGCTGACAACACCATTCACGACGCCGCGGCTCACGAGTATGAGGTCGGCGGTGACCGTCTGCCCTTGTGTCGTGATCGTTGCAGTCACACTTGGCGATGCCGGCGTGTTCTGGCCATCGAGCGCGACCAGCAAATGCGTTCCCGAGGGCACGGTCTGGAACGTATAGCTGCCATCCGACGCCGACACGGTGGTCGTGGACGAATCGAGCTGCACCGTCACTCCTGCCGCGCCTGTCACTCCATCGGAAGCGAAGACGTGTCCGGAGATTGCTCCTGCCGGCTGCAGATGCACGGTGACGTTGGTCGACCCGCCCGCCGTGACTGTGCCCTGGGCTGTACCCGCCAGTTCGTTCACAGGGTTGGTGGCCATCACGGTAAGCGCACCCGCAAGCACGCCGTTGAAGGTGTACGTGCCATCGGCCGCGCTAAGCCCCGTGAGCTGCTCGACGAAGCTGGTATCGCTTGTCAGCGTGAGTTGGGCGGAAGGCACAACGGCGCCCGAAGCGTCGAGGACGCTGACATGCACGGTACCCACTCCATTCAGCACCAAGGGGTTTACCGGTGTGACCGAGCCAGCGGTCACCGTGCCATTCACCGAGCCCTGGTCATTCGTTGCAGGGTCGGCGGCAAGCAACGTCACCTTGCCTGCGGGAATGAAATCGAGCTTGTAATTGCCCTGTGCATCGGTTGTGGTGGCGATGGCATTGTTCTGCGCAACCACGTTGACGGCGGCGGCAGGCGTTGTGCCATCCGACCGCACCACGACACCCTGAACGCTGCCCGCCGCAGTGAGCGCGATGTTCACCGTAAGCGTTTGCCCTTGCTGCGTCAGGCTCGCCAACACTGTCCCGCCAAGGCTGACACCCTTGGTGACGCCGGCTGAAACCGCGAAAGATCCCACATAGACGTTAGCCAGCGTGTAGTGACCGCTGCTGTCTGTCTGTGTGCTGAGCTTCTGCGGATTCACGCCGGAGTTCAGCAGGGTGACCGTCGCGTTTGCAGCCGCATTCCCAGTGCCGTCGGTAACGACGCCCGTGACCGTACCGTTGCCGACAAATTGAATATTGGCGGTAATGGTTTCGTTCGTGGTCGCGATCAAGCCGCTGCTGCTACCCGTATGACCGCTACCGTCGCTCGCGCGCACCGTGAACGCACCAAGAGGAACGAAGGTAAACCCATACGCTCCGAGTGCTCCGGTTGTCGTCGTGAGCTCGGCTGGTCCGCTCAATGTGACCGTGATCCCACTCGCCGCGGGAGTGCCGTCCGCATTGATCACGCTTCCGGCCACGGCCCCGTAACCGCCCAGTGTCACGTTGAGGGTGAGGGCGGTTGCGCTTTGGCCATCGACGGTTCCCGATGCCTGCCCACGCAGGCCAGTCACGGGATCCAGCACAGTGACCACAACAGGTCCGGTGGGCACGTTGGTTGCGGTGTAGACGCCGGAGGCTGCAGTCACCGTGGTCAGCGTGACACCTGCGCCCACAATCGAAACCTGCGCGCCGGCAACAGTCTTTCCGGTGGAGGTTGTGACTGTTCCGACCACCGCGCCCTTGGTCGCGCCTAACTGAATGACGCCAAGATCGGTTGTGCCATTGGGAACCGGCGTTACGGCGGACGAAGTTCCGGTCTGCACACCTCCACCGCTGATCACGGAGATTGCAGAGGCCATCAGCGTACCGCCGGACGAAGGCACGTCCGTGGGTGCGGGCGAAATCGTAAACGCCCCTGTCGCATCCGTCGTTGCGGTGAAGTATTGAAGCACGGTCACCGCGGCGCCCGCGACCGGCCGATTGTTCGCATCGATCACGCGGCCTGTCACGATCGTTACAGGATCCGCAACCAGGGGATTGATCCCCAGCTTCACTTCCAGACCGTCGGGGATGCCATCACCATCCGTATCCGCAGACAGTGGATTTGTGCCGAGCAGGACTTCCTGGCCATCGGGAATGCCGTCGCCATCCGTATCCGCAATCAAGGGATTCGTGCCCAGGCGCACTTCCTGCCCATCGTTCAGACCGTCGCCATCCGTATCGGCTACATGAGGATCGGTACCGAGTTTGTACTCCTGCAGATTGGTGAGGCCATCGTTGTCGGGATCCTGCCCCGCATCGCTTGCATCGTAGGGATTCAAACCGTGCGCGATTTCCCAGGCATCCGGCATACCGTCGCCATCGGTGTCGAGCAGCGCATTGATGTTGACGAGCACCGTGGCGACCAGACCATCGTTACGTGCCGTCACCGTCACCGTACCTGCGCCCACGGCCGTCAACAGACCCGATGCACTGACGGTAGCGATCGACGGATTGCTCACGGTGTAGGTCGTGCCCGCGTCCGCGCTGAAGTTGTCATACGTGCCATCGGCATACGTGCCGATCACGTTGATCTGCGTCGTCGCACCGATGGTGCTGAGAGCCGTGCTATCCGCCGTAGCCGTCATGTGCGTCAGCGTGGCGGGGACAGGGCCGACATCGACCAGGGGAATCAGCGCGGCGCCGTTGGGAGTGAGAGCCAGCGGATCGGATTGGCCGCCGCTGGTTGTGCCGTCCGGATTCGTGCAGACGATGTGTACGCGATACAGACCCGGACTATAGGGGATGTTCGGGATGTTGTACGTGCCGTCCGCATTGAGCTGTACGGAGTGGTCCAGCAGTGTTGCCGTGCAGTTGGTTCCCAGGCTCTGCGCAGCACCGGCAACCGCGGTCAGCAGCATCGCGCTGCCCGCGAGGATGCGGCGCAGCAGTCTTGCGGGCTTTCCGGTCGTGTTGGCGCGTGCGACAGTGCTCATGGACGGCAGGCTCCGTTACCAGACGAACTCGGTGGCGCTCTCCGAGCCACGGGTTTGATCGCGAAAGAACAGCCCCTGTGATTTCAATGCGGCGACAGGCGCAGGAAGGCTCGAATACTTCGGTTCAGGCACAAAATCCAGCGGAGAGTTGTACGCGTCCTGGCCAAGGAAGGGCACAAAGCCCGAGTCGTTCAACTCCAGTGTGAGAAACCATTTGCCGCCTTCGCGGCGCATAGGCATGGGAATGGTCTGCAGTCCGGGCGTGGCCGGCACCGGCGCACCCATGCGGTATTCCAGAATGATGTCGTTGGGAAGTTCCAGCCTGCTGTACAGCGTCACCGTCTTGCCCGCGACGCTCCGTTGCCACGCCGCTTTCCACCAGGCCGCATCGTGCTTCTGGGTTTTCGCAAGATCGGTAATCATCGCCTGCGAGCGGCTGTCCCATAGCGAAAACCACCAGTCGTAGTCCAGCGATTGCTCGGCCGAGATAGACGCAATCATCAGGTGTTCAGGCGTGTCGTTCTTCGACTCCCCACGTTTGACGGGTGTGATCTTCGCCGCCGGTGTGTAGTCCGACTGCGCATAGCGGTAGACATACTCCACAGTGAACTGCCTGGCTTTGCGCGTAGAGGAAGGGAAATCCGGTGCGGGCCAACCTGCACTGTAAGGACGGTCTTGCAGATTCTGCGATGTGATCGGCTTCGCTGCAGTCACACTGCCCTGCGGAACGGCCGCCGATGGGGTCCCGGGCTTCTGGGCAAATCCCGCAGGCGTCGCGAGCAGCATCGCGAAGGCCAGCACGCGGCATCGCGCTGACGCCCTGTGTTCCTTGTGTCGATCCATGGAGTTCATCAACATACTGGTTCCTAAAAATCGGTAAGAGGAATAACGGTGTCGGTGATCGGTATGGCTCCGATAGGAGTCCACAACGGAATGGTGAACGGCGTTGGAGACGGCGAATCGAACTGCGCCACGAGGTTGACCGTGACGGCGTTCATACCGATCCCCAGGGTGACGGATTTGCAGTCGCCGCTGTTCTGGAACTGGGCACTGATTCCAACGGTTCCCTCCACGGCGATCTTGAGATACGGCGCTCCTGTCACAATGTCGTTCAGGACGATGCCACCGCCCAGGGTTGCCGTTCCGCCAAGACTGACCGTGCCGACGATGCACGAGTAGTCCTTGCATTTGGTGTTGTTCACGTCCAGCGAGCCGGTAAGGTTGAGGCCGAACGAGACATAGGCGCCATAACCGCCGCCGGTGCCCGGAATGGGGATGGACCATGGCGGGAAGTCGAGGAAGATTGGCGGTGTCGAAATGCCGCCCTGCGCCGAATAGGTGCCGACTGTGTCATGCACGAACTTCTTCTGCGTCTCGCAGCACACATTCTTGCTCTGGCCGGCCACGCTGAAGCTTGCACTGAAATTATTGCCTGCCGCGCCAAAATACTGACGCATGAAGCTTTGAATCCGGAGCGTCGCGGAATTGAGGTCGGCCTGGAAACTGTAACCGCTGAACGGGATGGTCTGGTCCGGTTTGGCCACTCCGCGGCAGGCTCCATCCGGTCCACAGAAATCCGGATCGGTGCAGAACTGGCCATCGTCGCATGAGCTTCCGGCCGGCTTCGGCTTGCTCGAGCATTGACCGTTCACACATTGCCCAGGCTGCTGGCAGTTGTTGCGGCCTGCGGGCGGATTGTTTCCGCAGCCGCCGCCCTTGGGTGTATGGGTGCAGGCGCAGTTGGAGTTCTGCGAGTCCGTGGTGCAGACATTGTTGTCGTCACAAGAGTGTCCACATGAGCCCGGCGGTGGATTGGAACCTGGCGACGCCCAACCCGCCTTGGTGATGCCAAATCCAGGATCGCTGTTCAGCACCGAACCATCCGGGCTGACACGCAGTGTGCCGACCGAAACGAACTGCTCGAGATCATGGTCGTATTGATAGAACTCCTGCACCTGTCCCGGCGGCAGGCCCTCAGTGTTTGGAATGGTGATGGTCACCGGCGTGGTGAACTTCGTGCCCGCAGGCTGAATCGTCCACGCAAAGCCGGGAACCACGCCGTTGGGCGGAGGCATCGGCACAAGATCGCTCTTGACCTGCGACAGTGTGAGTTGGCCAACATGCGAGCCGTCAGGGAACGTAACGGAGTTGGGTGCGACAGTGAGCGCGATGCCGGGCATTCCCGCAAGGGTCAACGTGGCGGGCGAATTGCCGCCGGCGGTGACTGCACTCGCTGTATCGATGATGGGCAGATACACCGGCATGTTCAGGGTGTTGTTCTGCCCCGGCAGGTCCTGCAGCAGGAAGGAAAGCGACGGCAGTGTTTCCGCAAGCGTCGTAGTCGAACCATCCACCAGCAACGTCACCGTCCCCACCGGAGCGCTAGAAATAGCGAAGTGTCCGTTGGTGTCGGTCACAGTGCTGAGCGCTGTATTCGAAAGACGAACTGTGGCGTTCGGTACCGGGTTCCCGGCATTGTCCATCACCACGCCGCTCACCGAGGTGTCGGCAACCGCGCCGGAAGAATAGCTCGACGCATAGAAGGTCACAGCGCTGTTGGGATCGCCACTGAAATCCGCGGTAACCGTGTTGTTGTTCACGCCTTCCTGCTGACCGAGTGTCAGCGTAGCCATCGCACGGCCGTCATTGTTTGTCATGACGGTCGTCGAGGTTTGACCCGCGAACAGACCGTCGCCAGACGTCACCGTGAAGACGACAGGCACATTCGGGATCGGATCGCCTCCGCTGTCCTGCACGATGGTCTGGAACGCCTGCGCCAGCGGCTGGCCAAGAATGCCGCGCTGATTGTTACCAAGGAACTCGTGGATGAATGCCGGTGCACCCGGCGTGGTGGTTTCACTGAACACCGTGTTACCCACAAAGCCCGGTGAGTTCACCGTGACCTGGTTGATACCGACACCCGCACGCGAACCCAATTGGAAGAGCACGCTTGCCTTGCCCTGTGCGTCTGTCACCAGCGAGAGCATCTGGTTCTGGAGCGGAAGGCTTTCGATCGTGCCATCGCTTGCCGTCACGGTGAAGGTCACCGCGCGGTTGGGGATGGGACTGCCGGTCCCGGAAACAAGCTGAACGACAAGAGGCTGCGGCAGTACAGAGCCGATCTGTCCGGACTGGGCATCTCCGCCAAGCGCGACGATGCGCTGCTGCGCGGCCGCGTTAGCGTAGTTCACGTGGAGTGTGCTCTGCACGGAATTGCCGGCTTTGTCGGTGGCGGCCAGTTGCAAGGTGTTCGC
Source organism: Acidobacteriaceae bacterium (assembly GCA_036498835.1). GTDB lineage: Bacteria > Acidobacteriota > Terriglobia > Terriglobales > Acidobacteriaceae > Granulicella. The sequence continues at coordinate 12,448 of DASYEV010000240.1, read as the reverse complement.
ACCTGGCACCAGCAGGACATCGCTCAACATGAAACTGCGGTTGGATACCGTTGCAGCCTGACCGTTGACCGTTACCGTGACATCGCCCGCGCTGACGGTGCCTGTCACCTGATCCGTCACCATCCCGGCAATGGATATCTGCTGTGTCGTAACAGTCGAACCTTCAGTTGGCTGGAGAACGGAAAGGATCGGCGGCGTGAGATCAACCGTAACGCTGGTTGCCGCGGTCCCGGGATTCCCACTTGCATCGAGTCCGGTAGCCGTAAGGATGTTCACGCCTTCTCGCACCGGCACGGTCGCGCTAAACACGCCACCGCTCAGCGACGCGGTCACGCCATTCACCGTTACCGACTGCACGGAATTGTCGGCAGTACCGGTTACAGCGGCCGTGGTGGTATTCAGTAATGCGCCCTGCGCGGGCGAGGTGAACAAGACGACCGGCGGTGACGTGATGTTGGCGAGTGCCGTCGCGGAGGCCGTGGCAGCGGTCGTGCTATCGGTCACCGTGAGTTTTACGGTGAACGCGCCTCCCGCGGAATAGGCATGGGTTGCCTGAACGCCGGTCGCGGTCCCGCCGTCGCCGAACGTCCATGCATACGTCAACGGGTCTGTTCCAGGAGCCGTGGATTTTCCGCCATCGAAGCCGATCTGCTGATTCACATTGCCTGTGTACGGTCCGTTCAGAACGGCGATCAGCACATCGGCGACTGTGGCGGTTGTGGTCGCGGAGGCCGTGGCGTTATCGGTATTGGTTACCGTCAGCGTCACGTTGAAAGTGCCAGCCGCGGTGTACACATGGGAAGGAGAAACGCCGGCCGCGGTATTACCGTCACCGAAGTCCCAGGCGTAGGTGAGTGTTTCTCCCTTCGGATCGGAAGAGACCGAACCGTTGAACGTGACGGCCTGCGAAACGGTTCCGGTGTACGGTCCGCCGGGATTCGCGGTCAGACTGCCTTGCGGGTTGATCGTGACGGTCGCATTCGCCGTCGCGGAAAGGTTCGATGTGTTGGTAACCGTGAGGGTCGCGGTATAGGTTCCGGCGGTTGCATAGGTATGCGTGGGCTTCGCGCCGGCCCCAGTCGAACCATCGCCGAAGGCCCAGGCGTAGGTCAGCGTCTGACCTTGCGGATCAGTCGAAGCCGAGCCGTCCAATGCCAGCGCCGTTCCCGCGGTTCCCGTATAAGGACCGCCGGCGTTCGCTACCGGTGGAGCAATGGCGTTTGCAACGGTTACAGTTGCGGTCGCAGACGCGGAGAGATTCGAGGTGTTCGTTACCGTCAGATGAACGGTGTAGGTGCCCGATGCGGCATAGGTATGTGCGGGCCGCACGCCAGTGCCTGTTGAGCTGTCGCCAAAATCCCATGCATACGTCAATGTCTGGCCCTGGGGATCGCTCGAAGCAGAGCCGTCCAATGTCAGCGATGATCCGGTCGTGCCCGTGTAGGGTCCCCCAGCGTTTGCGACCGGCGGCGCAACGGTTTTTGCGATCGTCGCGGTTGCGGTCGCCGATGCGGACAGATTCGACGTGTTGGTGACGGTCAGATGAACGGTGTAAGCGCCGGCGGTGGAATAGGTATGCGTGGGTCGTACACTCGCACCGACTGTGCCGTCGCCGAAGTCCCACGCATACGTCAACGTCTGGCCTTGCGGATCGCTCGAAGCAGAACCGTCCAATGTCAGCGATGTTCCCACTGTCCCCGTGTAGGGTCCGCCGGCATTCGCGACCGGCGCCTGCACGGCATTGCTGACCGTGACTGTGGCGGTCGCGGTGGCGGAGAGGTTAAATGTGTCGGTTATGGTCAGCGTGGCGGTGTAGGTTCCCGACGCCGTATAGGTATGCGTAACCTTCGCGCCCGTCCCCGTACCTCCGTCGCCAAAACTCCACGCATAGGTCAGCGTGCTGCTGTTCGGATCGCTGGAGGCGCTGCCATCGAAGGAGACAGCCTGGCTTGTCGTTCCGGTATAGGGACCACCGGCAGCCGCAACCGGGTTGCTGAGCGTCGTGACCGTTGCCGTTGTGTTGGCCGTGGCATTACCACCCAGCGAATCACTCAGCGTGAGCTGAACGGTAAATGTCCCCGCTTTGCTATAGGTGTGGGTAGGCTGAACTCCAGCGCCGGTTGAGCCATCGCCGAAATTCCAGGCATAGGTCTGCGTGCCGCCATTCGGGTCGGACGACTTCGAAGCGTCGAACTGCACCGTGCGTCCGCTATAGCCCGTATACGGTCCGCCGGCGTTCGGTACGAGCGGCAACAACGCCGCATTCACCGTGAAACCGGACTTCAGCGTCGCGGTTTGAGTCTGGGTGGTGACAGACACATCCCGCGCACCGACCGTTGCCCCGGCAGCGATAACCAGACTGGCCGTCGCCGAAGTGGCGCTGTTCACCGTGATGAGCGCGGGGAATCCCGCTCCGGCGCCGTTTACCGCAATCCCCGCGCCGAATGTCGCCTGTGTTTGCCCCTGAAGGAAGTTGGTGTTCTGCCCCGTCAACGTAACCGAAACAGTCTGCCCCTGGGCGCCGGAAGAGGGCGTCACCGCGGCGATCGATGCGCCGGGATAAATCGTAACGGGGAAGGAAGCGGCAGAAGAGAACGGCTGCGATTTGGTCGTCTGGCCATTCACGGAAACCTGGAAGGTCGCCGGACTCGTCAACGAGACGGAGGGAACGGTAAAGCTTAGAGAAATTAGATTTCCTGTGGATACGTTCTGCGCGGTCGCCGTTGCCGTCACCGTGCTTCCACTGGAAGGGGTAAAGGTGATCGTAGTCGACGAAAGATCGATGCTGCCGGCAAGACCAGCGTTGGGGCTGAAAACGATTTGGGCCAATGCGCCGGGCTGCACGATCGGCTGTGCGGTGACTCCGCTGATCGTGACATCGACCTTGGGGTAGCCTCCGCCGCATCCGCTCAGCAACGTCAGCAGGCCGAATAACAGGCAGGAGGCAACATACGGCAGCGCCCAGGTTCGGCAATGAGTCACGGATTTCGAGCGAGCCCGCAAGGATCCCCCAAACACGAAACGGCACACTTTCCAGCGAAGCTTCGGCCACGGGCCGGGTTCCGCGAGGAAGAAAAAATGCTTCTATGCCCCGGAGTGACGGAAAATCACAAAACATCACGCAGGTTTTGGGAAAAACATTTGCAAACCCGAAGGGAATGCGTAAGAGTGAGGTCGTACAGCTCTCTTTGCGACCGAGCCGTCCACCATGGTTTTCCGGCCGAACACGATTTCGCGGCATGTACGCGGGCTGCTGCGGAATTTGTATCCGGGCAATACGCCCGGTCGCGCTGAAATTTTTCCAACTTCAAACTCGCCTACGCGGCCCCCGGCAATCCGGTTCTTGTCGTTCGCGCTCAGCCTGCCTTTCCTGATATTTCCTGGAACGAGCAGCGGCCAGGCCTCCGCGGCAAGCCCTCTTCCTGAAGTTTCCCTGCAGTCAGGCCCAGCCTTAAATCTGAGCCTGCAGCCGCGGAAGTACACCGTAGTGCACGCGGCCGTCGATGCGAGGCGATACAGCGAAATCCGGATTACTCTCGCCGATGGCGGCGTCAGGGGAACGTATCTGCGGGTGCTGCCCCAGGCGGCGAAGGACGCACCCACGCCCGATCCGATCATCTCGGATAGTGGCGAGTCGTTTGTCATCGTCCCAATACTTCCGGGTGCTGCCTCCACCGTGAACCTGCAGGTCACGGCGCTGACCAACTCCCGCTCCGACACCGCTCCGGTTCCGGCAACACTCTCGCTGACCAGCTCCGATCCGGCCCCGGAAAAGCTGCTCTATGCCCACGCTCTGGCAGCCTTTAATAAAGGAGAGCGCTTACGCCGCGCTCACACCGGCACCGCCGAGACCTTGGCCGCCTACAAGCAGGCCGCGGACGATGCGCGGCAACTCCATGATCCGGTCCTACTGCAACGCGCACTCATGTCCGCCGGGCGCTCGCTCACCTTGGACGGAAAGGGATACGCACAAGCCGTCGATTTCGAAAAGCAGGCCGTCGCGGTGGGCGGCACGGACTCCGCACCGGATGTGCAGGCCATGGCATGGAAGACGCTGGGGGGCGCTCTACTGCTTACCGCGGATTTCGAAGCGAGCCGCGACGCCTCAGAACGCGCGCTGACGCTTTATCGCAAAACCGGCAACCTCTTTTGGCAAGGCGTCGTGCTCGAGAATCTCGGGACCGCGCAGATGAGCCTGGGCCGCCTGGATGAAGCCGCCGCGACCGACCAGAAAGCTCTGGACATTGCACGCCAACTCCATGACGACTTCGGAGTCGTAGAAATGCTTGCCGACATGGGAGCGATCCACGAGGACCGCGGGCAATATCAATCGGCGCTGGATGCCTTCGCCGAAGCTGTCGAAGTGAAGCTGCCATCGGCCTACAATCCCATGCAGGGTGAAGCCTGGGCATCGCTGGGCCGGCTGCACGAAGCGCTGGGAGAAGGCGATCACGCAGGTGAAGACTTTCGCCGCGCCGCCGATATCGCCAAACATACCTCCAGCGGTCTTGATGAGCTCGACGCCCTGGAAGAAGCCGGCAAACTCGAATTGCGCCACGGCAACGCGCAGGCCGCCTACGCGGATTTCGAACAGGGACTCACGCGTTCACGCGAGTTGAAGCTGCTGCGTCCCCAGAGTGGACTTCTCCTTGGTCTCGCCCGCGCTCAAGTTGCGATGGGCAAGCCGGAGGAAGCCATACCTCTATTAATGGAAGCCATCGAACTGGCCTCCAGCATCCATCAAACCGCCGAAGCTGCCGAAGCCCATTCCACGCTTGGCGATCTGGCCGCTCTGCAGAATCAGGCCGGCGACGCTGAGAAGGAGTACGTCGAAGCAGAAACCCTGTTTGCCTCCATTCCCGATCAGGCGGGCATGGCTGAAGCTGACGGAAATATGGCCCGCGTCGAGGCCCTTTCAGGAAAAACGGCAGAGGCGCTCCAGCATCTGGATGCCGCCATGGAAATCATCGAAAACGGCCGTGCGAGCTTCGCGCGCGGAGGTCTGCGCACCCGCTACTTCACCATGCAGCGCGCAACATTCGATCAAGCCATCGCGCTGTTGATGGACACCGATCGCAAGGAGCCTGGACACGGCTACGCCGCCAGGGCATGGGCGGTTGCCGAGCGAGCCAGGGCTCGCAGCCTGCTGGATGAGTTCTCCACCGAAGTGCCGCCCGGCCGCAGAAACAGCGCCGCTTCGGCGCTGGATGTACGCCTTACGGCGCTCGATGTTCAGATCCGCGATCTTGAAACGCGTCTGGCTCAGGCAGGTACATCCCAAACCGAGTTGCAGGAAGCCGCCAAACTCAGCGCCGACCTTCACCGTGCCCTGCTGGCCGCGGATGAACTGGAGTCCCGCCTGCGCGCTTCTCAACCCGCCGCAGTGATGGGCGCGGCGATCACACCGGCGAAATTCGCTGCCAGTCTTCGCAAGGGCGAGGCACTCCTGGAGTACTGGAGTGGAGCCGGCGGGACGTACGTCTGGCTGCTCACCAGCGATGGCAGATGTGCCGGGTACACCGTGTCCGCGAAAGAAAATCTCTCCCAGCTTGTCGCCACCTACCGCAGAGCTCTGCTGGCACGCGGGGAAACGCCTGCAGGGGAAACTCTCTCCACGCGGGATGCACGCATCGCGCGGGCGGATGAACTTGCGGCGAGGCTTCAGCACCAACTCGCTGCTGTCCTGCTGCCTTCAACAATCCAGAATGCCCTGCAGTCGATCCGGCGGCTGATGCTGGTTGCCGATGGCCCTTTGCAGCAATTGCCATTCGCTGCTCTCGAAGTGGCGCACGCGCAGAACGGCGCCTCTGATTTTCTTGGCGAACGCTTCGAGTTGCTTCGTGAACCCTCCGCATCGTTTCTGCTGACGCGGCCGGCAACACCCCCAGCAGCCAGCGCAACACGCCTGGCGGTTTTCGCCGATCCGGTCTACAACCTTGCCGACCCCCGCCTCAAACTCCCACCTGCTGTCCCTCTGCCCACAGCGAATACAGGAACTCCGGCGCGTATGTCTGCCCTGGACTTTGGCCATCTCCCGCGGCTTTCGGAATCACGCAATGAAGCTCTTGCGATCCAGTCCATGGCGGGAAAAGACCGCACCGTGCTGTTCACCGGGTTTGAAGCGTCGCCTGCCAACGTCCGCAAACTGGATTGGTCGAAGTATGCGGTCGCTCATTTCGCCGTGCATGCGGTTGCGCAACCCGCCGGACGGAACGTTTCCGGCATCCTGCTCTCGATGCTGGGCCCTGACGGGAAGCGCCGTGACGGCGTTCTGTGGCTCCGCGATATCTACCAGGATCACGTGGCGCCACCGCTCGTGATCCTTAGCGGATGCGGTACCGCGCTGGGCGAGACCATTCCAGGGGAAGGCCTCAACAGCCTGATGCGGGCCTTTCTGATATCAGGGGCGGGTGAGGTGGGCGCCACGCTCTGGTCCGTCGACGACGCCGGCATGGAAGCCCTGATGAGCCACTTTTATCAGGGTTTGCTGACCCAGAAGCTTCCCCCGGCCCAGGCTTTGCGGCAAGCACAAAGGGCGATGCGAGCGGATTCACGCTTCTCGGCTCCATACTATTGGGCAGGGTTCGTGATGGAGGGACGTTGGACGACGCGATAGTATCCGGCGACGCCACAAGGCCGCAGACGCAGGCCAGGACGCCGCGCGCGCGCGCCACGCTGGACCGCGATGGTTTCGAAGCGCTTCTGGCGGCATTGCATCCCGACCGCGTCGAAGCAGCGGAGCGTTATGCCGCACTCCGCGACCGGCTTGGCCGCTTCTTTGAGTGGAACCATGCCGATGATCCTGACGCGCTTGCCGATGAGGTCATGGACCGCCTGGCGCGGCGAGCGATCGACGGAGGCAACGAGGCCGAGGCCGTCAGGCACCCTGAGAAATTTGCAGCGGGCATTGCACGCCTGATGCTCCGCGAACAGTGGCGCCGCCAGAAGGCGGATGCGAGGCTCGCGACCTCGCTGCAGAACCAGGCTGCCGAACTCCCGCAGCAGCTCGAAGAACAAAGACAGACCGAAGTGGCCGCCGGCTTCCTCGAAGAATGCATGAGCCGGCTGCCGGCATCGCAACGCGACCTGATTCAGCGCTACTACTCTACTGAAGCCCGCAACCAGATCGATGCCCGCAAAGAGCTGGCAGGCGAGTTTGATATATCACTCAACGCGCTTCGCAACCGCGCCCTGCGCATCCGCCAGGACCTGGAAGACTGCGTGCGAACCAAACTGGAAAGAAATCTGCAGTGATACATCGCTGTTCTTACACACACAAAACGAAGGAAGTCTGAAGAAGAGTGGAAAGCAACCAGCCATTACGCGAGACCGTGCTGAGATATCTCTCGAATGAACTCACCGAACCCGAGCGCGAAGTCATCGACGAACGCCTCCTTACGGATGCCGATTATGAGGCTCTTTTCCGGGAAACGGAATACGACCTGGTAGATGCCTATGTCGCGAAAGAGTTAAGCGACACGGACCGGTCACGTGTTGAGTTGGGAGTGCGCGCTCGAGTCTGGCACACCCAGGGGCTCCAGTCTCAGGGAGAGAGATCGTCCGGTGAGTCTTCGCACGAAGTCAGGAGAGCTGCAGCCGCATCGCCTATCGCTGCGGCAAGTGCCAGGAGTCTGTGGCACAACCGCCCGGCATGGGCCATCGCTGCCTGTGCGCTTATCGCGGTTGTGTCGGCAACACTGGTCCGCCATTGGGGCGGACATGCAGGAGTGCAGGAAACACCGAGCACCGCGTCATCGATCACGGCGCAGACTGCCTCCAACGCCCATAGCGTCGTCCTCCTGCTCTCCGGAACGACCCGCTCGCAGTCGGGCCTCGGCGTTTCGCTTGCGGCCGGCACAACGGAGCTACGCGTGCAATGGCTCCCCACGACGCAGGCCATTTCCTCTGAACGCTATGAGCTCGAGGTGGTCACAGAGACTGGGACTCCGCAATGCCATGCGGCGGGTGTTCCGGGCGAGATGCATGGGCAAAGCCAGGTGATTGAGTTTGTCTGCCCCGCTGCCAATCTGCAAGCCGGACCCTCGTTCTTTCGAGTCGAGAGAGCGTCGGATGGGAAAGATGCTCCGCCTTTGCTGGAGACGTCGGTCAGCATTCAACGCTGAAGAGGTCCAGTGCGAAGCCTCTTCTGGCCGATAAGAAACAATGTGTGGCGATGCTTTTCCAGGGCCAAGCTTCCGTCCCGACCGCACGTGGCGGAATAGAACAGCGCCAACGGCGCGGCATATACCAGCATGGGGCGGAACGGGGACCCCGGTGAGCGTTCTTTGCTCACTGGGGTGGTGAAGCCCCATGGTTGGCCAATCAGAATCTCAAGGGGCTGAAGGCCCGACATATGCTCTCGCCCGTCTCGCCGAAAGTGTATGTTTCTTGCGGCTTGAAGTTGGCGGGCAATAGCCTAGGCTTCATAGGCCGTTTATATGTCAGGCCTTCAGCCCTTTCCTTCTGGAACCACCCATTTCATGGGGTTTCACCCCATGCTGGTATATGCCGCGCCGTTGGCGCTTGATGAAGTGCTCCTATCCACGTTGGTGACCACTTGGCGACCGATCAACAACCCGATTATTTCAACTACCGGCCCGGTCCGCCTGATGGAGAGCTTCAAGCGAACCCGCATCCGCCCTTCAACGAGTCCTTGCATCGTTCAACGTCGATTGGAACGCGGACCACGTGCAGGAACCATCCTGCCTGCTGCAGCCGGGAAGGAAGACAGATACCCGCGAAGGCGGATTCGCGGGTGACAACGGAGTGGCCGCGCGCATCTGTTCCAGGGTCTGCGCGGTGAAGTAGGTCTTTACGGAGAAGCTTCCCGTCTTGCGTTCTTTCCACAACTCAAACACGAGAGCACTCCCCGGCGGCGTATCGTCGCGGCGTCCATCCGCAATCCAGTCCAGGTGCAACAGGCCGGCAATATTTTCAAGGTTCGTGTCATGGCCTACAAGAAACAGCACATGGTCGGAGGGCCGGGCAATCGCTCCGGCAATCGACTTCTGCGTAACAGACTGCTCCAGTGCGCGCGTGATGTGATCGAGCAGGTTGGAAGCCTGGGCGCGAGCGATGGCGGGTGTTCTCTGCGTGACCTCTACAGCCGAGGTATGAAGATTGATGAGGCTGCGCAGTCGAGCGCCATCGACGCAGCCCCAGCCAACATCCTGCTTGCCTTCGGTGTATTCCAGCAGAAGATTTTCGGAAAGCGTGGAGGCCACACTCAGCGGCCCTTTGTATTCGGCGAGATGATCGCCACTACCCGCTGAGATCGTGGAAGGGATATCGAAGAGCGATGTGCGCTTCGTGTTCACCGGGGTTCCACAGCTAGCGAGGATGTGGTCCAACTCCGCGAGGCCGTCATGGTTCACCGTAACGAGGTTGGCTGGATCTCCTCCAATACGGCCCGCCAGGGCCGCGACAGCGACCTGGCGGGCCGCAACGTCCGCAGGATCGGGGAGGGAATGAAACAGCGGATCGTTCGTGCCTTCGGGGAGGAACTGCACATGGATGTCGCAACCCGGCAACAAACCTTTGGCCAGCGCTTTCCCTGTTTCCTGGGTGCGCTGGTCGGAGTCGGCATAGACCGTTACGTGCGCGGCATCCTCGCAACCGCGCTCGTGGAGCAAACCCTTCGCCGCTAGCTCTGCGCGGTCCCAGGCGCCAAAGAGTTCCATCAACTGCGCGCCATGGGCGGTGAGATAGCCGGGAGGAACATCCCAGATGGGCCATGACGCGGAGGAATAGATGTTGTACTGCGGAGCTTTACCCGTGGGCGAACGGACGCCATGGCGGCTGAGATAAATAACGAACTGCAGGTCCGCATCCTCTTTGGTCGACTTCCTCGCTGGCGCCTGCGCCAACGCGCCGACCACCAGCAGAAAGAGAAGACAAAGTTGGAGTAGCGGACGTTTTCCGTTCAAGTGATTCCCTTCCCTGCAAGCTTTTGATCTAAGGCGTGACGGTTTGTTCGTGCAGCGGGCCCCATGCTTGCGACGGTGCCCACGCGCGAAAAGCTTCGGCAGGACGGAAGAAGCTGACCGGCCTGCCGAATGGTCTGCTAACGGTTGTGCTGCAGGTTATAGCGCAGACCGAAGGAGAACGTCGGTTTATAGAACTCACGCTGATTGACGAAGATCGGGCTACCTGTGTAGTAGCCAAAGACTTCGTTGTTGAGGTTGAGCCCCGATACAACAGCATTAAGGCCGCGGTAGATGCGATAGGTACCCTGGGCATCGACCTGGAAGTGGGGCAGCGTGTAGACATCACCGGAAGGTCCGGTAGGACCAAGTCCGCTGGGATCGGCTCCCCCGACCAGCGTGGGCGAAACATAGCTGTACGAGAAGAGGCTCGAACCGTTGTAGGCAAGACCAACGCGCATGGAGAGTCGCTTGGTGTCATACGTGGGGCTCAGGTTGAAGGTGTTGGCTGCCTGATCGATCAGCTTGGGCCGATCGACACGCAGAGGCACACCCTTCTCCTTCGAATTGGTGTAGCTGTAGTTCGCTGAAACGCCCAGGCCGCGCAATAGACCGGGCAGGTAGCTCATGTGCTGCTGGTAGCTGACCTCAAACCCATAGAGCCAGGCATTCTGTCCGTTCACATACTGCGTGATGGCGTCGCCCGGATACTGCTGGATGGCGGCCTGCAGAGCAGGCGGAAAGTAGCCCGCCGGGAAACTCGCGAGGTTCAGACCGCCGGGAAGCGTGGTGAGCAATTGCGGTGCAGTGAGCTGCTTGAAGAAGACGCCGGCCTGAATCATGCCCAATGGACGCAGGAAGTTTTCGTACAGCAAGTCGTAGTTGTTGGCATGTTCGGGACGCAGGTTGGGATTGCCGACGCTCACTGCGATGGGGCTCGCCGAGTTGTCCTCTGTGATGTACGGCACAAGCTGATAGGCGTCAGGCCGCGCGATACCGCGAGCGTAGGTGGCGCGCAGCGCGGAGTCGGTCGTGAGTTTGTAGCGGAACTGCAAGCTCGGCAACAGATCGATGTACGAGGGTTTCTGCTCGATCGCAACGGGCGTACCGCAGCCGGTGTTCGGCGAAGGCCCGCAATGCGCGTCGTTGGCCTTATAGAGGTTGACGTTGTAGCCGAAGGCGTCGAGGTTGGTGGCTTCGATGCGGACGCCTGTCTGCACATGCAGCCGGCCGAAGTCGATGCTGTTCATGATGTAGCCGGCTGGAATCTGCTCGATGGTGTGAAAGATGTTGGGATAGGTCGCCGCGGCGGTCTTGATGCCGTCGACAAAGCCGCCGTAGTTCGCCAACGTGTACGCCTGAACGAGATTGAAGTCGGAGACCGGAGCGAAGTGGCCGCCGAAGTAGGAGTTGTCATAGTAGTTGGTGCTGACGAAGTTGCTCTGCAATTGCGCCATCGTGGGCGTCGTTGAACCAGCCTTGGTCGACCAGCCGTCGTAGATAACTTCCGTCGCGTCCTGATATTTGTGCGCGTTGGCGAATTTGAATCCGGCTTCCATCACACCAAAGTGGTTGCCGAGGCTGTAGTTCTTGGCCGCGGAAAGAGACGCCGTAAGATCCATCTGCGCCGTAAGACCCGTGGACGTTGTGATGTCGGCAAAGATCCAGTTGTTGGAGTTCTGCAGCGGCGAGTTGGGTCCGTCGCACTGACCAAAGTGCGGACGGTTGGGATCGCCCTGCTGCGAAGGCGCATAGTTGCAGAAAACGGATGGCCCGATCCACGCGAAGTCCGCCTTCGGGTTACCTGCGGAGCTGACCTCGTACGATCGCGAAGCAGACACCTGCCATGTCAGCCAGTAGTCTTTCTGGTAGTCGCGGCCACCAAGGATCAAGCTGCCAACGGATGCATTGGGACGCTTGCTGGACGTGTAGAACTTCGGCGCCGAAGAAGCTGCATTGGGATCGGGAAGAGCGCCGGTGGCGCTGATCTTGGTGGAGACCGGTGAGTAGTACCACTTATCGCCCCAGTCCTTGAAGTCGGAGAAAATGCCGTGCGCATAGATGCTGGCCGCATCACTGAAACGGTAGTCGGCGCTGCCGGCAAAGCCGTAACGATAGCGGTAGTAGCGATACTCGCGAATGGTGTCGTTGTCGTAGAAGGGCGCGGCGAAGGTGGAGCGCGGATCGAGCGACGGCTGAATGTTGTCGATGCCGCGGCCGTTGTAGTCATACGCGCTGTTGAACAGAACGCCGAAGCGCTTGTCCTTGCCAAAGCGTTTGCCTATGGTTCCGCCGAAGTCATAGTTGGCGCGGCCGTTTTCGATGTTGGTATAGCCGCCATCGCTGTAGACATTGGCCGTCGGCACTTCACCGGCTTCCTTGGTGCGCAGATTCACTGATCCGCCAATGCCGTTTGCGTCCTGGTTTGCGGAAAGCGTTTTGTTGAGTTCCACCGCTTCAATGAGGTCGGACGGAAGCACGTCCAAACGGACCTGACGCACCGTCGGCTCAGGAGAAGGTAGAGT
>DASYEV010000239.1:0-2227 GCA_036498835.1 Acidobacteriaceae bacterium | reverse complement strand
TCGACCTCGATGGAACGTGCGAGATCGGCGAGAAAGATAGCCGCGCCCTTGAGCACGCCGATCAATACGATCGCTTGTCCGGCATATTCTTCGGAGATCTGTTTTCCAATTGCGCGAACGCGCTCCGCGATTTGATCGCGGCTGTAAAGAACTTCCATGGAGGCAGGAGAGACGTACTCCGGCAGATTTGTCGGCATGGGCGTAGGGTAGCGCGAAGCATGCTGAGGAAAACTGGTCCGCAGCCTGTTACCGGCCCTTCGGCCGCGGTTCTGGCCGAAGGGCATACATCCTCAGCCGATATACTGAAAGCCGATGTATCCCTTTCTCAACTTTGGCTCGTTTCACGTCGGCACCTTCGGCCTTATGCTCTGGCTGGCCGCGGTGTGCGCCATCTGGGTGTTGCACCGGAACTTCAAGCGCAACGGCGTGGACGCCGACGCACTGACCATCGTCGCCTTGGCCACTCTGGCCGGCATCGTGGGCGCCAAGGTATGGCATGAGCTGCAGAACACCCACGAACTGGCTCTCGCGTGGCAGATGATCGTCGAACCCGGCGCGAAACACCCGGTTGACGTGCTGATGAACTTCCTGCACTGGTTCCAGAGCGGTTTTGCCTGGTTTGGTGGCCTGCTGGCCGCAATCGCCGTTCTCGTCCTTCAGGGCATCTCCGTGAAGCCCAACGGGCTGACCGGAGGCAAAGCCGCGACACGCATGCTGGATCTGGCGGCGCCCGCAGCGGCGATCGGCTATGGTGTCGGCCGCATCGGCTGCCTGACCTCGGGCGACGGCGACTACGGCATGAACACCACCCTGCCGTGGGGCGTCCACATGATGAACGGCGCGGACGAATACCACCGCGCCCTGGTGCTGCCGTACCCGGCCAACGCATTGGTGCAGCCGACTCCGGTCTATGAGCTGCTGTTTGGCCTGGCGCTGGGCTGGTGGTTGTGGAAGCGTGCTTCCAAACCGGTGCCGCTTGGCTTCCTGACCGGTGAATACCTGATGCTCAGCGGCATTGGCCGCTTCCTGGTGGAGTTTGTGCGCGTAAATCCCAAGCTGTACTTCGGGCACACGATGTCCAATGCCCAGGTGGCCGCGCTCGGAAGCGTGATTTTCGGTGCGTTGGTCATGGTGATGACTCGCAAGAATGAAGCCGTGGAAGCTACGCCACTGCCGCCGGAATCAGATCCGGAGCCTGCAGCGGCGTAAGGGCAGAAAGGCCCGGATGTAAGCAGAGATGGGTATCACTGTCGTCCTTTTCCTCTATGCCACCGTCTTTCTGGTTCTCGCGACAGTCTGCGCCGCGGTTCTCTGGCTGAGCGTCCTTTGGCTGGTCAGGAAAGGGACTCCGGGCCGCAAACGTGCGCAGTCGGCCGGCCTTCTGTTGCCTTTCCTGAGCGTCGCGTTCCTCGGTGTCTGGTTTATAGGCTATTGGGTCATGAACGATACGTTCTTCCATCGCGATCCGGGCCTGGGAGATAGCTGGTACACACCCATGCCGAACGGGTACATGATGGACATGATCGATGTCACCAATCGTGGAATCGTCTACAACCCCAAAAGTCAGGGCTACTCAGGAAGCGTCCATTCTGCGAGCGACGCAGTGTTCGACGTTGTGCGATTGCAAGTGGACGGAAACTGGATTGCTGGGACCATCTGTTCCGATGTCATACAGCACATGCAGCAAGATCTGCTGCCCGAAGACAAATACTTCCTCTTGAATATAGCGGCAGGGAAGACTGAAACGTTTACGGATCTGCAGTCTCTCAAGGCCGCGCTCGCTACCCACGGACTGGCCCTCCACCTGCGAACCTTTTGGGAAGTGTTCTGCGACTATCGAAACACCTGGTTCGACTACGCGGCGGGGATCCTCGCTTTGCTGGTGCCGTGCACAGCCTTTGTTTGTTTCGTGCTCTATGTGATCAAGCTGCGGCGTCGCGCCAGGCTGCTGACAGAAATGACCGCATAGCGAACGCTAGACTATCTGGAGAAGCCATGAAGACCATCCAACTTCCCGATGACATTTACCAGCGGGCGTTAAAACTCGCCGAGCAAGACCACGTTTCGGTTGACAAGCTGGTGGCAGTACTTGTGAATGAGGGTGTTGGCGAATGGTCACGGATGAAGGACCGTGCCTCGCGGGGTTCTCTCGTCAAACTCAAGCGCGTTCTGGCTAAAGTAAGTGATGCTGCTCCAGAAGCGGTCGATCGGCTTTAGCGTTATCCCG